>JAEZTJ010000033.1 GCA_023421505.1 Bacillota bacterium
CGCATATAGAATCGTTAACATATCGTCCAATGCAAGCTTAGCAACACCCCCTGGTACTGCCTTTAATACCATCTCTAACATCTCTTTATTCATCTCATCCATCGTTGCGCCTTCCTATTGTGTAATATTTCTTATTGTTGATATCAACGTTCCTGTCACATATTCTTAGGAACCTTTATATTATTCACATTGTTATATGCTTTATTACATGTCTGATGTTTTGCTCTAATTAACGTCTCTGATCTTTATAATTATGCAATTCCCTTTCATAGGTCATATGCCCTTCTCTTATTTCACATAGAAAGAGAACTGCCAGCTTATCCAATACGTTCCTTGCTACGCCATATTATACTACATTTATACAGGAAATACAATTAACGAATGTGAATGCTTGTCAAACGTTCCAAACTTATTTTCAATACCTTTTGTCATCTATACATGTTGCATATAATAGATTTCCTCAAATATACAGATAGTTGTTAATATTTTTTGTAGATTTTTTAACATACTTATGTTATAATGTGTGTGTTTGTGGCGACACAGTTTAAATCAAGGAGGTTCAAAAAATGGGATCGCAAAATAATACAGTACCCTTTGCAGGAACAAAAGAGCAGGAAGCTGCACTTTTAAAAGTCATTGCAGATCATAAAGATGACAAAGGTGCTCTGATGCCCATATTACAGAAGGCACAAGAAATATATGGCTATCTTCCAATCGAAGTACAGACCATAATTTCCAATGAAATGAATGTACCACTGGAAAAAATTTATGGTATCGTTACCTTTTATTCACAATTCTCACTTAATCCGAAGGGCAAATTCAATGTATCCGTTTGCCTTGGAACTGCCTGCTATGTAAAAGGTTCCGGAGATATCTTTAATAAGCTTCAGGATTTACTTGGCTTAGCAGATGGCGGTTGCACAAATGATGGTAAGTTTTCATTAGAGTCCTGCCGTTGTATCGGAGCATGCGGCTTAGCACCCGTACTTACTATTAATGATGATGTATATGGCAAATTAACTGTTGATGATTTAGAAGGCATTTTAGCAAAATACGAATAACATGATGACCGAATTATCTCTCAATGTATTGGATGTTGCTAATAATTCAATCCGCGCAGGTGCTGATTTGATTGAAATAAAAGTACAGATACAAAGAGAATTAGATAAACTAACGATAACAATTGTTGACAATGGATGCGGTATGACAGGGGAACAGCTTCAAAGGGTGGAAGATCCCTTCTTTACAACGAGAACTACAAGAAAAATCGGTTTAGGCGTTCCTTTTTTTAAGATGGCTGCCTTAAATTCCGAAGGTACCTTTGACATAGAGTCTACTGTAGATATTGGAACAAAAGTAACAGCGGTATTCAAATTGTCACATATAGACCGTATGCCTCTAGGGGATATGAATAGTACCCTGCATACACTCATTACATTAAATACGCATATTGATTTCGTTTATACCTATATATTTGATAATAAGCAATTTGTACTGGATACTAGGGAATTTCGTCAAATTCTTAACGATGTTCCGTTAAATTCGCCTGAAGTATCTGCTTATATCAAAGAGTATTTAGACGAAAACCAAAAGGAAACAGACGGGGGATATCTGGTATAACCAGTTATTACTTAGAAACTTAGGCTATAACATTAAACAGGAGTTTAACTCCAAGTTGGCGACACATATTAACTTTATGGATTAGGAGGAAGTCCTCCTTCCCATGGTAACTTAAATTTTAGATTTTTAAGTGAGGATAAATCCTCCTCGCTTAGGTAACTTAAAATTTTCAGATTTTTAAGTGAGGATAAATCCTCCTCGCTTAGGTAACTTAAATTTTTTAGATTTTTAAGTGAGGATAAATCCTCCTCGCTTAGGTAACTTAAAATTTTCAGATTTTTAAGGAGGATTAGCATGAAATCTCTAGAAGAGCTTAAAGCAATCAGAGAAAAGATGCAGGGCCAGATTGGTATTCGTAACGAGTCAAGTGATCAGACCCGCGTTATAGTAGGTATGGCAACCTGCGGTATCGCAAGCGGAGCAAGACCGGTTCTTACAGCACTTGCAGATGCGGTTCAGGCAAAAGGACTTACTAATGTAGCAGTAACACAGACCGGATGTATCGGATTATGCCAATACGAGCCTATCGTTGAGATACTCGAGCCTGGCAAAGATAAAGTAACTTACGTTAAAATGACCCCTGAAAAGGCACTTGAGGTTGTTGACCAACACTTAATCCGCGGTCAGGTCATTACAAAATATACGATTGCCGAGGTACTCGGTTAATCTGAAGGAGGACACATTATGTATCGTTCACACGTATTGGTTTGCGGTGGTACCGGATGTACTTCCTCTGGAAGTGCTAAGATAATCGAATCTCTGCAGACAGAAATCAAGAAAAATGGTCTTAAAGAGGAAGTAGCCGTTGTACAGACAGGTTGTCATGGACTTTGTGCTTTAGGCCCTATCGTTATTATTTACCCGGAAGCTACCTTTTATGCAATGGTTAAAGAGGAAGATATTCCGGAGATCGTATCTGAACATTTATTAAAGGGTCGTATCGTTACCCGTCTCCTTTATAAGGAAATGGTAACCGAGGATGGAATCAGATCCTTAAATGATACCGATTTCTACAAAAAACAGCATAGAATTGCACTTCGTAATTGTGGTGTAATCAATCCTGAAAATATCGATGAATATATCGGTACAAATGGTTATGAAGCTCTTGGTAAAGTTTTAACCGAGTATACACCTGATCAGGTTATCCAGACAATCTTAGACAGCGGCCTTCGAGGACGCGGCGGCGGTGGTTTCCCTACCGGTTTAAAATGGAAGCTTGCTAAAGGAAATGATGCAGATCAGAAATATGTATGCTGTAATGCCGACGAGGGTGACCCGGGTGCCTTCATGGATCGTTCCGTACTGGAAGGAGATCCTCATGTTGTACTTGAGGCTATGGCAATTGCAGGCTATGCAATCGGTGCATCACAGGGTTATGTATACGTTCGTGCTGAGTACCCTATTGCTGTTGAGCGTTTGAAAATAGCTATAAAGCAGGCTAGAGAATATGGCTTACTTGGTAAGAATATATTTAACAGCGGTTTTGATTTTGATGTTGATATAAGACTTGGTGCAGGTGCTTTCGTATGTGGTGAGGAAACAGCTCTTATGACCTCCATCGAGGGTAATCGTGGTGAGCCTCGTCCTCGTCCTCCGTTCCCGGCTCAGAAGGGTCTCTTCCAGAAGCCTACTATATTAAATAACGTAGAGACCTATGCAAACATTCCTCAGATTATCTTAAACGGAGCTGAGTGGTTTGCTGCTATGGGTACAGAAAAATCCAAGGGAACAAAGGTATTTGCACTTGGCGGTAAAATTAATAATACCGGTCTTGTAGAAATTCCTATGGGAACGCCTCTCCGTGAAGTAATAGACGAAATAGGTGGCGGTATCCCGAATGGCAAGAAATTTAAAGCAGCTCAGACAGGCGGTCCTTCCGGCGGTTGTATCCCTGCAGAGCACTTTGATATTCCGATTGATTATGATAACTTAATCAGTATCGGATCTATGATGGGGTCCGGCGGTCTCATCGTTATGGATGAAGATAACTGTATGGTAGATATTGCTAAGTTCTTCCTTGAGTTCACAGTAGATGAATCCTGCGGTAAATGTACTCCTTGCCGTATTGGTACAAAGCGTCTTTACGAAATTCTGGAGAAAATAACAGAAGGCAAGGGAACTATGGATGATCTTAAGAAGGCTGAAGAACTTTGCTACTATATCAAAGAGAATGCTCTTTGCGGTCTTGGTCAGACAGCTCCAAATCCGGTTCTTTCAACCTTACGTTTCTTTAGAGATGAATACATTTCTCACGTAGTTGATAAGAAGTGTCCTGCAGGCGTATGTAAAGCTCTGCTTTCTTATGTAATTGATGCTGATAAGTGTAAGGGCTGTACCTTATGCGCAAGAATTTGTCCGAATGGAGCAATTACCGGTAAGGTTAAGGAAGCTCATGTAATCGACCTTAACAAATGTATTAAGTGCGGTGCTTGTATGGAAAAATGTAAATTCGGAGCTATCTCAAAGAAATAACATTGAACCTGTAGGAAAGAGATTATCATCCTGTAATATCACTAATATAATCTCTTATAAATTCACTATCGTGACTTTTCCAATCTATTTGAAAATGGAGGTTAGTAATGGAAACTGTTAATATAAAAATAAATGGTATGCCAGTTGAAGCACCTAAGGGCTCCACTATCTTGGAAGCAGCTAGGCTTGCTCATATCGATATTCCTACCCTTTGCTATTTAAAGGATATTAATGAAATCGGTGCCTGCCGTATCTGTGTTGTTGAAGTTAAGGGTGCCAGAAGCCTTGTTGCTTCCTGTATGTATCCCATCAATGAAGGCATGGAGATTACGACAAACTCCTCAAAGGTACTTGAATCCCGCAAGAAAACCTTGGAGCTTATTTTATCCGATCATGACAGAAAATGCTTATCCTGTACCCGCAGCGGTAGCTGTGAGCTTCAGAAGCTTTGCAGTGACTTAAAGGTTGAGAACGAAGATCTTTATGATGGTGCTCGTTCCTATTATGAGCCTGATTTATCCTCTGCTCATATGGTACGTGATAACAACAAATGTATTTTATGTAGACGTTGTTCAGCAGTATGCGAAAAGGTTCAGGGCATCGGTGTAATCGGTGCAAATGAACGTGGCTTTGATACGAATATCGCCTGTGCTTTTGATATGGGCTTAGGCGAAACAAGCTGTGTATCCTGTGGTCAATGTATTGCGGTATGTCCTACCGGTGCATTATATGAAAAAGATAGTACAGATGATGTATTTGCAGCACTTGCAGATCCTGACAAATACGTTATTGTACAGACCGCACCTGCAGTTCGTGCAGGACTTGGCGAGGCCTTCGGTCTTCCGATTGGTACAAATGTACAGGGAAGAATGGTTTCTGCTTTACGCCGCTTAGGCTTTGATAAGGTATTTGATACCGATTTCTCAGCTGATTTAACAATTATGGAAGAAGCAACCGAATTACTTGATAGAATACAAAACGGTGGTGTATTACCTTTAATCACCTCCTGTTCTCCTGGTTGGATTAAATACTGCGAGCACTACTATCCTGATATGTTAGATAACTTGTCCAGTTGTAAATCTCCTCAGCAGATGTTTGGTGCTATCACGAAAACCTATTATGCTGAGAAGATGAATCTTGATCCTAATAAGATTGTTATGGTCAGTGTAATGCCTTGTACTGCTAAGAAATTCGAAATTGGCAGAGAGGATCAGAATGCAGCAGGTGTTCCTGATGTAGATATCTCCATTACCACTCGCGAGCTTGCTAAAATGATTGAACGAGTTGGATTAAATTTCTTATCTCTTCCGGATGAAGATTTTGACGATCCGCTTGGCAGATCAACAGGTGCAGCTACTATCTTCGGTGCTACCGGCGGTGTTATGGAAGCCGCTCTTAGAACTGCAGTTGAGACCTTAACCGGTAAAGAGCTTCCTAGCCTTGACTTTGTAGAAGTAAGAGGAACTAAGGGTATCAAAGAAGCAACCTACCATGTAGCCGGCATTGATCTTAATGTAGCTGTAGCTTCCGGTCTTGCTAATGCAAGAGAGCTTCTTGAAGATGTTAAGTCTGGCAAAAAGACTTACCACTTTATTGAAATCATGGGATGCCCAGGTGGTTGTGTAAACGGCGGCGGTCAGCCTCAACAGCCTGCTACTGTAAGAAACTTTACTGATATCAGAGCACTTCGTGCAAAAGCTCTTTATGATATTGATGCAGATATGCCTTTAAGAAAATCTCATACAAATCCTTCTATTCAGACACTATATGCTGAATACTTAGGTAAGCCGGGCAGTCATAAAGCTCATGAACTACTTCACACAACCTATGTAAAGAGAAGCATCAATAAATAATGAAATAAGTAATCAGCCCCTGAAGCGGATGATTATGTGCAGGAGTAAATCCCTTAGTTGGATTTACTCCTGTTTTTATTGACATATTAAAGAATTTCCGATATACTTTAATTAATATTTGTTATATTTTTCCATATTCATTATTGCTTCCTTCTGACTAAAGATCAGATCCCAAATCAGGAATATAAGGAAGGAGTGGAGCCTCTGTCAAAGAAGGTTGTTGAAAATCCGTTACTACTTCTTGATAACAGTAATATGAATACCCTATTTAATGAAGGCGAATATAAGTGTACGAATATGACCTTTGAGGAAGCCCGGGAGATTATCGGAATGTATAATAAAGAAGATATTATCCTGTGCTTTTCACATCCGGATACTTATGATATCATTTTTAATTATATCAGTATTCCAAAGAAGGACTACGAATATAAACACATACGTAATATGAGAGTTAATCAGGATGGAATAATATTTAAGATTTATGTTACTCCCTCTGAGACCCAGCCTATTATTCATGTAGATAATGTTGAAGCGAAGAAAATACAGAATATATATGTATATTGTGTGCATATATCAAGAATTAAATAGCGCTTTATTCAACTGTCAGGTAGTACCTGACAGTTGTTTTTTGTGTATTTACTTATTGTTTCATTTTAACATAGTTTTTAATTAATTCAAATTTTTTGTATAAATTTTCAACATAAATCTTCCGATATATATTATATATGATTAAATATTTTATAATATGACAATGGAGGCTTGCAAAGGATGAAAATAAAATGGAAAGTATTGATGGCTTTAGACATCTTACTGATAACTATTATTATAACAGTAAATTTTATGGTAAAAGGTATTTTATCCGACCTTGTATCAAATAAGACATCATCTGAACTAAAAAATTATTCAGCACTCGGTATCACACTTTTAGATACTAGTTATCCCGGTGATTGGAGTCTGCAGGGTGACCAGCTATATAAGGGCGACCACTTAATAAATGGAGATTATGAGGTTGTAAATGAACTCTCTGCGGATACCGGCATTCTTGCGACGATTTTTGCAGGAAATACCCGAATCTCTACCACCGTAAGGAATGAAAAAGGAGAACTACAGGTTGGGACTCAAGCTTCACCAGAAGTACAAAAGATGGTACTTGAAAAAAGTAAACCCTATAAGGGGAGTGCCCCAGTTGCCGGTAAAGATGCTGATACCTATTATATCCCACTGCTTGATAAGGATGGGAAGACCGTAGGTATGTGGTTTGTGGGTATTTATTCAGATGTTATTAATCATCAAATATCAGATTCTATGAAATGGATAACATCGATTTTAATCCTTTTAGGGTTAGTTGGAACAACTATTTCCTATATCCTAGGTAAATATATTTCTAAGGGTTATAACGTAATCAGAAAAGATTTGGAGCGCTTGGAAAAAGGTGATTTTAATGTTACTTTTATAGGAAAAAGCTTTAAGCGTAAAGATGAGGTAGGAGACATCATACGTTCCTTTTATAACATGCAGAATAAAATTAGAGAAATTATTACTTCAATTAAATCAGAAACCGGTAATATTAAGTCCTCTTCCACCATTTTAGCTGAAGGAGCGGATAACGTTTACCGAGATGTAGAAAATATATCGGCAACTACGCAGGAGTTATCTGCAGGTATGGAGGAAACAGCTGCTTCCTCAGAGGAAATGAGTGCCACCTCTCTATCAATAGAGCAAGAGATCGGTAATGTAAGCGATAAGGCAAAAAGCGGAAAGAAATTAGCATACGAAATCAAACAAAGAGCAGAGAGTTTAAAACTAGAGGCACTGGAATCCCAGAAGACAGCAATTGAAATCTATGAAAATACAAATAAGAAATTAAGACAATCCATTGAAAAGGCTGCTGCAATTAACGAAATTAGAGCTCTTTCAAAAACGATACTTGATATCACAGCACAGACGAATCTACTATCGCTAAATGCCTCCATCGAATCGGCAAGAGCAGGAGAAGCCGGTAAAGGCTTTGCTGTAGTGGCTAACGAAATAGCTAATCTGGCTCATAATTCAAAGGCAGCTGTATCACAAATAGAAACTATATCAAGTGATATCTCCATCACTGTGGAAGAGATAGTGAAGGATTCCGAATTGCTGTTAAACTTTATGGATACAAAAGTAATCCGAGATTATGATATTCTTGTTAATACCGGAGAACAATATAATGAGGATGCTGTAACCGTAGAGCAGGTAGTAACAGATATAGATACTTCAACCGCCCAATTGTATGAATCAATCAGCTATATCCGCAGA
Source organism: Bacillota bacterium (assembly GCA_023421505.1). Lineage (GTDB taxonomy): Bacteria > Bacillota > Clostridia > Lachnospirales > Lachnospiraceae > Mobilitalea. The sequence continues at coordinate 8,238 of JAEZTJ010000033.1, forward strand.
GCAATCGAAGAGGTTACTACCGCTGCTCAGGAGGGTTCAAAAGGTTCTTCTGAAATTGCAGAAAAATCTACCTCGATTTTTCATAAAACAAATGAGGTTCTTGAGCAAGCAAATACAAACCGTGAAATAGCAGATACCTTGAACGAGCTGGTACAATTTTTTCACATTGATTAACTAAAATCCATTATATGATTAAAAATACGCCTAACAATTGGGCGTATTTTTTCACCTTTATATTTTAAACTTAATAATAGATTTTAATAACTATAAATGTTAATTCTATTTTATAGCATTTAATAACATTTTAAGGATATAAGTTTTGTTATTAAATTAATATATAAATACAAATTTTTTTATGTACTTTTTGGTTACTTTTACCTATAATAATGATATAGCGTTTTACAAAAGAAGGGGCGATAATAATTATGAAAATTAAGTGGAAAATCCTATTAGTTGTAGATGTCTTACTGATATCTATCATTATCTTAACAAATCTAATTGTCAAAGACAGAATATCGGATCTAGTGGAAAGAAAAACACAAAATGAGTTAAATAACTATTGCACTTTAGGGTATACTCTACTGGACGTTCACTATCCCGGCAGATGGAAGTTGGATGGTGATAAACTGTATAAAGGTGATACCTTAATTAATGGCAACTACAAGGTTATTTTAGAAGTCGCCGGAAGTACCGGAATGTTATCAACTATATTTGCACAGGATACTAGTATTACAACCAACGTGACAGATGAAACCAACAAAAAACAAATTGGTTTAAAGGCTCCTGATAAAGTAGTTGAGAAGGTGTTAAAAACGGGATCAAAATATCAAGGTCAATCTATAATCATGGGAAAAAAAGCAGAAACCTTATATATCCCATTAAAGGATCGCCAGGATAATACCATTGGCATGTGGTTCGTTGGAGTATATCTTGATGATATCGATGATGACATTAATGATGCTATGCGTTTGATAACCATTATACTGGCTGTTTTTGCTTTAATAGGAACTATTTGCTCTTACCTTTTAGGCGTGTTCATTGCGAAGGGCTATAATATTATTAAAAAAGATATTAAGCGTTTGGAGCAGGGTGATTTCAATGTTAAATTTGACGCTAGAAATTTTAACCGAAGAGATGAGGTAGGAGATATATTGAAATCCTTTTATCATATGCAGGACGAGATCAAGCAAATCATATCCTCTATCAAACATGAAAGCTCGAATATCACTAATTCCTCAATTATGTTAGCGGAAAGGGCAGATGCTGTATACCACGATATAGAAGATATTTCTGCAACTACAGAGCAGATGTCTGCCGGTATGCAAGAAACTGCTGCTTCTGCTGAAGAGATGAGTGCAACCTCTATTGCTATAGAAGAAGAAATAAAACGAGTAACCGATAAGACGATTCATGGACAGACTCTTGCACTTGAAATCAAAACAAGAGCAGAAGGTTTAAAGGCCACTGCATTGGAATCCGAACAAAATACAATAGAAATATATCATAATACGAATAAGAAGTTGAGACAATCTATTGAAAAGGCGGCTGCCATTGATGAAATCAAGGCCCTCTCCAAAACAATACTTGAGATAACCGCACAGACTAATCTTCTTGCCCTTAATGCCTCCATTGAGTCTGCACGCGCAGGAGAAGCCGGCAAAGGATTTGCTGTGGTTGCTCAAGAAATAGGTAATCTTGCTACTAATTCTAAAAGTGCTGTATCTAAAATCGAATCGATATCAAATGATATATCACTTACCGTAGAAGAAATTGTGAAGGATTCAAAGCTATTACTAAACTTTATGGACAATAAAGTAATTAAAGATTATGGTATACTGGTTAAAACCAGCGAGCAGTATAATGAGGATGCAGATGTAATAGAGAAAATGGTATCAGAGATTAAGGTTTCTGCAAGTCAGCTTGGTGAATCTATCGGTTATATCCGGAGGGCGATCGATGAAGTTACCGTCTCTTCACAGGAAGGCTCTAGAGGGGCATCAGAAATTGCAGATAAGTCAAATTCTATATTCCATAAGACCAATGAGGTTCTAGAGCAGGTTAACAATAATAAGTCCATTGCAGAAAAGCTTTATGAACAAACCAAATTTTTTCACATTAACGAGTAGCATCTAATATAGATAATATTGTATCTAATAAAACACCTGATTTGCTTACTTACTAATCAGGTGTTTTCGATTCAAAACTTATTATAATCAGCGTATGTTATTACTGTATCAAATATGGTCATTGCAACTGCAAATTGCGTAAAATCAATCTTTAAATGGTAGAGTCCTTATGTAAAAAATGGTATAATTCGTAATTATATTAGATGAATGCGAAACTCAATAGTTTAATTATTTGTATACACATTTTATGAGTTTCGCAAATGCCAACATAATTATATATAAGGAGGATTTGCTATGAGTTTAGGAGAAAAAATTCAATGCCTAAGAAAAGAGAATTTTCTTACCCAAGAAGCATTAGCAGAAAAATTAGGAGTATCAAGACAGGCTATTTCAAAATGGGAATTGAATGAAGCATTACCCGATACTAATAAATTATTATCTTTAAGCAAATTATTTAAAGTATCCATAGATTATCTATTAGATGATGAAATTGAAAAATCGAATGAAAAAGGTAATAATCCTGCTGATAACAAAATCGAAAATTCTGATGTGTTAATAAGTAAGACCAACTGGTACCAAGAGTACAGGGGGAAATGGGTTAAAATTTTCTTTCAAGATAAGGGTTATGGCGGAGTGTATAAAGCAGGTATCATCGATATGGATGATACATATATGCTATTTGTCGACGATGATGGTAAACTTGGAATTTTAACAATAAAGAATATCAAATCAATCATGGATGCAGATATTTATCGAAAGAAGACGATAATACCTGCTCTCAATATACCTGTGTATGAAACTGAAAAGTTATTGAGTAACTTTATTGGTAAGACATGTGAAATACACGTTGTCTGCAAGTCTCATTTTGCAGCACCTGGTGGTTTTTATCGTGCTCGTATTGAGGATATTACGTCGGACAGTATGCTCGTTCTTTATAATAACCAAAGAAGTATAATTAATTTAAGTGACTTATTAATTATCTTTGAAAAATAATCAAATTATTACATGATGAGAAAATAAGCTTCTGTATTATTATAGTTCCAAATAAATATATGACATTTGAAATAATGAAATACGCCCCTGAGGATGAGGCGTATTTCGTGCTGGGAACAATATATAAGGAAAGTATATGTAGCAAGGGGGTTGTTAATATACTTATGGGACAAGCGAATTACTTTTGATATTTACTAACAGCCCTGTCATTTTTACGTATCCTGACTATATAGAGCTAATGTACAGGATATATGCTTAATCTTATAACTATTGAATTATTGCAGAGCTTTTACGCCACTGAAGCCTCTTCGCAATGAGTAATCCGGTATGTTAGGCTCTCGGTATTTGCAGAATAAATTTGAGAATTAGTGTTGAACAATATGATAATCTCCCTTATAATAGTATTCAAGTAAATAGTAACCAATAATCAAGCTGATCAGTATGTATACTGAAAATAGCCACCGCGTAGCGGTCTGGTTCAATTAAGCTTAGAAGTTACCAATGGCTAAATAAACTTTTAGGAGATTTCAATGAAATGGTATCAAACGAAATAATTTCAATAATTCTTAACCTTCAGCAAGAAGCAATTTCCACTGGCAACCCTCCCTTTGCCGCAGTAATAATTGTTGATGATAAAGTGATTTCATCTAGTCATAATCAATCCCGTACATCAGGTAATCCACTTGAACATGCCGAAATGTCAGCAATTCAATTAGCAATTAAGAATTATGGCTCTGAGATTCTATTAAAAGCACATTTAATATCCTCCAATGAGCCATGTCCAATGTGTATTGGTGCTTGTATATGGTCCGGGATTCAAAAAGTATCCTACTTTGTGTCTCAAGAACAAGTTGCAGCCATACGCGGGTGGGGAAATTTTATGCCAGCACATAAAATTGCTGAAGTTGATGATTCAGGTATAATAATAAATGGACCAATCGAGAATGAAGGCATGCTGAGAATTCATCATGAATTTTGGACAGCCGGCAACAATTCTGAATTTAAACATTCGATACATTTATCAGATTGCAATCCCACTAATGAATCATAACGATAATCTATATAACGATTTATATTACTTTCCAAAACACCTCACTAACAATCCATTGAATCTTGTTCAGTTATGGAAATATTCCAATACTCCTGATTTCAGCCATGCCCATATCATATCTAGTATGTTTCCATCAGCTATATATTTCGTCAGAACTTTCATCAGTTTCTTATGTGGTATGTTATCAAAGAACCCTTTAATATCACAATCATAGATATGATTATATCCATGCTCTATGTACCAGTGAATTATCTGCAATCCTCCATTTACTCGACTGGTTCTTCTGGGTAAATGATTTAGATTTCCCGACTTTTCGCACGGTCATCAACTTGCCCTGCCGCAGCATGTGCTTTACTTTTCGTTTCGGTCTGCTAAACCGTCTACGGGTCTCTCGACTTTCCGCATCTCCTTCAGACACCACCTTACGATAATGCCCTAGATTAGACTTCCCGATTTGCATCAGTGCTCACGGGTGGAGATTTTCACTCCAGAGAAATCTTGCTTTCGGAACTCTTGATTCGTGTTTGCATCCGCATCGTAATCGCTATTCCTAATACTCAAAATAGTCCTAACCATGGCTAGGACTGGTGCGACTGCCAGTCGCACAAAAAGGACACCTTCATAATCCGGATGCTCCGTCATTTCCTTCAGATACTCTACATAAGTAACTTTGTCATCAGCATCAAGATTGAAAGCCTTGCCATGTCTGGCTTCATCACGAGCCTATGGCTATTTACAAGGGTTTAAGGCTATAATTTATGAATACACAGTGTTTTCACATCAATGTTACTCTGTTTTGTCGTAGTATAAAAACTATACGTGCTTGCCACAATCCTTTGCTCCGGTTATTATCGCCAGAATTCCTACAGGCACTATTAACAACCCGCTTGCAACTGTTGCAGCATTCAATATATTATTCTGCATTAATAGTCCTATGAAAGCTATTATAGATAGTACTGCGGAGGTATAAAAAAGAATTCCGACAGCCTTATTTAATCCCTTATCCTTCAAAAACTCCCTGAATATTAGTAAAACTGCAATTCCAAACAAGCAGTACCCCATCTGATTTAAAAAATAGGAAAGTGAATCTGGATTTCCAAAGTACCATGTCTTGGCAGCTTCGATGTTCTTCTTCTCAAGTAGCCTAGATAGAATAGAATATTGGGATATGTAAGATATAGAATTAAGTACTGAATATGCTACCAGTATTACAATTCCTATAGTGTCAAAGAAGCCTAAGCTTTCCTTTTTGTATAATCCAGAGATAACCGATATAAGAAGGATTGCTGATGGTGCAATCAATGACGCAGGAATAAAGTTTAAGCTATAAAATTCTGAATTTTTAGTAAGAGCATTCAGTTGCTCTTCGATTGAACCGGCGTTTCCAGGAGAAAGAAACATAAAAACCGGCCAAAGGAATAGTATTACTGTATAAATCGTACCACTAATAATTAAATTTCTTGAATGTTTTTTATCCATAAATCTCTGCCTTTCTAGGATCATAATATTATAATAAGTACTTTGATTTTGCTTTTATTTACTATTAGATGCGGCTTCAGTATTCATTATGGAGCGCTGGCTTTTAAAACATAAAAACACCATTGGTGGTCATATGTTCCTGGGATTACTGACGGCTTCTCAGCAGTTATATTACTAATTGATACAATCCTTATCATTTTATATTCCCCTCAAAATTTACAGTTATGCCGCCAAGGCATACTCTAATCAAGTTATGCAAATACTCTTCAAGTTCTTTAGAGGTACTTGCTTTATTAACCAGCTAACTATACCCATGAACATTGTACTGTTCAGCATGTCAATTTTCTCGTCAAGCAACGCTATTCCTATGGGATTAAAGTCTTTGGAACTATTAATAACCACTGAGAATATAGCGATAAAATCGAATGTGCCACTGAACCTACTATCTCCATAAACATTCATGATTTCAAGAATAACCTTTGGCTGTTATTAGCAAGATATTTTTGAAGAAAGTTGCAAATAATTTTTCCATAGTATTGCATCTCCATTTTCATTATGTAACCTCTGGCAACATGCATCTGATTCATCTTACGTATCTCATTGAAGTTGCCTCCCACGGTCATTTCAAGAATGAGACTGTCGTAGAATTAATAGCTCTGGCACAGAACTCTGTCGGTTCCAGTGACAGTTCTATATCTATACAGATAACTCAATCAATAGATCATATTGAATTACAGGATAAACAGGTTGATGAAGTTGAATACGAAACGTACGCGATTATACTTTCGTTGGATTCTGTAATCATGACCATACCTGGCATCAGGTATGTGTATGGCGGCATGATACTGGGTGAAATCGGTGATGTTACGCGCTTTTCAAGTCTATGTAAGATACTTGCTTTTTCAGGCTTAGATCCAGCTGTTTGTTTAGGGTTGACTTTTCTTAACTGGTCATTACTATCAAATATAGTATTTATCTTGAAACCATGCCAAAAAGACAAATATCTACTATCATTTTAAGATATTGCTCGAGCCCATCCACAGTGTTTTCTCGCTTAAGCCATTCTGTTAAGCCTAAAAACATTGCGTTATTAAAGACATTCATTTTTTCATTAAAATTATCACCGATACTCTCCGAATCGCTTGAGCTTTTTATGGCTTTTGAAAAGATAGATAAAAAATCAAATCTGTTTTCCAGTTCTTTTCTGGGGGATGTCAATATAATCTCTTCGAAAAACGAAGTAAAAAGATTTCCTTCCACCTTAATTGCTTCCACAAGTATTTCAACTAATCGATAAAGGTTGTTTTGCATGGTAAAATTATGATATTCAATGTTCTGGAAAGCTATTTTACTAAATTCCTGATCGGCCCAAAGAATGAGAATATCCTTTTTTGTCGTAAAATAATTATAAAAAGTGCCCTTCGCAATACCTGTTTCTTTTGCAATCTGTTCAATTGATATACTGCTATAGCCCTTTTCCTTAAAGAGAGAAACTGACTTTTCCAGAATCTCCTTCTTCACCATCTCCCGTTGCTGCTTAAAAATAGACATCTTAATACCCCTATTCCCACAATAATGAACGCATAACACAATGTGACCATGGTCGTATTATATAATGTGGTCACATCATTGTCAACATAAATCTTCAAAAAGAAATTGAGGAATGCTGTCATCGCAACATTCCTCAAAATTCCTATCTTTAACTTTAAATTAAATGAAACTCTTGATGCACCTATTGTCAAAGTGCATTTTCATATCACACTTACTTCCCGAAATATCTCTCCAGCAAACCCTTGAATGCCTTACCATGTCTAGCTTCGTCTTTTGCCATCTCATGAACTGTATCATGGATCGTATCTAGATTTGCTGCCTTTGCACGTGTTGCAAGGTCTTTCTTCCCTTGGCAGGCACCGTTTTCAGCATCTACTCTCATCTGCAAATTCTTCTTTGTACTATCTGTTATAACCTCACCTAGTAACTCTGCAAATTTAGCAGCATGTTCAGCCTCTTCAAAGGCAGCTTTCTCATAATATAATCCAATTTCAGGATATCCCTCCCTGTGTGCTACCCTTGCCATAGCCAGATACATTCCTACCTCGGTGCATTCACCCATATAATTATCTCTTAAATCCTTTAATATATCTTCACTGACACCCTTCGCTACTCCTACTACATGTTCGTCAGCCCAGAACATATCCTCAGACTTTTCAGTAAATTTTTCTTTCTTCGCTTTACAGATCGGACAAAAATCCGGTGCATCGTCTCCCTCATGAACATAACCACATATCTGACATACAAATTTCTTCATAATGATCTCTCCTTGTTAATTCATATTTTAATAATAATAACTATTACTGTTATACTTATAATATATTAACTTCTTACATTTGTCAATATCTTTTTCATTCTTTTTATCAATTACTTTACTGACTCCAATACAAATAATAAATCCCTTCCCTTATATAGGGAATACGGAAATAACTTCAAAAGTTGATTCGAGTGTCAAAGTTTATCTTCCATTAAAACCTTCAAAATTTCCTTTACATTCAAGGTATTCCTTCAAAAAGTTATGATATCCTTAAATGCATCATTCTTTATTATGAAGTAAATTGCTATCTCCGTTAACCCAATGATAAATCTTTTATGTATACATAAAATTAAGCCACGTTTGCGAAACAGAGCGCTACGTGACTTAATTTATATTATATGCTATGCAGATATATATTGCATTATTTGATTTTATCCTTACACTCTGGGCATTGACCGTAGAAATATGTCACATTCCCTTCAACAATTCCATTAAAACCTGCTCCCGCTATTACATTAATATGCTCAATCGATTCCATCTCAATGTCAAGAACTCTCCCACAGCCTTTACACAAAAAATGATAATGAAGCTTCGGATTACCATCGTACCGATCACAACCATCCTGACAATTAATTCTTAATATTTCTCCCTGTTCGGCAAGTAAATTTAGATTACGATATACCGTTCCCAGACTAATATTAGGGTAAGTGTCGCGTATATTCATATATACTGTATCTGCAGTGGGGTGTTCCTTTGTTTCAGAAAGATACTCTTTTATTGCCTCTCTTTGCCGGCTATATTTATTTGCTGCCATACAGACCTCCATTGGCTTCAATTGTTTACTTGTAATATTGTAATGTATTTTATAATAATATTGATAATTATTATTATAAATTCATATTAGCCAATCGTCAAGCTTAAAATAATGAAACCTATTTCTTTTCTAATACAAAATAGTTGAGATAAAAAAAAGAACAGTTATAGTACCAGATCACCTTCACAACGATAATCCTAACACTATCATACTGCTCTTATTTACTTATGCAATTATTTTCTATTTGCAGGCTCTATATTGATACTTTTTCCTTTGATTTTTGCTGATTTCATAACCTGAATAACCTCAGGGGCATATTCTCTAGGAACTTCTACAAAGGTATATTTATCATACATATCTATAGAACCGATTAATTTGCCGGGCATTCCTGTCTCTCCCGCAATTGCCCCTAGGATATCGCCTGGTCTTACTCTCTGATTCTTTCCCAGATTAATAAAAAGTCTGACCATACCTGCTTCCGCTCCGGTATCTCCATAATCTTCCATCATTTTACCTTCATCCGCTTTACTTCCATCATCACCCATGATTATCTTCAGTAGCGCTGCTGCGATATCAAGTGATGTAAACTCTTCTTCATTTACTCTGCTCTCAATCAAATCAACCATTTTGGAGAGGTCATCATTTTGTATGATTGTCTTTAGCTTATCCATGATTTTTTCAGCCTTCACTGCCGTTACATCATTTAAAGAAGGTATTGGTTGCGCTTTTATTTTGGTATTGCAATATCTCATGATATCCCTAAGCTTATAGGCTTCCCTTCCAACAACCAGCGTGAAAGCTCTTCCCTCTCTACCGGCGCGTCCTGTTCTACCAATACGATGTACATAATATTCATCATCCTGTGGAACATCATAATTAAATACTGCTTCAACATCATCAACATCTATCCCTCTGGCAGCTACATCAGTTGCCACCAAAATATCTGTCTTGCCGTTACGGAAGCTGTTCATGACGCGGTCTCTCTGTTGCTGCTTTAAATCTCCATGGAGTCCTTCTGCAAAATATCCTCTTCCCTGGAGCGCTGCAGTAAGCTCATCTACCTGCTTCTTGGTATTACAAAATACCAAGGAAAGCTTAGGATTGTACATATCGAGAAGCCTGGATAATACATCCTCTTTATTTTTCTGAGTTACTTCATAATAATATTGTTCTATCTTTGGTACAGTAAGTTCTTTTTTTACCACACGGATTATCTCCGCTTTTTTCTGATAGGTTCTGGCGATCTCTAAGATTGGTGCAGGCATAGTAGCTGAAAACAGTACTGTCTGACGCTCCTGTGGAACCTGGCTTAATATAGTTTCTATATCCTCACGAAAGCCCATGTTTAGCATTTCATCGGCTTCATCTAGTACAACCATATTAATTCCATCAAATTTAACGGTTTTTCTTCTCATATGATCCATAACACGGCCCGGCGTTCCGATTATGATCTGTACACCCGATTTCAGTGAGCGAATCTGCTTTGATATTTCCTGACCACCATAGACTGGGAGTATTTTTATTCCGTGCATAAATAATCCCAGCTTCCTTATCTCCTCAGCAACCTGAATGGCTAGCTCTCTCGTCGGACATAATACAATCGCCTGAAGACTTCTATCCTTTGGATTGATCTTTTGCATTAATGGTATACCGAATGCGGCGGTTTTACCGGTACCAGTTTGAGCCTGACCGACGATATCCTTACCTTCTAATATCATCGGAATTGCCTTAGCCTGTATCGGTGACATCTCTTCAAAACCCATTTCTTCTATTGCTCGAAGTATGTTTGGATTTAGTTCTAATTCATCAAATTTTGTTATTTCCATTTATAATCCCTTTCTTTGTATCTTCTATCTCATATATTTCCCACACGTTATTCGTCCTATGTATGACAGTGTACTTACAACCAATAAAGAGCAAATATTTTTAACTTGTGAAATACTTCGTAAAAACAGCTCTTAGTCCGTCCGGACCAAGAGCTGGTCATTCCTTAATATACTGTAAACAGATACCTTGCGTAGTATATCATTCTGACAATTTCTTGTCAAGGATTTTCCTCTTGAGAGAGTGATACCTCTTACTATTATTCTTACTTTCTGCATTACTTCTGCAAATTATTGGTACAATGTACTTCTAACTTTTACTTTACCCATTATTTTTTCCCTGATTTCCGATAATCTTTTCTGCCTTCAGCTTCCTTTCTGATTGAAGATTTATGCCCGGCAGCCTTCTTGTAGCTGTTACTTGAATTGCTTCGTTTTTTACTGTCAAACTCCTCGTTTGACCTTCCTCTGCTGTTACTGATCTGGCTTTTATGAGGCCTCTGTTTATCTTTACTATACTTAAAATCCTCGTACTCTTTTTTCTTAATCGTTCTGACCGAACTGTCCTTGCTCTTAATCTGGTTACCGTTAACCTTCTCTGTTTTATCCCTTGTAATGAACTGCTTTTCCCTTTCTAATTGGCGTGGACGGATAAGGCATTTCTTATCAAATCCAATTAAATCCGTTCTTCCAGCCTTCTTGAGTGCTTCTGCCACCAGCTCATAGTTCTTCGGATTACGATACTGAATTAAAGCCCGCTGCATAGCCTTTTCATGAGGGGACTTCGGAACATATACCTCACTCATTGTTCTTGGGTCCAGTCCCGTATAATACATACAGGTAGATATCGTAGAGGGAGTGGGATAAAAATCCTGTACCTGTTCCGGCATATATCCTAAATCCCTTAAATATTCCGCTAGTTCTACCGCTTCTTTTAAGTTCGAACCGGGATGTGAGGAAATCAAATATGGCACAATGAACTGATTTTTACCAAGTTTCTCATTCATCCTCTTATATTTTTCTTTAAAGTTCTCATAAACAGAATTCTCTGGCTTTCCCATCAGTTTTAATACATTATTACTGATATGCTCAGGAGCAACCTTTAGCTGTCCGCTAATATGATGTTCACAAAGCTCCTTCATGAAGGTATCATCCTTGTCACTGACCAGATAATCAAATCGAATACCCGAACGGATAAAAACCTTCTTTACATTCGGAAGATTACGAAGACTTCTTAATAATTTAAGATAATCGGAATGATCTATTTTTAAGTTCTTACAGGGAGAAGGATAAAGACACTGTTTATTAACACAAGCACCTTTAGTAAGCTGTTTATCGCACGCCACATGCCTGAAGTTAGCAGTCGGTCCTCCAACATCATGGATATAACCTTTAAAATCCTTATCCCAAATTAGTTGATTTGCTTCCGCAATGATTGATTCATGGCTTCTCGTCTGCAATATTCTACCCTGATGAAAGGTTAGCGCACAGTAATTACAACCGCCAAAGCAGCCTCGGTTACTCGTCAAACTAAATTTCACCTCTTCTATAGCCGGAATACCGCCTGCTTCTTTATAGGAAGGATGATAATCTCTCATATAGGGTAAGGAATAAATCCGGTCCATCTCCGTCTGTGAAAGAGGCTTAGCAGGAGGATTTTGTACCACATATTCATTATCCTTATACTTTTCTACAAGGCGGTTTCCTAGGTAAGGGTCTGTATTAGAATACTGAATATAGAAGCTTCTTGCAAATTCCTTCCGACTTTCCAGTATGCTCTGATAGCTTGGAAGCTCTACCGCATCATAGACTAAATCAAGGCTTTTTACCTTGAATACTGTACCACTTATGAAGGTGATGTCCTTGATCTCTAGCCCGCTGTCTAAAGCCTCCGCAATCTCAACAATAGAATGCTCACCCATACCATAGGAAATGAGATCTGCTTGTGAATCAAGCAATATCGATCTTTTCACCTTATCGCTCCAATAGTCATAGTGGGCAAGCCTTCTTAGTGATGCTTCAATCCCTCCGATAATAATTGGCTTTTTCTTATACTGTTTCCTGATTAGGTTGCAATATACTGTCGTAGCGTAATCCGGACGTTTCCCCATTACACCTCCCGGTGAGTAAGCATCTGTTTGTCTTTTCTTCTTAGCAACCGAATAATGATTCACCATGGAATCCATATTGCCCCCGCTGACCAAAAATCCGAGTCTGGGTTCTCCAAGTATTGTAATGCTTTTACTGTCCTTCCAATCCGGCTGTGCTATCATTCCTACCTTATAGCCGTGACTTTCCAATACTCTGCTTATAATCGCATGACCAAAGGAAGGATGGTCAACATATGCGTCTCCGGTTATATACACGAAGTCGCATTGCTCCCATCCCCTCTGTACCATATCATCTTTACTGATTGGTAAAAAATCTCTCTGCATGTTCTACGTTCTTTCTATTATTTTGCTGCTGGAATCTCTGTCGGTGTTGCAACCGCTGTCGGAACAGCATCTGTTTTTGTCACTACAGCATTATCAACAGCATAATCCAATGCTTTATTTAATAATAACTCGTCCTTAATCTGATCCTTCTTTATAAGCTTTAATAATTCCTCTTCTGTTGTAACATTATAATTCTGCATATACTTATCTAATGACTTAGTATATTCCTCATCCGTTACAGACATACCTTCTACCTTAGCAATTGCTCTTTGTACTAATTCCAGGGAAGAAAAATCTTCTGCTACAGCTTTTACGTTTGCATCAAATTCTTCTTTGGTGGAGCCGTTTGATTTAATATAGTCATCAATTGACATACCATACATACTGAGCATCTGAGTTACATAACTCGTATAGGAATAGGAATAATAGTCAATTAAGGTCTGCGGATAAGAGGATATCTTAGAGTCATCAATTAAAGCTGTAATCACGCTTTGTGTGATATTACTTTTGGTTTTCTCTTCGTTATCTTTTTCAAGGCTTTCAAGCTTTGCCTTCTTATACGCCTCTATTGATTCATAATCCGTATTATTCTTCACATAGTCTTCTGATAATTCTGGAATTACTGTTTTCTTAATCGCATTAATTGTAACGTTAAATACAACAGGTTGTCCTGCCAAATCAGGGTTATTAGGATATTCCTTCGGGAAGGTTAAATCAAGTTTAACCTTGTCACCAACATTTTTACCAATCAAGCCCGCTTCGAAGCCTTCAATAAAGCTATTGGAGCCGATTGTCAAATCCTGATCTGCTAATGTTCCACCCTCAAAGGCTACGCCATCCTTCAAGCCTTCAAAATCAATATTTACGATGTCACCATCCTGCACTACTTTTCTATCCTTAATTTCTTCTGAGGTTGCATTATTCTCAAGATCAGTCTGAATTGCAGATTCAACATCAGCATCTGTAACCACAAGCTTCTCTACGCTAACCTCAACAGCTTTGTATTTTCCTAATTTAATATAATCGTCAACATTGTAGGCTTCCCTCTCTGGAGCTTTGGAAGGTAATGCCTCTGTAGATTTATCATCCTCTGTAGATTTATTATCCTCCGTCGGTGCATTATTTTCCAAATCACCAGCGGCACCTTTTTTTGTACATCCCCCTGCCATAAGCATAATACATAGGCCCATAATCACTAATACTTTCTTTTTCATTCCATTATCCTTTCCAATTCACATCGGTATGGGTAAGCATAATCCGATAATTTTTACAGTACTATATTTCGTTATACCATATTTTCTATGAAAAGAAAAGCAAAAAACAGTATTTCACAAATATTTCATGATATATTATTTAATATCTGAGTATTAAAACACAATTAATTATCTTTCATAAAATTATAATAACACTTTTTCTGTTATATCTTATGGATTTATGAATTAAAGTATACAATTAGACCCCGGATAATTCCGGGGTCATTTATGATATCTTTATATTTTTTCGTATCGGTCAACGTCCATAACGAATATTGTCGCGCCGCCTACATTCACTGCTATATTCATAGAAGCAAATTCCGCTGCACCTACAGGATTAGATATAATCTGCTGCCTCGGTCCGCATTCTTTTTTCACTATATCAATAACCTCGTCTACCTTTTCTTCATCCGTTCCTATCATAAGGGTAGTATTGCCTTCTCTTAAAAATCCGCCGGTGGAAGCCAGTTTGGTAACAAAATAACCTTTTTTATTAAGGGCTTCCGTCACATAACTGCTATCAACATTACGAACAATTACATAGATAAGCTTCATGAAATCACATCCTTTCCATGTTTTATTAAGTATTAATTTAGTTTAAGCTTCCGTAACCTAAGAAAGAACATTAACGATATTATATTAATTATAGTATATCATGGCGGGAATGTAAAGGAAGAATGCCACGCAGACAAAAAAAGCGCAGTACTATCTAAATTTGAAATTTAAATAGCGGCTGCGCTTAAAATAGATATAATCTTAATACATACTACCCAAACCAAAGATCATAAGCAAACTTCTCATAAACCTTTATTGCTTTAAAGCTGTACCAGATAGGAACTATTAAATCAATGATGTGTTCTATGAAAGCTTCTCAACACCAAGCGTTACATCCTCTCCGTTTATGCTCCATTCTTTCGTAAAGCCCTTCACCTCATCAAAGCTAAGCTCAATCGCAAGTACCTCAGATTTAATCTCCTGTGCATTACGTTGCATGATCTCCTTGATTTTGTCATTACCCTTCTGGAATATACGGATATTATCCATAACCTCAAAATCAGCTTCCTTACGCATTGTCTGAATCTTGCTGATGATTTCCCTTACATAACCTTCCTCTATCAGCTCATCTGTCAGATTAGTATCAAGCACAACAGTGATACCATGATCTGAGTCAGAGATAAAACCTTCCGTCTGAGCAGCTTCAATTAAGAGATCCTCTTTGTCAAGAACTGCATCAGTACCCTCTAAGGTAATCGTAAGCTTTCCGGTTGCATTGATTTCATCCATAGCAGCATTACCGTTTAATTCAGATAATATAGTACGGATTATACCAATCTGCTTGCCAAACTTCGGTCCCAGAGTTTTCAACTGCGGCTTAAAGTTATAAGAAGTAAAATTCCTTACATCATCAGTAAATACAACCTCTTTTACATTCAGCTCTTCCGCGATAATGTCCTTATAAAATGCAGATAACTCTGCCTCTGCTTTTACATACATCTTACCGATTGGCTGACGGTTTTTGATATTTGCGGCATTTCTGCAGGCACGGCCAAGAACAACCACCTCAAGCACCTCTTCCATATTTGCCTCAAGTGCTGTATCAATCATTGCTTCCTGATAAGCTGGATAATCACACAAATGAATGCTCTTTGGTGCATTTTTATCAATGTTAACCACCAGGTTCTGATAGATATCCTCTGTCATAAAGGGGATAAATGGCGCTGACAGCTTGGATACCGTTACCAGTGCTGTATATAAAGTCATATAAGCATTGATTTTATCCTGCGGCATACCCTTTACCCAGAAGCGCTCCCGGCTTCTTCTGACATACCAGTTGGATAATTCATCTACAAAATCAGCAAGCGTTCTTGCAGCTTCTGTAATTCTATACTGATTAAGATGGTCATCTACTGATTTTACTAAGGTATTCAACTTGGAAAGCAGCCATTTATCCATAACCGGCAGCTTCTCATATTCTAATTGATACTTTGTAGCATCAAACTGATCGATATTCGCATAAAGTACAAAGAAGGCATAGGTGTTCCAAAGGGTTCCCATGAATTTTCTCTGTCCCTCGGTAACTGCACCGTGATGGAAGCGATTCGGCAGCCATAAAGCGGAGTTGATATAAAAATACCAGCGAATTGCATCTGCACCGTGCTTATCAAGTGCATCGAAAGGATCTACCGCATTTCCCTTAGACTTAGACATCTTCTGTCCATTCTCATCCTGTACATGTCCAAGTACGATAACGTTTTTAAATGGTGCTTTATCAAAAATCAGTGTTGATATCGCAAGCAGGGAGTAGAACCAGCCTCTGGTCTGATCCACCGCCTCACTGATGAAGTCAGCAGGGAAATTATCATCAAAGATCTCTTTATTTTCAAAGGGATAATGCCACTGTGCAAAAGGCATCGAACCAGAGTCATACCAACAGTCAATAACCGGCTTTACACGGGTCATTGTCTTACCGCATTCAGGACATTTGATCGTAACTGCATCAATATATGGCCTGTGTAGCTCAATATTGTCAGGGCAGTTATCAGACATAGACTTAAGCTCTTCTATACTTCCGATGCAATGACGGTGTCCGTCCTCACACTCCCAGATAGGCAGAGGTGTTCCCCAATAACGGTCACGGGAAAGGCCCCAGTCCTGTACATTTTTAAGCCAATCACCAAAGCGTCCCTGTCCTATGCTTTCCGGCATCCAGTTAATTGTATTATTATTGGCGATTAACTGCTCCTTAACTGCTGTCATCTTTATAAACCAGGACTCTCTTGCATAGTAGATCAGAGGAGTATCACAGCGCCAGCAAAATGGGTAGCTGTGCTCAAATTTTAATATCTTAAATAACAGACCCTTCTTAGCAAGCATTTTCATAATCGGCTCGTCAGCTGCCTTACAGAATAGTCCTTCAAAATCAACTGCTTCCGGCTTAAATTCACCCTTACCGTCAATCAGCTGTACGAACGGTAAATCATAAATCTTACCTACTCTGTTATCATCCTCACCAAAGGCTGGTGCAATATGAACAACTCCGGTACCATCACTTAAGGTTACATAATTATCACAGGTAACATAATGAGCCTTCTTATCTACCTTTGCATAATCAAATAATGGCTCGTATTCCTTATATTCTAAATCCTTACCGGTATAGGTCTCCTCTATCTCGTAATCGCCTTCTAAGACACCAAGAAGCGCCTCAGCCAGAATATATTTCTCCGTACCTACGGCAACCGCTGCTTCAGCATTATGTCCGTGCTCATGACCACAAGCACAGCTTCCGTCCTTTTTTAATACATTTCCTTTTGCATCAACACTAACCTTAACCTTTACATAGGTTTCATTTGGATTAACGCAGAGGGCAACATTAGAGGGTAAGGTCCACGGCGTAGTCGTCCAGGCGAGTATATATTCGTCTTTGGTTCCTTTTACTCGGAATTTTGCGATAACAGATTTTTCCTTCACATCCTTATAACCCTGTGCAACCTCGTGGCTGGAAAGAGGGGTTCCACATCTCGGACAATAAGGGACAATCTTAAAGCCTTTATAGAGAAGTCCCTTATCCCAAATCTGCTTTAAGGACCACCACTCCGATTCTATATAGTCGTTATGATAGGTTACATATGGGTTATCCATATCCGCCCAGAAACCTACCGTTCCTGAGAAATCCTCCCACATGCCCTTATACTTCCATACACTTTCTTTACACTCCTGAAGAAAGGGCTCAAGACCGTATTCCTCAATCTGTTCCTTACCGTCGATACCAAGCTTCTTCTCCACTTCAAGCTCAACCGGAAGTCCGTGTGTATCCCAGCCGGCCTTACGCAAAACCTTATAGCCCTTCATTGTTCTGTATCTCGGTATCATATCCTTGATTACTCTTGTTAATACGTGTCCGATATGAGGCTTTCCGTTAGCAGTCGGCGGTCCGTCATAAAAGGTATAGGTTTCACCCTCTTTACGCTCTTTAATACTTTCTTCAAAGATATGATTATCCTGCCAGAACTTTAGAACCTTTTTTTCTCTCTCGACAAAGTTTAAATCCGTAGACACCTTATCGTACATGTCCATTCCTCCTATAGTTTATATTTTTGACCTGTTTTGCATTTAAAAAAGCTCCCATCCGAAAAAGGATGAGAGCGTAAGCTATCATTTAACCACCTGTTTCACGTACTCTGCCGAAGGCGTTCATACACGATCTATATAACGGTAGATACCGGCTTGACCTACTAGGCCTTCTTTCCAACCTTTGGGTCTTGCAACTAGGGAGTGATTTTCAGTCATCTGCTACTCATACCAGGCTTACACTGTCCCCGGCTCGCTGAAATTTTTGCATAATGCTTACTCTCTCCGTCAACATTTTTATCAATTTGCGTTTATAATAGTATATAAAATTACGATTGTCAATAGTTTTATTATTTTGGCAGAAATTCAAAGAATAGCTCCTTCGCCATATACTCCTGCGGCGGTAATGTCACCTGATTGTAGGCGATACTTAGCTTTACAAAGGCCGCTTCAAAGGAGATATTCTGTAAAGGTATCGCGCCATATTCCAGTATCTCCCTGCTGGTTCTATATAAGTCATTATCTATATTCTTAAAGGAAATCAGATAAAAATCCATTCCTTCCTCTTTACACCTTTTCACAAACCTAGGCAGAGAATATAATGAGTCCCCGATACAACCTGTTCCCGAGTGATACAGGCTATGAAGAATAGCCTTCGGCTTATTCTTAAACTGGAAGAAATCATAATTAAGCCCAGGATATGGTCTGATTGCAAATATCTGATTTTGAAAGGTTATGCTCTCATCAAGAAGCTTTAATCTCGGTTCCATCAGACTGCTTAAGGTCGGGTTAATTCTGCTCTTCTTTGGCTTAAACATCCCATCCTTAATCTCGCCGTAATAAGCTCCGCCAAATGCAAAGAACTGATCATTGTAGGAATCCGCTTCCATAATTCTTGATGCCAGATACACCACATTTCTTTCTTTATTATCTTGAAACAAGGTAAACACTCCGGGAATTGCTGAATTTATAATAAATTCAACGGAGCTGCGGAAATTATCAAGACCGTTACTCTGTTCACTCTCCAGTGCATAATTGCTTCCTGTAATTACAATCGGAACAGGGGTATGATGAAATAAAAAGCTAAGTACAGCCGAAGTATAAGGTAAAGTATCCGTTCCATGGGTTACAATTACACCTGCATAGCTGCTTAAGTCGATATTTCTCATGGAATCATATAGTATCTTCCAATGATCCGGTGTAAAATTCTCACTTAATATATTCAGCGGCTGAATGGATTCAAATTTCACATCATAGCTGTATTTATCCTGAAATAATTGCAAAAGGAAGTATCCTACTCCGTCATCCACATCTATAGTAGAATTATGTATTCTACTTCCAATTGTTCCACCTGTAAAAACAACAAGTATTTTTTTCATCTAATTTCCCTCACCATCTATCCTTACTTCAAATGAACATGTCTTCTTAAAGGCATTCTCCTGCGGGCATTGGCCGCTTGCACATTGGATTTTAACAGGTACACCATTTAAAAGCTCCTCAAGAACTCCATCACAGTAGCCTTTCATAAAATCGCAAAGCTTAACATCACTCTTGCGTCTGTTACAGCATAGAAAATTTTCTGTAATATTTAGATTACCTTCAATTATTCCTTCATTCGTATTGATTATTAAGCTGCTGGAAAACTTACCCCAGCCAACTTCAGAGTCGAATTCACACCATTTAGAAATTTTATCTTCAAAGCAGATATTGCTGTCTTCCACTTCCCATTTCTGGTTCATTACACGACCAAATCTGGTTCCGCTTTCATAGCCCATATCATACAGTACGCTGCCTGCTGCTTCCTCATTCACCATTTCCTGTACTCTCTTGTATACTACCTCAAAGAGCATATTAATAGTATCTACCTTAAAGGAAATATTCCTGCTGCCATCCGCTTGATTAATGATGATTCCGCGTTCCTTCATAAGCTTAATATTTGCTTTGTCCTGATCGCTCGCATTTTTCTCAGAAGGCTGCTTGTAATGCTGCTTTTCAAAGGATTCCGAGATCGCTTTCTCAAGATTAATAAGACCTAAGCTTGCAAGAAGGTTTTTTAAATAATTATATACCAAATCTGCTTCAACCTGGCTGCACTCTTCTCCGTCATGAACCAGCTTGTTCCTCAGTTTAACAATGGAATTGTAGTTTAAGGTATCAATTAGCCCCATATCTCGCCCGGTATACTCCGCCCATTTCTTCATTAGGTCACTTTCACGAAAGAGTCCCACCAACTCTCCTAAGCCAAATTCCTGAACACCCTTCTTTTGCTTTCCTATCTGTTTCTCATATTCGATCAGCTGCATTCTCTCATTATATGGTAAGGAAGTAACAGCTTCACTGAAAATACGTTTAAATACAACCTCAAATAAACCACAGCACTCTTTAACTACAACCTCGTAAGCCCCTGTCCTGTAGGAATCCTGGATAAAACTTAATTTGTCCTGTACAGTTCTTTTTGATATAGTTTTTTCCTCATTATCAAACATTATACTCCTCCTGTCTGTTTTTATTCAGTCAAAAATGAATAAACCTTGGAAGGATATGATAATACTTTTCCTTCTGTCCTCTATGTATTTTGTCAGTAGTGTGGACTATGGTTAATTTGTCCAATGTAAAAATTGTATACTATTACTCGAAAAAATTCAAGCTTTGTCTCGTATGAATAGTTTTCGATGTATCATTCTAGGCACGGTTGCTGTCAGGATGGAAGGTAGTGGGATGCCCTTTTGAAGAGCCGGTTCCAGTTTACTAGCACTTCTAAGGTGTCTTCGTCCGCTTGAAGCAATCAGACCGCGCAAAAACTCCTCAAGAAATACAAAGAAAACCTACGCAGTAGCTTTTCTCTGTATTTCCCTCGTCAAACAGTTTGCGCTCGTGCGATTCCGCACGTCTGATTTTACCGTTCCCTCAGACACCTAAGAACTGCACGTAAACTGCAAATGCTTTCAAAAAGGCATCCCACTACCTTCCATCCTGACAGCAACCTGTCTTTGTATTGCTATACTGTGACACTAAGAATGTCAAATGCTTCTTATCTCTTTTTTTGCAATTGTTAATGTTACTAAGTTACTCTTTATATTTCATATCAATTTATATAATATTAATTGACAATTCAATCCAATTACCGTATAGTTGTATTATGGTTAGTTGCTTAACTAATACACCATTGTACAGGAGGGGGTTACATGCAAATAAATTTTGATTCGGATAAAGCAATCTTCCTGCAAATTTCAGAGGGGATTGAAGACGCTATTTTATCCGGAGCCTTTGAAGAGGAAAGCCAAATTCCGTCTATCACGGATTTTTCCGTTACCTATAAGATTAATCCGGCTACTGCACTAAAGGGAATTAATATACTCGTTGAAAATGGCATTGTGTATAAGAAGCGTGGTCTTGGGATGTTTGTAGCCACCGGAGCCGTAGATAAGCTTTTAAATAAACGCAGAGAGCAGTTCTATGATAATTATATCGTTAGCCTGATATCAGAAGCAGCACGATTGAAGCTGTCAGAAACAGATATTATATCGATGATAGAAAGAGGGTTTAGGAAATGATGGGTCTTGAAGTAAAGGATATCACAAAACACTTTGGTAGAGTGTGTGCTCTAGATCGAATTAATCTATGCTTTGAAGAAAATAAAATCTATGGTCTGCTTGGCCGAAACGGTGCAGGCAAATCCACACTGCTAAACATTATAACAAATCGAATTTTTGCAGATAGTGGTGAGATCTTAGTTGATGGAGAAACTGTGATCAATAATGACCGTGCCTTAAGTAAGCTCTATATGATTAATGATAAAAATTATTATCCCGATAATATGAAAATTAAAACGATTTTTGAATGGACAAAAAGCTTCTATCCCGAATTTGATGAAGCCTATGCCAAAGGCCTTGCTGACAGCTTTGAGCTTAACTTAAATAAAACAGTGAAGTCCCTTTCCACAGGCTATTGCTCTATCTTTAAACTAATCCTCGCCCTGTCAGTCAATACACCTTATCTCCTGCTTGATGAACCCGTGCTCGGCCTCGATGCAAATCATAGAGAATTTTTTTATAAGACCCTGTTATCAAAATATAACGATAAGCCCTGTACTATTATAATATCAACTCATTTGATTGACGAAGTAGCCAGTGTTTTAGAAGAGATCGTGATCATTAAAAAGGGGAGTGTACTTTGCAATGAGTCAAGTGAAACACTTCTATCTAAAGGCTACACTGTCACCGGAGGTGCTGCAGCAGTTGATGCTTATACTTTAGATAAAAAGGTACTTGGTGTCGATAGTCTTGGAGGGCTTAAAACCGCTTATATTCTTGGTAAAGCGGATCAGAATATACCTGTTAACCTTGAGATAAGCAGGCTTGATTTGCAAAAGCTCTTTATCCAGTTAACAAATTAGGGGGGAATTAAGATATGAATATAAAAGCTGCTTATCACTATGTGCTTTCCAATATATGCAGGTCAATTATTGTTTACTATATAATATTAATTGTTTTCTATTCCTTGATATTTTCATCCATCGCTATCAATACTAGTGGCAATACACAATATAATAATAATATAAATGGCGTTGAATCTTATTCCGTATCAAGTAGTGGATTTAGTGGAATGGAATTTATAACTGTAATCTTTATTTTTATTATGGGATATTATGCGTTAAGAAATAACTTTGGTACACTGATACAAAACAGTTTATCCAGAAAAAGTATATTTGTTAATGAGTGCCTGGTATCCCTTACCTTTGCATTAATAATGTCCACCATCAACGAATTAATACTAATTATTTCAAAGCTTGCAGCCACTGCCGCAAGTACTCCCAGGCATACTATAGAAGTAAGCTCTCTCGCTGAAAGTGTCTATCATATGGATATAACCGGCATTGGAGGTATACTCTTTCATCTTACTAACTACTTATATACTTTCTTCCTGTTTTTGTTTACTATGATGGTAGGTTATCTGCTTTCTTTAATCTATTATAGAGTTAACAGAGCAATTAAAATCCTGCTTAATGTCAGTTTCTTATCTGTTGTCGTATTGTATCGTCCTATTGTTATCAAAATATCAAATGAAAGACTTAAGGAAGCCGTTTCTGATTTTCTTAATTCAATATTTGGAATAACCACAAATCAACCGGCATTTGCGATGATAACCTATCTAATTCTTTCTGCAATAGCCTCTTATTTTATCTGGTTGTTGCTTAGAAGAGCTAACGTTAGGGAATACTAATTAACTATAATCCACTTTAGCATAAGGCTTTTGGTATTATAAAACCAAGGGCCTTATATTTTTTATTTATTAATTCCTATATTCTCTTTGATTGAATGCTTGACTTATTTTTCATTCTGGTATATGTTTTGTTATGATAAAACTGTACATATTAATAAAAAGAACCACAATCTGGTCACCCTATTTATATTGATTGCCGTAGTAAAGGAGCACGTAGACGATTAGCACTTAATAAGCTTTATCCTGCGGTATCTGGTATGGAACGGGCGCTAACTATAAGCGCAGGAATGGAGACATTTATGGGTACACAAAATTTAACCTTATTAACAGATTTTTATGAATTAACCATGATGCAGGGTTATTATAATAACAATAATAACGAGACGGTTATCTTCGACGTTTTTTATCGTGAAAACCCGTCTGGAAGTGGTTATGCTATCTGTGCCGGTTTAGAGCAGGTTATAGATTATGTAAATGCATTAAGCTTTACAGACGATGATATAGATTACCTTCGAACACAGAATATTTTTAATGAAGGCTTCCTATCTTATTTAAAAGGCTTTCATTTTACAGGTGATATTTATGCTATACCGGAGGGTACCGTAGTATTCCCGATGGAGCCTCTTCTTAAGGTGATTGCTCCGATTATGGAGGCGCAGCTTGTTGAGACAGCCTTATTAAATATCATTAATCACCAAAGTCTGATTGCTACTAAGGCTTCCAGGGTGGTTTATGCTGCCGGCGGACAGCCTGTTATGGAATTTGGTTTAAGACGTGCGCAGGGGCCGGATGCCGGTACACTTGGTGCGAGAGCCGCCGTAATCGGGGGCTGCATCGGTACAAGCAATGTTCTTTCGGCTAAATTATATGACCTACCTGCATTAGGAACGCATGCGCACAGCTGGATTATGAGCTTTGATGATGAACTGACTGCTTTTAGAAAGTATGCCGAATTATATCCACAGAATACAACACTGCTTGTTGATACCTACGACACTCTTCGTTCCGGTGTTCCAAATGCCATTAAGGTCTTTGAAGAGCTGCGTGAACATAATAAAATGCCTCAAAAGTATGGTATTCGTCTTGACAGCGGTGACCTTGCCTACTTATCAAAAAAAGCGAGGAGACTACTCGATGCTGCTGGCTTTCTGGATGCTGCTATCACCGCCTCCAGTGATCTCGATGAATATCTGATTGATTCACTAAAAACGCAGGGCGCCAAAATAGATTCCTGGGGTGTAGGCACGAAGCTGATTACCTCAAGGGACTGCCCATCCTTCGGTGGTGTATATAAATTATCTGCAATTTGCAGAGACGGGGAATTTATCCCCAAGATTAAGCTCTCCGAGAATCAGTGGAAGATAACTAATCCCGGCAACAAGAAGATTTACCGTATCTACGAAAAGGAAAGCGGTAAAGTGAAGGCTGATCTTATCACTTTAGCAGATGAGGAATACTCCTCCGATAAGCCGCTTTTACTCTTTGATCCGATTGCAACCTGGAAAAAGACTTTACTGGAGCCCGACAGCTATACTTTAAGAGAGCTATTAGTACCCGTATTCCTCTCTGGTAAGTGTGTATATACCTCACCTTCTGTTATGGAAATCCGCGATTATTGTCTGAAAGAACAGGATTCCCTTTGGGATGAAGTCAGACGTCTGATTAATCCGCATATTGTATATGTAGACCTTTCCTCCAGGCTATATCATATGAAGACAGATTTACTAGACAGGCTCGCTGAAGGAACCAAATGACGATTAGCATAATTTACAACTATGATTCTGCATTTTAATAGTTTTTTTAATATAAACTATGCTATACTTGTTCTGAAAGCGAAGGACAACTTATCCTTCTAGCATCCTAATAACTTTTTTCAATTAGTTTGTGCAATGTAAGATGCAAGCACAGACTTCCAAGAGTAAATAAATTTATCTAATTATGCCCATGCTTTTTATGGCATAAAAAGCCCGCATGTTTTTTACGGGTACTATTCATGTTATCTGCGCGCTGCCATGCGGAAGGGCCATTCGCTTGAAAGCTATGGTTAGGAAGTTTAAGTTCTGGGTGGCGCCATGTTTTTGCTGTTTTACGAAAGGAGATGCCTGTTTGAACAGAAAGGCACTTGTTATAATAATAGGCTCTGTATTGGCTGTAACCTTATTTAGCGGTATAGTAATTGCATTAGCATCACAAAAAGAGGACAAAAATTCTATTGTTGAAGCCTCCTCCACGGATTATACGGACTCAACAGAAAGTGATTTTACATATATTTCACCAAGCTTGGAAGAAGAGGACGTCATAGAGGACGCTGCCGAAGAGCTAGAGACTGATAAAGAAATAGAAGAATTCGTTCCGGCTACGGAGATTGATTTAGATCCCTCCAGTATTACAGTTTATGTGAATAAAGAATATGCTCTTCCTAAGAATTATAAACCCGAAAATCTAGTTACTCCAAATATCAGATTTGATATTACATACTACGATGAACGAACCTTAATGAGACCTGAAGCCTCCAAAGCCCTAGAAAAGCTCTTTAAAGCTGCGGATAAGGCAGGATATGATTTGGTCGGTATATCGGGCTACCGTTCCTATAATCGTCAGTATCAAATATTTACAAATAATATAGTCACAAAAGGGAAAAAACATACACTTATGTATTCAGCCGTTCCCGGTACCAGTGAACATCAGACGGGACTTGCCATTGATGTTTCCTCAGAGTCTCTTCATAATAAGTTATCCGAGGGATTTTCTTCTACTCCCGAAGGTAAATGGCTTGCCGAAAATTCTTATCGTTATGGATTTATCATTAGATACCCAGATGATAAGGCTGAAATTACGGGCTATGCCTATGAGCCTTGGCACATTCGGTATGTAGGAAAAGGACTGGCAAATTATTTATATACGAATAAATTAACTCTTGATGAATATTATAAATATACACCGAGTCCTGATTTTGATTTTGAAAGTCTTTATGCTGACATCATAAATTATGTTCCACCAACTAAGGCTCCGACTATAACCCCTACTGTTACTCCTACTATGGCGTTACCTACCGGAACTGTGGAAAATCCTGATGGGGAGGAAGAAAAGCCTACCGAAGCACCGGATAATGAAGCTCCGGATGACAGTATCAGTATCACACCGGCACCTACGCCCACGCCTATACCACTCCCTTCTATAACGGAGTTTCCGGCGGGAGATAATCCAGAGGATGTCTTGGACACTGAAAGCCCAAAGGACTCATTTCCCTCAACCGATATTATAATAGAATAATATCGGGAAGGATTTATTATTACACCCTATAATACCAGGAGGATTACCATGAGATTGATACTTGCACTTTTATTTTTACTAGTGTTTTTTATCATCAGTATACCCTTATATGTGATTGAGTTTTTAATTGGAAGGATTAATCATCGGGCTATGGTCGCGAGTTCTCAAAAAATTGTAGTTGGCGCATTTCATGTTCTTCTTTTTATATGCGGTGTGAAGCAGACTGTAATCGGACTTGAGAATGTCCCTAAGAAGGAAGCCGTACTTTATATTGCTAACCACAGAAGCTATTTTGATGTTCCGGTAGCATATACTTCTCTTCCTACTCTGACTGGTTTTATTGCCAAGAAGGAAATTGCAAGGATCCCTTTTTTAAGCAATTGGATGCGGTTCCTTCAATGCTTGTTTTTAGACCGTGAGGATATTAAGCAAGGGCTTAAGACTATACTTAAGGGGATAGAACAGGTGAAAGCAGGATATTCGGTTTTCATTTCTCCCGAAGGAACAAGAAGTCAGACTTCTGAGATGCTCCCCTTTAAGGAAGGAAGCTTTAAGATAGCTGAAAAGACTGGCTGCGCTATCATACCTGTCTCCATATCCAACACCGATGAAGTGTTCGAAAAGCATGTCCCTTGGGTGCATCGTGCACATGTAATTATCGAATATGGAAAGCCTATCTATCCAAAGGAATTAAGTAAGGAACAGCAGAAATTCCTTGGTTCTTACGTTCAGGGGATAATACGTGAAACCTTACAGAGGAATTCCGCACTGATATAGTCTTTGTTAAGAAGCACAAACTAATTTATGGGGCGGCTTATTATTTTAATTTGAATTGTTGAAATGCACAATTTACACTTAAAGTTTGGGCCTGCATCTTAAAGGCATGATAAAATTAGTATAATTTAAACTTTACTATTTATTTTTTATTAAAAAGATGGTACAATAAACGATACCCAGTTTGGGCCATGCGAATATTTAAGTAAACTATTGAGGAGGTACATATCTCGTGGAATGGTATGTAATTTTAATCATTGTGGCTGTCGTTGTGATTGGTATTATGGTAGCCTTATACTATTTTGGCAGAAAGCTTCAGAAGCGTCAGGAGGATTCACAGTCCCAGATGCAGGCGGCTGCACAGACAGTCTCCATCTTGGTAATTGACAAAAAGAAAATGAAACTGAAGGATGCCAACCTTCCTAAGATGGTTCTTGACCAGACCCCTAAGTTGATGCGTGGCTCCAAGGTTCCGATCGTTAAAGCTAAAATCGGACCGAAGGTTATGTCTCTTATGTGTGACCCCAAAGTATTTGACGTTATACCTGTGAAGAAGGAAGTAAAGGCGGTCCTAAGTGGTATCTATATTATGGAAGTCAAAGGATTAAGAGGCAACTTAGAGCCAAAGAAAGAAAAGAAGGGTATCTTTAAAAAGATTACCGGTTCATTAAAAAAGAATAATAAGTAATTGATATTCCTCCTGCCTTTATCACATAATTACTAGGCAGGAGGATTTTATTATGTTAAAGAATTTTAATTTCAGTTAAAAACTCCTTAGTTTACATATTGCAGAAGAAAGAGGTACCCATGAAGGCTAGAAATCTTATTTTACTTATCTTAATTTGCATACTCTCTATATGTGCCTTTACAGGCTTACTTGTATATGCTTTTCATATTCAGGTAAAGAGAGAGTCTAATGACAATAAGGTATCATTAACACCAAACGCTCCCACGCCTACAGTATCTCCTGAGCAAGCAGATAATCAAGCTGCAGTTACAAATACACCTACCCCAACTGATGCTGCTTCCTTCCTTACTGCTACTCCGACTCAGTCAGCTGATATAGGAGATTATTTATCTGAGCCGATTATACTAGGCTTTGCCGGAGATGTTAATCTTGATGAAAACTCCTATCCTTCTGCAAAATATGATGCCACAGAAAAGGATATACTAAAATGCCTTTCCGAGGATCTGATTAACGAAATGAATGCCGCAGACATCATGATGCTTAATAATGAATTTGCCTATAGTACAAGAGGCACCAAAGAACAAAATAAGTCCTTTACCTTCCGCGCTGCTCCAGACAGGGTGGAGATTCTTAAGAAAATGGGAGTAGACATTGTATCACTAGCCAATAATCATGCACTTGATTATGGTCCTGACGCACTCTTAGATACCTTTGACACCTTAGATGGTGCAGGGATCGATTATGTAGGAGCCGGCAATAATCTCGACCGGGCTAAAGCACCTGTTTATTACACCATAGGCGACAAGAAAATAGCTTTTATTGCCGCATCTCGAGTCGTTTTTGAGATGGATTGGTATGCCTCCGACAATGGTCTCGGAATGATTGGAACCTATGATCCCGCCTTAATCGTTGAATCAATTAAAGAAGCAGAGAAAAACAGTGACTTTGTTATTATGTTCGTTCACTGGGGGATAGAACGCGAAAATTATCCGGTTGATTATCAGCGCGATCTGGCAAGAAAATATATTGACGTGGGTGCAGACGCTGTCATTGGCTGCCACCCACATGTTATGCAGGGTTTTGAATTTTACCAGGGAAAGCCCATAGCCTACAGCTTGGGTAACTTCTGGTTTAATAAAAACACCGAAAAATCCGGTCTATTAAAGCTGTATCTTGATCCGGATAAAACGGTACGAGTACAGATCAATCCTGCTTCTACGAAGGATACCTTTACTTATCTGCTTACGAAGGAAGCGGAGAAAAAAAGTTACTTTAAATTTATGAAGGACATTTCCTTCGATGTTGATATTGATGAGGATGGCTTTATCTCCTCTACCAAATAGATCTTATGAGGATGTCGCAGACATCCTCTTTTATTATTTAACAGCCTCAATCGTGATTAATAGTAAATTGTCGGAAAGCTTTGAAGCATCAACGGACAACGAATAATCAAGCTTGACTTCCAGCTTGCTATTCTCTTCTTTCAGTTGTAAGGATTTCGTATTAATCTCTAAGTTAAGGCTTCCATACGGTGTCTGATATAAGGTATGCGTTAATTCCTTTACTCGAAATTCCATCTGTGATTGCTGTATTCCTCTCTTACTAAGTATAACCTCCGAGGTTGAAATCTTCAGCATACTTTTAACAACCTCTTCTCCCCCTTCCAAAAGCTCATCGTACTGAATATAATGCTTTCCGTTTGCAAGATGATAAATTGCCGGGACTGCCGTAGTCAGTGTCTCTTCCCCACTACCCTGCTGCATTCCCATTATTGTTATGAATACATCCTTTTTCATTGATACCTCCATTTTTATTCTGACAGGTAATTGCGAAACATGTATAACCTTCCATCTTTTGGTAACAATTTTGATAGAAACAAGTTGGATATCACATCAAGATTATAAAACCGGGAGGCTAGGTTGAAAAAAAGTACATTTTTCAACCGGAAAAAAGCACTACGCGTGCTTTTCGCTCAGTATTTGTATGCCGCTTAAGCGGCAGATGGAGGTTATTATGAAATATTTACGTATTTTCAAAAAATCTGTTATTAAAATTATATTACCTTATTTCTCAAAAATCAAATCTGATTACAGAAAAAGTCAGTTTCGAACCATTTTATTCTTAATGATTATCTTATTATGCGCCATTAGCGCTTGGTTAGTGAAAGCAAACGCGATACATAATGCTAGGCTGCAGGAAGGGATTGCAGAGAATATAATCAGATTTCATGTAATCGCCAACAGTGACAGTACAGAGGATCAGGCTTTAAAACTAAAGGTGAAAGATAAGCTGGTAGCAGAGCTGTCTCCTCTCTTACGTAATGCTGATTCTATAGCAGAGGCCCGGCTCATACTATCCCAAAGGCTTGATTTTATTCATGAAATTGCTAAAACAGCGATACAACAGTATGGCTATCACTATCCCGTAAAAGTCACACTAGAAGACTGTTATTTCCCGCTAAAGGTTTACGGT
Source organism: Bacillota bacterium (assembly GCA_023421505.1). Classification (GTDB taxonomy): domain Bacteria; phylum Bacillota; class Clostridia; order Lachnospirales; family Lachnospiraceae; genus Mobilitalea. Next base: position 39,018 of record JAEZTJ010000033.1, read on the forward strand.
GACTGTTCCTTTCCTCCCGGTATATATAATGCACTCCGAGTACAAATTGGAGCAGCCGAAGGAAAAAACTGGTGGTGTGTCATGTTCCCGCCCTTATGCTTTGTTGATGAAACCTATAGCATTGTAGATGAAAATTCTGATCAGCAGCTCAAGCATGTTCTTACGCAGGAAGAATACGCAACCATCAAGGCTGAGAAAAAGCCCGTAAAAGTAAAGTTTAAATTATGGGACTCCATCAAGAAAATATTTACCTGATCATCTATCTCCTGCTGCCAATGCTGCTAAGCATTTTATTATTAGCGTATAACAGAAAATTCAACTGTTTGATTGTAAAGGAAGGCAGTTTATGATAAAATACCGTTAACAATAAGCAGCCGGAGGTAATCATGAATTCCATATCAGTTATGGCATATGCAAAAATTAATCTTGGACTCGATGTTTTAAGGAAACGCCCAGATGGGTATCATGATGTATGCATGATTATGCAGTCACTTGATCTGCATGATACAATAACAATCACCAAATCAACTGTACCAGATATCTACATCAGAACGAACCTATCCTATCTTCCGGTTGATAAAGGTAATTTAGTCTATAAGGCTGCTGCCCTATTTCGAGAAACAGCCTCAGTAAAGGACGGCCTTTCTATAAAACTCAATAAAAGAATACCTGTAGCCGCCGGATTAGCAGGCGGAAGCTCAGATGCTGCTGCAACCTTAAAGGGTCTCAACGAACTTTATCAAACCGGTTTGACGCAGACAGAGCTTATGAAGCTCGGAGTGAAACTGGGTGCAGACGTTCCCTATTGCATTATGCTTGGAACTGCCCTTTCAGAGGGAATTGGTGAGGTACTGACTCCTCTCCCTCCTATACCAGAATGCTATATTCTATTAGTAAAGCCGGATATTAGTGTATCCACAAAGTATGTTTATGAGAATCTGCGACTTACAGAGGATGTTATTCATCCCGACATAGAAAAGATAAAAGTAGCCTTACAGGAAGGAAATCTCATCTCACTGGCAGATAATATGGACAATATTCTTCAGACAGTGACGGTTAATAATTATCCTGTCATAACCAAAATTAAAAATAAGATGAATGAGCTTGGAGCATTAGTATCATTAATGAGTGGTAGCGGGCCAACTGTATTCGGTATTTACAAAGACTACGGGCTTGCGAAAAAGGCTCTCGGTTATTTCAGAAGGTATCCTTCTTACGGAAAACAGGTCTTTTTAACGCAACCGTATTGGCCTTAATCAAGCCATAAAATGGCTGCAGTAAGATAAGTTAATCTATCCTGCTGCAGCCTTATTTATTGTAATATATAATGTGAATTATTGAAAAGCATAATTCGCACCTCAAAGTTTGTATCAGTGTCTTCCTCAGCATAAACTAATTCAAAGGGTTATTTTGCTATTTTGTCTGTGGCTGCCTGCTCTGTAAAGCTTTCGGATGCAGTATTCTCCATGCTTTTACTATCTTCTGTTCCATCTCTCCAGGCCTTTAGCTTACTCATTGTAGTATCAAAGGTTTTTTTGCATAACTCTGGCAATTCCCCACCCCAGGCTTTGGCTGCTTTTTCATAGCCCTTTTCTACTGCTGATATTAACTCTTCTGCTTTATCAGGATCACCACCTGCAAGTGCTTTCGCAAAGGATACGATACGGTCTGAAGTCTGTTCTACACCCCAATAGCCGTCCTCACTGATATCCTTCTGTGCCTGACTTTTCGTTGCTTCATCAACCTCAAATTTGCCCTCACGAAGAAAAGAATATATGTCTTCTGCTTTTTGAAAGGTCACGCCCTGCTTTTCCATTATTTTCTCAACTAAGGTTCTAAGACTTTCCGTCCTTCTTTCAACTTCTGCCTTCAGCTTATCAATAGTAACCGTGTCCGGTTTATAGGTCTTATTCGTTTCAACTGTCTGCTCGCTTTTCTCATAAACTGCCGCAGTATCCTGTGATGTACTTTGATTTGTATCTGCTACAGTCTGATTTTTACTCTGTTTTGTCTTAGCTGAGCTCCTGCTGTCATAGGTTTGTGTTGTACTCGTAATTCCATTTACGCTCATATCCAATCCTCCTTGATTTTTAGGAGGATTTCTCCTCCTTGACTTTAAGAATCTTTTCAGCATATATTTCGGATATTTTTAATGAATTCTTAACGGGTAGATAAAATATTGTGAAATTTAATCAACAGAGGAAGGAGCATCCACCTCCATCCGTCGAAATTAGATACTTGCATGTTCTTACTGCAATCTCCATTCCAGAATAAAAAGGTAATGCTCCTTAGCGTATCATTTACATATATTACTTTGCAAGTCTTGAAGCGGTTATATAACAGCTATTAACTAAATAACTTAAGTACCTTAAAGTTGGTATTTAACCCAAAATTGTATCTACTTTTTTCATAATTATCAGTTTATCCCCTTCTCCGATACGATCATCGGACAGCTCATTAATATCCATGATACTATCCACCGTGGTATAATACTTTTTAGCAATTTTCCACAGAGTATCATCTCTTTTAACTACATATCCGATAATTCCTGGCATAGCCTGAAGCTTCTCCATATCCAGATCAGTAACCTCAATGTCTGTTATGATTGGTTCCGTAATTAGGTCAAATACAATAGCATTTAGATTTATGGTGGCTTTTACCTCAATCTCCTCACCATCTAGCATCATTACACTTAATTGGTCAATATAGGGCTTAATCTCATAATTGCTGCCTGACTTCATCCCTTTTAATTCAATAATTTGTGCAAAAGGAATTATTCCCTTTAAGGAATTCATCGGACGGCTGTCATCCTCTGATATGTAGAGTATATTGACTTCAATTACCCCTTCCACTAGTAGATTGGTATCCTCCGGATTAATATCATCAATTTTAATATTTCCCTTCGCATGGCAGATCTGGAGTATCTTCGGTTGATTCTCAGGCACCATTATTCTGTCTGCAATACGATATTTACTGTTATTCTTAATTACCAGGTTTTCATAGGTTGCCTCACGAACAACAGGTGTTATTTCCTTTGTAGGACAATATACATCACAAAGAACCTCCGGCTCTTCTACTTCATACACTTTAATTCCCAGTTCCAATATTACCTCTAAGTCAAGAACTCTATCCTCACCGTCACTGTCAGGTTTAATCTCCAGACTCTTATTTATGATACCGAAGGTGATGTCCTCAATCATATCTTCTGAGCATCCGTTACAGTCAATCGTACCGTTAAAAGGAATATCTGTCTCGTAATACTCCATCTGATTTTCTTCGTCATCTGTAGAATAAAGTATAAATATCGGCAATTCACCCTTAATTGTGAATTTGTCATCCATAAGTCTTACTTCTACGTTACTTAACCCGATATCCTTATAAAGCAACTGCGATATGTTTCTTTTATTTGCTGGCAGTGTAATTTCATCTTTAATTCGAAAGGTATCTTTCTTATTGATTGCAACATCTGTTACCTCAATTTTCTTATTAATAAATTGTACATCCTCAGATCCTTCTACCGTTACGGCTGTTTCTTCATCATAAAGCTCCTCTACAGCTACATAAAGACGCACAATTGACTTTACGCTAAGCTTTCTGGAATTTATTAATCCGGTTGATAAATCCTCCAAATCCCATTTTACCGTCGGATCTTCATCTGCACAGGTTATATCCATATTAATCATTTCATCAAAGGGAATCTCACCTGAGATATTATGGACAGGCTTCTGATTCTGCGAACATAGATAAAGGACGTTAAATTTAAGCACACCCTTGACCAGCAGCTTTCCATTCGTCGCTTTGATGTCATTAATCTTAACCTCTCCCTGCTCGGTAATAATCTGGTCGATGTCCGGCTTGACATCAGGAACATTAAAGTCATCATCTAATGTAAGCTGCAGGGTACTCTTACATTTTAATTTATTCATATGAATATTTTTTTTAATTAATTCCACTTATATTCCCTCCTTAAATTTGGACATATACGGATGCCTCTGTCATATCTTATTCAAGGAAAGAGTTTTTTATGAATACTGCTAAAAATAAAAAAAGCTAAAACCCTGTATAATGAGAGGCTTTAGCTCTATTTCGTCTATTCTCAACTGCAAAGAATTAGTTCTACATCTTTTGTTAATATGTCAGTATAGCTGTAGGATACAACTTTCTCCGGCGTATCTTTTGTTTCTTGAATTTTAATCAGAAATATGCTTGGATATGTCTCAGAAATAATACCTTCAGAAACATCTATCTTATGCCTGCCTCTGTTAATCCGGATTTTGACTCTTTTCCCTGTTTGATTTATAACAGCATTTCTTACGTAATTTACATCATTTTGCTTCATCATTATTTACTCCTTGCTAATGCTTCCTCACACCATAACTGGAACAGGTAACCCAGTCATAGATCTGTACACATTAAAATAAATCTGTAACAAATCACATGCATCGCATGTAGTATAGCATAAATTTAAACAACCGTCAATAAATATTCAGACAATTCAGCGTACTCCGTAGTTTTTACAGAAAAATATTGCACATGAAATTAATAATTTTTTGTTTAAATTAATGGAATAAATTCACAAATGCAGTGCTTTGTACCTTAAGCTTATAATAAACATGCACAAAAACATATGCTTATTGTATCCAATCTATAGTAATAACACCAAAATATTTCTTTACCACAATATATTGTAATAATCCTTTGGCAAGTTAACTAAATATAGTAATTATGTTTTATATTGGTAAATAATGAGCAAATTAATGAAGCTAAATAATTGAGTAGCTCTTAACATACTAATCTTATTAATCTTTATTCAAATACTACTCTCTCTTCCCGAAGCTCTAGTTTCACAACTACATAAGGATAAGTTACACCCTGAGATACCATAGTGTCCTGGGAAGGTCCGATTAAGTTGGTATCAATATAGACTGCATTCTTAGTCAGATATAAATCATTTACTGCTATACTATAGCCTCCAGTATTCTGTTTTCCATAGCCAACCGCAATATACAGGCTATCCTTATTCATATAAGTAATTTTAAAAGGAAGTTCCTTCTTTTCTTCTATGATTTCCTTTAATTCTCCCGGTAAATCTGCATCCTCTACAACCGTAAAGTCTAAATCTTTTATCTTCTTAATGTCAGTATCCTCGGACTTACAGCCGGTTAATCCTATTGCAGATATTATAAGAGTAAGAAGCAGAACTGTTATATTAACCCTCTTCATTCTAACCTCCATAGATTAATCACTTATTTTATTCTATGAATTATGAGGTTAAAAAATTCTATATTTATGTATTGTTACCCTCTGCCGAATAAAACCTTATCTGCTTGAAAAGGATCTCCATGCCCCGGATATATCGTCGTAATTTTTTTTTGCTCTAATCTTTTAATACTTTTATCAAGTTGTTTAAAGTCAATTGCGTTAGGTGCTTTTGAAGGCTTTTTTAGGTTGGCAAAGGTATCACCGGCTATTAGCTCTCCTCCCTCACAGAATATGGCTATGGAGCCCGGCGTATGTCCTGGCGTATGAATTACCTCTCCCATAAAGCCATAGCTTGTCAGCATATCCTGATCCTTTAGAAAAACATCCGGTCTAAATTGCGTTAAACTCTTTAAGTCTCTTAGTGTCATTTTTGTAATCTGCTTTTTTAATATTTTAAAAATAATGTTAAATAGTACTGACCGATATTTAAAGCTCATCATTAACCTTGATAATGTAACATTATCAACCAAATCAATATCATTTTCATGCATTGCTATAATTGTGTTGTATTTATCTCTTAAATATGCTGCATTTGTGATATGATCACTATCACCGTGTGTCAGTATAATTGCCTTCAGTTTTCCCGGAACACAGCCTTCCTCCTCAAGACGTCTTACCACTTTCTCTCTCCTGTTGTCATATTTCTTTTCTAGTGTAACATTGCCGCCGGTATCAAATAATACAAAGCCCTCCTCTGTCTTACCAAGATAACAGTTCACACTACCCAGTTCAATTCTAATTATTTCCTGTTTCATCTTTTACCCTTCCTTTGCATGCATTATTCACATATTCGGTTTGCGCCAAGGCATCTGGTTCCTCATGATACCTATGGTATGCACCATGGGTTTCCTCATACACCTTTAAGTATAATTGATCGAATTCCTTTCGATCTATATCAAAATATTTCGTCCAAGCGTCAGCATAACAAACATATGCATAGTTAGGCATAAAGCTGGTGAAGAATTCAGCAATTCTTCTCTCTTGAATATTATATATCGAACTATCCTTCTCTTTTGCTTCCTTGGCAATAGTGGCCTCAATAATTTTGAATAGTACTGGCTTCTCTTCTGTCTTTTTGAGAGATTCAATTAATATCACCCTAACCAGATCCGCATTCTGCTGCCCGAATTGGTGATATCTGCTCTTCATTCTAGCAGTCAGATTATCCGCTTTTTCCTTATGATTCTCCTTTGTTGTATCAGCAATGATATCAAGATATTCCTTGATAAAATTGTCAAACAAGACCTGTAATATAGCTTCCTTGCTTTTAAAATGGTAATAAATTAGAGATTTCGGAACCTTTGCTTCCTTTGCTATTTCATCGATACGGGAACCTTCATAGCTCTTCTCTGCAAATATCTTAACTGCTGTATCTAAGATTCTTTCTCTGGCATTCGGTATATTCATTCCTCTACTCCTTTCGGGGATGATTTAGTACTGTATGTTCAGTTCTAATTTAGCATTATAAATAGTTTCTGTCAATATAAAAATTTTTAAGTAAATTGTCGGACAGTATTTATCCAATACTATGGTAACAATCATCAAAAAATGGTATGTACCCTCTCTACCCAATGTAATAGAGGTACATACCATTTTTGTATTTCTATGATTCTCCAACCTTATATAAGAAAATAGCCTATTTAATTTTGTGACTAGTCATAAGAAATTATACAAATGTGTTTGATATTTTCGTAAAGGGCTTACCCTGCTTTATAGTCAATCTTCTGTATTAAATTATTGTAAGACCTTCATTACTTTACTCTTGCGATAAGCTGATTATTATCATCCTCTATTATAATAGTATCTTCAGAATGAACCTCATCATTAAGAATGAGCCTAGCCGTTAAGGTTTCCACATTCTTTTGCAAATAACGCTTCAATGGTCTTGCGCCATATAACGGATCATATGCACGTTCAGCAATAAAAGTCTTAGCAGAAGCTGTAAGGGTTATCCTTATCTCTTTATCCGCCAGACGTTTATTTAAATCAGCTATAAGGAGGTCCATGATATCACTTATATTCTCTTTAGAAAGAGGCTTGAATAATATAATTTCATCCAGGCGGTTCAGAAACTCAGGCCGGAAAGCAGCTTTAAGATCGTTCATAACCAGCTCCTCGCACTCACTGTTTAGCTCCCCAGCTTCGTCAATCCCTTCCAGCAAGTATCTGGAACCGATATTGGACGTAAGAATAATAATCGTATTCTTAAAATCGACCGTTCTTCCCTGCGAGTCAGTAATCCTTCCATCATCCAGCACCTGAAGCAATACATTAAATACATCCGGATGTGCCTTCTCGATCTCGTCGAATAATATGACAGTATAAGGCTTACGTCTTACCGCCTCTGTCAGCTGACCGCCTTCTTCATAACCAACGTATCCGGGAGGAGCACCGATCAGTCTTGCCACTGAATGCTTCTCCATATATTCACTCATATCAATTCTTACCATGTTATGCTCATTGTCAAATAGGTTCTCAGCTAAAGCCTTCGCAAGTTCCGTCTTTCCCACGCCGGTAGAGCCAAGGAAAAGGAAGGAACCTATAGGCTTTGTAGGATCTTTGATACCAGCCTTGGAACGAAGGATTGCATCCGATACCTTATCGACCCCTTCATCCTGACCAACTACCCTTTTATGGAGTTCTGTACTTAGGTGCAGTGTTTTACTGCGTTCTCCTTCCGTCAGTTTGGTAATCGGAATACCCGTCCAACGGGATACAATCTTAGCGATTTCCTCTTCACTGACATTTTCATGGACCAGTACTGCTTCTTCCTCCTTTAGGCGGTCTTCTTCTGCCTTTAGCTGCCTCTGCAGCTCCGGCAGCCTGCCGTATTTTAATTCTGCTGCTTTATTTAGATCATAGCTGCGTTCTGCCAGCTCGATATCGTTATTTAGGCTCTCTAACTCTTCCCGAAGCTTATGAACCCGCTCCATGGAAGCCTTCTCCTTGTCCCAGGTAGCCTTCGCGGAGGTAAAGGCATCCCGCAGTTCTGCAAGCTCTCTTTGTAGATCATTTAGCCTGTCTGCACTCAGACGGTCAAATTCCTTCTTAAGGGCAGCCTCCTCAATCTCCATCTGCATTATTCTTCTCTGCATATCATCAAGCTCGGTAGGCATGGAATCAAGCTCTGTCTTAATCAGAGCGCAGGCTTCATCTACAAGATCAATTGCTTTATCCGGCAGAAAGCGGTCTGAAATATACCGATTAGATAGGGTAGCTGCACTTACTAATGCTCCATCCGTAATTTTCACCCCATGAAATACCTCATAGCGTTCCTTTAATCCCCTTAAAATCGAGATGGTATCCTCCACCGTTGGCTCTTCTACCAGAACCGGCTGGAAGCGTCGCTCAAGTGCTGCATCCTTTTCTATATTCTGCCTATATTCATTCAAGGTGGTTGCACCGATACAGTGCAGCTCCCCTCTTGCTAACATTGGTTTGAGCATATTACCCATATCCATTGAGCCTTCCGCCTTGCCCGCACCAACGATGGTATGAAGCTCATCAATAAAGAGGATGATCTGGCCTTCACTCTTTGCTACTTCGTCTAATACCGCCTTTAGTCGTTCTTCAAATTCACCCCGGTATTTTGCACCTGCCACCAGCGATCCCATATCCAAAGCGAAAAGCTTCTTATCCTTTAAGGATTGCGGTACATCTCCACGTACTATTCTCTGCGCCAGACCTTCCACCACTGCAGTCTTACCGACACCCGGCTCACCGATTAAAACCGGATTATTCTTTGTTTTTCTAGAGAGTATTCGGATAACATTTCTAATCTCACTGTCGCGTCCGATAACCGGATCTAACTTCTGCTCTCTCGCGCGGGCAACCAGATCATAGCCATATTTTTCAAGGGTGTCATAGGTTGCTTCGGGATTATCATTTACCACTCTCTGATTGCCCCTTACAGTTGCAAGTGCCTGTAGGAATTCTTCCCGGTGTATCCTAAAATCAGAAAATAAGGCTTTTACTGCTTTGTTCGGATTTTTCAACATACTTAAGAATAGGTGTTCTACTGATACATAGGCATCACCCATTTGCTTTGCCTCATTTTCCGCATAGATTAATATTTTATTTAAGTCATTGCTGATAATCAGCTGACCACCGGACACCTTAGGGCGTTTATTTAAGAGTCCTTTGACCTGTGCTAAGAATACCTCAGTATTCACATCCATCTTCTCTAGCAGCTTCTTAATCAGACTATCCTCTATGACTAGCAGGCTATGAAGCAGGTGCTCTACATCGATTTCCTGATGCCCGTATTCATAGGCAAGGCTCTCACAATTTTGTACCGCCTGTATCGAATTCTGCGTAAACTTATTAATATTCATCTTCACTCCTCCTTCATGAGTGCTGCACTTAAGCATTTAACTTAAGTATACATTTATATATTATGTGTTCTATATCATATATAACATATGCAACAAATAATTTCAAGAGAATTTTATGATATAAATATAATAATTTGAAGAAGTTTACTTGATTGCTCCTTTTAAATTTTTATATGCTTTTCTAACATTTATTATCATAATTAGTCCATTCACTATCATTAATAAGCACATAACCATATAAAACCACTCTGATGAAGCTATATATAGCCCCGCAAGCAATAATGCAGCAATAAAGCATATAATGGTACTTATTATATTTACTATCTTATATATACTTGCCTTCTTATACATACTTTTCCTCCAAAATAAACCAATTAACTTAACAGCAATATTGCCATTCTATGACCTTAATAAACAAGTATACTTCCTCCTGCTTTATCAATTCTTTTGTAATTATATTAGTTATTACTGCTTACATTCAATAATCACCTTAATCATATAAATATTTTATTCTTCCGTCAACAGTATTTGTTATATTATGGCATTTTATGGACAATTTATTATACAATAAAGTTAAATCTTTACCGTAAACTTATTTTAAATCAACTTATCAATATACATTATGCTTTATGACTAAAATACTATCATTTAGGATAAACTATCTTTTGTAATTCTTTAAATCACTTACAAATAGGAGTCTTTTATGAACCTGATCTATAGACTTAAGTGTAGAATTCATAATGAAGGAATATTAAAAACTCTGAAATATTTGGCTTATATGTCTTTTTACTGCCTACGGGAAACGTTATTAAATACGATACTAGATTTAATATATAGCCATAAGCTTTTAAGGGGTAATATAAAAACCTCTTATAAGAATCTCGGTGCCAACGATATCTATCATACAAAATATTCTGTACTGCCTATTATTTTCAGGCTGATTAAGATTAGACCTGAGGATGTATTAGTGGATGTTGGCTGCGGCAAAGGTAGAGTAATCAATTATTGGCTTTCACGTAGATTGAGGAATAAAATAATCGGGTTGGAGCTCGATCATAAAATAGCCGAACAAACTGCAAAACATTTATCCAGATGGAAGAATGTTACCATCATTCCTGGTAATGCGATCCGTAATCTCCCTGCGGAAGGAAGCATCTTCTACTTCTATAATCCGTTTTCCAAAGAAGTTGTTAAGCAATTTGAAGAAGCTTTAGCTTCTAAATATAAGAATAGGCCCATCACAATCATCTATTATAATCCAAAGAGCATTGATGTGTTTTGTAATAAGCGGTGGAAAATTAAATTTATCAATTTGGAAAAGGATTTAGGTTATATTAGATGGGGACGGATTAATAAATACCATGAGCTGGCTATTATCAAAAACAGATTATCAAAAAAGACTTCAGACTGATACTCATAAACCAGTTTGAAGTCTTGATTAATCTTTTCCTTTTATCCGGGTATCAATGCTTTCCTATCTATTCTCTTTAGATCAGCTAATATTATTTCTTTCCTTCCGCTTTTTCTGACATTTCTATTGCCTTCTTTACAATATTGCCGCAGTCCTTTGAGGAAACCTCACCCCAACCGCCTGTTTTTACCTTATTATACACACCAAGCTCTTTGGCAATTTCCTCTCTTTCATTTTCGGACATCGAACTTCTATGTCTGCTCATATACATCCTCCTTATCGATTATATATTATTATTTTGCCTTTTTTAAATTTTTTCAATCAGACAGTTTTTGCATACGTCACAAAGCACTATTGCTTATTGTCATTATGCTTATCAATGTAGTTTGCTTATCTCCTGCGTTAATGTTAATGTATTATATGGATTTTATAAAACATTCCAGAAAAAGATATAACTATTTAGTAATACGTATTATAATACTACTAGATCATGTTTAAGGGGTCAAAAACCTTTCAATTATTTTGAGCGCGCAATAAAAAATATTAATAGGCAATTGCGAAACTCAGTAATTGTAAGTATTGTATACACAGCATATACTATTCTGGAGCGGAAGTTAAGCTCTAGGGAGCGTTGGAGCGAAGGAATAGTTTATGCTGCGTATACAATTAATTTAACTATATGGTTTCGCAATTTTCTAAAATTATTATTTATGAAGGGATTTTACTATGAAAAATAAGAACACAAATGGAAAGAAAGAGGTCAAAGAATATATTGATCTTCTCTATATGACACCTGAGGAAGTAAGAGCAAAGGATATTGCCCTAATACTACAGGATAGGAAAGACATTGCAGCCCAACTATGGGAAGAGATGAATATTCTGGAGTTGGAATTACAAAGTGGTAATTCGGTTGATTTTGAACCACTAGAAGTATCCTTTAAGGCACCCTCCGATGCTGCATTTATCAAAAAGCATGATATTAAAACAGTATTTGCTATAAATCTCTGTGAGGCGGATCTTTCTGCAGTCACCTCATATTTTAATAAAATAATTGAGAAATATTCCGGTTTTTTATGTGCTGACAGTGCAGATTTTACTCCTGTATATGCAGGTGTTATATAATTGCTTCAATGATAAGCTTATGCTCCTTGGATAAATCGACAAAATCCTCTCCTATACGAAGTACCGGTCTTGAAAGTGCTAACTTATTAATCATTACTACTTCACCCTGACGTCCGTCATTTAGTCGTACTATATTATGCAAATATGACTCCACAATACGTTCCAGAAAGGTCATAAGAAAACCCGGATCGTATTTTAAAAATCCATCCCTTTCAAAATTCTCAACCACATCAAAGGGACAGATTGCATTACGATAGCGACGATTACAAGTCATGGCATCATATACGTCAGCTACTGCAATTATTTTAGCATATTCATTAATCTGGTCACCGATAAAACCGTTGGGGTAACCACTTCCGTCGGTTCTTTCATGATGCATGAGAACCGCATACTTTATTCTTAAATCCACCTGTTGATCCTTAAGTATTTGGTAACCTTTCATCGTATGCGTCTTGATTATTTTAAATTCATCTTCTGTTAATTTTCCTTCTTTGGTGATTATTTCATTTGGTATGAGGAGCTTACCAATATCATGGAGCAGACCTCCCAGTGTCAGAATTTTGGTGTCTTCCGGGGAGAGCTTTAACCAGCCTGCGAATATATTACAAATCAGGGCTACATTTAAGCTGTGTACGAAGGTCATATCATCATAATTACGTATACCGTGGAGCATCTCTAATATATGCGCTCCATTACGGCCTTCCTTCAGTATTCGATCCGTATCCTTAAGTAAATTACTTATGTTATAATGATTCTTTCCGTTTACTATTTCTCGAAAACCGTTTTCCACATTAACTATCGTATCTATATAAGTACGGTTAAATTGCTTAAACTCAGGGGTACTTCTAAGTATTTCGATGTAGGATTCTTCCTTTAAGGCAGCGCTTTTATCGGGATTTTTATATACTAAGATTCCATAGATATTATAAAACCGCAGCTTCGTTATCATTCTATCATCAAGCTCTGTACCTTTATTAATGATTAACTGATCCCCGGTTGTAAATATATCCGAAGCTACTATCATACCTGTTTCGGCCTGATCCGTCCTTATTCTAACAGTTTCCATAAGTACCCTCCTCTTATCCTTCGTACCCTAACGTTAAAATCATATCACATCTAATTCCACCGGACAATGGTCACTGCCCATAACCTCCATATGAATTATGCTATCCTTAATACTCTCCTTTAGGCGTTCTGATGCCAGAAAATAATCAATACGCCATCCTGCATTCTTCTCTCTGGCTTTGAACATATAAGACCACCAGGTATAAGCCTCAGTTATATCCGGATATTTATACCGAAAGGTATCAAGAAAACCGTTTTCTAAAAGCAGCGTCATTTTCTCTCTTTCTTCCTTTGTAAAGCCCGCATTCTTTGTATTTGTTTTAGGATTTTTAAGATCTATCTCTTTATGCGCAACATTAAGATCACCGCAGATAATAACCGGTTTTTTCTTGTCTAAAGCCATTACATAGGCACGAAAATCATCCTCCCACTCCATTCTGTAGCTAAGTCTTGCCAGCTCTCTCTGAGAATTTGGAGTATATACGGTCACTAAGTAAAAATCCTCATATTCAGCCGTAATGACCCTGCCTTCCTCATTATGCCTGTCCATACATAGATCATAGCAGACACTGATTGGCTCCTTCTTGGTAAATATCGCTGTACCGGAATAACCTTTTTTCACTGCAGAGTTAAAGTACTGGTGGTAACCTTCAAACGTAATTTCCACCTGTTCCGGCTGTAATTTTGTTTCTTGAAGACAAAATATATCGGCATCTACTTTTCTAAAAAATTCTTCAAAACCTTTATTCAAACATGCTCTAAATCCATTTACATTCCAAGATATGAGTTTCACTTTGATACCTAATTCCTTTCTTTAATCATTTTTACTTAGCTGATTACGAAACAATGTAGTTTTATTAATTAGTTTCACAATTATCAAATCATTCTTACTTTATATAATAAGTGCAGTAATTAATCGATTTTCATAATCACCTCATATAAAGCTTCAACTGTTTCTGCAATCCTATCTGCTCCTGCATTTTCTAATTCTTCTCTGCTGCCATAGCCATATAATACTCCAATTGAAGCTATCCCTACCGCTTTGGCTCCTTCTACATCATGCAGGCGGTCGCCTATCATAACTACAGAGGATAGCTCCTGTATCCGGTTCTTATTCAGCGCATATCGGATAATCTCTTCCTTCGTAGAGCGCGTGTTGTCAAGTGTGGCGCCGCAGATATCTGTAAAGTATTCGGCAAGTGCGAAGTGCTCAAGTATTTTCCGCGCAAATATCTCTGGCTTTGAGGTTGCTACCATCAGCTTCTTTCCGGCCTTCACTAAATTAGCAAGCAGCGCAGGCATCCCTTCATACACTTTATTTTCAAATATTCCTGTCTCTATAAAATATTCCCTGTATTTCGCTACTCCGGCCTCTGCTTCCTCCTCACTAAAATTATGATATACCTTAAAGGATTGTCTTAAAGGCGGACCGATATAGCAGCATAAATTGTCTAAATCAGGTTCGTTGATATGATTTGCCGCCAAAGCGTATTGTACCGATTTTGTGATACCAAGCTTAGGATCGGTTAATGTACCGTCCAGATCCATCAATATATATTCCATAGCTTTCTCCTATTCACCTTTGTTCTTTATTCAATCTTTAGTTACCACTTATGCTCCATATCCGGGCAGGACTTATGATTAATCGCAGCCCGATATTCCACAAAACAGCCACATATTTTACAGATACACTCGAAGAGATTATCACAGTCTTTACAATGCAGCAGCCTTTGACGATAAGTGAGCTCGTCTGTTTTAATACTCTCCTCAAGTCCTTGAAGGTTAATTCTCATATTTTCTATATATTCCTCCGCTGCAGCATCCTCAAGAAGGCATCTTTTACATAACCTTTTCCTATCACTCATGATTTAAGGCTTTCTAACCTGTTTGATATTTTTCTCCACCTGTTTTCTGGGAAGCATGATTTGGTGTCCACAACCAAGACACTTAAGGCGAAAATCCATACCGACTCTAAGAATCTCCCATTCACTGCTTCCACAGGGATGTTGCTTTTTTAATTTAATAATTTCACCTATATTTAAATCCATTCCCATCCTCCCATGAACTGTGAAAATTATAGTAGATAGATCGTTGTATTTTAAGCAAATTATAACATATTCGGAGATATAATTAAAACTAAAATTTTATTCTCTAAATAACACTTGCATTTTAAAGCAATGTATAGTAGTATATAAATACACCTGACATAGTTTTAATAACTACATATCATATTAATTAGGTTGCAAGATGTATAAATCAAAAGCTTATGTTAACACTTATATATCATATAAATAAAGGAGTTGGTTTTATGACAGTAAAAAATGTAAAAGTAAAGGATCCGGGAAGTGCAATCACTCATTTTATCGGAATGTTAATGGCAGTTTTTGCAGCTTTGCCGCTTTTGATTAAAGCAGCCGGACATCCCGACAACGTACACATTCTTTCTCTTAGTGTATTTATTCTCAGCATGATATTATTATATACTGCCAGTACCGTTTATCATACCTTTGGCAGTACTATTAAAGTACATCGCCGCCTCAAAAAATTTGATCATATGTCAATCTACGTTTTAATAGCCGGAACCTACACTCCTATCTGTTTAATCGTATTGAATGGTCGTGCCGGTATCAATATGTTAATTCTGATCTGGAGTTTAGCAGCGGTCGGTATTATTGTAACAGGCTTTTGGGTTCATTGTCCAAAATGGTTTTCCGCTGTTGTCTATATTGCTATGGGCTGGACCTGCGTACTTGCCTTTACACAGCTCATTAATTCCCTTCCGTCAGCTGCTTTTTACTGGTTATTAGCCGGAGGTATCATTTATACAATCGGCGGCGTTATATACGCTTTAAAGCTGCCTATTTTTAACAACAAGCATAAAAACTTCGGCTCTCATGAGATTTTCCACTTATTTTGCATCGGCGGAAGCTTCTGTCACTTTATGATGATGTATCTCTATATCGCCGTTATGCCTTAAGCTATCTATTCATCGATTATAAGCTTAACAAAAATTCTTTGTACAATAATAAAAACCGGGTAATCGCTGCTCCTTCCAAGTGCAATTTACCCGGTTTTTTGACTATATCAAACTATGATGCAAATTATCCCTTACTGTTATCCGTTAAATATGAACTACTTTATTGTATTATCTATGATCAACTGAAGCAATTTATCTCTTTCCTCTCTGTTCATAATATCTATCCCGCTGTATTTAAAGAATTCCGTTGAACGGTAAAATATCAGCTGCAGGAAGGAGATTAGCTGATATGCAATTATTCTACATTCCGCTTCTGATTTATCAGTATAGTGTTCCTTAATAATTGGTAGTATCTGCAGAGACGTTGACATATCTCCCTCTAGCAGTATATATGATATATGGGGTTTCAGTATATCTGTGTATTCCATGATAATTTCTACAATAGTGGTCAAGAATTTGATCAGCTTCTGCTTTGCCGGAATATCCATAGAATAGATTTCCATAAGCTTTTCTGCTTTATTCTCAAGTATTATACTCACAGCAATATTCAACAATTCATTTTTAGAATGAAAATAGTAATTAATCAGTGCCAAGTTAACTTTGGCCTCCGCAGCAATCTGTCTGGCTGTTATTTTACCCGGACTGCGGCTTTCGGTTAAAAGTCTAATCGTTACTTTAATTAGCTGTTCTCTCACATTATCATTAGACATTTATTCTCCTCCTGAATACTTAAACTTCTGTTATATGTATGAATTTACCCAATCAGGGCTTTTACCTCCGCCTCATGCTCGAATAAGGCACAGCCTCCCGAATGCTCGCCTCCTATTAGGGCAGCTGCACCTAGTTTCTTAAAAAGCGGAGACTGCAAAGCCTCTAAGAAGCTAACCTCGGCTAAATTACAGTCTGAATATGGGGAAAATGGACAAGGCTCTGCTGCACCATAAGGGTTTATATGAAAAAAGCCTCTGCCTGCCGCCAGACATCCCCCCATGTATTTCTCATCACCGGGAAAGGATAGAAAAATAGTATTTTCAAAATCCTTTCTCAGTATCGTCTGCCTTTGTTCCAAATAGCTTCGACCTGCATCAGATAAGGCAAGGTGATCAGTCCCTGGTGTAACCGGAACATATTCTATAAAAAATACCATTCTAGCGCCCTTCTCCTCCAGCAGGTGAATAAACTCCGGACTTGTCACCTCCTCCACGTTCCCGCTTGTTACTGTAATAGATGTACCGAATAAAATTTTTATTCTTTTAAGCTCCTGCATTATCTTAACAATTTTTTCATAGACGCCTTCTCCTCTTCTGCTGTCTGTGGCTTGTAAGCCTCCTTCTAAGCTTATAACGGGGATTAGGTTACGATTTTTGTTGAATAAATCCATATAATTCCGGTCAATCATCAAACCGTTAGTAAAGATTGGAAATATCATATCTTTTATCTTCGCTGCCTGATCTATAAGCTCTTTCCTTAATAATGGTTCTCCACCCGCCAGTAAATTAAAAGTAATTCCACAGTCTGCAGCCTCACGAAAGAGAGTAAGCCACCTCTGATCTGTAAGAACTTTACCTTGCTTTGTATCTGTGCATATCTTATTCTCTCTTGCATAGCAGCCCCTGCAAAACAAATTACAGCTATTGGTAATACTGGAGATAAGAAATGTCGGTATATGAATTCCCTTTTCTTCACTTTCTATTCTCTTTTTACTTGCTTTACGCACTACATTTCTGACTTCCATTAAGTATGCTGTTTCTTTTGGATTTTTCAGTGTTGATTTCAGGACATTTGTAATAAGCCGCTCTACAGCCCCATTCATATAAGTCGTTAATTCACCACTTGAATTCATATTTTACCCCATTCCTGCGCTGCTTATTTGGCTCACTTGCGAGACAATGCGCATATCCTTTCTTCGAAATTTTACTCTCGCCTCATCTTATGATAAACATGTTTTAAACATGTTTAATTATAGTCGTAATATTTCTTTTGTCAATGCCCAATTTGATAATTTCCTGAATTCATATAATATATCAACTAAACCCAACAAAACTGCCCCTCTAGCTAGCTAGAGGGGCATACATTCATATCTATGTTAAGCAGCCGAATAGTTCTGGTAAGGTATCAAGGCAGTAAGCTGTACACTCTTCATGAGGTATAAGGGATTCGGTTGCGAATGCTCAAAGATATGTATCGTATCCCGACAAAACTGTCCTGCTACCTTTTCTTTTAGTTAATACATTATACTCTGTAAATACTTTTATTGTTACAATAAACTATCCGGTTTTATAAACATAAAATTTTATAATTTTGCTGTTTCATTCATTACGATTAACTTTCATAAGCCGTACTATTCGATTAATGATCCAATCTCTTTAATAACTCTTCTCGCTGCACCTCAAAGCCGGGCTTACCAAGCAGAGCAAACATATTCTTCTTATAGCTTTCAACTCCCGGTTGGTCAAAGGGATTTACTCCCAGTATATAGCCGCTAACGCCGCAAGCAAATTCAAAAAAGTAGAATAGCTCTCCTAAATAAAACTCATTTTGTTCGGGTAAGGAAATCTGTAAGTTCGGAACATTACCATCTGTATGAGCAAGCAGCGTACCCTTCATAGCACTTTTATTGATGAAATCAACACTCTTACCTGCAAGATAGTTTAATCCGTCTAAGTCGACTTCTTCTTCCTCAAGAATAATCTCTGTCTTAGAAGTTTCAACATTGATTACAGTCTCAAATAGTGTTCGTTGTCCATCCTGAATAAACTGTCCCATAGAATGAAGATCCGTTGTAAAATCAACTGCTGCCGGGAAGATACCCTTTTGATCCTTTCCTTCGCTTTCACCGTAAAGCTGCTTCCACCACTCAGATACAAAGTGAAGCGATGGCTCATAATTAACCAGAATTTCAATGCTCTTACCCTTGCGAAGTAAAATATTACGTACAGCTGCATACTGCAGTGCGTCATTTTCTTCATAGCAGGAGTTTAAGCAGTAATTTCTCATACTTGCAGCGCCTTCCATGAGCTTAGTTATATCAGCTCCGCTTACAGCAATCGGCAGAAGTCCTACAGCAGTAAGCACAGAGAAGCGTCCGCCTACATCATCCGGAACCACAAAGCTTTCATAGCCTTCTTCTGTCGCAAGATTTTTCAGTGCTCCTCTAGCCTTATCTGTGGTTGCATAAATTCTCTTAGCTGCTTCCTTCTTACCATACTTTTCATTCAAAAGCTTCTTAAATACACGGAAAGCGATTGCCGGCTCTGTTGTTGTACCTGATTTACTGATTATATTAATGGAGAAATCTCTGTCACCGATTACCTCTTTTAAATGATTCATATAGTTGCTGCTGATATTATTCCCACAAAAATAAATTTCTGGTGTCTTTCTTACTTCTTTGGATACAGAATTATAAAAGCTGTGCCTTAGGAACTCAATCGCTGCTCTTGCTCCAAGGTAAGAGCCTCCAATTCCGATAACTAAAAGCACCTCAGAATCCTTTTGGATTTTATCAGCCGCCTTTTTAATCCGTGCAAATTCCTCCTTGTCATAACTGACGGGAAGGTCAATCCATCCCAGAAAATCATTTCCTGCGCCAGTCTTATCCACCAGCATATTTTTAGCCGCGTCTACGGAAGTCTTTATCATATCGATCTCTGAAGTTGAGATAAAATTCTTTGCAACAGAAAAATCAAATGAAACCTTGTTAGCCATTTTGTTTACTTCCTTTCCTTTTTTTCTTATATTCTAACAAAGGCACTCTTTTTATTCAATGATTTTCTGCATAAGATTTCATGTATTTACTAAATTTGTTTATGTAAATTTACGTATTGCTCCTCTATGCAAAGAATTCCTTTAATACATCTTCAATCAATTTCTCCTCCTGCTGGCTCATCGCCTGGGCTTTCATTTTTCCCGCAGCTGTCTTATACTGCTTAACAGTCTCTGACTTCTCTTTACCGAAGGTTTCTTTTTCAGCTTTTAGTAGCTCTGCTCTTTCCTTCGCTTCTGCGAAGTCATCTAGCTCTTTGATTAACATTTCCATATCAGCGTGTTCCGAAGGAGAATTATTCTCTTCCTCAAGACTCAACTCTTCCTTATTCTCTGCCTTTTGCTTCTTTAATTCAATTGACTGCTGTTTTTCTAATGCTTTTCTCTTCAACTCAGCTCGTCTTGCTTCAAGAGCCTCTCTTTCTTCCTCCTGCTTTAATCTATCTTCTTCTCTACGCCTTGCTGCCTGCTGCTTTTTCTCCTCTAGCTTTTTTCTTTCTTCTTCTTTTCTGGCTTCTTCCGCTTTTTTCTGCTCCTCTTCTCTCCTCACTGCCTGAAGTCTTCTTTCTTCCTCTTTCTTTAATCTTGCTTCCCTTCTACGACTCAGCTCATCCTTTGTCACTTCCTTCTCGGAAGCTGTCGTTGTGGCACTTATTTGCTTACCGGCATCTGTTACTTGCAAAAATTCACGGCGATACTGTTCAATCAGTTCAGGTGAAGTTGCTTCCTGTTCCAGTCTTACTTTACAAAAATTCTCCAGATAATCGAGCAGATTAAGGCGGAGCAACTTCTTCTTTCCTGCTAAATTAATACTTTTATCCACAAGAATTAAAACTGAGCTGGACAAAATACCCACTGCTCCGGCAAATAATATCTTATCTTGTCCACATTCATAAAACACCCCAAAAACCGCGAGTACAGGCACTGCCAGGAGGTTTAAAAACAGAACTTGTCCACTTAAATTATCCCAGGTGGATAAGAGAAGTCCACAAAAACGATACCTTAATACGTTTTTATCCACAAATGTATCCACATTATTAACACCTATTCTTAGTCTAAAACAAGTTTCGAATTTCATTTTCAAATGCTTTAGCATTTTACTCTTTGTCTCACCTAATCGATCGGATTCCTTTACCAAACGCTTATAAACTAAGTTTACAATAAGACGAATGAGTAATCCTAGTCCGCCTAGACCTGCATAGGCATAAATTAATATGTCCTTGTCATATAAATATTGAATCATAAAAAGCCCCTCTCTTTTCCATAAATTTACAATCATTATAGCTTACTATAATAATTTTGAAAAGAGAGAGGGCCAAAAATCGATAGACACAATTCTTAGCAATGCTTCAAAAACCACTTCAATGCCCAGTTATTCCTGCCTGTTTGACACAATCTGATATGAATTAGCGTTATTAGACTATTTACAAAATGCACTTCGTCAATTAATTGAGTAATACTTAAGTAAAAGCGATATAGAGTATAATTTGTTGCAACTACTTGCTTGGAGGCAATGTATCATTTGCTACTCAGATTTTTTTAAGGACTGGAAGACTAAGGTTGGATTAGTTCCATCGTTAGCAATCTCTACGGTATAACTCATGGTCTCATAGCCATCCTGTATAAAGGTTAATACATGACTTCCTATCACTTTCTTAAATTCACAGGGTGCCGTGCCCACATAGTCTCCATCCAGATACACCGAAGCACCACTAGGCTCCTTCACATATATCTTATGTGTTTTATCGGTGATCTTATCTGGTTTGGTGTTAGTACTCTCTGAGGAAGTATCTGTATTTGTACTGTCTGAAGGCGTGCTATCTATGTCCTTATCATCGTCACTCTTATTATCTGTAATAACACCTGATGTATCCGTATCCGAACCGGTATCCGGGGAGGTATCTGTCTCGGTAGCAACTGCTTCTTCACTGCTCTCTGCTTCCGGCAAATTAATTTTTATTACTTTACTTTTTGAATCAACCTCAAGGATGCCTTCATAAGTTGTATATCCACCCAGCATAGCAACCACCGAATGTTCTCCATAACTTAGAGCAATTGGATCCCCGTAGGTAGTTAATTTCTTGTCAATATATAAATCAGCCCCCACTGGCGTAATCTCAAAGGTGATTTCACCTTCCTTTAAGCCTTTCGACGAAAGATCACTTAATGAAACATAAGTTACCTCGTTCCTCTTAACAGTAACAATCTTTGTAGCACTATATAAACCATTTTCTACTGTTAGATTAAAGGTACCTTCCCTGACAGCAATCGCTGTATCCTCAGTAATCTGCTGCATGGACTCATAACCAATCGTAATATAGTTGCCTATAAAATCCTCATAATCCTGAAGTATCACCGTACCGTGACCTCTCGTTACAACAATTGACCATATGGTTTCTTCCTTGCCCCAGACTGTTACTGTATCCTGCTCTGTTAAGTCTTCTACAGGAATAACTTCTTCTCCGTCAAGAATAAGAATATCCTCTGTATATCTATATTTTGTTGAAGCAATTTTTATTATTTTATCCTTTGAGCTAATGCTCATATTCTTAACATCCGGATATTCCCAGGCTACTTTTGATGTATTCATACTAAGAAGCCTGTTCTTATCTTGCTCATAAAAAGCATCCACCATGCTACCAATGGCTACCTGATTAATTGTAATCTTCTTTCCATATTTATCTGTAAGATCAGTTCCTCCATTATAACTAAGTACAACAGCCTCCTGACGGTTTACATCATAAAGTGTAATCTGTTTATTTTGGGTATCAATCTCTTTAACAACCGCTAATAGCTGATTACCAGTGGCTGCAGCCTGAGTTGAATTATTAACGTCCTGTTTCTTACTGTCAGTTACCGGGCTCTTCTTACTTCCTGAATCCGAAGCTGCAAGCATTGTAGCCAGCAAAATCGCAGATAAAAAGCCAAGCCCAATCAGCAGACTGACAATTGGCCTTGTATTTACCTTATAACGGTTCTTCGGTTCCTCATTCCATGACTCCATCCATTGTTCCCTCATAATCGTTGGTAATTAGTATAATGGAAGAATAGCGTCTTTTGCTATTCTTTATAAGCCTCGTATGCGAGGCTTTGGGCCTGCATGATTTTTGCAAGACTATTCATACTATGTATTATAGCTCACCTAAAATGATTCTTCAATCCTTTAATCTATAGGATACTTTCCAGTTTCCGTAAGAATATTTCCTTTTTAGAGTTCTGTTCGCCTATCGTATTTAACTTCTGAATGTTCCTGCCTGAAACCCAGGATTTCTTACCGTTATAATAAAAATTAGTAATCTTCCAGAATTTCTCAGGGTATAAGAGTAAAAGGTATAAAATATTTAACTCTTGCTTTGAAATGGACTTAACCCTGTCATAGGCTTCTATTATATTGCTCCCATAGAAAATATCCCAATCATTCTTTTCCATTACCTTTCGGATAAACTGATAAAGATCCGAAACCTGAAGACCAATATAGCTTTTTTCAAAGTTTGTAGTTGCAATCGCACCTCCACCCGGTGCTATCTCAGCAACACATAACGGCTGCTTATTTACCCAGCCCGGCGGAACATAGGTCTTTGTGATGGCTTCTGTTTTATTCTTCATCATAATAATATTATGATAAGTGTAATTTCCGTGGCAGACATTGCGCCCTTTTATTGCTGCCTCCAAAAGTGCAGCATAGGAGGATTTTAAAAGTCTGTCTAATGCAGCTAAGCCCTGTTCATAAAAGCTATCATAATAATTTAAATAAAGCAGTTCAAATTCATTCTTCTGTCTTTTATCCCTGATATAGGTTTTTACGCGTTTTAATTCTCTGTTGCGTTTATCAAAGGTTTCCACAAGATCAGGTGATATATTATGTTCCAGCTGTTCGCTTGAAAACTCAACATCCCTTAATACGCAGTGCAGCCTTGCAAGATTTGCAGCAGCAGCTTCAATCTGAGATAGCTCCTTTAAATTGCACTCTTCGCCCCAGAACCAGTTTTTCATGATATATTGACAGCCTGCGCTATCCTCGGAGATAATATCCTCATCGATTGTTCTTACAAAAACATCCGTATTTGGATAGCCATAAAGCGACAAATGTTCCTTTACCTTGTTTTCGAACAAGGCCCTGTTTTTCGAGCCCTCGAAGCATTTATAAAGCTTCAGACCGCAGTCAGTTTCTAACAAAAAGGCGCCTCTAGCTCTATATATGTTGTATATTTTCAGATGATATTTTTTTAGTGCTTCCTGGCTTCTATCCTCCACAGCTAACCCTCCCAACCACACATCATAATATAGACGCCTATTATAACCTACTCAGAGTATTGAAGTTGTGCTCTGCATGCAAATCGGCGTATGATAAACCCGTCTTTTTAATATTATGATATGACATTCGATTTCATGAATATAAAAAGCCTCAGAAGAAATAACTTTTTCATTCTTCTGAGACTTTATTTCAATCTATTTCATATAGTGAAAATTATATACTTATATAGCTCATATTCGTACTGGATTATAATCCAGCTTTAATTTTTACTTTCCAATAAACTGAAAATATTTGTAATAACAGGATTTGAATTCTAGTTGTATACAATACTTGCAGTGATAGGTTACATAATTAGCTGTAAAATATTAATTAATTAATTTACATTCTTATACTTTTCAGCTAATTTACGAGACAGGAAAAGCAACTGCTCTTTTTCATTGAGCTTTGGATCTTCTAGGACAGCGTCTAGCAGCTGCTTTAATATATCTCCCATAACTCGTCCCGGGTTTATTCCGATACTGATCAGATCCTTTCCGTTAATCGAAAGCTCCTTTAAACTGACACATTCCTTACCTTTTATTATCTCTTCATAAAGTCTCCTTGCTTCCGTGAGACGCTCCTGTTTTTCCTTTGTATGCTCCGGATTTTTCGCAGAGGTATCTGCTCTGTTTACCTCGAACAATAGCTCCATATATTCCTTCCCGATCTTTGAAGCTGCCTTTCTCATGCCAGCAGGAGTCAGTACAAAGCGGTAATCATGCCAGCGTATTAAATGAACTACCGTTTCCAATGTATCATTATCAAACTTTAACCTTTTTAATATATCTTTCGCTGTGATTGCACCCTTTTCCTGATGTCCGTAAAAATGATTCTGACCATCCTTACCAATCGTAATCGTACCAGGTTTTTCAACATCATGCAGCAGCATTGTCCATCTTAAAATCACCCTTTCGTTTGAGGAAAAAAGATTATCCTTAAGCTTTCCTGCTACCTCCGATACGGCATGGATGGTATGCTCACCTACCGTATAAATATGATGTATATTTTTCTGATTAGTAAGCATCATCGCATCAAACTCAGGTAGAATAACGCTTGTGATTCCTACTAGATAAAGAGTTCTTAAGCGGTCAGGATGATCTGATAGTAGTAGCTTTGTTAATTCCACCCGGATACGCTCTGCACTAATATTATTAAGATACTTACTCTTAGACTGAATAGCCTTCATCGTGGTCTCTTCGATGGAGAAATCTAGCTGGGCAGAAAAACGAACTGCCCTTAATATTCTTAAAGCATCTTCGTCAAATCGTTCCTCGGCACTGCCCACACAACGTATTACTCCGAGCCTAATATCCTCTAAACCGCCGAATAGATCTACAAAGCCCTCTGATTCATTGTAGGCCATCGCGTTAATCGTAAAATCTCTGCGCTTTAAATCCTCTGAAAGACTTGAGGTAAAGGAAACCTCCTTTGGATGCCGCTTATCCTCGTATTCACCGTCCAGTCGGTAAGTAGTGACCTCATAATGCTCCTTATCTATTAAAACAGTAACCGTTCCATGTGCAATTCCGGTATCTACAGTTCTTCTAAATATTCGTTTTACCTCCTGTGGAGTAGCAGAGGTTGTAATATCCCAGTCTTCGGGTTCTCTGCCAAGCACCATATCCCGAACACAGCCACCCACAGCATATGCCTCAAAGCCATGCTGCTTAAGCTCCTTAATTATTTCATTCACTTTATCGGGAATAGAGAATATCATAGTTTGCCTCCAATATAACTCTTTTATATTATTAGATTATTTCTTCCATTTTAAACTATCCCGATTATAGCAAAGCAATGATAATATTGCAAGGAGGCAGCATTACAAATGACTTCAAACCAAATAGAAAGAGTTCTGTTATGGCACAATTGTGCCCAACAGAACTCTTTTTATTCGACTACTTATATTCATGATCAGTAAAAATTATCCCTGCGTTTTATGCTCTACATATTCTACTATACTTCCATCCGGATGTCTAAGCGTCATATTCATTCCTGTAGGCACTTCCATAATATCTCTGATTATTTCGCTGCCGTTCTTTAACAAATGCTCTTTGAAATCCCGGACGGAATCAACTAAAAATGTAGCCTGCGTTGCTCTAAATGGTTTGAGGGCTTCTTCCGCGCCTCCTAATATTAAGAGGTTGCCTACCTGGGCCAAATCAAGCTTCATCTTTTCGTAATGAAATTTTTGACTGCATTTTTCATTAAGAATAGTCTCATAAAACTGAATTGCACCTTCAATATCCTGCGTATAAAATCTTGTTAATACCTGTTTAATTTTCATATTAATAAGCCTTTCCCCAATAGGTCATCGCTTTTGCAGGCTTTCCGCAGCATACACAGGTATCTGCGATGTGTTCCTGCTCAAATGGCATACATCTTGAGGTTGCTCCTGTTCTTTCCTTAATCTCATTCTCACAAGCCTCGTCCTGACACCACATTGCTTTGATAAATCCAGGCTTTTCTGCAACCAGCTTCTCAAATTCCTCCATATTCGTTGCACAATACGTATGGGAATCCCGATGTTTCCTTGCTCTTTCTAGCATCTCACTCTGCATGGTTTCAAGCACTTCACCTGCTCTTGCAGCTATCTCATCAAGTGCTACAACCAGCTTTTCTCTGGTATCTCTTCTAACGATTACAGCTTGATTTGCCTCAATATCCTTAGGGCCAATTTCGATCCTAATAGGAACACCGCGCATCTCCTGCTCACTGAACTTCCAACCGGGACTCTTATCTGAATCATCGACCTTCACCTTGAAGGAGCTCAGCTTTTCCTTTAGCTCATAAGCCTTATCAAGCACTCCCTCTTTATTCTGATTGATTGGGATAATCATGATCTGGGTTGGTGCTATTCTCGGAGGTAATACCAGTCCGCTGTCATCTCCGTGAACCATGATGATTGCACCAATTATTCTGGTTGACATACCCCAGGAGGTCTGGTGAACATATTGAAGGGTGTTATTCTTATCTGTATATTGAATTCCGAATGCTCTTGCAAAACCGTCACCAAAGTTATGGCTGGTACCGGATTGCAGTGCTTTACCATCATGCATTAAAGCTTCTATCGTATAGGTGGCATGTGCCCCAGCGAACTTCTCCTTATCGGACTTGCGGCCCTTAATCATAGGAATAGCTAATACCTTCTCACAGAAATCCGCATACACATTCAGCATCTGAATGGTTCTTTCCTCGGCCTCTTCTGCTGTTGCATGCGCTGTATGGCCCTCCTGCCACAAGAATTCCATAGAACGAAGGAACGGTCTGGTTGTCTTCTCCCAGCGAACAACCGAGCACCACTGATTATATAATTTCGGAAGATCTCTGTGAGATTGGACGATCCTTGAATACAAATCACAGAAAAGTGTTTCAGATGTTGGTCTGACGCACATTCTTTCTTGCAGCTGCTCTCCGCCGCCATGAGTTACCCAGGCAACCTCAGGAGCAAAGCCTTCAACATGATCCTTTTCCTTCTGTAATAAGCTCTCCGGAATGAACATAGGCATATATACGTTCTCTACATCAGTTGCCTTAAAATCCGCATCCAGCTGCTTTTGAATATTCTCCCAGATTGCATAGCCAAGCGGCCTAAGTATCATACAACCTCTTATACTTGAATATTCAATTAATTCTGCTTTTTTAACAACATCAGTGTACCACTTGGCAAAGTCCTCTTCCATGGAGGTAATAGCTTCTACCAGTTTTTTATCCTGTGCCATATTAATCTCTCCTTCTTAATTTTTTCAACGTTAATTGCATAAAAAAAGCCCTTCTGTCCCAAAGGGACCGAAAGACTCGGCGGTGCCACCCTAATTAACTGTTATATTAACAGTTCACTTCGTACCGTTAACGCCGGTATTACGTTGTATTTTGGGGAATTAATATCCTTTCATACAATGCTCCGAGGCCGGTTCAATAACATCTGCATAAGAAGCTCTCACCAATGCTTCTTTCTCTGAGATGAGTATGCTATTTACTATTTCTCTTCATCGCAAATTCTGATTTATTCATAACATTTTCTACTAATCCAATATAATAATTATCATAGATAATGTTACTAATTTTATTCCAGATAATCCGCTTTGTCAAGCGGTTCTTAAATTTAATCAAAAGCCTTCCAAAGCAAACTTGAGATGTGATTTATGCTTTTCAATAATTAACACTTCAATCATCTTCGAATACCATCGTCTTACTTTCTTCCTTATTGATCGACTTTTCATTTATAACCTTATAAACAGTAATAATAATTAAAAGTCCAATGGGACCAAGAAAAAAACCAGCTACAGAAAATAATTTTACACCGACATACATTGCAATTAAGGTATATAACGGCTTTATTCCAATGCGATTTCCAATCAGCTTTGGTTCTAATATTTCGCGGACTATCTGACAGAACATATAGATTGTCATAAGAATTGCAGCGGTAAATATATTCCCATTAATGAGCACTATGATTGCCCAGGGTATAAAAATCATACCACTCCCCAAAATTGGTAATGCATCCATGAAAGCAATACCGATACCAATTAACACCGGATAGTCATTTTTAATAAAATAAAGACCCGCAACACAAATAACAGCTACGATGGACATAATAATCAACTGACACCTTAAGAAAGCGATTCCTGCTTCGGACAGCTTTACAGTAACCTTATGAATATCCTTATAAAGAGCATTATTTTCATAGCGTTCACGAAAGCCAGGTAATTCTTTTGCCATTAGTATTGCTGCCACAAGAACAATGAATGAAACACCGATAAAGGTAACCACGCCGATTGTAATTGCGATTGTCTGTTTGGTTAGCTTTGGCATTACATCCGTCTTAACCATATTAACAGTCTGCATCATATTATCATCTACAAAGGTTCTTATCGTTCCACAGTTTAATCCAAATAAACCGTCACAGTACTTACAGATATGGTCCAGCTTTCCCGCAATAATGTCCATATAGATCGGTATATTTTTTAAGAGTGCTATCGCCTGCTTCACCAGTATATTAATCAACATACAAAATGCTGTTCCGAAAATGCCCACTAATAAAATCAGAGAGAAGGATCCCCCGATTATTCTCGGAATTTTTAGTCGACGATATAAAAGTTCCGTAACTGGTCTTATAATCCAGGCAAGAAAATAAGCAACAAAGAAGGGAAATACTAATGGCAGCAGATAGCGAAAACCCAAATATACCCCGCCAGTAATGATGGCAATCGTTAAAAACCACTTCGCAGAGTAGGACTTATCTATCCAAGCTTTCATTAAATCACCCCCTAGTTAAAAATTTTACGGTAATTGTGAAACAATACCATTTTCGTTATAAACGACAGCAAATACCTCTTTCTTCGCTCCAGTATTCCTATGGCTTAGAAAATATTAATAAAGATAACTTTTAAAAACTCTTCTTATCTTTATTGTCTGTCAATCTGATTTTTATATCCTCGGGGATAATTTGTAATTAAATAGTTAATATTATCATATTAAGAATAATTTATCTATGGAACAATTGTTAGAATTAACATTAGTTAAATTAACCATGAAGAACAAAACAAACCACCGATTATGACATTTTTAGCGATATCATAACCGATGGTATTAAGATAATAGTTTATTTATTCTATTCCATAAAAAATGAAATGTTTATATACTGTTAATAATATTCACCTTTACCAAAACATCTTTAATCAAGATTCTTTATTACTTCAACAGGTGCATACGCCACCCCGGCTAAGTATGCTGCTTTCGCCTGATCTATACCTTCTAATACCTCGTAATCATCGTTTTTTCTTTTCACTGTGATGACAGTATCTATTGCATAAGGTATTTTCTGATATTCCTTTATTAATGGCTCCAGCCTTAACTCCTCTTCTTTCGTGATATTGGCTTCTGTGATAAGACGCTTTGGAGAAACTAACATTTTTGACGTATTTGATAAATTATTTCGGTAGTATTCCTTTGCTTCCTGAATTATAATCTCTGCTATTTTATCCGGAAGACAATAAGTACTGTCTATAATTAAATTATAATTGGAAAAATCCATATAATTTAAATTATAAATATCCTTATAACGAACTCTTTCTGTTGCTGCCCTCTCAGCAAGGAGCTCTTTCGCTTCCTCAATTGAGGCATATTTTTCTTCGGCACCTCTTTGATCATTCATCACTCGTTCTGCTGCCACTTCAAGACTTACAGATACAAATACTTTAAAGGAACGCTCAACAAAATGCCAAGCCAGACGTGAATCAAAAATAATATCCTTATCTCTGTTTTCCCTTGATATTCTTGCTGTTTCATCATCAATCATTTTATCATATTTTTTATCACTGCACATCAGCTGGTTAAGTTCCAGGGTTGTCATATTCATCTGTCTTGCTAATTCTCTTTGTACCTTGCCGGTGGAATATATCTCAAATTGATATTTCTCATTGAGCAGCTTGCATATGGTGGATTTACCACTTCCCAAGTTGCCTGTAATTGTAATATGCATGTAGCTTACCTCTCTCTTTCCTTCCTTATAGGTAATTACCATCCTCACTAAATATGAAATTATATACATAATTCAAACTTAAAATAACAGTAGTATCAGAGTTCATTGTAATAAAAACCTATGATAACTTATCTAATTACCTATTAATCTTTAATTATTAATTCAGTATTATAGCCTAACCTTGATTAAAATACAATATTTATCCTTAGTCACCGCTAAAACCAGATAAATTATTCCTGTTATAACATAGTAACCAAATGTGCGCCAAGTAATTCCACATCTTTCTTTTCGTGTGTTACAATAATTACGGACTTCTTCTTTGTTCTTTCCTTGATATAATCAATCACTCTGAGCTTTAAAGCTTCATCTAGTCCTCTAAAGGGTTCATCCAGAATAATCAAATCACTTTCTGCAAGTAACGCCCTTACAATCGCTACTCTGCGTCTCATTCCACCACTAAAATCGATAACCGGCTTATCATAGTAAGCTTCTATACCAAGACAGTTTAACTCGAGTTTAATCTGCTCCTCCGATACCTCTTTCCCGCAAACCAGCTTTATATTCTTTATAGCACTCCAATGTTCGATCAACCGGTCCTCTTGAAAAACCGCAGCGACACGCTTTCCCTGACAACCCAGTATTTCCCCGGAATCAGGTTTTACTAATCCCATAATGATATGTACCGCTGTAGTCTTTCCTATACCGGAAGCACCCATCAGACAGTTTATCCTTCCTTCTAGAAATACAACGTTTAAGTCCTGAAGAACAGTCTTTTGATTAAACTGCTTTGTAATATGCCTCAGTATAATATCCATACGTAATCATCACCTTCCCGCTCACTTTAGAAAACTTGAACATGATTTTAATAGACAGCTTATTCTTCTGCTGTTTTTCTTTGATGGGCAGTATCCCTATGTAATATGCGAAGTAACAACATTACTGCTAATTCAAAAAGAATGCTTACAATAATGATAACAATAGTCCAGGCAAACAGCTCCTCTGTCATAAGGTAAAGCTTTGCCTCATACAGCTTCTCTCCTATTGAGCCATTCGGTATTCCGATAATTTCAGCTGCTATCCCTGCCTTCCAGCATAGACCAACTCCGACAGCTACGGCAGAAACAAAATAAGGCATAACCGAGGGTATATAGATCGCAATTATTTTCCTGATGCTTCTTACTCGAAAAACCTTCGCCATCTGAAGCAGCTTATCATCTGCTGCCAGTAAGCCCTGCATCACATTAGAATAGATCAGCGGCATTACCATAAGAAAGGATGCCAGAACAGATAAATTCTTGGCTTTAATCCATATAAGAGCTAAGATAATAAAGGAAGCCACCGGCATAGCCTGAATTGTCTTCATAGCCGGTTTGGTAAGCTCCTTAATAAGTCTGCTGTTATAAGCACCAACCGCAAGAATAACTCCGATCATAAGGGCAAGCAAAAAGCCTGCTATGATCCGTAGTGAGGAAAATAATATCGTCTGCCAAAAGCTTAGTCTGCCTGATAAGTTAATCAGTGTCCTCATAACTGATATAGGAGAAGGTAAAAGTATGTTATGTCCAAACCACCTACTGAGTGCTTCCCATAGAAAGAGCCAGAAACTGACAGCTATTATTTTAAAGCCATATCGATTTAATAATACTTTCACAGTCTCATTCTTTTTCAAATTAGCTGGCTCCCTTCTATGATTTATTTAATCTTATATCAGTTCCTATCATAAAGCTCACCGGCCTTATCCATAAGAATGTTAATTATTCAATTATAAAAATAATGATGCTTTATATCACCATCTTATTTTTTATAGTCAACGTTACCTAAAGCAATTAGCTCCTATAGCCCTTAACCATAGTATCATAGAACTTTAACCTAAGGTATGTAATAAAACTCATCCTCTGGCAGCTTCCCGCCAACTGCTTTCGGGTCCTGTTGAAATAAAGCTGTCAAGTATCCGTTAACCTTTTGCTTCATCTCATCTCCCTGAAGCAGTGTAATGTTACATAATGGGATTGCCTTTTTCATTGGCTCAGCTTTAAAGATATTATATTTCTCAACTAAAGCAGCCGAGGCCTCGATCTTCTCATTTACATAAGCTGCAGAAGCGGTATATTCCTTCATGAAGGCATCAAAGGCCTCTTTATTCTTTTCCAAAAAGTCTTTTTTTACTATTACCACTCCTGTAACTACCGAACTTCCATCCTTGCTGACTGCTTCCCACTCTTTCGCAATATCCAGTGCTATCCTAAGCTTATTATTCTTCATCAAAACCGTTGTCACATATGGCTGCGGAAGCATTGCTACTGCATCCTTTGATCTTTCAAGGATGGACGCAACCTCTGTCGCCTCTGTCTTGTATTCAATAGTAACATCCTTATTCGGATCAATCCCATTAGCGTTTAATATATAATTTAAGGTATATTGGGGTGTGGTGCCTAACCCTGTTGCATATATAGTTTTACCCTTCAAATCCTTAACTGACTTAATCGTATCCCCTGTCTCAACGATATATAGAACGCCTAAGGTATTAATACCTGCCAGTCTTACTCCGCCCTCTGTCTTATTATATAGGACAGATGCCATATTACAGGGTACTGCAGCAATATCATAATCGCCCTTAACCATTCCTGCTGTGATTGCATCTGCGGTTCCTTCTATTGAGAATTTATAATCATTAGTAGTAATTCCAGTTGCTGCATCATCCATAAGCTTAACCATACCAATCGCAGTCGGCCCCTTTAAGGCTGCAATATTTACCGTTAATTTTTCCGCTGACACCTCCGGTGCACTTGTTACCTCCGGTGCTTTCGTCATTTCCGGTGTTTCAGTAGTAGCTGGGGTCTGGTTAAGCTTTTCAGACTCAGTATCTGCTGCCTCCTTCTTATCCTTTGCACACGCTGCGAGTAAAAGTATTCCTAATACCATGATTAACATTAGCTTTATTTTTTTCATTCTTTACCTCCATTTCTGCGCAAGCAATTTGCGCGTAATAAGTGCTTACTAACCACTTATTACATAATTATTTCATCATTTACCGTTTTCATACCAGAAGCATTCCTGCCCTTAGAATTCGTTTGTGGTGAGACTATTTTTCATTTTGTCCGCGCTGGCCGCTTTTTGTCTTTTACTTTTTTGAATAGATTGTCTTAACATTCACACCCTTTAACATACCAAGCTTCCCGGCAAGTGTGCTGATGGTATCCGCCTCCGCATTAACCACCACACTGATAATATTAATATTTTTCTCTCTATATGGGAGCCCCATTCTTCCGATGATATATTGCCCATATTCGTGCAGCAACGCATTCAGTCTTTCCACCGCCTCTATATCCTCGACGATTATACCGATTAGTGCAACTCTTGTTTCCATTTATACTCACCTTCTTTTTATGATATAACGATCTCCTTGTGCTCTTTTTCTACGAAAAAAATCCCTGTGCCAACCAGCATAGGGATTATAATTTCAACTTATCCTACCGACTTCTCTTCGCTATATCCGTTCTTAAGTCGATCCTTTATTCTAAGCTCCTATGCCTTTTCCTCAGGATATCCTTTTGAATTGGCTAGGATAATATTAGCACCTTGTTAATTAACTGTCAATCATCTCTTAGCAGCAGTCTCCGTTCTTATCACCATCTTCCGAAGAACAAAAGCCCTCCATCCGCTTCTTAAACTCAAGAAATTTAAATCGGTTCAGTGAATAATGCAACCACTTCTCCTGAACCAGATAGATAATTGCGAAACTATAGTTTAACTAATTGTATACACAGCATATACTATTCCTTCGCTCCAACGCTCCTATGAGCTTAAGTGTTTTAACACTTTAATTCCGCTCCGGAATAGTATACGCTGTGTATACAATACTTACAGTTAATGGGTTTCGCAATTACCTAATGTATGGATTTTATACCTTAAACCTGTAACCTACTCCCCAGATTGTCTCAATATACTGAGGCTTAGAGGTATTATACTCTATCTTTTCTCTGATCTTTTTGATATGGACTGTAACAGTAGCTATATCACCTACCGATTCCATATCCCATATCTCACGAAACAGCTCATCCTTTGAATAAACATGATTTGGATTCTCAGCCAGGAAGGTAAGCAAATCAAACTCTTTGGTCGTAAATATCTTCTCTTCTCCGTTTAAGAAAACTCTTCTTGCTGTTTTATCAATCTTTAACCCGCGGATTTCCAGAGTCTCATTCTCCTTTACCCCTGACCCGATTAATCTTTCATATCTGGCAAGATGTGCTTTCACTCTTGCAACCAGCTCACTCGGACTGAAGGGCTTCGTCATATAATCATCAGCACCAAGACCCAGACCACGGATTTTATCGATATCATCCTTTTTGGCGGATACCATAATAACGGGTATATTCTTCGCCTCGCGTACCTTCTTACATATCTCAAAGCCATCCATATTCGGAAGCATAAGATCCAGAATGATCAGATCAAATTCCTCATTTAACGCTCTTTTTGCTCCAATATCTCCGGCAGTCTCCACTTCCACTTCGAAGCCGCTTAGCTCCAAATAATCCTTCTCCAGCTCTGCAATCGCAACTTCATCTTCCACTATTAATAATCTGCTCATTCTATAACTCCTTCCTTTTTGGAATTTGATGTATCTGTTTCAGTGCTTTTCATACTCTTTTTTAACGTAAAATATATCGTTGTTCCCGCACCGGCTTCACTCTCGGCCCATATTTTCCCCGAGTGGTCTTCGATGATCTTCTTAGAGATGGCAAGTCCTAAACCGCTGCCGCCTTTTCTTGAATTACGAGAGGAATCTGCCCGGTAAAAGCGGTCAAAGATATATGGAATGTCTGGCTTTGGAATTCCTATCCCATTATCCTCTATTTCAACCTGAACATAATTACCGATATCAATGATTCGTATTTGAATAGTTCCTCTGTTCTTATCGATATATTTTACTGCATTACCAATAATATTATTAATTACCCTCTTAAGCTGCTCTGCGTCTGCAACTACACAGGTTGAAGGATCGAGCTGATTCATATAATGGACTTCTATATTCTTCACCTCAAGATCCAGACCAACCTCCCCGATACAATCATCAAAATACTCCCACAGATTTATCTCCTTGAAGGTATATGGTATCGTATTATTATCTATTTTAGCATAAAACGCCAATTCATCAACCAGAATTGACATGTCATTCGCTTTCGTGAAAATAGTCTTTAAGTACTTCTCCTGCTTCTTAGGGGTATCCGCCACTCCATCTAGCAGGCCTTCGGAGTAACCCTTAATCGCAGTCAAGGGTGTCTTTAAATCATGGGAAATATTACTGATCAGCTCCTTAATATCGTCCTCATATTTCAGTCTGCTGTCAATCAGCTCCTTCAGTCTAATTCTCATTTCTTCAAAATCCGCACAGAGCTGTCCAATCTCATCCTCCGTATCTGATTCAACAGAATAATCTAAATCTCCGTCCTTAATTTGGTTCATACCAACCCTCAGAACATTTAAGGGTCGTAAAATTCCTCGATAAATCCATAATAATAATATCATTGCAGTAAATATTATGATTGCCAGAAAGGATACTATTCCCTGTGTTACCGCTGACTTAACCTGAGGAAATACGGTATTTACATCCGTTATTACAAAAATAGTTCCTTCCTTACCATCACTAAAATAAAAATCCTGTGATTTAACTAAAAATGAATTCTTATTATCTATAAAGGTACCGCCATCCACCTCTGTACTGTAAACACCGAATTTCTGTAATCTGCTTTTGACAATTTTTAGTTGTTCTTCGTTACCGGCATATATGAATTCATCGCCCTTACGAACAGCAATGAAGGAATACTTGTCCTGAAGCTCCTTATTTAATTTATTAATATACGCTTCATCCTCTAGCTTTTCCGGATTCTTTAAGGCCGTAAGCTTGATTTCATTATAGGTTCCTCTGGTCAGACGGTTCATTATTTGAATCGGATTAGCTATAATTTTATTGATGTCTGTATCTACATCATAATTCTTCTGGATTGCATTCGTCTGCATTCTTACAATCGTACCTGCAGTAATGCAAAGTAACATAACAGGCAAAAATATCATTATAAAAAATGCTGTTATCAGTCTGCCCTTCAGCTTCATATTTCTTTAAATCTCCCTTTTACATAGGTAATTATGAAACTATATAGTTTTGCAAATTACATACACAATACCGCTGTTGATAAGTTTCGCAATCATCTATACTTTTAACAGAAATTCGATAATCGACTGATCTAGTAACTATCTCCGCTGCCTATAGCCGATGCTCACTCTGGCTTAAGTATAGCACGTAAAGAACCACTTTGCATTGAAAATAACTATGATAATTCTAAAGTTTTCGTGAACTAAAATTAAAATGCGGCTTAATTAACTGAATGCGCTTTCAATCTAAATTTTCTGATAAATTTCTTCATGTTTCTTAAGAAAGTATATATGAATAGACATGTACATGCTTAGTAAAATCTGTTAATATTATCTTACAGTCGTTGATAATTTTAAGTAACTAAGGAGTGATACGAATGAAGAAATTTTTAGTTTTTGGTGGTGCAATAGCTATCGGTTTTTCCTTATTACTCGGTTTTCTGTTGTTATCTAATTCAAATAAGGAACGCTAAAAAGTATTAAGAAAATCGCAGGGTATGGTCCTGATAGAATAACTAATCAAAATATCAGTCACATACCCTACCCTTTGTTTCTTGCCCTAGATTTTCATTTAGTAAAGTAAAAAAAGGTGCAAAGGTATATTCCTACTGTGTATACATTAGGAGAACTAAAATCTTACACAAATAATAATTAAAAAAAATTATTGCGAAACACAGCCTATACTATTTAGAAGTGGAAGTAAAGTGTTGAAACACTTATGCTCATAGGAGCGTTGGAGCGAAAGAATAGTATGTGCAGTGTATACAATTTATGAAAATATATAGTATCATAATTACCAAATAAAATACAGGATTATGAGGAGAAGCATATGGCTATATGGAATCCTTGGAAAGGCTGTCACAAAAAGAGTGAAGGCTGTGCCAATTGCTATATACACAGGGCGAATTCCCGAAAGGGAATCTTAACTGATATCATCTATAAAACAGAAGAATTTTATAAACCAATAGAAAAGGATAAAAAAGGTAATTACAAGGTAAAGAGCGGTCAGACCGTTTTTGTATGCTTTAATAGTGATTTTCTGATTGAAGAAGCAGATGCTTGGAGAGAAGAAGCCTGGGATATGATAAAGACCAGGAACGATTTACACTTTCTTTTTTTAACGAAAAGAATTGAACGCTTCCCGATAGGATTACCGGAGGACTTTAAAACAGGCTTTGACAATGTCACCGTATGTGCTACTGTTGAGAATCAGCAAAGAGCGGAGGAAAGGCTTTCCTTTTTTAAGGAACTTCCTATCTCACATAAAATGATTGTTATACAGCCAATGCTGGAGCAAATGAATATATCCGATTATCTGGACAGCTCCATCGAAAATGTAGTAGTCGGCGGTGAATCCGGCAGTAATGTCAGACCTCTTCATTACGAGTGGGTATTAGATATCCGGGAGCAATGCAGGAAGAAGAATGTCAGCTTTGAATTCCGGCAGCTGGGCTCCGTCTTTATAAAGGATGACTGTACCTATAAAATTCAAAGGCAGAACCTATGCGCTCAGGCAAGAAAAGCGAATATAAACTACAGTAGAGTATAATCCGTCTCTTTCATCTACACCGATCTATACCCATACCAAAAACCCAATGCTGCTATTAATATGCATTATTTATTAAGGAGACACCCTATATGAAAAGAAAAATCATCGCATTCTTTACTGTGATAAGCATCCTCATTACGATTTTTAATTTATCTTTTCGCTATCTACTACCCCTTCTGCTAACTACGAAGGATAAGACTTTAAAGCCTCCCAAATCAGTCGGTATCATAGGAGGTGCAGACGGACCTACCAGTATTATTCTTAGCGATGTTATGTCCTCTGTTCTTTTTACAGTTATATTTTCTATTCTCGCTGTATCTGGCATACTATATCTTTTTCTCACTAGTAAAAAATCGTTTAAGCAAAATAAGAGCAGATAATTATGCGTTATGCGAAAAAGGATACCTAGACCACCTCAGTTTTACTCTGAATTTAGGTAATTGCAAAGCCCAGTGATTGTTAGTATCGTATAGTTTTGCAATTATCTTATTCTGTAACACAAGAAAAGATGCCCCTAATTTACTTCGCGCTTTACTATTCCTACAATTAACCCTCTGCTATTAAAATAACAGCTTATATTGTATACCAATAGTAAAGCTTAAGCTTTTAGGGACATCCTAAATTATCTTAATTCTTCATTCAGATTACACTTACAAGTATTTTCTTAACTCTTCTGCTTTGTCTGTCTTCTCCCACGGAAGATCAAGCTCCAATCTGCCAAAGTGTCCATAAGCAGCAGTCTGCTTATAAATCGGTCTTCTTAAATCCAGCATCTTAATGATACCTGCTGGACGAAGAT
The DNA here is from genome assembly GCA_023421505.1 of Bacillota bacterium. Classification (GTDB taxonomy): domain Bacteria; phylum Bacillota; class Clostridia; order Lachnospirales; family Lachnospiraceae; genus Mobilitalea. The sequence continues at coordinate 78,227 of JAEZTJ010000033.1, forward strand.
CAAAATGCTTGCGGATAATTGCTACTAATTTCTCCTCGGTTAATTTTCCTGTATTGAAGGTGTCTACCATGATCGAAGTAGGCTCAGCAACGCCAATTGCATAGGATACCTGGATTTCAACACGATCTGCAAGTCCTGCTGCTACAATATTTTTTGCAACATAGCGAGCTGCATAGGAAGCTGAGCGATCAACCTTCGTACAATCTTTTCCGGAAAAAGCACCGCCGCCATGTCTTGCATAACCGCCGTAAGTATCTACGATTATCTTTCTTCCTGTTAATCCACTGTCACCATTAGGGCCTCCTATTACAAAACGGCCTGTAGGATTGATAAAGAATTTGGTCTTCTCATCTATCAATTCTTTCGGAAGTACAGGTTCCAAGACATACTTCTGAATGTCCTTTCGCAGCTGTTCAATTGTTACTTCATCGCTGTGCTGTGTTGAAAGCACAACCGCATTCAGATGGATTGGTTTACCGTTCTCGTCATATTCAACTGTTACCTGAGATTTACCGTCAGGGCGTAGATAATTAAGAACTCCTTCCTTCCTAATCTTAGTAAGCTGCCTGGTCAGCTTATGCGCCAGAGATATCGGATAAGGCATAAACTCTTCGGTCTCATTGGTAGCATAGCCAAACATCATACCTTGATCTCCTGCTCCAATTTTAGAAAGCTCCTCATCCTCTGTTAAATGCTCCTTTATCTCCAGTGCAGTGTCAACTCCAAGTGCAATATCCTTAGATTGTTCATCCAGTGCTACGATAACCCCACAGGTATTCGCATCAAAGCCATACTCGGATTTATCATAACCGATCCCTCTAATCGTATCTCTTACGATTTTCTGGATATCTACGTACCCTTCTGTTGTTATCTCGCCCATAACAAGTACTAAGCCTGTTGTTATTGCTGTTTCACATGCTACCCTGCTCATCGGATCCTGCTCTAATAATGCATCCAGAACTGCATCAGAAATCTGATCGCATATTTTATCCGGATGTCCTTCTGTTACTGATTCAGATGTAAATAATCTTTTCTGCATAATATACCTCCATTCATATCATTTGCTATATTCTTAGCTAAATAAGTCTTGCAAAAGCCTATAAACAAAAAAATAAGTCCGCGAAGCGGACTTGACAAACAAAAAATCAAATCCTCTTATTGTTCGATTACTCGCTCAGGTTGGCACCTTCCTATATTACGGGGTTGCCGTGACTTCATAGAGCCTTACTCTCCGTCACTCTGAATAAGAGAAATATAATATTATTATGTTATTTACCTATTGATGTAATAAGGATATAACGAAATTTAAAGTTCGTCAAGCAATATTTTACACTAATGTATGATTAGAAATAACTACTTCGACAGTTATGAATATTTAATCCTAAAAGAAGTAAATATTGTATACAAATCATATAATTTATGGTAAATAGTATATATTTCCTGTTATATCTGATTGACTTTCTGAAAAGTTATACATATACTGTAAATATAAATATTAAATGGCTTGTAGTATCGTGATGTACAGTATTCTCGAAAGGAGACCCGTAACCAGCTTACGGTAACGTTATCGTATGAATATGATTAATATTTTAATTAACCAAGCCTTGCCCGGTATGATTGTTGCGGAGGACATTTTTACGAAGGACAACCATCTTGTTATCGTAAAGGGAACCACTCTGACTGATAAAATAATAACAAGACTTGAATTTTATTCTATAATCGAGCTGACTGTATATTCTAATACTACTGAAAAAGCACCGGATTTTCTAACAGATGCTAACACCTATTATGATAAAATTAAGAAAAGTGAAGGCTTTAAACGCTTTCATCTGGCATATACAAATTCCGTCAATAGCTTTAAAAGTACTCTGGATTCCTATGTGACCGAACAGAAGGAGCTTGACACGGAAAAGCTTCTTCAAGAGGCAATGAAAATCATAAAAGAATGTGATACTAATATAGAATTATTTAATATGCTGCATTGTATCAGAGAGTATGATGATACCACCTATGTACATAGCTTAAATGTTGCTCTAATTTGTTATATTATAGGGAACTGGCTTGATTATGAGAAGAAGGAGCTTGAAGTACTTACCTTATGCGGTTTACTGCACGATATTGGAAAGCTCATGATTCCAGCACGAATAATTACTAAGCCTGCTAAGCTGACCGAGGAGGAGTTTACCACAGTAAAAACACATACTCTTAGGGGCTATAATCTTCTGAAAAGCAAGCATATTGATGCCAGGATTAAGTATGCTGCCTTGATGCATCATGAACGCTGTGACGGAAGTGGTTACCCCTACGGCTTTTATAGCGAACAAATTGATTCCTTTGCTAAGCTGGTTGCCATTGCAGATGTCTATGATGCTATGACCTGTGCCAGAGTATACCGGGGTCCTTTATGTCCCTTTGATGTTATTACAATTTTTGAAAGCGAAGGTTATACAAAATATGATCCCAGATTTATTATGACCTTCTTAGAAGGAATTACGCAGACTTACATACATAATACGGTTAAGCTTAATAATGGAATAGACGGAGAGATTATATTTATTAATAAGATGGAATTATCACGTCCTGTAATCAAGGCTGGGGAACAGTATATCGATCTCACCAAACAAAGAGAACTGCAAATTGCATATTTAGTATAGTGGCATGAATAATCTATCTACCAAAAAGGGCCCGTCAAAATGACGCGCCTTTTATTTTTTTATATTAAGTTATATTTCTCTATCATATTTCTCAGTTATCTTTAGGTATTGATATATCAGGCAGTATAATTTTGCTAATTATGAGTGTAATGGTACACTAGCTTACCTTAAGTTTAAATTTCTTAATCGCTTTAATATCTTCTGAATCGACCTTTGTTATAGCTGCACCCAGCTGCTGTAGCTTATACTCTAATTTTTCATAACCACGTTCGATATATTCCACATTTTCAACCACTGTATAGCCCTCTGCCATTAGACCTGCGATTACTAAAGCCGCTCCACCGCGCAAATCAGGTGCGGATACCACAGCACCAGTCAATTTCTCTACCCCGTCAATGATAGCGGTATTACTCTCAACCTTAATAGATGCTCCCATACGGGATAACTCATCCACATATTTAAAACGATTCTCAAAAATACTTTCCGTAACGATACTGGTGCCTTTCGATATAGCCAGTAATGTTGTCATTTGCGGCTGCATATCTGTTAAGAAACCAGGATATACCAAGGTTTTTACGTGGGAATTGCCTAGCCTTCCACTTGCTTTCACTCTTACCGCATCATCAAACTCTTCTACCTGCGCTCCAATTTCAAGCAGCTTAGCAGTAAAAGCTTCCAAATGCTTCGGAATAACATTTTTTATTAAAATATCTCCTTTAGAGGCTGCAGCTGCAAACATAAAAGTACCTGCTTCAATCTGGTCCGGTATGATGGAATACTCACAGCCATGAAGCTTTGATACTCCCTTGATACGAATTACGTCAGTACCTGCTCCTTTTATATTCGCACCCATACTGTTTAAAAAGTTAGCAACATCAACTACATGTGGCTCCTTTGCCGAGTTTTCTAATATAGTTAAACCATCTGCAAGACATGCCGCAAGCATCACGTTAATTGTCGCCCCAACACTTGATACATCAAAATAAATATGCGCTCCACTTAGCTGTGTCGCTTTTGAACAGATAGAACCATGCTCTATCTTAACTGATGCACCTAAAGCCTCAAAGCCCTTGATATGCTGATCAAAGGGTCTACTTCCGATATTACAGCCACCTGGCAGAGCCACCGCAGAACTTTTATATTTACCAAGAAGGGCACCTACCAAATAGTAGGATGCACGTATTTTTCTTACATAATCAAATTCTACATTAACTGAATTTATTTTGCTGGAATTTATCTTTACTGTATTACTATTAATACGATCTACCTTCGCTCCTATTGCTTCAATTGCCTGTAGTAATACATCAATATCTTTTACGTCCGGAACATTTTCTATTTTAACAGTTTCATCTGTCATCGTCGCTGCTGCTATAATCCCCAGTGCCGCGTTTTTATAACCACTTATAGTCACCTCACCAATAAGCGGTTTCCCACCTTTTATAATATATTGCTCCATTGCGCACCTCTATTTATTTTATCGAACTTAGGTTTGTTAATTTTGTATATAAAACACGTAATTATTTTGTTAATTTTTTTAACCAATTTGATTATACCACAAAGTAATGGTTTGTAAATTGTTTTTTCATATTCATATTCATTTTCTAGACTAGCAAAAACTCGATCTTTCTCGTATCCTCCCCCTTTTCTTATCAGATAATATCTCATTCGACACGTTTTTCTGGTATATCGTCTGCTTTGTCAAAAAATAATAAATATACATTTTTATTAAATATTATTATCGGCTAGGGGTGTTTAAACCCATTATGAATTTAACGAAATCCAATTTCTAGAAGCGTTTTTGCACTCCAAGTGCTTTAAAGATTCTATAGTACTATTTTATATAACAAAAGCTAAACTATTCGTCTCCTTCACAGGGAAATATAATTTTTAATTCCATTGCCTTGTTTATCTGTTATTTTATAGTACTTATTGTTTGTTTAATTTTTACTAATATTATGTTATACTGTAAATGGTATAATATAATACTATTTATTTATCCGGTAGTGTCGATATATGTAACAACCATATTTTCTAGCTGATATTTTTTAAAGAAGGAGTTTAATATTATGGCTTCCAATTATATAACAATTGAATCCGTCACAGGCAGTGGGGAAAACCGTATTAAGCAGGATATGAAATTCAAAACCGGCAGCTTTGTCTGGAAAATCAAATTCACGGCTCCGCTTAATCCTGCTACTGTCAACAACCGTAATCTATATGTTACTTCCTTAAATCAGACCCCATTACAGACGAACATCCGCTATGACACAATTGAAAACTGCATTGAGATTGAACCACTGTCACCCTATGCCAAAAACGAATCCTATCTGCTTCATATAACCACTAAAGTAAAATCTAAGAAAGGGCAATCTTTACCGAATGAAATAACGATCCAATTTAAGGTATAGTCGGCATATTAATTGTAGCATCAGGATAATTGAATTTTGCTCTTAATTACCTCTGCTAAATTATTACCTTTCGATAGCAGCTTATTATAGTTTATTGTATTTTCCTCAAATATAACAGCAAAATCACCTTGTAAATCACGTGACAGTTCTAAAAGACTGTCAATTGCTGTAGGACTTAATTCACTGGCCTGATCGATTAGCAGACAACAGCTCTTTAGGGTATCTCTTTTAGCCTCTAAGTCCACTGCATTCAGTTTTTGTGCAGATATCTTAGCCACCTTTGAGGATTGTATTCTGGAGGTTTTACTCATAAACAAAGCCAGATCTTTAGCAAGCGTTGTTTTCCCTACACCTTCTTTACCGGTAATCAGGATCAGTATAGGCTCCTGCCGTAAAATATTAGCCAAACTGCTTACTAATTGCTTCTTTATAGCTATCTCCTTCAGAAATTCACCAAAGATTTCTTCGGGATTTATGCTATACTCCTTAGCTATGTTACTTAATATCGTGTCTTCCTCTAAAGCTGCATCCTCGCCGGTACTATCTTCTTTTACCTGTAGTACTTCAAAAGTCTCCTGTAAATCAACTATGTTCTCATCGGTCATGATAGTCTTAATATCTTTTTTCAGTACATCTTCTAACTCCTCAGTCTCCTTTTCAACCGTAAAATCAGATTTGATTCCGATATTCTCCTCCTGGTTACCGGTGTCTGTGGTCTGTGTATTCTCCCTGCTATGTTCTATATCTATTCCTTGATTTTGAGAGGTACTGTCACTACTTGAATCTACTTTTCGTAGTAACTGCTCCATCATTCTTTCTTTATTCGTTTCACCGGAGAAATAGGAACGAAGCATCTTAGCCTTCTCAACATAAACTCCTTCACCAAACCAAAGGATGATATCAGAGCATTCTTTGGTACATTCTTCGTCCATACCAGCCTTATAATATAGCTTTGCCAGTTCGTATGCCCATTTCTCGGTATAATCTATCTTTTTAAGGGCTTGAAGCGTCTGAATTAATTGTTCATAAGAAGCCCCCTTTATTTTATCCAGCTTATAGCGGAAAATAAAACTGTCAAAATCCCCCTCTGCCAGTTTTAGATACTTCTCATAATACTCTTCTGCTTCCTCTATTTTATTACGTTTTATTGATATATTAACCATTTGTGAAGTCGTTTTACGTGTTTTAGTTCTTTCGTATATTTTAAGATAAAGCTCTGCAGCCTCATCATAACGTTCATTTTCTTTAAAAACCTCTGCCATTAGGCTTAAGTCCGAGATATTCTTCACCTTTTTTGTATCTATGGCATCCAGAATATTCTGAGCTGACAGTAGGTCTCCTTCTTCAACTTTCTTTCTGATCTCTTCTGTTTTTACTATAATATCATAGTTACCCATGACTCAACCTCCTCTGTAAATCACACAAGCTCCCCTACAAACTATGTTTTGTATCACAATTTGGCTAATATAAATTGTGCAAATTGACGAATTCAAATTGTACGAGGAGCTTTTGACTCTATCATCCTACATATATTAATTAAGCAAGGATATTACTCCTCAGGCATTTTTAACTATTATACTATCATTAGTGCTGTATTAAGACAAGTATAAAGAAGTGGAAGTAAACTTATAAATTACGGTAATAAGTCAGTGTATTAATTAGTTCCGGAGTTAATTCGATTTTTTCCTTAATCAGTAATCGATGTCTTCCTTCTATCTCTCGAACCTTCTTAATCTTATCACGATAGTATCTGGTCATCGCTTCTTCAAATAGTGGCTGGAGCTTTAGCTGCTCCCGTATTTCTCTGGAGAATGGGCAGTAAGTGGCCATAATTTCCCTTACTGACTTATTTAACTTAACAGCGCCAACGGCTTCATAATTTACCCACTGTTCATAATCCAGAACGAATATTTCTCTGCTGTTATTACGTCCTTTTTGGATCTGCTGCTTAATCTTTTCTTTCTTCTCCTCAGACAGCTCCCTATTCTTGCGGTAGAACTGAAGATAATCACAGTATTCAGAGGTTAGTGATTTCTGCTTAATATCATTCCAAGAACCACCCTCTATCGTACGGCAAAGCTCCCAGCGAAAACGTCCACATTGGCGTACCAGAAGTTCTTTTAAATCTATATCTGTAAATATCGGTAGGAAAATCCTGCCGGCATTATCCCTTTTCTTACCCGATATCTCCTGCCACATAACGCCATTCGTGCCAATGTTAGGCATCAGAACAATATCCGGATATACCCTTTTAACTATGTATTCCTTTACGATATTTTTTTCCTTATTAGCATATAATACCTCGCGATCAAATACCGAATAATCGATCTTCATGATCGATGCTATCGCCGCATTTACTTTATCTGCTGTAACAAGCATCTTATCGAGATTATTAGACCACTGATCTTTATGTAGTACAGGCACAAAGCTTCCCATCTGTCCGTTTGTTGTCCTGTTATTATAGCGGAACATATTCATAACCTCATATTCCAGCTTCTTTTCGGGATCTATCATCCAGATGCTTAGATCCTTCTCCGTCAGCCTGCCCTGCTTTTTTAAGTCTAAGAGCATTTCTGGGTATTCCTGATCATACTCATTTTTAGAAGGCTCTCTCTTCCCCTCATAGATATTAGTCAGCCATTCTTTTATATCAAATACATTACAACTTAATTGTTTTTGCTCTTCCTCTTCAAGGAAGTACAAAGAGAGCATTTGCTCATTCGTAAGCAGCCTATCATCAGCATAACCATATTTCATAAAGAGATCAATTATTCTGGGTGCCTTCTTCTCCTTATAGGCTCTTTTAAAAACTTTTAAATATATTTCATAATGATTGTCCGTCAGCTTTCTTTTCATTACTCTTACCGTATCCTCGGTAGAAAACTTGTCCTTAAGCTGCACAAACTCCAGCATGACGTTCTTCATCTCTTCCGCTCTGGCTGCTTCTATCCCTGCATACTCAATAATTTTATGGAAGGAGTCCTTCATTTCAGTAAGAGCCCTTGATGCGTCGTCTTTTGAATACTTAAGCTTCGGCTCCGAATTATTTTGATTCGTTGCGCCACGAGTAAGAAGCATATGGTATCCCTCTTCCATCCTCTTACGGTTTATCTTTAGCTTTTTACCAAGTGAGCGTTCCGCAAAAAGCTCAGCTTTATTCGCCTTCTCAACAATATTATCAAGAATATCAAGCAACTCGACTCCGGATATCGTATCTGTCTCTTCTGATAATAGAAGAATCAGATGGAATAAGCAGGAATTTGATTTATCTACCAGACATTCGGTTAACTTTACTAGTTCCTCTGCTAGCTTCTTTAAAAGTACCATCAGCTGATTTACAACATTTACCTGATCCTCTAGTTGATATAAGGTAACAAGATTGCCATATGAGTAGAACGCTTTGATTACCTCCATCGGTAAATTCCTGCACTCTGAATAGAAACGGATACGATCACTAATCAGTTCCATATCATCCTCTGACAGCTCCAAAGCTTCAATTCGTTCTGATTTGGTGATCTTTAAGCCTCTTTGCGCTGCTGAATCCAAATAATCATAGTAAGTACCAGTCAGAAACTGATAGATCTCCGCTCTGTTTTTCAAAAATCCCTGATAGATCTGATTGAGCTCATAAATCATCTTATAATAGGATGCAACCATAAAGCCATGATAGTCTTTATTCATGGTTAAAATATTCTCTAACTCTTCCGTACGGTTGATAGGAAATACATAAATCATTACCTCGTCAAAGGCCGTATAGGTACTTTGATATCTGCCTAAATACAAATCATTTATTCCAAGAAATGAACCGGAGCCCACAACAATTTTCGCACCGGCATTATGTATCAGAACCCGCCCCTTTACTATCATTGCTATCCCAGAGACGATATCTCCTTCTTTATAAATATCAGTATCCTTTAAGAATTGATTTACTGCATTTGGATTCATTCTCCACTCCATATATCCACCGTCCAATCCATTTCCGTTAATATACATCTATTATATAGTATAACCTGTATTTCAGAAAGATAAATGTGTCTGATTTTCTGGATATAGTACAAAATTCTTATAATTAACACGAAATCTGACGAACAGGGTGAAGGGATCAGCATATCAATCCATAAAAAAAAGAAATGCCAATGGCATTCCAGATAGTTTATATTTAAATTCCGTGCGCTCTGCTTTGAATGCTTACCATAAGCGTTACCCTTACAGTTAACTCGGTCCAGGCTGCCTTACGGCACACAGGAGGTTTTGCTTAGTGCTGCTTCATTCCTGACCTGACACGGTTCACAAATTCCTGTTGCGTAAGACCCAAACGTCAACATCACTTATAAGGGGCGGCCCTACAGTAAGTCACCCTAGGCAGAACATCACCCCTGCTGTAGCGGATTGCAGGTACAGGGCACCGCTATCTCCCCGGCTGCACGGAAACTTTATGACTTATTTATGATAATTCTTGCTTTTACTGTGTTGATACAGTTTATTTAAGAGCTGTATGCCAAGTATATAATTTTTAGCTCTCAATGTCAAGCCTCAAGCTTTTCCAATTTATTACGAATTCGTAAATCTTTAAAAAAAGCTTGTAAAACCTCTGTACACTCCTGCTCAAGTACGCCGGTTTCTAACTCTACCTGATGGTTAAATTCCTTCATCTGAAGAAGATTCAAGATAGAGCCCGCGCAGCCTGCCTTGGGATTCATAGTACCGACTACCACCTTTTTTATTCTGGCCTGTACAATTGCTCCCGAGCACATCTGACAGGGTTCTAGCGTAACATACAGGGTACAGTCCTCCAGCCGCCAGTCTCCCATCACTTTACTAGCCTTCTCGATCGCAATTAGCTCCGCATGCGCCAAAGTAGTCTTCTTCGTGTTACGTTTATTATATCCTCTTCCGACAATTTTATCCTGATAAACGATAACGCACCCGATTGGCACCTCTCCGATACGGCTTGCCTTTTTTGCCTGCTTTAAAGCTTCCTTCATATATTTCTCATTAACCATAATATCCATATTCCTTTTCATCTGGACTAGTTGTACATAATCTGATATAGTATTTTATCATAACACAATTGAGGTGACAATATGCAGATACACGGCTTTCAAAAGCTTACCCTTCTTGATTATCCGGGTCATCTGGCTGCTACAATATTCTTAGGCGGCTGTAACTTGCGCTGCCCCTTCTGTCAAAATGCATCCCTTGTATTAAATCCATCCCTTCAATCAAGCATTCCTTCAGATGAAGTTCTATCTGCTCTGAAAAAGAGGCGTAATGTACTTGAGGGTGTCTGTATCAGCGGCGGAGAGCCTACCCTGTATCCTGAACTGCCTGATTTTATTAAAGCAGTTAAGTGCTTAGGTTATAAGGTAAAATTAGATACCAATGGCACTAATCCAGCTATGATGAAGCTGTTAGTGAATGAGAAGCTGGTTGACTATATCGCAATGGATATCAAAAACTCCAAAGAAAAATATAGTACAACCTGCGGCCTTAAGAGTATGGATTTGAAGCCGATTGAGGAAAGTGTAAGCTTTCTTATGACCGACCGGGTAAATTATGAATTTCGGACAACGATCGTAAAAGAACTTCATACCAAAGAGGATATCCTCTCGATCGGAGAGTGGATCAAAGGCGCCAAAGCTTATTATCTGCAATCTTATCTTGACTCAGGAGATATCCTGTCCCCGGGTTTAAGCAGCCATTCCAAAGAGACCTTATTAAATTATATTAAACTACTAACTCCCTATGTAATGTTTACCGCCCTACGTGGGGTAGATTAACCAACGAGGATAAACCCATGCAAAATGTTTATGAATCTAACCGTCTGCTTTATAAGGTACTAAACAAAAATTATGCTTCCCCTGTTCTTTCCTTTTATGAGGATAACAAGTCCAATTTTGAACCCTGGGAACCCAAACGCGAGGATAATTTCTATACCCTGCCCTATCAGAGGGCTTCCCTTATCGTTGAAAACAACTTAATAACGGAGGGTAAGCTCCTGCGTCTTTGGGCTTTTTTAAAGGATAATCCTGATGAAATAGTAGGCTGCGTCTGCTTTCAGAATATACTTCGGGAGCCTTACAGAAGCTGCAGTCTCGGCTATAAAATCAGCTACAAATATCTGCACCAGGGTTATGCTTATGAAGCTCTTAATAAATGTATTGATATTCTCTTTGCAGAGTATCCGATCCATCGGATAGAAGCCTACATCATGGAGAACAACGAACCTTCCATGCGTTTAATTGAACGGCTTTCCTTTCATTATGAAGGATTATCCTATGACTACGCCAGAATAAGAGGTATTTGGACTAATCACCGGCGTTATTCTCTAATCAACCCAAGGACTATGTAATCGTTATTCTTTCATATATGTCGTCCATCAAAAGTATACCGGAATATACCAATAGCCAAAATCGCCTAGTTTTAGTTCTCTCCTGCGTATTGACTTAAAGCATTCAAAGCCAAACATTCTTGCCATAAACTGTTCTCTATTATGATAGATACCAGGTATGCCCAAAATATAATGATACCCTGATAGATTCTTCATTTTCGCAAATATAAGGTGATGATAGCAGTAATAACCATGCAGTAAAAAACTGTTATTACTGAGAGGCCATAGTTCTTTTGGGAGTACACCGATATCCTTCGGTTCAATTTTTACACATAAAAGTATCTCATTATCTTCAAAAGGATAGATTCTTGGATAGCTGTCAAAAAATTTTTTTGCTGTAGGGTGATCCGGGATATTATAATCAGCTTGCAGATTTCCATCAAGTTCCTGTGCAGCAGCGTTTTGAAGCTCCTGATAAATGCTGCTATTCTCAAGTGTATCTTCTTTCCCGGCGCTATTTTCGGTAGCTTCAGCAACAACTCCTTCCTCCTTGATAAAATCTCTCTCGGCTATCTGTGGCTCTTCTTCCCGGAGGCTTTCTGTTTCTATCACATTGATTTTCTTTTCTTCATATTCTCCCGGGCTCATATATTCAGTCTCTATGATTGTTGACTTTCTGCTCTCTGTATCCTTCGGCCTTTGACCTTCAGCTTCGGCTCCTATGGAATTACTACCTTGAATCTGTTCGTATTTAAGGTATACCACTTCCTTAAAGTTGTTGTAAGAAACATCCCTATTCTCAGCCTTTTTATCGGTAGCTTCCATATTTCCAATACTTCTATCCTCTGCTTCCTTTTCAGCTTTTATTTCGGGTTTCGTACTTTTGGCATAAGTATAATCTTTTGCCTTCACTGCGTTATTCATCTCTTCTATAAGTCTGATTTTAGCTTCTTTTTGTAGCCTTTCTATCATTTTAAAGCCACCGGGCAGCTTATATCTCGGAAGACTTAATTCCTCCTCGAGCGTCCTTGCCTCTTCTTCCTGCGCCTGGCTATTACTGGCGGCCTGAAATATTTTTGTAGATTGCTCCTGTTTTGTGGCAGTCCTCGTATTGGATTTGGGTCTTAATGCTTCCATAACATCCTTTGCTACAATAGGTTTATCATCCCACTCTGTTGCAAAGAATATATTATCATTTAAAAAGAGTAATAGCCCTCCCATTTCGGACAAAGCAAAGCCTGAACCCATGATATTATTCTCATCAGCGGATAGCTTGCTGTCCATTACCTGATTTTTTAAAACGGTATCTCCAAGATAGATTAATTCTATTCTATTCTCACTTCTCTGTATTAAATAAGTGGGAAATATACTGTCCAATTGGCCGAGAAGCTGCATATGCAGTGTTATCTTACACTGCCCGCCCTTCGCCTCAACCCTGACAAATCCTACATTCTTTCTTTTGATACCGTTCTCATATTGATACATATACGAAACCATTCTTTTATAATCAGCCAAAATTCCAATCCCTCACTTTCCGATGCCTATTTCAGTGAATATATTTTCTGTTAAATATATTCAGGACAAACCATCATTATTACAGAGTGAAATTTATTCTTTTATCCTTGACATACCTAGTTAATCTATGTATAATTTATACATAGATTAACTAGGTATTATATTGCTATAGGAAAGGCTCTATTACATGGATAAAAAATTAATGACGATCAGTACTTCCATGCTGGTTCTTAACCTGCTTAAAAAGGAACCTATGTATGGCTACCAGATCATTAAAGAACTGGAGCAGCAAAGTCAGAAGGTATTTGTTTTAAAAGAAGGTACTTTATATCCTATTCTGCATGGATTAGAGCAGCAGGCTGCGATTGAGAGCTTTGAACAGACTGCCGGCACCGGAAGAGTCAGAAAATATTATCGTATTACAAAGCTGGGCAATCAATTATTAGAGGAAAAAGCAAGGGAATGGGGCACCTATCAAAATGCAGTAAACAGAGTCCTTGGAGGTGTACTATATGAATAAAGAATCACATTCCTCCGATGAGATTGAACAATTTTTAGACGATGTAAAGGATCAGATACAATATAAACCTATTCGTAAAGAGGTTGAGGCTGAGCTTAAGGCACACATTGAAGACCGTATCTTAGAATATATCGATATGGGAATGGAGAAAAAGGAAGCTTCCCATAAAGCACTTGAACAAATGGGTGACGCTCTCTCCATCGGAATTAGGATGAATGAAGCAAGGCATGTTAGAAGCTGCTTTCCGTTACTCATTATGGTACTGGTTTCAGTATTCTTAGGTATACTAAGGAATTTTATTGACTATTCTGTATCCTGGGAGTATGCAGTGGACAGTATTGTGTTCAATATTTATTACTTTTTATTTGGTCTAATTGTATTGGCAGTAGTTTATTTTAAGGGATATACCATAATGGTAAAGCATTTTATATGGTTTTTAATTAGCCTTTTTATATTGATTTTGATCAATAGCATAATCCGTAATTATTTAGTTGGACTTACCATACATTATAACAGTCATGTACTGGCATATTGTATGTTGTTACTATTCGGTCCTATACTGGCTGCCTCATTATATCGATGGAGACGAAAAAGGTATATGGGTCTTCTGTTTTACTTTACAGCTCTAATCACAGTGCTTCAGTTGCAAGGCAAATGCTATAGTTCTGGCAATCCCGCAGAGTTAGCTTTTATCATTACCTGCATAATTACACTGTTTTTCCTCATTGGTAAAGGTTATATAAACGGTAATAAAGAGCGGCTGTTACAGCTAAGTGCTATTGGTATTCTACTTACCGTCGGATTTTACATAGGAATGACTTATTCTGCCCAAAAGATAAATCTGGAGCTCTTTTTACGCCCTGACAAGCAAGCGACAAATCCGGCACAAGACGGTTATAATGGTGTATTAATGAAAGAACTGCTTAGAAGGTCAGAGCCTTTCGGTCCAATCAAACTCTCAAAGGAAGAGCTTTATGAATATGGTACCGGAGCCTGGTATTTTGACGAGAAAGTTATTAATAATCATATACGCACCCTTATCAAAGGAAAAGTGGAGCTATCTCAGTCCGATCTCCTGCCGCAGCATTATCATAATAATTACCGTATCGCTTATTGGATTTTAAATTATGGCTGGATACCCGGCTTGCTATTAATTTCCTTTGTACTTAGCCTATATGTATTACTGTTTATTGTTACGTTCAAAATCAAAAATAAACTGGGAAGCACCCTTGCATTTAGCTGCAGCGTCTGTCTATCCGTTCAAATGCTTCTATACCTCTTAGGTAACTTCGGGTATCAATATGGTGTCTTTTCCACGTTGCCTTTTATCTCAGAAGGCCTTTGCAGCATTACAACGAATATGATCTTAGTTGGACTTGTGCTATCTGCTTATCGCTATGACCATGTAATCAAGGAAGAGACTCTAATAAAGCGTAGGATAAGCATAAAAAGTGTCTAAACAGCTAAGGATTATATAATACATAAAATTAATGCATCTCTGCTTATTTAAAATAAGAGTGTCTAAAGCCTATTTACATAATAGAATTCATCAATTCGCACAATTGTTATTTGACTAATTGTGCGAATTGATGAAGCTGAATTGTACGAGGGGCTTATGACACTCTTATTCTATTTTAATATGCTATGTATAGGAATCATGTTGAATAGAGCATTTTTTAAAGGAACCTGTACATGGTTCCTCTAATCATAATATTCTATTATAACCTTTTCTTTTAACTGCTTTAAGGCTTTGTCAATATCAGAACCTAATTTGTCCTTTGTTTTTTGGATTAAGAATGTATTACGTAGTGCTTCAAGAGTATTTGTATCTATTTTATTTTCGTCACCTTCAACGTACTTTCTAGAGCTCATTTGTTGTAACATACCCTTATAGCTCTCTTTTACTTCGTTATCTGACATTGTTATGTTAAGTTCTTTAGCCTTTATTAATAGTAATTGTTCTTCAATTATCTTATCTAATACTTCCTTATCAGAAAAAATTTTTTCTTGTTGAGAAAATTCGCTGTCCTTCTTCCTTGTATCCACTTGTTGTTGTGTTATTTCTATGTTATCTACCATTGCTAAAACTATTGAGTTATCATTAGAGGATATACTATCTTTACTGTTAGAACAAGAAGTAAAAGAAATTATAAGCATTATAGCAATAAATACTATCGAAAACTTCTTTTTCATCCAACGCCCCCTATATTTATTTATAGCTATGTCCTTTCCATTATATACTCTATTTATCATAACTACAAATATTTTTAATAATTATATTTAAATAGCCTCCCTAACAAAAAATTTTGCACTTTACAAGCTACATCAAAGTATTCGTTAGTGCTGCAAACTGCGTAAGCGTTAAGGCTTCTCCTCGTATATTTTCTGAAATGCCCAGCTCTTCTAAAGCCTTTTGAAGCTCTTCCTTCGTAAATGATAATTCTGATGAATTATTCAACCCATTTACAAGGGTCTTACGTCTCTGATTAAAGGAGGCGCGGATGATTTTAAATAAAAGCTTTTCGTCCTTTACCTCGATGGGTGCCTCAGTATGAAGTGTCAGATTAATTACTGCCGAACCCACATTCGGGCGGGGCATAAAGCAATTTGGTGGTACATTAGCGGCAATATAAGGCTTTGCATAATACTGCACTGCAAGGGAGAGTGCACCGTAATCCTTACTTCCGGGAAGTGCCTGCATCCGTTCGGCCACTTCCTTCTGAACCATTACAGTTACGTTTATTAATGGCAGATGCCTTTCAAATAAATCCATAATAATCGGCGTAGTAATATAGTACGGCAGATTAGCAACAACCTTAATTGGTTTTCCGTTATTTCTTTCCTTAACAAGTGCATTTAAATCAAGCTTTAGAATATCATTATTGATAACAGTTACGTTATTATATGCAGATAAGGTATCCTCTAAAATGGGGATCAACATCCGGTCTATCTCCACGGCTACCACTTCTCTCGCATTTTCACAAAGATACTGCGTCAGCGTACCAATTCCGGGTCCGATTTCCAGTACAAAATCTTCTTTGGTAATCCCTGCTGCCTGAATAATTTTATCCAGTACATGGGTATCGATCAGAAAGTTTTGTCCAAATTTCTTTTGAAAGACAAACTTATATTTATTTAGAATCTCTATTGTATTCTTGGGGTTTCCCAGTTCAGCCATATTTATCCTCACTATATATTTTAATCATATAACATACCTACTCTTTGATTCGTTTGTGCCCAGTGTGAATTATGCTTTTTTATCATTTACGCTAACATAACATGCTTGCGCTTTGAGGTGTGAATTATGCTTTTCAATAATTTACACTACTTATATTCGATAAAATTTTCTTGCATTCTTATTGGTTGTTTTTAGTACTGTATCATATTCAACATTTTTTATACGGGCAATTTCTTTAGCCACATAGGTTAAGTTAATAGAGCTGTTTCTCTTTCCCCTAAAGGGCACTGGGGCCAGATAAGGACAGTCTGTCTCCAATACGAGCTGCTCTAGCGGAGCATATTCTACCACCTCTTTTAGCTTCTTCGCATTCGTAAAGGTTACTACTCCTCCAATTCCAAGCAGAAAGCCTTTATTCAGATACTGTCTCGCCTGCTCTACGCCATAGCTGTAGCAATGGATTATGGCTCCTATTTCGTCTGCCTTTGTTTCTTTCAGCAGCTCATAGGTATCATTTGCAGCATCTCTGCTATGGATTATTAACGGTAGCTTACATTCCCTGGCAAGCTCAATCTGCCGCTCAAACCAAAGCTTTTGTATGGAACGCTCCACTGGATCATCATAATAATCCAGTCCGATTTCACCGATTGCAACATTTTTAGGGTGCTTCGCCATCTCTTTCAGCCACGCATAGCTTTCTTCCTGCAGCGTTTGGGTTTCATTCGGATGAATTCCGACAGCCGCATAGATAAACGGGTACTGATCTGTAATTGCCAATACCTGTTCTACCGACTCAACCGTTGAACTGACATCTACAACATATTCCACTCCATTCATTGGTAAGCTTTGCAGTAATTCTTCTCTGTCTATATCAAATGCTTCATCATCATAATGTGCATGTGTATCAAATATCATACGTATTCCTTTCTTTATCAATCGCTTTATGATCATTTTCTCTTTCTGAATATATGGTAACCATTATACACTAGCCTAAACTCTAATTCAACACAGGAAACTTTAACCATGTATAGGCCAAAAAGTTATTTGAACCATTCGTTAAACCGCCTAACAAGGTTAGGTTAACTATTTATTTTAAAAATCTTTTAAATACCCCTTGACACATTATACTATGTAATGTATAGTATGATGCATAAGGAGGTACGAAATGGATATTCAATTAAAAAAAGGTTTATTAGAATTTTGTGTGCTTGCGGTTTTAAAAAAATCTGACTCCTATGGTTATCAGATCATTAAAGATATCTCCACCTGTATTGAAATATCAGAATCAACCTTATACCCTATCTTAAAAAGGTTGGAAACCAGTTCCTACCTAAGAACCTATTCTGTTGAACATAATAGTCGATTACGCAAATATTATCAGATTACGGATAAGGGAAAGGAATATATTGAGGAGTTTCTTAATGATTGGCCGCAAGTAATGGAGATTTATTATTTTATAAAAGGAGAGCGTGATAATGAGTAAAGCGGAGTTTTTGAGTGAATTAGAATTAAGCCTTCATAGTATGAAAGACAACGAGAAAAGTAAATTTATTACCTTTTATGACGAAATGATTGATGATTATGTGGAAAACGGTATGACGGAAGCCGATGCAATCAGTAAAATCGGAGCCCCAAAGAAAATAGCTGTTGAGTTATTAGATAATAACGATAGTGTAAAGCTAAATCTTCCACTCCCCGGAAACAAACTATTTAATATCATCATAACAATAATCGGGTTTCCATTATGGGGCAGTTTGTTACTCACCTTTATATTATCTATTCTTTGTGTATATATACTAATCTTTTGTTTACCTGTTAGTACTGGTGCCGCTACCGTGGGATTTTTAGCCGCATCCATTATTGGTATTATTGGAAGCCCCTTCGTTATAGCACACAGCCTTTCAACCGGTCTGATGCAGCTGGGAATTGGGATTGCTTCGGTAGGAATATCTTTTTTCTTAGGATTAATTACCATTGCGCTTTATAAGAAGTTTATATTAGTGAATAAGAGCTTTAACGCATATCTGAAAAAATTATGGAAAAAGAAAGTGGTGATAAGATGATTATTAAAAATGTAAAAAGAAAATGTGCAATCTTAAGCATCCTATTAATTTTAGTCGGAGCTGTCATCTCCTCCATTGGTTTCGGAGCAGCCGGATTTAATTTTGACAAATTCAAAGCCTCCGTTCCACAGGGCAATAGCTTACAAACGATTCATATGAATAGTAAGGGAGACTTATGGTACGGGCTGGATTTCGGTACTGATTTTCATCTATTTGTCTTAGGTGAACCAGATTAACCGACTAGAATAAATTATTTGTTTAAATATGAGTCAAAGCATGAGAAGAGTTTTATACCTCTTCTTCAAGCCTTTGGCTCATGTTTATTTGCTTACCTGACTATAAGGCATAATCTTCGTTTATTAAAATGAGTTTCTATTAAAATTAAATCACAGATGCTTACTCTATATCAACCTTCCACGTATGCATAATAAGGAAGCATTTTATTGTCAATGGCTACTAATATAAAATCATCTCTACCTATAGCAGAATATATCTCAGTCCCTGTTTTTAGTATTGTAGCATCAAAATTTTTGAATTTTCTCTTTACTCCAGTTCTTTCTATTTCCCCTAGCTTCTCATTTCTTTCTAGTTCTAATTCTGCTACCCAATCAAGCTTTGCTGCATTAACATAAGCCGTTTCTTTGTAAACCAGTAAGTCAATTGATTTATCTTGTTTATATAATGTCTCCGGGCTATCATGATCAGCGGTAGAATAAGCTTTTTCCTTTATTCCTGAAGTTAACGCATTATTACTTGAAGTAAAAGTGATTACAAGGATGATTAACAATACCGCAAGTACAGCACTGCCAAAATACAAAATTAATTTTTTCATTACCTTCCTCCAATTCTAATGCATTCAATGATTTTAGCTAAATCGCCATGTAATCTATATTAGCTTATATTTCAAAGATCGTTCTCTCTAACATTTTAGGTCTTTAAATGGACGTCTTTTTAATCTTAAAAGATCATCAAATTAAATAAAACCTTTTTGCCACCTCTTCCATATGATGGTTGTCAGTTCCGCAGCAGCCTCCCATTATTTTAAAATTCATATCCCTACTTAACCGCATCATATCGTTTGCAAAGGTAATTGGATCTGCACTTTTTAAATCATTTGAATTATCCAATTCACTATAGGGAAGCGGAGATGTATTTGCCTGTATGCCAAGAAATCTTTTCTGAACTATGTCTGCCTTATTCCAGGGTTGCATAAGAGCTTCGTAAACAATGGTAGGGTAAACACAGTTTGCCATATAACAAAGCGGTTTATGAGTAACCGAGGTATCAATTATATCGATAGCCTTACTTATCTTCGTCCCATCTACAAGTGTCCCGTCCTTATTAATTGTAAAGCTTATGATATAAGGAAGCTGCGTAGAAGACATGGCTTCTGCCATTCCTATCGCTTCCGTCAAGACTGGCATAATTCCTGCATACAGAAAATCCACTTTCTCTTCACAAAAAACATTTGCTTGCCAGCTATGAAAATTATATGCCTCTTTTCGTGACAATGCTCCTTCGCCTGTATAAGCATCTAATTTACAGCCCATTAGTCCGCCAACATACATCTCTATTCCACAGCATTCGCGTATTTCCTTTAAAAAACGAACATTCTCTATCATAACGGACGAATCACATTTAGCATTGTGAATGCGTTCTATATTGGCACGTCTTGTCGGTGTAGTTGCAAGAAAAGGCAGACTGTAACGTCGTGCTATATCGATATATTGCTCCCATAACTCCTTCAATGCTGCCCTTCCCTCTGGTAATAATACTAGTTTAGCTAACGCTAAATTCTCATCTATTGTTAAATGATATTCCCGCTTTAATCTTTCTCCTAAAGCACCTTCCATTAAAAATTTATTATGTATTTTAAAGCTCTTCTCAAAATCCAATCAATTCTCACAGCCTTTCTTTTTCGGTACGCATTTTAACCTCCGTATGTAATCTAGTGCATATACTTAAAAATTTAGATATAAAATTCCTTCTACGATCGTTCGATTACTAAAGGAAAAAAATCAACTAACTTTGATTGAAGTATGTCATTCACCATATGGGAAGTTATGTTCAGCTTTAGATTGGAATTCTCTGTTTCTAAATATTTTGCCCATAGCATCTTGACTAATTGGATTTCTATAACCTTAACATTGTTTGACAAAAGAAACGTGATTTTCTAATTCAAAGAAACCATTCTTTTTATAAAAACTATATGCTGGAGCTGTTCGTTCTGTCTGTAAAAAAATATGATGTATACCTTTTTGTTTTAGATAAGTCTCGATGGCTCTTAAAAATTGTGTTCCCAATCCATGTCCTTGTTCTTCCGTTTTTATACAAAACTCGTCAACGTAATACTCTGTACCAGTATACCAATGCCTGATACTTCCCATTGAAAGTCCAACCATATTCCCATTCTCAAATAAGCCAAGTGCCAAGGAGTTATTATTACCGACTAAATCTGTAATATAAGCATGAAGCTGCGTTTTATCGCTCCAATCATCATTCCAAGGTTCTTTTGTAAAAATATTAAAGAAAAAATCTTTAATTTCATCAATATTACTATTATTAAGTGCTCGTAGTTCTGTATTCATCTCTATTTCCCTCCTGCTAAGGAATTGTAAAATATCAATTTTTTACTGTACCTAACTTCTTTCGCAAAATCCTTTAGTTTACCCAAATTTACATAATACCCTATATCAAACAGAGCTTTTATTCCGTGCTTATAAATATCTTTTTCACTATCCCACCTACAACAACTACCGTTTCAAGGAGGTCACGAATAATATTCTAGCTATTAGGATACGAACACGAATTTAGTATCAAGATATAAATCACTTTGTAATACGTAATAATTTAATTAACTTTTGATAGGATACTTCCTCTCCATTTTCATCTACAAACTTGAAATTCTTTTTTAAATACAAATTTTTTATTCTACTTTTTATTTTTTTTCCTACCTCTTCATAACCAATTGCGATACCACATGACAATCCCACCATATACCAAATAAATCCATTCATTTAGTTTCCCTCTCAATCTGTATGTTAGTTCGCTATAGCCCCAGCATCAAAATAGTACCCTCTTATTAACCTATTGGGATTTTGATTTAAAACCTGTCTTATTCATATAATCCATTATTTTACTAACGGCATCATATTTTCTATTAGATTCATTAAGCTCATGATATAAATCCGGCACTTGAAAGAAGTAACCATATTCATCCTGGAAGTAAATATCACAGGCAGTAAATTCAGTATCCCCTGCTGTAACTATGATAACATCCTTTAAGCTGTCTTTATTAACATCGCGAAATGCTACTGCTGATACGGTCTGATCTTTTCTATAACTATTATAATAATCGGAAAATTGATACTCGATGTTGTTCTTTTCATCCGTTAAGAAAAATAATAACTTCCCTTGATAATCTTTACCGGATACAAATCTGACATTACCCCATCCATTTAAATCTACGTTAAAGCTCTGCTCCTCGATTATTGTAAATTTGTATAACTCACTTATATTTTTATACCAATATTGGTTGGAAATAATACCCGAAGGATTACCTTTGAATTCCTCATATTCCTTCCATACATTATTTTCGGATTTCATGGAGCTTATTAGATTGCTATACTTTGTCTCAATCCTCGCATATCCACCCTGGGCATGAGATACGTCAATAATAATACCAAGCGAATCCCAGGTGAAATAGAAGCTAATGTCATTTAAAGAAGAAACGTTCAGATCACCAATATTACGTTGAAATTCTTCCATCAAATTAGGATCGCTTGGATCCAATGGCCCTACATAGCTGCTATTTTCTTTTATGCTGTCCACCATTGTCTGGTCAATATGTAATACGTCCTTTAGATTAATTTTTTCTCCGGTTCTCATATCAATATTAGTGGTAAAGTAACCTTTAAACGGATGTGGAGAATAGGAATTTTCTCCCCATCCATAAAACCCAACGCTTAGTATATCCTTTCCTTTCCACTCAATTTCGTAGGAAATATCAACAGTCATCTGTTCTGAGGAATTATCTAAATACGACATTGCATCCTGTTTTAGTAAATTATTAATAGCATTCTGCTTGTCAGTATCTTTAAGACCCTTAATTTGGGGATAACCGATAACAATCTCCTTTCCTTTGTTATAACCATCCCTTATTATTTCATATCCATCTATATCTGAAGGCATTGCAGTAGGAGTAGGAGATAATGATTTATTATCCTTTTCTGACGGGGTGATTTGGTCTGAGATATTAGTTTGTGAAGCCACTGGTGAAGATGTTAATACCTTGCTGGCAATATCGGTCGGACAGTCCGGAATTGTTATAGTATTGTTTATTACTTCACTATCTTTATTACATGCACATAGTATTAATATGGCAATCATACATAGAACAATCAGACTTATTTTTCTCATACCTGCCTCCCGACTTGGATTACAATGTTAATAACAACATGCGAATAATATACAATAATCAAAAAAATTAATCCTTAAAATTCAATAGCAACTGTTACTAATATAATTTTTTATACGTTATTAGGTTTACCCCTCAGTAAGATTACAAATTGATATTTTTATCAAATTTCGGATTTTTTAATATGCTTTTTATCGATAGCAGAAGAAGCATAATTAAACCAATATTTCTTATACTTCTCTGCCTTTCCCATAAAAGTTCAATATTTGTTTTATCAATATCTTCAAAATTAGTATAACATAAAGCAATAAAAGCTACTATTTCTGCTATTTCTACTACTATTATTAGAATTGCAGTAGAATATTGCCTGTGTTTTATATCGCGATATAAATCTATAGAGTAGGCTAGAAAAAATAATATAATTACAATAATCCCAATATAAAAATCCATTCGTTTCGAATTTAAACGGCTTACGCAAAGCAAAAGCAGAGCAATCATTATAAAAACAAAAGACAAATTTCCCAATATTTTTATGAATTTTATTATTTTTCATCTCCTTACCAATATATTTACGTACGTTGTTGCTGATAAAGTGAATACTAATATTATATAAATAGAATCACATAAATGATTTCCTAAACTACATTAAAGAAAAGTGATGGAATGCATATAACTTCACAATCCAGAAGTCAGTGCGAACACTAAAAATCAAGCGTCCACAGATAAACCAATTTAGAGAGCTCTATTTATCTAATAAATTATTTAGTAACAATTGTCTATTGTTAATAAACAGTTCTGTTATCTTATAGCTTTCTGTTTCTTCATAGGAGATTTCATTTAAACTTCCGCCATCAAATGATAATATGGAGGCGCCAGATATACCAAGTAAAATAGGAGAATGACTTGCAATAATAAACTGTGTTCCTTTCTGGGATAAATCATAAATGAGCATCAATAATGTAAGTTGTCTCTGCGGTGATAAGGCGGCTTCTGGTTCATCTAAAATATATAATCCTCTTGGAGTAAATCGATTTTGTATAAGTGCAAGAAAGCTTTCTCCATGAGACTGTTCATGCAGTGATTTACCTCCATAGCTTTTATAATATAAGTTATAATCATCTCCGTCTCTATAATCTTCAACCTTGCTGGCTACATTATAAAAGCTTTCCGCCCGGAGAAAAAAGTTACTTTTGGGTCTAGATACCCCTTTTACCACAGTATTTGCCTGATATAACTCGGAATGGGTATTCATTGTTGAAAAATTAAAGTTTCTATTTCCGCCCTCTGCATTAAAGCCATAAACTACTGCAATACTTTCCAGTAACGTAGATTTTCCTGTTCCGTTTTCACCTACGAAGATAGTAATGTTATTATTAAAATCCAGCTGATGGATGGACTGTATAGAAGGAATTTTTCTGACATAGTAATTTATTCCCACTCGGTTCCAATCAATCTTGATACCTCTGATAAATTTTATCTTCCATAAGTCTACCTCATAATAATAAGTATATTTACTAACTCGATTTTCTTCCTCAATATGTTTTTATCGACTTGGTATAAGGCAATACCCCCGGTACATTTGTGATACAAATAACACATTAATCTCAGATAGTGCCAGTGATTTTATTTCATCTGTTTTAAAGAAAATAGATAATTTCCTTAACAATTATTATTTTAATTGTTTACCTAACTCATAGGCATCTATTAATGCTTGGTTATGAATAATATCTCCTTTGTCTTTTATTCCTTTAACAAAAATCTTACCCGCATCCTGCAATTTAAAATAATCCAAAATGAGTTTATATTGTAATTCTATCGAATCGAATACAGACGGAAGTGTTGAAGCTGCTACCAATAGTAAACCTAATTTTTTAACTCTAAATGTATCTCTCAATGGTGTATGTAAACGGTCAATAACCGCCTTTAATTGTGCGCTGACCCCATAAAAATATACCGGAGATGCAATAACTATGACGTCTGCTTCTGCCAACCTTTTATAAATTATTTGCATATCATCATTTTGAAAGCATGCATTGCCTTCTTTATGAAAACATGTATTACAGCCGATGCACGGATTTACCTTATAATCAGCAATTGAAATAATTTCGACACTATTGTCATGCTTCGCTCCATCAGAAAAGGCTTTTGCTAATATTTCAGTATTTCCTTTTTTTCTTACACTTCCTACTAATACCGCTATTTTACTCATAATACACCTCGTTAATCTATCTGATATATGAATTTTTAGACACTATTATTTAACCTAGTGTCCCCTATTCTCTTAATATTTTGTCCATTGCTTTACCTTTAGCTAACTCATCGACTAATTTATCTAAATAACGGATTTGCCGCATTAAATCATCTTCTATTTCTTCCACCCGATATCCGCAAATAACCCCTTTGATGAGTATAGCCCTCGGATTTATCTGAGGTGCCTGCTTAAAGAACTCTTCTACACTTACTTCATTCATAATTTGTTGTTGTAATGATTGTTCATCATAACCGGTAAGCCAAAATATGATTGCATCTACTTCTTTCTTTGTTCTCCCTTTTTTCTCTGCTTTTTGAATATAAAGGGGATAAATACTTGTAAATGACATTGAAAAAATTCGCGGTCTCTCCATGTTGAAACACTCCTTTTCATTTTAAACTACATTAAAAACCCTATATATTTTATATCCGATATAGAAAAACAATTCTCTCGCCAAAAATGGTAGTTTAGTTTTTAAACTAATATATTTGGTTGTTGGTGTGGGTGAGCTGTATGCTTTGATTCCGACATCCTTTGCCAATAGCATTGAACGTTTCATATGCAACGGATCACTTACTATAATTGCTGTTTTCATATCATTTTTATTCATTATTATTTTTGCATTACTTAGATTTTCCTGCGTTATTGTTGATTTTTCCTCAATTAGAATATCTTCGGCTAATACTCCTTTGTTTATTGCATATTGCTTTGCGGCATTGGCATCAGATACACTATTATCTTTCGCTTTGGCACCTGTCATTATTATTTTCTTTACATATCCATCGACATATAAATCAATTGCATGGTTAATTCTCTCTTTATAAACAGGCGATACCTTTCCATCATATGTGGCTGCGCCAAGAACAATAGCAACGTCTGCTTTGCATTTTTCGTCTATCTTACTGTATCTACAAATACTGATAGCATTAACAATTATATAGATAATAGCAAGCACAATAAATATTAGACATATTGTTCTAACTTTCTTCATGATGAATCTCCCTGCTACTTCTGAATTTATTTCCGCTAGATTGTCAATTTATAATAATCTCATTACTGCCTCCGTCCCTAACATATATACATTCCTCCGCCTTCAGAAAAAGGCCATTTAAAAGCGTTTCGGAGTAACAGCAATTTTCTCTGAGAATTATTTCCAGCACTTCTCCAAATGTTAACTTTCCTATAGAGCATTTATGTTCAGTTGAATGCCAAAGTGAATGAAGTTTATCTTATGGAATATTCAATTACATAACTCCTCATACTTAATATTACTCACATCTACCGTAATAGACTTGTACGTCCTTTCATTTCTTTTAAATCCCAAAAACTTTTTACTCCTTTGGGAAGTTGGTTTTAATTTATTATTTAAAACGGATGTGAACTAAACAGTTTAAGATTACATATGGCAGATAGTTATGGTTTTCTCGCAAGCTGTAAATCAATGGTATCATATATTGTGATTTGACCGCCTAGATTATCAATAGCTTTTTCAATTTCTGAAAATAATTTTTTTCTAGTATTTTGTTCAATTGCAATATGGTCAGAATAAGTACCGAGAAGTGATATGTATTCTTTTGCACTAAAAGACCTTGTTCTATGATATAATTTGTAGCTTATGTCAACAAATCCATATTTCTGTGCTATATCTGCACGCTTTTTTGCATCATCCTCACTGTACTCATTAGGACTATGCGAATCAGGCATATATACAGAATATATTTTTTGTAATGCCTCGTGAATTTCTTCTGGTATCCAGTGAAACGCAGTTGCAGAATAAATTAAATCACATAAATTATTGTCACACACAAAATCTTCAAATTTTGCTATTACAGCTGAAAATTTAGGGAACTCTTTGAATTTTTGACGACATAATTCAGCCAAATTTTCGCCGCATTCCACAGCAGTTAACTTACACCCAGTTTTTAATATTGGTAGTGTTGCTTGTCCTCCACCAATACCAATTTCGATAACATTACTGGATTCATTAATTGGGATATACTTAAAGATATCTTCGTACAGCTCCGAAACATATCCTGGTCGCATTTTTTCATACTTTTCGGCTTCTGTGTTAAACGTCCATTCCAACCCTTTGGTTATTGACATAATTCCACCTCCAAAATAAATAGTCTTTTATTCCAATCGTTGACGATGGCGAACTACTTAATTCACACTAATTATATTTGTTCAAGTGGCTTCAAACATAAATAAGTTAAGTACGGTGATGAATTTTTCTTTTGTCCAAACTCCCATCCTTTAAGCTTCAGATATATAGATTCTGGTGTAAATAATCCATCTTCTCCCTGTTTGCCTTGTATAATTGATAGCATTTCTCTATAACGTTTGTCATTCTTTATACTTTCACATTTACGCAAAACATTAACAACACTTACTATATCATACCATATGCTGGGAGCTTTCAATTTGCGAAAGTCCGTGCCCATATAAAACATATATGGATGGCTATTTTGACTATTTTCCCATAATGTCAATAGCAGATTAGTTGATTTATTTATTGTATCTTGATAATTTGTTTCAGGTACATCCAAGAGTAAATTCAACATTATAAGAGTTGCATAAGGACAACAGTCATCTTTTCGTCCTGGACCTCTGAATTTCCCATGTTCACTTGAAACTATACACGAGAAACCATTATCACTAAATAATGAGCTTAGAAAAGCTACACCTTTCTTAATGTGAGTTTCATAATCTATTTCAGCTTTTAAAAGAACATGAAGTAGTAATGGTGCATCGCATAAACACCATCCAAAGGTATCCTCTCCACTTCCTCCAAAATGTTTTGGTATATTAGTAAGAGATTGGTATACACCATTATTATCTTTATGCTTCAAAATTTCATTGACCGCTATCTGAATCTCTGGAACTGAGCAATCTAATCCTATATCTAATAGGAATATTAATTTATATATTGGTAATTCGGGATTTTTATGGCTGCTTACTAAGGTGTTGTGATAATCAGTAATATCATACAGGTAAGTTTTTATTTTTTCATTCTTTAAAACGCTGTATTTTAATTCAATCAAGTCTTCTTTTTTTTCATGTAAAATATTTAAACGTATTGCATACTGCAACCACTCTTCACTTTTATCCAATAATTCATTAATTAACATAACTCACTCCTATTCTGTAGAAACGTACCTGTTCACAGTTTTAAACAACTACGGTTTTCTACTTCTTACACGAACCATTACTCAAATAAATATAATAGGATGATTGTTTAACTGCACGTCATGCTCATTAGCTTTATTCATCAATGCTTTTTTCATACAAGCAAAACCATTTTAAACCGTATTGACTAAGTCCAATATCCTCTTTACCAATATAGATGAACCCGCTTTTTTCATATGATTTTATTGCTACATAATTTTTTTCATAAACATAAAGCCGTATCGCTTTTACGCCATCTTTTTTTGCATATTGTTTAGAGAAACTAAGCATTTTTGAACCAATCCCTTGGCGTTGATAATTAGGATGCACAACAAAAATATGTATAAATAGCATGTCCGAGTAGTTAGTTTCATCATATTTAAGACTTTCGTTTGTTTCAGCGTTCCCATTATGTGTTAATGCAATAGAGCCAACAATCTTTCCATCTACTTTTGCAACATATAATGTATCACTTTCAAGAAAATACAAAGCTTCCTGTCTTGTAGGATAATATCCCTTTCTAAATCCAGGATTATAATCTTTTGTCACTAAGAAATCACATAAATCATTATATAAATTTTCCACTTCATCTATATCGCTTAACGACGCTTTAATAAATTTTATATCCATTATTTTCACCTTCCTACTATATCAGTAAGTCTCAATCAAATTTTTGTTACTTTATACAGTTTATTATTTCATAAATATAAGGGGAAGTTGAACTGCCAAATTAACTTGGCTTCTGCTTACACTTTAAAGTAATCTCATACAGCCAAATATCATCCCTTTGATTATTCTCAATTATTTTTGTTAGGCCTCAAGCTTGTCCATAAACTAAATTATATGCAAATTACTATAATCAGAAATTACTGCCAAGTCTATACGCCTCTCTAAGATGTTCAGGAATTCTTTCTTTCCGTTCTTCTTCATTCCAACGAGTAATTCCATCAAAAATAATCA
Organism: Bacillota bacterium; assembly: GCA_023421505.1. Classification (GTDB taxonomy): domain Bacteria; phylum Bacillota; class Clostridia; order Lachnospirales; family Lachnospiraceae; genus Mobilitalea. The sequence goes on from JAEZTJ010000033.1 coordinate 107,689, forward strand.
TCTCTTTATTCTTAGCGCGATAACGGATCCTATCTCCCAGCATCACTGTCTCCATGGCTGCTTTTTCGCCGTCTTCCTCTAAACTATGTAATGTTTTGCCAGCACAAACCAAAAACAAAGCCTTTTCTAATATTTTCATTGTAGGATTAGGATTATATGCAAATCCTGATGTCCATACCCTATCAAACCAACCGACTAATTTTGCTGGAGCCTCTGTCCAAAACACAGGATATATAAATACAATAGCATCACACTCTTGTATTTTCTTTTGTTCTTTCATCACATCCTCTGCTACCGGTATTTCAGTTCTATAATTTGTCTCTCTGGAATATTCCTCCTCTGATATATCTGTTTTAAATTTCATATCATATAAATCAGACACCACATATTCATGACCTGCTGCTTTTAGACCTTTCATGAAACTATCTAATATACTATGCGTAAAGCTATCTTTACTTGGATGACAATATACAATGAATACCTTCATACTTATTTCCTCCGTATAATAAGTTTTTAGCTAGGCTATAAAGCTTATTTTTGTTAAGTTAATGGTTACTTTGAATAGGTGTATCCTAGCGCCAAAATACCTGTCATAGGTTTCTAGCTCTTTATGAAGGAACATATCATACCAAGTTAAAAAGGCGGATAACTTGTTTTATAAAAATTCATTTCTGAACTATTATTGTGTATTCTCTACCACACTGCACATTTTTTAACTTCCATATTCTCTCCATTAAGTATACATTTTTAAATGATTTGTATTTACAGGATATACCGATTAATACAATCGAGGGATTTCGTTCATTTTTAATCAATTACCAGATCCTTATTCCATAATTAATGAATCTACATATGAGCCTTCGAATATCCTGCTATCCCCTCTAAAATCAATTAATGTTCCAGTAACACTTTCAGAAGAACCAGGTATATCCTTCTCCTCACCATTATGATTATTTATAATGCTTAATCCATATTGGTGAACCTCTTTTGATGCATAATACTTTTCGTATAAAATATAAGAATACTCATTCCTTTTAAAAGTAATAAAATTCAAATCCAGCCCTTCATTCTCCGGCCCACCACCTCTCAGATAATAGCAGTAAGCAAAGCTATTCCACGAATCCTCTAAAATGTCTGGATATTCCATCTCTATCTTATCTTTCGTCCCATATCTAAAAATAATATAGTCTTCTTCATCATTTATACATAATGATACAGCTTTCTGCTCTTTTGATGTTCTAAAAGAATAAATAACTTTCTCATCCTCCTTGCAGAGATTTTCATTCAATTGGCTGCTTTTATCCTTATTACCATTCACTTCGTTATCCGATAACTCTTTAAATTTTGTAATAAGATAATCTGTTACGCTTTTAACATCCTTATTGTTCCCTGAAGTATTAATATCCCTGTCTAACTCCGGATCATTGCTAAAGGCCCCATCATACTCTTGTAAGAATATCGTTGCCGCATCGCCAGAATTATCAACATCAGAAGTTATCACAATTATATCTTTAAGTCCGTCTTGATTCACGTCTTTAAATGAAACTGCTTTAACATCCACATTATTGGTAATTGGGGAATCAAGCTGATATAGTATGTCTCCATCCTTATCGGTAATAAAAAATCCTACCGGTACATAGTCAGGCGAGTTATATTTTCCTGTTACAAATTTTACCTCTCCCCAGGAATTTAATTCCACAATAAAGGATTGATCCTCCATCGGACTAAATTCTTTGTTATCCTTTATATTTAGTGGCGTGAAGTGAAACACTCCCTCTGGCGGTTGTGCAATACTAAGATCTGATTTATTCTTGAGGCTAATTGTTGCATCAATTGCATCGTTCGTTTTAAATATAAAATTGATCGTTCCTTCATTTCCTCTAGTATCCGTAAACTGACATTCAACCATATCGTTATTAATTGTTCCGTCTAGGTCTGCTACCGTATTCGCATAAGATGGTGCAGGACCAACGACAGTTAGCTCACCTGTCATTTTATTATTATTAATACTCGTAATGATGAAGGATACACCTATTTCTTGGGTTTGATCCTCTTTACTCATAATCCAGGTCTTTTTAACATATTGATTATAGTCAATTGTACCTCTTGTAGAAATTGACGTTGTTGGAGTAGGTGTTGGTGCAGATGAAGGCGTAGTCTCTTCTGGAGCTTTTGTAGCCTCATTCATTTCCGGTGTCACTAAGTTCGATTTCGTAATTTGTTGAGAGATATTTGTTGTACTATTTCTTTCACATCCTACCAACATAAGAGAGAACATCATAAAAGTAAAGATTATATGTAATTTTTTATTCATATATTCCTCCGTTAAGTGTTAAGTAAGAATGCGATCAATAAAAAACCTCTTGCAGCAATTCAATTTGATTAACTAATGTTTTAAAAGTCTTTGTTTATGCTTTCTGAGGAATACCTGTTTAGCTAAAGATGATGTAAGAACTCTTATAGTTTTAGCTGCGCCCGATGCTCCCAGCATAACACCACAATACAGTATTACTGATTTGTAACCTTTTCAGTTTCAAGCATGTCACTAAAAGCACGCAACACATAAATAAAATCTTAATTGTTTAATAAGCTTTTTTTACATCAAGGACTAAATTATATTCAAAATTTTCCCCATTCATTAAAGTTCCACTTACCGAGAAATTTAACGATTTCTTTATTTGCTTTAAATCATCGTCATAAAATAAGTCTTCTGAACTAATTGAACCCATATCTTGTTGAATATGTGTACCTTTAGTAAAGCCTTCAATGCTTTCCGAATTATTTAAAATAGTATTCTCAACCCCATCCTTGTAAAAAAAGAATTTTATAGCACTATATTTCACATCTGATAGTTCTTCACCTTTAAAATTCAAATCTCCACCAATAAATTTTTCTAAATCATCAGTCACAATAATTAAGCCATTATTTATCGCTAAAGCTTCATTTTCACCACGAAAAGAATAGATTTCTATTTCCTCTTGATGTTTTGTGCATGATGTCATAAGGAATATTACAATTACAAAGACAATTATTAAAAATTTTTTTATCATTATTTTAACCTCCCTTTGCACATCTTATAATCTCGCAATTATTTACTATTGCGAATGATTATGGAATAATATAATTATTTTTATACAGACAATGTTATATTAGGAAAATTGATTTTAATATACTTTAAGAATTTCTCGTAACTATTTATTGTAAATCTATTCTTATCTACTCTAATTCCTAATCCAATTTTTAATACTAAAATTAAATAGTTTTTATTTTCTATAAATTCTTAGCAAACAATAATCAAACCCTTGTCGTATGCTATGCAAGACCTCTACTTCAACAGGTAACCCAAAAATCGTTTCAAACAGTTTTTTGTTATATCCAGCAGTACAATGGCACCATGTTAATGAATCAGAGCGTTTTGCTTTTTCCAACATCGGACATTCACAGGTGAAAATTTTTGTATATAATTGATTATCCTTGATATACCAGCCCGCACCACTTTCATTCATAGCATTTACAAATCTCTCCAAGTCCTTATCAAGAGATAAATACAGTTGTTTCAAAACTCTTGCCGTATCTTCTAATCTACCATTTTCATTGCAATAGCAATTCATACGAATCACTTTTACAATGCCCTCATCAAATGTATTTTCAAGAAGAATAGATAAATTTTCTACCCATTCTGCCCGTTCAACAGGTGATGAATTTGTTACTAAAGGTAGTCTTGATATTATATATTCCGTCATTTCTTTTGATACAGTCATTTCCAGACTGTGTCTAAGACGTGCCAATTCATCTATCTCTAATGTTGGAGATACTTGCTCTGGCATAGAAAAATTTTTCATAGCTCTCCCCTTACAAATTCTTATCTTTGTTTTATACTAAATCTTCAGCTCGCCATTACTATATTCATCTTTTCTAACCAATGAAAGCCATCTTTTATTTCTCTTATCTTACTTAGACTCTTTTAATTCAAAGCTCTGCACATCGTCGTCAAGAGTAATGGTAACCTTTATTATGTCATTTTCAATAGGAATTGCACTGCCTTTTCCGCTTGACTTAAGCGAAAAAGTTTTTGATTGAATACTCTCTCCAGTTTCATAGTCAGTTACCCTTTTTTCTTTACCGGTGCTAGTCTCATATAAAATTTCCATATGCCTTACAGAAGATAAATCGGTTAGTTCTCCTTTATATGTTAATAGCAGCTCCTCGTTTGATTCACTTTCCTTGTCAAGCTTCCCCTTTTTTTCTGTAAACGTTACCGTACCGGCGGTCTGGTAGACAGCACTCCATGAATCATTTTCTCCTTTATAGGTATAATTGTACTTTGTAACATCTTTTTTTGTACATCCTGCCGCTGTTAGTATCAATAATACAATCATAATAATATAAATTTTTTTCATTCCCTGCCTCCTGAACTGATTGTAATTGCAATTCAATTAACTAAGTTCCCTGTCCTTCGGTGCTATTAATTAATAATATATCATAATGTTCCATATAATTCCACTCTACTACGAGCAATAATTTGTCATATACCCTAATACTCCTTCTAAGCTGGTATCTTTTCCGTTTAAGCTTCTTTTTCTCATATTATATCCTTGATAAACACCAATATCGTTTACATCTAGTGAGAATATTAAACTATACTAGTCTGCCTTCTCATTTTTTATATAATAAAAAACTGATGTAAGAGATTCGTAAAATCCCTTACACCAGTTAATTAATAAATTATTCTCCGCATTACATTTAGCATAGTTAAAAACAACTTAAAATATTTATTTACCAATACTTAACATTTATATTTAGAGCAGTTAATACTATAAAATCCACCCATACTCCTTTTATCTTACACCGTCTAGGCCCTATCCCCTCTACTCAACCGTCACGGCTTTCGCCAAATGCCTTGGCTGATCTACATTATATCCTCTGTGTACACAGGAATAATACGCCAGAAGCTGCAAGACTACTGCTGTTGTAAACGGGGTTAAATAATCCGGCAGTACCGGCAAAGCGATATGGCAATCATATGCCGACGCTTCCACCTCTGCTTCTCCATTCGTAATAAGAATAACAAAAGCTCCCCTGGCACGAACCTCACGGATATTTGATACCATCTTAGCAAATACCTTAGATTGGGTTGCGAGAGCCACTACCGGGACGCCCTCCGTAATCAGAGATAACGTACCATGCTTTAACTCACCTGCCGCGTAGGCTTCCGAATGAATATAGCTGATCTCCTTCAGCTTAATCGAACCTTCCCAGCACAGAGGATAATCAAGGCCTCTGCCGATAAAGAATAAATCCTCCTTCGCTGCAAGGCTCATACACATCTCATCTATCTGAGGAATATAGGTTAACGTCTTCTCTATGGCAGAAATAACCTCTTTTAACTCTCCCAAATACTGCGTAAGCAGCTCCTTAGTAATCCTTCCCCGTATATATGCAAAATGATAGGTAAGAAGATAAAGACAGGATAACTGAGCTGTATATGCCTTTGTACAGGCAACCGCAATCTCAGGGCCTGCATGCGTATAGAGAACATAATCACTTTCTCTGTCTATCGTTGAGCCCTTCACATTAACGATAGAAAGTGTTGTTGCTCCTTCCTCCTTCGCAAGTCTTAGTGCAGCGAGAGTATCTGCTGTTTCACCTGACTGGGAGATTGTGATTACCAGTGTGGTATTATCTATAATTGGCTCCTGATAGCGAAATTCCGAAGCAATCTCTACTGTGACCGGAATTTTGAGAAGCTTCTCTATCATAACTCTTCCGACCATTCCCGCATGCATTGCCGTACCACATGCGGTAATTATTACGCGATTGATATTCTCAAAGATAGAATCCGAAATTTGATCTCCGGTAAAATCAATCAGACCATTCTTTCTTATTCTTGGAATAATGGTGGAACGGATGGCTTCCGGCTGCTCATTGATTTCCTTCAGCATATAGTGAGGATACCCGTTTTTCTGCGCTGCTTTGATATCCCAGCCAACATGGAGAAGCTTCGGTTCAATGATCTCATCATTAAAATTAGTAAGTTCTATGCCCTCCTTTGTTAATTTTGCAATATGGTGCTCCGGAAGTACAAAATAATCCTTGGAAAATCCGATTAAAGCCACCATATCAGATGCAACAACGGAGCCCTCCTTAACATGGCAGGCTAGTAGTGGGCTTGCATTTCTAAGGCAATATACTACTTCCGGCTCCTCTTCAAATAAGATGCAAAAGGCATATGCTCCTTCTATCCGTGCTGCTGCCTCTTTAATCGCTGCAGCTGCATCCCCCTGATAAAGGCTGTCAATGAGCATAGCTGCGATTTCCGTGTCAGTCTGCGATACAGGATATCTGCCCGTCTTTTGAAGCTCCACCTCAAGCTCATGGTAATTTTCTATAATTCCATTATGAATCAGCGTCACTTTTCCACAGGTATGAGGATGTGCATTCCCATCTGTTACTCCCCCGTGGGTTGCCCACCTTGTATGTCCGATTCCGCAAGTACCGGTAAGACCTCCGATACTATCCGCCTTTTCCTTGAGTACTGATACCTTACCGGCTGACTTAATGGTACGAATTCCTTCCTTTTCAACTAAGGAAATTCCGGCACTATCATATCCTCTGTATTCTAAAGTCGCAAGGCCTCCCAAAAGTATATTTTTAGCCTCAAGGCTTCCTGTATATCCAATAATTCCGCACATACTTCCTCCATTCTGCGCTTATGATCGCCTCACTTTGCGAGACGATGCGCTAACCTATTCAATTGTCAATGTAGTTGGATGAATTCTCAGCACAAGTAAGCTTCGTACAATCCACGAAGTCCTTCCTGCACCTAATTCATTTACTTGGTTATGCCGCTGCTGTACTACGGTTACCCGCAGGTTTTTTTCGACATATCACATGCCCAAGTGCACGAGAGAGCATCCGCCGAATTCTTCGATAACTCCCTACCTCGTTAACCTCTCATTATTCTTGAATCTATCCTTATAATAGACTCTTTCACCCAAAAGAGGTGCCTGGCGCTAATTTTAACATTTCTGTTAGTCTGATCCTGGGCTGATCATATATATAGTTACTTATATATCACAATCTCACTTTATTTTATGCAGCTACCCTCCTTTTTGTTCATTTGCGTTATATTGCACTTTACAAGCTTCCCGATAAATTTAAATTTTAAAAAATTTACATGCTTTCTGATCTTTATGTACTTGATTATCTTTTATGAAATTACAATAGCTGTTCACCTTGATAGAAAGCTCATATACTTTTGGTGTATTGTCTCATTCATCCTTAGTTAGATAAGCAAGACACTGTACCTGCTACTCATCTAAACAAGTGAGACCATAAAAAGTACCTATACAAAAATATATTAGTGTATCGATTATCAATACAACTCTAATCCCTTTATGAGAATTGTGATAATACCATGTTAGCATCTGATGCTTCGGCTGTCAATTAAAACGGGCCAACTACGGCCCTTTATTCGTTACGAATAATTTAGTAGGCATAATACCGCAGTTGACCCGTTATTACTTTCACATGTCATTTTACCATCATCTATCTTATGCTATATCTTATATTTACTTAGATCCTCCTGGAAGTTTTTAATCATCCGGTCAAATACGCCAATCTGATGCGTCAGCTCATTAATCTGATCCATGTAGATGGCGACATTAGAGCTGGCTTCCTCTGTCGCTGCGGAATTCTCCTCCGCAATCGCTGCCAGACTATGCATATTATCAAATAAAGAGGCTATATTATCCGCTTCTACCTTAAGCTCCTTTGAGGTCTGTATCATGATATCAGAAACTATTTTCAAGTTACTGTTAGATTTACTGGAGGTTTCTACTGCCTCTGTTAGCTTATTACTCTCATTTTCCAGCACACTGTACTGCATATCGATATCGCTAACAACACCGCCTATGCTATTAACAAACTGCATTAAGTTACGGTTAATCTCACCGACAGCATGATTGGTTTCATCCGAGAGGCGCCTTACCTCCTCCGCTACAACAGCAAAGCCTTTACCGGCATCTCCTGCTCTGGCTGCCTCAATGGAAGCATTTAGTGCCAGCAGATTAATCTGTCCGGCAATTGCCGAAACAATGGATACGATATCCGTTATACCAGAGGCATTCTTCTGAAGCTCGTTACTATTGCTCCTGATTATTTGAAACTTATTAAGAACCTTGTTGATCTCCATTGTAGTGCTGTTAACATTCTGAAAGCTGCTTTCCAGACTAAGCATAGCCGCTTCGATATCCTCTTTATTATTCTGACTCTGATCTGAGATCCGTTTGATATCCAGGATGCTGTCACTAAGTATACTAACTGCGCGCTCTGTATCCTCTGCCTGCGTGGTTGCCGCTATTGCTACCTCATCAAGCACGGCGGTAATATCATTGGAGGTGGCCTGCATCGTCTTAGCTATTCCCGTTACGGAATGATTAAAGGTATACATCTCATCGACAATTGCATTAAAGCCTATGAAATCCTTCTGTACACTCCTCTTCACCCTGTTTAGCTGCTCAAATATGCCTTCGTATTCATCACTGGATTTTATCGACAGATACTCTACAAAATCACTGCTTGCAAGCTTTTCCAGTTCACTTTTAAGCAGCTTTTTTGGTCTGCCCAGTAGATAAGAGGACAAGAAGGATGCTAACAAAATCGATATACCAATCGGAATTACACTTAATTTATCCGGTATGATAAAAAATGCAGTCAGCGTCACAATTAAAGTATTAAAAATCACCGACTTCGCCGTTACATTCTTAATAAAACCGAGTGACAATATTTTATTCATGCGAAATTTCTTTATGTACTGGATTTCTTTTTCAAAGGTCAGCTTTAATCTGACTTCACCTTGTAATTCTTCTAATACATCAACCTTTATAGCCTCTTTAAAATATTCTGCAACTCCATTGATTAGGCCAAATAGATAATGGTGCATTCCCCTCTTTGACCGATAAGTAAAAAGAATCTCCCGGGAGGAGATCGGGGTTACGTCAAGAATTGGCGGCTTCGCTCCTAAGAATCGTTTCATAACTATGATATGTACATCATTCATTGATTTTAAGAACTGATAGGCTGATTCATGACGGAAAAATCCGGGATAATTCTTACTGAAGGTCCTGATATTTTGCTCCCCCATGATCCTCCATATCTCTTTATGATCCTTGCCTGTCAGTTTACCGACTGTATCAACAATTCCTAATGCAGTCTTATCCTCTACATCCTGAAAGGGTGTAAATACAACCTCTGTCGGCAAATTATATGCTTTTAAAGCCTGATTAACGATATCCTTTCCAAACAGTTCGCTGCACGATTCAATCCAGGATGATACTACTGTTCCCTTCATAGGTCCCCGCCTCCTTAGTTTCTTATTGTGAAATATGATATTTATTTTATACTAATTTTAATAAATAATCAATATCAATATTAATAATAATTATTATTTTTAACTAATTATTAATAGTTTATATATTTTGAAATAAGAATCTAATTCCATAACAAGTAATGTGAGGCCTTGTGACAATAAAAAAGGATATCCCAAAAATCAAACCGAATTATATCTACATTCTTGAATGAACTCTTTTGATTCTTTTCATAGATTGCAACTATTCTCTGTTTGGCTTTTTAGAACATCCTTGATAAAAATACTTTAATCCCTATACTTGTTATTCTGTCTCCCTACACCCTCTTTTCTTACATTATGATTCTGATTTTGATTTTCAGGCTTTCGGGAATGTGTAGCATTGTTGAATTTCTCCTGCTCCAGCTTCTGCTGTGTCTGCTCATTATCTTTATTCATGCGTTTCACCTCTCTAATATTATTGGAGATGTTGCTTAAAATTATGTAATGAAGCGATCAAATTCTCACACGGACGTTCATTACAGATTATAAGAAGCAGTAAATAATATTCCACATGAATAAGAAAAAGTAGAAGAAAAGTTTCATCAGAATTAAACAGCTAACAGTTTCCCTCATAAACATACTTTAAGTTACCTCGTGCCACTTCAGCAAGACGGTAAACTATATTTACGTTAGTTGCCTCCTTGTCCTGCATTTTCCATCTCGGAAAGAAACGCGAGATATGAAGCGGGATTTCGGGACTTACACTTGCAAGCCAGCTGCTTAACGCCTCTATCTCCTCAGCACTGTCATTTTCGTCTGGGACAATTAAGGTAGTAACCTCGACATGGCATTCTTTAGCGGCTGTCTCAATGGATTGCTTTACGGTCTTCAAATCACCGCGAAGCTTATGATAATATTCCTCTGTAAAACCCTTTAGATCAATATTAAAGGCATCAATGAAAGGCAATAACTCCATTAACGGTTCTTCGCAGATATACCCATTTGTTACTACAACATTTTCTAACCCCTTCTCTTTCGCCAAAACTGCACAGTCTCTGACATATTCATAACCAATCAGCGGCTCGTTATAGGTATAAGCAATCCCGATATTTCCTCTATCCTTAAGAATTACAGCCTTCTCTATAAGCTCCTCACAGGAAAGATAGGCGGTTTCAATTTCTTTCCCTCCAACCATCGAGATATCACAATTCTGGCAGAAGGGGCAATTTAAATTGCAGCCATAGCTTCCAACCGATAGTATCTTACTTCCGGGATAAAAATGATACAGAGGTTTCTTCTCTATCGGATCTAAGGCGATACCGGTTATCTTACCATAGTTATCACTTACAATTCTTCCCTTCTCATTCTTTCTACCCTTACATAAACCAATATGACCCTCTTCTATCTTACAGTGATGGGGACAAATTTCACACTCTACTCTCATTTATGTCTCACCACCTCAAATCGCTCCAGAGTGACCCGCTCATTATCATAGATTCCCGCCTTCTTCTTTGCTATCTCCACTTGCTGTTCTACGGTATCAACGCCTTCCAGATTAGGCAGAAGTAGGCCTCTCTTACGTCCTGAAGATACAATCACACCATAGCGCTCTACATCAAGCTCTGTCATATATTTGATCGGCTCCGGCTCTGCAAGGACGTCCACACTGTATACCAGTTCCTCAAGCTCCTTCTTTGTAACAGGCGGAAATCTTGGATCTTCTGTCCCGGAGCTAATGGCATTTTGCATTATCTCCTTTGCAATACAGTCTGTAACCGGAGCTATCGTTCCGATACAGCCCCTTAGGCTTCCATGCTTCTTTAAAGATACAAATACTCCTGCTTTTCTTTTTATAAGCTCATCCGGCAAATCATCCGGTAAATTCTCAAATTGGCCAGTAGTAATATAGGTTTCAAGAGAAGTCCGTGCAAGATGTATATAACTATCTTCCTGCTTCTGAAGTTCCCTTGCAAGCTGCCTTTGCTTCTCAGTAAATATCTCATCAAATTCGCGGCTCTTCTCATCTCCGGTTATTTTAAATTCACACACCGCATAACCCACCCCAAAGGGCCCTTCATAGGATAAAAGCTCTGAGGCAACTGCTTTACCGGTTAATGCTCCAGCCATGATAATAAAGGATTTAAGTCCACATTCTGCTGCTGCCTCACAAAAGTCCGGCGAAAACTCTAGGAACTTAAGAAAGTCTCCGTTTCTCATAGCCTCTGTAACCTCTCTGTCAAACCGTACCCCTTCCTCTGCAAACCCGTAAGGTCCTTCCTCCTTCAGCTTATGGGACAGATCACCGCTAGCCACAAATACCAGTCTTCGTCCGAGCTTTTCAGCAGTATCAGTAATACATCTTCCCAAACGGTAATGTTCAGTAAGAGAAAGACCGGAAAGTCCGATTCGCACCAGCTTATACTCTTTTAAAAATTCATTAATAAAATAAAGCGGTACCAAGGTTCCATGATCTAGCGCGGCATCCTTCTCTCCCAAAGTTCCTGCTTCAATACCTTCCCTTTCGGCATTTGCTTCGAGTGCTTCTACAAACTCCTCATCATAGGCTGCCGTTATAGCCACCCTTTTTGCACCAAAGCGTGTGAAGTCACCCTTAGTGAAATTACCCGGTGATATATGAAAATAATCCGAGTACATAATAGTATGCGGAGAAGTAATGATAATGGTATCCGGCTTTAAAGCCGCTATCCGTCTGGCCGTCTCACGATAACTATTTATCGTTTTATCAATCTTTTTTTCCTCCCCTTTACCCACCTCGGGTATAATAAGCGGTGGATGCGGTACGATAAATGCGCCTTCTAATGACATAGTGCACCTCCAATTTATTATGCTGTTTCGTTAATTGAGAAACTAACTATATTGTTTCATAATCACCTATTCATACAGTCATATTGATTCTATCTTATCAAACAAACTCAATAGTTAAAAAGCTGATATAATTATTTGTCAAACCTGACATCTATTGTAACTACTTTCCTTACTTTCTATGCTTATTATAACATATGTTTAGGAAAATACAGACAAAAAAGAGTACAGAAGTTTCCTCTTCCATACTCTGTGTAGTTCTTATTTTGGATATTTTACTTTTGACACTGTTTTCCTCTAGAAAACCAGATTTGTTACGATAACGCTTGCAATAACACTTGTAAAGGTTGCCAACAGACAGCCCACCAGTGTATACCTGGTCTTTTTTACTCCTGCTGCCATAAAATAAACCGCAAGTGTATAGAAGATTGTTTCTGTGCTGCTCATCATAATACTCGACAGCCTTCCAAGATAGGAGTCCGGTCCATATTCCTTGTAGATATCAAGCAGCAGGCTCGTTGCAGCTGAAGACGAGAACATCTTAATAATAACCAGTGGTACAAGCTGGGATGGGAATTCCAGTCTGTCTGTTAGGGGCTGCAATAGCGCTGCAAGATTATCTAATAATCCTGATGCACGGAGGATTCCTATTGCAACCATTAGACCGATTAAGGTTGGCAGAATATCAAGTACTACCTTAAAGCCATCCTTTGCCCCGTGTATAAAATCATCAAATACATTCTGCTTCATTAAGAGTCCCATTCCAATAATATAGAAGAAAATGAAGGGAATGATATAATCAGAAACATATATGAGAAATCTCATGAGGTCAACCCTTTATCATGTTTATTCTATTTTATGAACCTCTATCAGCACATATGTCTACATCTGCCTTGTGAAGCAACCATTACAACACACTAGCATAAATGCCTAACCTTTGAATTATACTCACATCCCTCTATCAATACATTTTCTGGCTTCCTCTAAGGACGGAAATACCTTATCATTAATCATCTGGCATAATAGATTACCGATTGCTGTTGCTTCTGCAGGACCGGGAATTACTTCTCGTCCGGTATAGCTCGCAGTCAGTTGGTTTAAATAATCAGCATTTGAACCGCCTCCGATAATATGAATACGCTGATAGGTTTTACCTGTAAGGCCCTCGATCTCCTTAAGGGTTTTAGAATAGCATTTCGCAAGGCTATTATAAATTACCGCAGCTAGTTCATATAAGCTCTCCGGTACCTGCTGCCCCGTCTTTTCACAAAACTCTTTTACCGCATCCACCATACTGTCAGGGGCTAAGAAACTGCTATCATTACAGTCAACTAAGGAAGTGATCTTCTCCTTTGCTGCTCTTTTACAGAGTTCTGCATAGGATATTCCCGCTCCTATTTCTTTTCTGACGGATTGAATCATCCAAAGACCCATTATGTTTTTTAAGAAACGATATCTATTATTGTATCCGCCCTCGTTGGTAAAGCCGGCCCGTCTACAGTCTTTAGAGCAATTAGGCTTATCCGTCTCAATTCCCATTAGGGACCAAGTACCCGAGCTGATATATAGATTGTCCTTCTCTTTACTCGGTACTGCTGCTACTGCTGATGCGGTATCATGAGACGCCGGAGCAACAACCAGACAGTCAAAACCGACATAGTCCCTGATTTCTGGTCTTAAATTCCCTACCGGTGTACCCGGAGCCTTAAGACTATGAAATAAATTATTCGGAAGTCCAAGTGCAGCAATGAGCTCATAATCCCATTCCTTTGTATACGCATTCACCAATTGGCTGGTTGTTGCAATTGTATACTCCTGAAGCTTCATTCCTGTTAGAAGAAAATGATAATAGTCCGGTGTCATAAGAAAGCTCTCCGCTCTTTCAAGATATTCCGGATTATTCTTTTTCACCGCCATCAGCTGGTAAATCGTATTATAAACCTGGCTTTGAATTCCTGTTTTATCATATAGCTCCTGCGCGGAGATTATTTCTTCAACCTCCCTTGGCATTTTTTCTGTTCGATGGTCTCTGTAGCCTACCGCTTCGCCGATTAGCTTATCCTCCTCATCAAGGAGTACAAAATCCACACCCCAGGTATCAATTCCCATACTGACCGGTATCTTATCAGCTTCCTTACATTTTTTCATACCTTCTTTGATTTCGTCAAAAAGCTTCTCGGTGTTCCAGCAAAGTGTACCGTTTCTTTTCTCCATCCCATTTTCAAAACGATATATCTCCTCCAGGCAGACTTTCCCGTCTGCTACATAGCCCAAAATATGTCTACCGCTGGACGCACCAATGTCAATAGCCAAATAATATTTCTGCATATTCCTTTCTCCTTACCAAATTGATATGTTCATAGACAGTTGCGAAACTCGTTAACTATAAGTATTGTATCCACAGTAGATACTATTCCGAAGCGGAAGTTAAGCTCATAGGAGCGTTGAAGCGAAGGAATATATATACTGTGTTTACAATTAATATAACAATATGGTTTCGCTATCATCTATTGATATGTCTAGATAATTGCTTATGATACTTCCATCTTAATAGGCAACTACGAAAACATACTGTACACTGCATTTCGTAATTGCCCAAATTTTTATCCCGTAACTTTCATACTAACGCCCATGCCTTTTGGGCATTCAGCAATAAACCATGCGCTTATTTGTACAATGGTCCGTAAACCTTACAAGCTCTGTAATCCTGACCTTCTTTATCCATACCGAAGGCATTCCATGCAGCCGGTCTGAATATCTTCTCTTCCGGAACGTTGTGCATGGAAACCGGAATACGAAGCATGGAGCATAAGGTTATCAAATCGGAGCCGATATGACCATAGGAGATTGCACCATGATTAGCTCCCCAGTTATTCATCACATCATAAGCTGTCCTAAACGCACCCTCTCCGGTTGTTCTGGGTGCGAACCAGGTACAAGGCCAGGTATAGTCTGTTCTCTTCCACAGTGCGTCAGATACCTGATCTGGTAAATCAACTGTGAAGCCCTCTGCAATCTGAAGTACCGGCCCAAGACCCTTCACAAGGTTAAGGCGAATCATGGTTACAGGCATCTCTGCTTTGGTTAAGAACCTGGAGGAATAACCGCCGCCTCTAAAATAACCATTGTCAGCCGCATTCCAGGTAGTCGCTGCAAGAATTGCTTCCTGATCCTTCTCTGTCACCTCATACCAGGGTTTAATGATACCATTGCCATTCTCATCCTTCGCCTCACCGCAGCCATCAAGGCAGGCAGCACCGGAGTTGATTAAGTGAATAAAGCCGCCTGCTTCCTTTGCAACACCCTCTATATCATAGCCTGTTGCCTTCTTAACTGCTTCAGGGCTCCAGTAGGTACGTACATCTGCAAAGATCTGCGCTCTGTTTGTTAAAAGCTTCATAAACAGCATACCGATACCATTTAATACATCATTTTCTGTAGCGAGTATATAAGGCTCACGAACCCCTTCCCAGTCAAAGGAGGTATTTAACAAAGCCTCTGCAAAGTCTGCATTCGGATAGAAGTCTGTCCATTGTCTCTGTCCCTGGAAGCCTGCTGCAATTGCATTATGTCCGACTCTCTCCTCCTCAGAACCCATAGGAAGCTTCTCGTTACCATTCATTAAGTCCTTAATAATAACCATCATCTTAACAACAAATTCCCAATCAGCATCCTTAAGTTCTCTGGTCTTCTGAAGGTTCTCCGGATTCTTATCAAAGCCCTCCTTGCAGTTTTTCTTCGTCCAGGCAAGCGCTTTCTTAAATTCTTCCTCGTCATAGATGCCTTCTGTCATTCTACGGATAATTTCAACCTCATCCACAGATTCCACACGCATACCAAGGTACTCTTCAATAAACGAAGGATCAATGATAGATCCTGCAATACCCATACAGATAGAACCGATCTGGAGATAGGATTTACCTCTCATCGTAGCAGCTGCAACTGCTGCACGGCCAAAACGGAGCAGCTTTTCCTTAACATCCTCCGGTATTTTCGTATCATCGGCATTCTGAACATCATGACCATAGATACCAAAAGCCGGAAGGCCCTTCTGTGCATGTGCTGCAAGCACGGAGGCAAGGTAAACTGCACCCGGTCTCTCCGTTCCGTTAAAGCCCCATACACCTTTAATTGTCATCGGATCCATATCCATTGTCTCTGAACCATAGCACCAGCAAGGAGTAACCGTTAAGGTAATGTCTACACCTTCCTTTTTGAATTTGGAAGCACATGCAGCACTTTCGGGCACACGTCCGATTGTTGTATCTGCAATAACTACCTTTACGGGTTCACCGTTAGAATATTTTAAGTTTTCCTCAAAGAGTCTGGCAGCAGCTTTAGCCATCTCCATTGTTTGATTTTCTAAGGACTCTCGCACCATAAGTGCTCCTCGTCTGGCATCGATAGTAGGACGTATTCCAATTACCGGATAATCTCCGATTAGTCTGTTTTTAGCCATAATAACCTCCATCTGCCGCTTAAGCGGCATACAAATACTGAGCGAAAAGCACGCTCAGTGCTTTTTGCTGGTTGAAAAATGTATTTCTTTTCAACCTACACTCTCCTGTCATTAAATCAATGTTATTAGGTAATTGCGAAACTTATCTATTGTAAGTTTAGTATACACAGTACATACTATTCCGAAGCGGAAGTTAAGCTCATAGGAGCGTTGGAGCGAAGGAATAGTGTGTACTGTGTATACTACTAGCAAAACTATATAGTTTCGCAATTTTCTAACTGATAAATAGTAATTAGCAAAATATTTTTTAACTATACAGCTATTATACAATTGCAATTCAAATATTGCTTGTGCTATAATGACATAAAGTATAACAATATTCACTTTTTGCACATGGAGGTACAGTCTGTGAAGTATCTAGACTACAGAGAAGACAAATTACAGGGAACCTTTGATTTTCCAGTGGCCTTCTATCACGTAGAGTCAAATCATCCTCGCTATCAGATGCCTTGTCACTGGCATCCAGAATATGAGATTCTTCGTATTCTGGAAGGTTCCTTCCACATAACCGTAGACGGACATTCGCATACCGCTTATCAGGGTGATATCCTATTTATACAGGGTGGCACACTACATGGCGGTATTCCTGAGGACTGTGTCTATGAATGTATTGTTTTTGATTTGCGGCTGCTCTTAAGTAATAATAAGGTTTGTAATCAACCCCTTCAGCAGCTTCTACGACACGATACTACAATTAATTTAAAGCTTCCGAAGGAACCTGTCCTAGTCCAGTCAGTAAATGATTTGTACGAAGCCTTGAACGCACATCAAACAGGCTATGAATTTCATGCTCAGGCAGCCCTTTACAAACTATTCGGACTGATGAATGAACTGCAGCTTCTTCAGATTAATACCAACCAGACCTCAGTCGCAGCTATTCAGATTAAAAGGTTTAAGGATGTTTTAAGTTATATCGAAGAGCATTATACCGAGCCGTTGTCCTTAGATGATATGGCTCAGGTCGCTAATTTAAGTCCCCGGTATTTCTGCCGATTTTTCCGCAAAATGACACAGTATACCCCAACTGAATATTTAAATTATTTCCGTATTGAATGTGCCTGTGAACAACTGGCCGATTCACATAACACAATAACAGATGTTGCTCTCAACTGCGGTTTTAACGATATCAGCTATTTCATTAAGGCATTTCATAAGGCAAAAGGCGTTACGCCAAAGCAATACAAATCATTAAACAAACGCATCTCACATAACTCCAAATACTAGCAGCAATATAGGAACTAAATTTGTTAAATAAATGCATAACGATATGGTTTTATTAACAATACACACAACGCATACTATTCCTTCACTCCTACGCTCCTGTGAGTTTAACTTCCGCATCAGAATAGTATCTAAGTGTATACAATATTTAAAGTTTGTGAGTTTCGCAAATGCCTATTATTTTTTGTATCAGAAAGGAAATTGTCTTATGAAACGAAAAGTTATCCGTATGATTATAATCATAGCAGTTTCTACCCAACTTTTTACTGGCTGCAAAATCTTTTCTAAAAGCAGCAAGACAGAATGTCCCTATGAGGACTTTATTGTTGTTGATGTATTTGATTCCTTAGCTAATATGCAGGGAATTCAATCAGGCTGGTTTGGTAAGATAGTAAAGGATAAATTTAATATGGAGCTAAATATCATAGCTCCCAATATAGCTGGTTGTGGTGATACTCTGTTTGATATCCGTACTGCTTCTGGTAGTGTAGGCGATTTAATTATATTCGGTACGGAAAACGGCGATTTACAGAAATTGGTTGAGGAAGGCCTTATTATTGATATGCGTGAACTGTTGAAGGACAAACCGGTCCTGCAATATCAGGATGCCATCCGCTCGCTAAACGAGAAGCTTCTTAAGGATGGTATCTTTGCTATCCCTTCCGAAATCTCCACCTTATCAGCAACGCAGCCCAGTGAGGGACTGGAATTAACGTTTGGTCCATATCTACGCTGGGATATATACGGCTCTGTCGGATATCCGAAAATGTCAACCTTAGAGGATTTATTACCCGTACTTGATCAAATGCAACAAGCCCTGCCTAATACGGAATCGGGAAATAAAACTTATGGCTTTTCCTTTTTTAAGGATTGGGACGCTAATCTGATGAACGCTGCAAAACAGCCAGCCTGCTTTTACGGCTACGATGAATTAGGTTTTGTTCTAGCAAAAGCAGATGGTTCTGATTATCAGAGCATAATTGATGCTGATTCCTTGTATATGAGGAATATTAGACTATATTATAACGCGAATCAGCTGGGGCTTGTCGACCCGGATTCCTCTACGCAAACCTATCAGGAATTGTCTGAAAAATATAGGGACGGTTCCATTCTTTATTCCCCTTGGCCTTGGCTTTGTCAGTCTGAATATAATACCTCGGAACACAAATCCGTCGGAAAAGGTTATATGTTAGCACCAATTGATGATATGCAGATCTTCTCTTATGGCTGTAATAAAAAAGGAAATCAGAAAACTGTAATCGGTATTGGTCCACAGGCTAAGGACCCGCAGCGTATGGCTGATTTTATAGATTGGTTATATTCACCTGAGGGCATACAGATTGCCTGTGCACAACCCTCTAACGGAACAGCCGGCCCAAAGGGTCTTACCTGGGAGATGGGTGAGAGTGGACCGTATCTAACGGAATTTGGCAAGAAGGCTTTACTTGAGAGCAATACCAGAGTTCCTGAGGAATGGGGCGGCGGAACCTGGCTGGATGGTGTCTCACAGCTTAATTTAAAGATAATCTCACAAAACGACTTAGACCCTAAGGGTTATCCGTATTATTATAACCTGTGGGATTCTTATCTTACAATGGATAATACCCCACTGGATGTTGACTGGAGGACGCATCTTAATACAGATGTAAGCTCAACCCGTAAATACCTTGAGGAAAACAATCAAATCATCGTAGCTCCCGGTAATGATTACATAACTCCGACAACAACCTCTGACATTACTACAATGAGGAGTCAATGCCGTTCTGTTATTGTAGACTATTCCTGGAATATGATTTTTGCTAAGAATAATGAAAACTATAACGCCTTATATGATGAAATGCTTAATAAACTACAGGCCTTTGGCTACGATAAGGTTTATGCCGAGGATTTAAAGAACGCCAAGGAACAGGATAAAGCTCGAAAGGAAGCTGCCGCAGTGGCAACAAATTAATGCCTTTTGGGCACAAACTAACGCAAAGGACAGGTATGGGAGGTATCTATGCAAAATAAACTAAAAAAAATTCAGGAAGTAATAACACAAGGTCCTTATCAGGACAATTGGGAATCGCTGTCACAATTTGAGATGCCAAAATGGTTTGAAGCTGCAAAATTCGGTATATTTCTTCATTGGGGGCTTTACAGTATTCCGGCTTTCAATAACGAATGGTATTCAAGAAATATGTACATACAGGGGACTCCGGAATATGAGCATCATATCGCAACCTATGGACCGCATAAGGATTTTGGTTATAAAGATTTTATTCCCATGTTTACCGCAGAGAAATTCAATCCTAAGGAGTGGTCTTCCCTGATTAAGCAGTCCGGTGCAAAATATGTATTTCCGGTTGCCGAGCACCATGAAGGCTTTCAGATGTATGACAGTGATATATCGGATTATAACAGCGTTAAGATGGGCCCGAAAAGAGATGTCTTAGGGGAATTAAAGGCTGCTTTCGAAGAAGAGGGCCTAGCCTTCTGCACCTCCTCCCACCGTGCCGAGCATCTTTGGTTTATGGGTAACGGCAAGGATTTTGATAGTGATATTAAGGAACCGCTTAAGCGCGGTGATTTTTACTGGCCTTCCTTACAGGAGCAGCCTGGTCAGGAGGATCTTTATGCTACGCCCTATCCTACCGAGGAGTTTCTTGATGACTGGCTAATACGAACCTGTGAAATAATCGATAAATACCAGCCAAGGCTGTTGTACTTTGACTGGTGGATTCAGCATGAGGGCTACAAGAAGCATCTGCAAAAAATCGCAGCCTATTATTATAACAGAGGCGTACAATGGGGCTTTCCTGCTGCCATCTGCTATAAGCATGATGCGATGGCCTTTGGAAGCGGTATCGTAGATATGGAACGTGGTAAATTTGCTACTACACAGCCCTTCCACTGGCAGACAGACACCTCTGTTGCGAATAATTCCTGGTGCTATACAACAACTCTGGATTATAAGTCCAGCTATGATATTATATGTTACTTAATCGACGTGGTCAGTAAGAATGGTAATCTCCTGCTTAATATCTGCCCGAAGGCTGATGGTTCCATACCGGATATGGATGAGCAGATTCTTAAGGACATCGGCAGTTGGTTATCTGTGAACGGAGAAGCTATTTATCACTCAAGACCTTGGAGAAGCTTTGGGGAAGGCCCAACTAAGGATGCAGAGGGTAAATTCTCAGAAGGAAACCAGAACGGGTATACCTCCCAGGATATCCGCTTTACCGCAGCAAACGGACATATCTATGCCATTATTTTAAAGTATCCGGAGGATGGTAAGATATGTATAAAATCACTCGCTGATAGTAACGATTCTAATACACCAAAATTTCATGGGATTATCCGCAGTGTATCAATACTCGGCTTTCGAGAAAAGATCGTATGGCAGAAGGATACGAATGGTTTAAGCTTTCAAACCGCTTCCGTAAGAAGTACTTTACCTGTTGTAATCAAGCTTCAAACAGATTAAGCTTTAGGTAATTGCGAAACAATATAGTTTTGTTAATCGTATACACAATAGATACTTACAATTAATGAGTTTCGCAATTACCTATGATTAAGCTTAATAGAAAGAAAGCTTGAATATACTTTAGCATAAGATAAAATCTACTTATATATCAATATAATATGATCCGATATCAGCGAAGCTTATTCCCTGCTATAAGCAAAAACACTTCGAAAAGCTTTGCAAACCGGATAGTGATTATCTATGGAGGGGTTACCATAGTATAATAAGGATGAGAGGTGTTCCATGTATACAGTATTTATAGCAGACGATGAAGAATCCATCAGAGAAGGTCTAAAATGTATCGTTGATTGGGAGGATATAGGCTTTTTAATATGCGGTGAAGCAGGTAACGGAAGTGATGCGCTTTCAGAAATACTTTCTAAGCAGCCAAGTCTGGTTTTACTTGATATTAAAATGCCTAAAATGCACGGTATTGATGTAGTTGTAGCTGCCAGAGAACAGGGATATACAGGGAAATGTATATTACTAAGCGGTTATTCTGATTTTGGTTATGCCCAGACAGCCATCCGGTATGGTGTTGATTATTATTTAACTAAGCCGATTGATGAAGATGAATTGCTGCAGTCCTTGATCAATGTGAAAAACCTTCTTGATCAGGAAAATCTCAATGACAAATATGTAAATCATTATAAGCTGCGTGCGAAAAATGTAATCCTTCAGGAGCTGCTTACCGGTACCGCCTCCGAGGATAGCAGCACACTAACCTTAGCAGATATCAAACAGTTGAATTTAGATGCCGACTATTATCAGGTAGTAATCTATGAAAACTTCAACCGAAAAATAGCAGATTCAGCATACAACTTCGCAGACCTGCTTAAGATTACCAATAAGGGCAATCAAACTTTTGAATATATTAAGCTAGCTCAGTTGGATGTCATCTTATTAAAGGGTGATTTCGCATTGAAAAAGTTTCAAGATTTTATTACCCACTACGAAAAAAATCCCCCACAAAAGGGAAGCCCTCTTGATTCTTTATTTATTGCTTATGGTAAACCGATTAACCTCTTTTTGGATATCCATTTATCCTATCAGGATGCTCTATTATTAATTAATCGAAGATTTTTCTGCATACAGGGTCAGCATACCTTAGGTTTTGAAGAGCTTCCCAATATGCATGTAAAAGCAAGGACTCTCACTCCTGAAAGCATGCGCGATTATGCTTCCCAGCTGACTGATCACCTTCAGACCTTTAACCGTAAGAAGGTGGCAGAGACCTTATTTTCGCTGAACGAATATCTTTATAATGTTAAGGATAGTATAGCAGAAATCAAACTGTTCTTAGTTGATTTATATTTACAGATTAAAGAGAAGTTAAACCATATCTATAATAAGATCGCTATTCCCTTTCCAACAAATTCTGCTATTATCGATTTGATTGAGAAGAAATACTATTTATACGAAATTATCAGGTATTTCTCAGAGCAGTTTGAAATGATTATGAATGCCACCGGCAATTCCTCCAGAGACAGTATCCTCGATGATATTATTTATTACATAGACCATAATTACCAGAATAATATTAAGCTTGAATCTATTGCCCCCCTATTCGGCTATAACAGTGCCTATCTTGGCAAAATCTTCAGTAAAACAGTCGGTGTTAATTTCAATTCCTACGTTGATTATATCCGTATCAATCACTCTAAGGAGCTGTTGCTTGAAAATAAGCTAAAGGTATATGAGATATCCGAAGTAATCGGTTATAAGAATGTAGACTATTTTCATAAGAAATTTAAAAAGTATGTGGGCGTCAGCCCTGCCGAATTCAGAAAAAATTCAGAATAGTAATCAAAAAGCGTGCATCTGTTTTAAACATATCTCAAAATCAAATTAATGTCCATCTGCCGTCAAAACCTGCGAATTTGGGCAGTGCACAAATTTGCCGATTGAAAAATCTTTGATTTTTCAACCTACACTTCATGAGATATATTTAAAACAGATGCACGCTTTCCTTATTCTATATTCACCAATAGTGTTCTATCAGGAACTAGCTTAACTTAATATTACATCAAAGCTTTCCCCTTCTATAAATCTACTGCTCCATTTGCTCTTTCTCAATTTTTTGAAAAACTCGTTTCGCAAACGCTGCAATTGTAAAAATAATAAAGGCCGGCCCGATCATGAGCCCCACTAGCATCGTTGTTGTATTAAAACAAATCAAAAATAGCTCTAGGGCTATGATAAATATCAAAATCAAGGTTCTTACTATATACCTTACACTGATATCAAAGGAATTCTTTAAACTCTTTACTAAAGAATTCTCATATCTTGCTACTAGTGGATATGCATATAGCAAAGAAAATATAAATACTACCAAAGCGATAATAGCCATCATTAATAGTGGCAGAGGATTTGCTTCTACAGCATAAAATAACTCGAAGTTTAGATATACCATATATGCAGCAGCAAGAGTAATCAGCCCGAGAATAATTCCTTGCTTTATATTGTCCTTAAAGGCCTTCAAAAAGGATTTTGCTATGTATCCTTCTTCATCATCCACCATCTTAAGAGCAACTGTAAAGGCTGCCACTGTAGAAGCTCCGATTGTAACTATAGGCAAGCTGAACAGTAACCACATAAAATTGAGAACGATTACATCCCAAAGGCGAGAAATAAATTTATAGAATGCACTCTCTGTACTGAATATTCCCATGCTGCTTTCTCCTTCTCTTACTTTAGAGGCTGACCTTTTATCGGAAGCCACTCCTTTATAACCTATGATTTTTCCCTTTAATAGAATGTTATACTCTAGACAAATACGAAACACATCAACTGTATGTTTTTTATATACTATTTATCTAATACTGCGTCTTCCGCTTTTTTTCTCTTCGCTGCCTGATCTAGCATAAATTCACAGCATTTATCATAACCATAATCATTTGCCTTCTTTACCATCTCAGCAACGATGGTATTAAACTCATCGTTATTCTTAGCATAGATTGCCTTCCAGCTATAATCCTTTATACACTTAGTAACCTGCTTCCAGATAACATCTAACTCTTCACTTCTGGGTTCCTGCGTCCAAGGTGTTCCAACTGCTACAGAATGCTTTCGTGAATCTAAGAACTGATCCTCTGTTGTGAAGCCGCTCCAGGTTCTCCAGTCATTCTTAATATCAGAATTCAGCGTCTGATTATAGCTCTCCCAGTTCAGATAATTATAGGTCTCGCCATTGGAGTCAGGATTTGAAGCATCATCACTCCAGGTAATACAGTTCATCTGGCTAGAACCATCAGAAAAAGTACCGGTATAATCACCCTCCATCTGTGTATCCTTATCATTTCTGCATCGAATACCAAGATCTGTTAATGTAATCTTCTTATTATCATCATAATCCCAGCAAAGACCCTGAGGTCCATATTGGGAAACCATCTTACCTTCAGGAGTAGCCAGCCAGTTAATGATTTCCATACATAATTCAGGATACTGTGTAGATGCACCAATTGTCCAGATGCTGTTACTTCCGTAAACATTTAATCCGTTAACCAGTGTATTCTGATCCTCAACCGGGCAGGTATACATTGCCTTACCTTCTTTTAAGTGTTCATCTGTATTATAGGCCGCGGAAGCAATAAAGCTGAAGATGTTAAATAGTGCACCACCCGTCATATAATCTTCATTACAGCCATCGTATTTTTGTGTCATGGAATCCGGATCTAATAGATCCTTCTGATATAAATCATTATAGAACTTCAAAAATCTTAAATACATGCTGCCGTCATCAAGGTTACCCTGCCAGGTCTGTGTATTGACATCATAAAGACCAATTCCCAACTCCTCAAAGCCATATAATGCGGCTGTAGATTTAACCATCATTACACTATCGCCGTCCCAGTCATCAAACATGGACACACCATAGGTCTCTTTCCCGGAATCAGAGGTTGGACAGATCTCCTTCATCTGCGCTAACACATCCACAAAATCCTCTACCGTACCTACTTTTGGATAACCGAGCTGTTTATAAAGATCCCAACGGATATCTGGATGGTAGATGTAAGACGCATGATCTTCTGGGGAGGT
This sequence comes from Bacillota bacterium, assembly GCA_023421505.1. Taxonomy (GTDB): domain Bacteria; phylum Bacillota; class Clostridia; order Lachnospirales; family Lachnospiraceae; genus Mobilitalea. The sequence goes on from JAEZTJ010000033.1 coordinate 133,147, forward strand.
TGCAACCTGATAGCCGAAGCCGTGCAGCTTTCCGTCCTCATTAATGCTAACATTTTTCTCAAGTGCTTTTTGCATATGTTCTTTTATATATGGACCACAGTCTGATAATAAATCATCTTCATTCCAATCAAACAGCATTCCGTTCTTTACAGCGTCCGGATATTTATCCGCATCGCTGCCAAATATTACAACATCACCTAGGTCACCGGCTTCCATACGGGTCGTAAAGGTACTGTCATCCGCATCGTTAATAATATTAAGCTTCACATTGAACTTATCAAGCATTACCTTACCAAACCAACCGATCTGCTCGCCCGAATAGTTTGCTCTTTGGGAATAAACATCTAGCGTAATTGTTTCCTGTTTTTTCTTACTGCAGCCTGCAAATGATACCGTAGATAAAGCAAGCGCTGCGACTAAAAATAATGCTATTGCTTTCTTAGTCTTTTTCATTTATAATCTCCTCCTTTTTGATCTTAGCAAGATAATTCATTTTCTTGCTGCGTTTATTACAACCGCAGATCTCCTGCAGTTAAACACCTAAACTTAACCCTTTACTGCTCCTAACATAATTCCTGATTCAAAATACCTTTGCATAAATGGATAAACAAATAAAATCGGAAGCACCGTAACCATGGAGACCGTCCATTTTGTAATCTTGGAATCTAATAATTCCTGCTGCTGTATCGTAGATAATCCTTCCTTCATCACCGCTTCTAAATTCGTTGCCTGCGTCAGATAGTTATACAGCGTGTGCTGCAGCGTATGCAGCTCCGCCTTATTCTGCATAAGGATTAATGAATCCTGCAATGAGTTCCATTGATTTACCGCGCCAAAGATTGCAATTGTTGCAAGAATTGGCTTACTTAGCGGCCAGATTATTTTACGGAATACGGTCATGTAGGTTGCACCATCTATATAGGCACTTTCCTCTAGCTCCGCCGGAATCGATTCAATATAGGTCTTCACCAGGATGATATTATAAGGCGCCACGATACCGGGAATGATATAGCCCATAAAATTATCCGTTAATCCAAGCATGGACATATTCAAATACCACGGTACCAATCCTGCGTTAAAATACATCGTGATTATAATAAATCGATACCAGATCTTACGTCCCCACATCTCCTGCTTGGTTACAAGAAAGCCAACTAACCCAGAGGCTGCAACCATTAATACGGTTCCAAGAAGCGTCCTTAAGATTGAGACCTGAAAGGATGGCCCCAGTTCAGGAACTGCGGTGAGTCCTATGTAATTACTGATATGTAGCCCCTTTGGAATAAAGGAGATCTGACCTGCGCGTACCAGCTTATTATCACTAATTGTATTAATAAAAAGATAGTAAAATGGAAAAATACAGGTCAAAGCAAATACAATAAAAAATATATGGTTAAATAAATCGAAAATCACATCTCCAAAACGCGTGCGGTACTTCGGTGCCGATGGTGCGTATTTATCCTTTTTATTTAATTTAATCGATCTTTCTGCCATAATAACGCCTCCTATATGATACTGCTGCCTCGTATTATCTTCGATACCCTGTTCGCTCCGAATAACAATACTATGCTAATAATTGATTTACACATACCTACTACAGTGGAAAGAGGAATCTTACCATCATTAATACCAATCTGATATACATATAAATCAAGCACCTCGATTGGTCCCATATTACTTGCATTTTTAAATACCAGATACTGGTCAAGTCCATTACTTAAAATTCCTGCAATCGACATAACAAAAAGCACGATAAAGGTAGGAACTAAGCCCGGTACCGTAACATTCCACATTCTCTGAAAGCGTCCTGCTCCATCCACTGTTGCTGCTTCGTAAAGCTGCTGGTCAATACCCGATATACCTGCTATATATATAATCGCGCTCCAGCCTAAACCCTTCCACATACCCCAAGCAAACATCTTTATCCAGATATGCTCGCTGGACATTAAGAAGTTAATCTGCTCTCCTCCGTTCGCAACAATTAAGTTACTGATTAAGCCATCTGATGAGAAAATTACACAGGCAACCGAATAGATTAATACCCAGCTGATAAAGTTCGGGATGGTAGTTAAGGTTTGTACCAGACGACGGATCCGCAGATTCTTAATCTCACACAGGAAAATAGCAAAAACCATTGGAACCCAGCTGAAGGCCAGACCCAAACCGCTCATCGCAAAGGTATTAATCATTACTCTTCGAATGTCGTCTCTGGTAGCTGCATTTTGAAATAGATAGGTAAACCATTTAAATCCTACAAATTTATTCATTGTGATCTTAGTACCTGCTTTATAGTCAAAGAAGGCATATCTCCAGCCCCACAACGTTAAGTAGGAAAACAAAAAGGTTAATACGATAAAGGGTAGAATTAATAGAAATAGCTTATATTTTTGCTGAAGCTCTATTACGTCCTTAACACCGGGCCTAGGCTGTTGAATTAAAAGGACAACCGATAAAATTAAAACGCAAAGAATGAAACCCGCTATAATAAAATAGCCCAACGGAAAATCAGGCATTACCTTATTCCTGTTCGTTGTCTCTAAAATCTGGCTATATGCTAAAATAATACCTCCAAATCCGAAGAAGCTGATCATAGAACCGATTATTGCTAAACGGTTACCTAACCTTCTGAGCTTAAGAGAACCTAAAGACATACAACCACTGGCTCCGGCACCTAAACAGCCGAGGCAGGTTATCATACTTGAAATATAAAGTATCGTAAAGCTTCCGCTCTCTATCCAGCCTCTCATCACTGCTCTTATGGTGTTCTCTGTAAGCGCAGAGTAGGATACGGCTGAAGTAAACAGGGACATATTTTCATTCACCAAACCACATATCTTTGCGGGATTGATACCCGGAATAAATAAACTGACCAACGTAAGTACAATAACAAAGCGATATACTATGTAAATGACACCCGTCATTCTCTCTTTCGTTGATTTTACAACTTTCTCCGTATGCATAACTTTCCTCCTAGTCCATTGACAATTCTTTACGCTAATCATTATACACACCGCAAAATTTCACCGCTACCATCATTACTTTACATAAAATACAGTACTTTTTTGCTTTAACCTAATCCTTAACCTAAACATAAATTTTATCTTATTAGTGTTAATTATTGAAAAGCATAATTCACATTTGGAAGCTTGTGCCCGCGTCTTCCTTGGCACAAACTAATAAAAAGAACATAAAAAGGCGCTAAAAAACGCTTATGCCCAAGAACGCGCATAAGCGTAATAATTTTTATCTGTTTTATATAAGATTGAGAAGTTAAAGGGTTACAGAATTATGATTATAAAGCTGTATCAAAATTTATTTTAAGTGGCAGCACCAAAGCGACCTTCGTTCCCATCCCAATATCACTATCAATCATTATTCCGTATTCAGCCCCATAGCAAAGGCGTATTCTTTGATTGATATTATATAGACCAATATTCCGGCTGATATTAAGATGGGGTGTATCAATTTTTTCTCTTAAAGCCATCAGCATTTCTTTACTCATTCCACATCCGTTATCCGAAACATCAATATGCAGTATCTCTTTCTTTTTGGTATAAACCTCGATCCTAATCTGTCCGTTACTTTCTGTCTCTTCCAGCCCGTGTGCAATGGCATTTTCAATGATTGGCTGTATAAGCAGGGGTAAGATATCAATTTCTTCTGTATCTAAACCTCCTTCAACGGTTATGGTATAATTAACCCGATCATTAAAACGAAGCTTTTGTATCTGTAGATAGGTTTCAATATAATCTAATTCTTTCTTTAACGTTGTGGAAGAGGTACCCGTATTCCCAAGAACATAACGCATAGATTTTCCTAACAGCTTAATTGCGGTTGCAACATCCCTGTCACCGGCTTTAAAAGCCTTCATACGAATCGTTTCCAGCGTATTATAAAGAAAGTGAGGGTTAATCTGACTTGCGAGTACATCCATTTCTACCCTTTGTTGGGCATTTTCAAGCCTCTGTGCATTAATTCTGGCCTCATACATCTTTGCATCCTTATCCTTAATCTTCGCAACCATTCTCTGAAGGTCCGCAAAAGCCTGAGAGATTTCATCTTCACCCATTAATTTAGCCGGAACATCATATTCTTCATTACTTGCCTTATGCATAGCCCCCCGCAAAGTATCCACTCTGTTGGAAAAATGTGCAGTAAAAAATCTGATTAAAAAAAATGGTACGATTGTTGCAATCAGAATAATTAATAGACAAAGGCTTATAATCTTATATGTATTATCATAGGCCGAATGATCCATATTACATATGTAAATACGATTGTCTGTCTGATATAGCTGAAGTGATGTTACAGAGGCTAGATATTTCTCATCCTGTACCATAATCTGCCCCACATAACGATAATAATTTTCATCATAATTTATGTGAATATAATCTGATTTATCATACCACTGACGATCTGTACAAAAGAAAACACCCCCATTATCCACAAAGGTTAGAATTTCATAGTCCCCGGAATTTAATTGGCTTCTTAAATAATTCTCATCTATACTTATTTTGAGTACCGCATTACAGTTAGATTCGATTAGGTGAATTTTTCTAACCAGGCAAAGGTTATAATAATTAATATTGTGAGCATTATAACGAGCAGCTTCCCAAAAAACACTTGATTGATTAGTTGCTTTTTGATACCAATCTGCTTTTTTAATGTTTTTATCGACTTTTTTGATGTGTCCATATTCATAAATACTGGGGTTATCTACATATATTTCTATATTTTTTAACTCTGAATAAATCTCCATATAATCGTTGAGTTTATTGTATTTTGATGCTTTGCTTTTAAAATCCTCCTCCTTCTTATAGTTACCGGATAACAACGCCTGAAGTTCATCATTTAATACAATATCCTCTGATAAGGTATAAACTTGATTCGTAATTTCAAATAAAATTGTCCTTACACGATAATTATTTGCTTCGCTCAAATCTTTATGATACTGAAAAAGCAGGCGCGATGTATTAATCACCAAAAAGGTTCCTATACATGCTATAGGAATAAGAAAGCCTAATAAATATATAATATTCAGCTGCTTGCGCAGCTTTAAGCCGCTTAATTGCTCTTGAATTTTCTTAGACAGATATTTCATGCTTCAGCTCCCTTCTGCTTCCTTAAGTAAAATCAGATAATTGCGAAACCCTATAGTTTACTTAATTGTAACGCAGCAGCTACTATTCCTTCGCTCCAACGCTCTGCTTAACTTCCGATTCGGAATAGTATCTACTGTGTATACAATACCAGCAGTTGTTGTGTTTCACAATTGCCTATAATCAGGTGTTTGATATTATCGCAGTCTATTCTATCTTCCGGATTGTTATATGATATAAGCATATGATGATACTCATTTTTACTTAAACATTATATAGTATTCTCTTATGGTTAACAATCACACATTGCTACCTAACCAAAGTGTACAAGCACACCTGGCATAAACTAATTTAAGGGGCAAGCAGGTTATGATATTATGTGCTTAACATCCTGTATATAATAAGAGGACGAAGCTCCTGCCTCGTCCCCGTATATAAATACTATATTCTCTTTATAACTACTTTCTTTTTCTTAATACTATTGCAATAACAATAATTAACACTACTGCTGCGGCTGCAGCAACACCTATGATAATACCTGTGTTATTGCTGTCCTCGGAGGCTGTATCAGTAGAAGCAGCCTCGGAAGATACCTCCTTAGCTGCGGCTGCTGTAGGAGCCGCTGCTACTGTTGGTGTAACCTGAGAGGCCTCATAATCAGCTATTTGTTTTGCACCCGCCTCTGTATTATAGCCTGTGCCAGCGATGGAGAATACTACCTTGATTTCATCCTTTGGCAGGATTGCTTCTGGATTAACCGGAGGGTTATCCTTTACACATGCGTTATGTAAGCCCCATTCATTGTAAAGCTCAATACGAAAATTACCACCCTGATCTTCTATATTACCATAGTTATATTTACTCTTGCAGGGAATCTCTTTTCCGTCTACATACACTTCTACATCAATTTTTAAGTCTGTTTCCTGATAATGCTTTGTTATATCATGTGATGCAGCATCATCTGTATAATTATTGATTTTTTTACCGGCATCCTTCATTACTTTAGCAAAATCAAGAATATCTACTATAAGTACCTGCGCTGTCTCAGGTTCTGCAGTAGCACCGATATCCGACCCCTTTATGGATACCTCATATACACCATCACCGACGAATTTTGCTGTGTTTTTTGCACCCTTCTCTTCGGGCTTATAAATCTGCCAGGACTTATCATCCGGCTTAGCTGCGGAATACATTAACATTGCCGTCCATTCTGTTGCAACAGCTGCATCCGTGGCTGCAATAGTAGGTGCTATTGTTGCTTCTGCCGTAGCTGTAGATGTATCAGTTGCCTCTAGCGCTGCCGTCGGTGTGGAATTCGCTGCGGACGCAAATGCGCTTACAGGCATCATACCAATTAGCATTGCAATTGCAAATACAATTGTTATAATTGATTTCGTTCTTTTATTCACTCTTATTATCCTCCCTGAAATATTTGCCTGAACAGGCTAAATTTTTTCTACCTACATAACAAATTTACTATAATAAGTTTTATAAATAAACATTGCCTTATTCACATTTTATACAATAAAATTTTTACATACTCACATAACATGCCTATCCTTTGAATTAGTTTGCAACAAATGTGCTTACACTCATATTTCATTACTCGTGTATAAGGCTATGAACCCAAATGACATTTAAGGGATTAATAATACATAATAAGAGCTGCCATGGTGTAGTGCAGCAAATGTCAATTGATTTGTCTAACATTTGGAGCGCGTTTCACAATGGCAGCCTATTAATAATTAATATGTTCAAAGGCAGATATGTTATGTTATTTTGATTTCTTTCTTAAAGCTGCTGCACCAGTAGCAAGCGCACCTAAACCATAAACAACACCTAATGTAGCTACACCAGTCTTAGGAGCGGCTGTCGCAGCTGTTGCTGCTGTGTCGTCAGTGGCTGCTTTATCATCAGCAGCTGCAGCGTCGTCTGATGTATCTGTAGCTGCTGCATTAGGATCGATTAAAGTAAATGTAACAGAATAAGTCTCTACGGAAGCAAAATCATCCGGATTAACAACAGCTGCAGAAACACCATCAAAGGACCCGTCTATTGTACGGGGGTTGTTTACAGGATCGCTTTCTTTCCCTGCAGGTACCCATGTATTATATAGATTGGTTCTCATCTGTAACTTTCCGTCGTTATCACAGCTTGTATAAGTCTTACCAGTTAAAGCGATATCTTTACCATTTACCTCAACTGCATCAATCTGAATAATGTATCCCGGAAAATTCTGTTCTCCTTTTTCAATCATCGGAGCAGTGAAAGCGATGCCACTTGCTTTACCATCCTTTGTACCTGTAAAATCAAGAGATACGGTATAGGTACCTACGCCTGTAACTTCAGCGTTTACACCGGTAACGCCAGTATCTACTTCTTCACCCCACCACTGATATGTCCATGCGGAATCTGCAAATGCAAGGAAAGCTGTGTTATCAGCTACAGCTGCTTTAGCGCCGGACGGAATTGCCGTAATCGCAAGTGCAACTGCACTAAAAACTGTAAGAATTGCTTTAAAAGTCTTCTTCATTATTAATATCCTCCCTGTCTATTAGCTTTAACGTTAGGCTTGTTGTTTAACCTACGATATAAATCTACTATAGATATATCGCTAATAAAACAGATGCTTTTTCACATTATATACATTAATTTTTTTACATATTAATGTGAATTGTTGAAAGAACAATTCACACCTAGAAGTTTGTGCCTGCGTATTCCTCGGCGCAAACTAATTCAAAGGAAAGGCTGATTATATTAAAGTGAAGCTTTTTTGACAAAATAATAGGAGTTATTTATCCCTCCTACTGCAGCTCTTACGCATAATAACTGAGAAGGTAATACCGATAATTGTAGAACAAATAGTTGCGACTAGTCCTGCTGCCAGTATCTCAGCCGGATTGACCGAACCGTACTGGCTCCTGTAGGCAATAATATTGACTGGTATTAATTGAAGCGAGGAGATATTTACTATAAGAAGTGTACACATATCACAGCTTGCTACTTCGGAGTTATGATTTAACTCCTTTAATTCCTTCATGGCCATTAAGCCCATAGGAGTAGCCGCCCATCCAAGACCAAGTATATTAGCAATCATATTAGAAGCTATATGTTCATTAACAATATGCTCTTTGGGAATATCCGGATACAAGAATCGAATAATAGGTCTTAGTTTTTTTGTAAACGCTGCTACCAGACCGCAACTTTTAGCCACCTGCATGATCCCTGTCCACATTGCCATAATCCCAAGCATAGTAATACAAAGCGTAACTGCCTCTTTTGATGAATTAATAGTAGCTTTACTAATATCTCCTATGTTTCCACTTATTACTCCAATCGTAACTCCAAGTACAATCATAAATCCCCAAAGGTAATTTAACATAAAAGCACCTCGCATTATTCATTAATTCATAGAGCAGGCATGTTATGCTTCTTTGAAACATTATACGATTGAAACAATTTTTTATGACAATTGTAAGTAACTTTTATGTACTTATTACAAGCAAATACACATAAAAATTCCATTAATTCCTAATTTCCGCCCTTTTTGGTATTATATGTGTCCTATTTACATTTATTGTTTAAATTGTGCTATCTTTTGACAATTAATTCAGTTGACATTAAAAAAAACCTATGATATCTTATTTAGGGTTATATACAAATTATGTAAGTAATTTTTAATTTGTTTTATCCCAATGTATTACTTATTCTATTTTATTCCCCAATACAATTGAAAAAGGAGGACTACCATGAAAAGTACTGGTATTGTAAGAAGACTTGATGAATTAGGAAGAATTACTCTTCCCATCGAATTAAGAAGAACTTTGGATGTTAGTGAAAGAGACCCATTGGAGATTTTTGTAGACGAAGGAAGAATTATTCTTCAGAAGTACGAGCCTACTGATATTTTCAGCGGCAGCAAAGATAATTTACTGGAATATCAAGGCAAGAAGATCTCTAAAGATACAATCGTAGAACTTGCTAAGCTTGCAGGCATTATCGAATAATTTACATACTAAGCAAAAACAGCCGGTCATATTTGACAGGCTGTTTTTATTTTCCTAAATTTATCTGGCTTTGCCGGTTTTCAGCTTAGTAGCTTTATTCAACAATTCACTAAGCTCATCGCTATCCACCTGATCTATTACTGACTGTAGTAAAAGAACTGCTCTATTATACTCTTTTCTTGCTAAATACACATTTACTAAACCGATATACGCTAAATCTTCCTCTGGAAGAAGTGCTATAGCAGCTTCATATTGTGTAATTCCATCCTTATAATTCTCCTGATTAATATATTCTTCAGCCTGACTAATCAATTTATCGTATTTCTCCTTAATCAGATGAGTGTTTATTATTACAAGAATTTTGTCTAGGCTCTCATCCTGAGTGAGCTCCTGGCCCTCTAAAATCTCTTCTCTGGCCTTCTCGTATTCATCAATTTCCATATATGCTTCTGCTATTCTTTGATATGAGGTTGCCTTCTTACTTTTTATTAACTTCGCCTTCTCATATTCGGTGATCGCTTTGTCATATTCTTTATTAGAAAAGTAAACCTCAGCTCGTGTTGCTGCCTGAAGATATTCATATTCTGTCTTCTTTGATGTCACTTCCTCAATTTTTTCTTTTACCTTGACACCGGAAGCTTTCTGATAACAGGAACGCAAGGCCTCTAACGCCATATCATACTCATTTAATCCAACATAGGCGTCTGCTAATCCGATTGCAAGATTTTGTTGAGTAGTCTTTTTCATAGACATGGCCTTTTGATAAGCATCCACTGCCTCCCGGTAGTTACCTGCTTCAAGGTAATTCTCGGCCATGACCGCCTGTTCGATAAATTTTCTATTGCCTGAGTAATTTGTAAATAAAAATACTCCTATTACAATTAGTATTAACCCCAGTATGAATGCGGTTACTTTTCTCTCTTTTGTGCGAAATGCTTTTAATAACATGCTTTCACCTCCAAAAGACAGCTATTCATTCTCCGATTGCTCTTCTTTCATAAGCACCTGATAGATATCCCGTTTGCTTAAGCCTCTATCCTTTGCAACGGCTTTCATAGCCTCCTTTTTATTCATACCCTTATTTAAGTAGATATTCATATGTTCCTCTAATGCCATCGCTCCCCATTGCTCTTTTATCTCTTCCTCAAGCTCCTGAAAGGATTTACCCTCTATTGCAAGAACGTATTCCCCCTTCGGTTCCTGATTGCTAAAAGTATCTGACGCTTCGATTAGTGTGGTCTGCCAGATCGTCTCATGCTTCTTGGTTAGTTCCTTAATAACTGCCAAATCTCTGTTACCTAATACGTCAAGAAGCTCTTTTAAGGTTTTACTTAATCTGTGCGGTGCTTCATATAGGATGATGGTTCTTGTCTCTTCCTTGATCTCATTTAAGATCCTCTGCCTATCCTTCTTATCCGGAGGCAGAAAAGCCTCAAAGCAAAAACGCCTTGTAGATAGTCCTGACAGTGTAAGTGCTGTAATTGCCGCACAAGCACCCGGCAGGGATGTCACAGTAATCCCTGCTGCATAAGCCTGTTTTACTAGTTCCTCTCCCGGATCGGAAATACCTGGCGTTCCGGCATCTGTAATCAGAGCTATATTTTGACCTGCCAACAACTGTTCCACCAGATACTTTGCTTTATCTACCTTATTAAATTCATGATAACTGGTCATCGGTGTTTTTATCTCAAAATGATTCAAGAGCTTAATACTATGCCTGGTGTCCTCCGCTGCAATTAAGTCTACTTCTTTTAAGGTTCTAATAACTCGTAATGTAATATCCTCCAGATTGCCGATGGGTGTGGCACATAAGTATAAATTTCCGGACATCAAAAGTTCAGTCCTTTCTTTCGATTTAATAAAAGGCCATAAAGTTGGGCCCGTACATACTAATTTAAAGAGTAGGCAAGTTATGCCGGTTTGACTTAATATCCGTAGATATCATATATTTCATCTGTATATACCTTCGGTTCCTTATACACAATCAAAGGTGCTTCTACTTTAATCATTGATTTTGCACCCTTTATGCATTCCAGTAAAACCATATTCGGTTCCTTGTCAATATAAGGATATACTAATTTCATCCGCTTTGGTTCCAGCTTATGCTCTGTTAAGGTCTTCATAATCTCTACAAGCCGAAACGGACGGTGTACCAGATAGAATCTGCCATTTGGCTTTAACAATCTAGCGGTCTCCCGGACAACATCCTCAAGAGAACATAATATCTCATGCCGTGCAATCGCCTTCGCTTCAGCCGGATTGATAATACCATGCTGATGGTTCATATAAGGTGGATTACTCGTAATAACATCAAAGGAAGCCAACCCAAACAGAGTCGAGGCTTCCTTGATATCTCCTACTACAATATCAACTTTATCTTCAAGTTTATTCATGGCAATACTGCGTTTAGCCATATCTGCACTTTCTTCCTGTATTTCTAGACCGGTAAAATGCTTTCCCTTAGTCTTTGCTTCCAGGAGAATTGGTATGATACCTGTTCCGGTCCCAAGGTCCAGTGCGCACTCTCCAGGTAATACTCTGACAAAGCCGGTAAGCAGTACAGCGTCCATGCCAAAACAAAACTTACTTGTATTTTGAATAATTTTATAATGATTTCTATGAAGATCGTCCACCCGTTCTCCGGGTTTAAGTAAAATCTCCAAGTCGTCTTCTTTATTCATCATCGAGCAGGGATTTCCCTTCCTTCCTCTCTAAAAGCTCCAGTACTCTTAATTCTTCATCATCGATTTGTGAGCTTTTTTCCTTCCGCTTCTTCTGCTTGAATCTAAGATCCTCTACTTTATATTCACGGACTTCCTTCTCATCATTCTCAAGCGTAACAATTACTTTAACAAGCTGCTTTAATACACTGACACTTTGAACCTCACCCTTTAAATTATCCTTTGTCGTTACAAAATCTCCGACATTCGGTAGCTTTGAGTTAAGCTCTTCATATGCCTCTTCTTCATTCTTAAGGCAGCACATTAATCTTCCGCATACTCCAGATATTTTAGTAGGGTTAAGAGATAGATTCTGCTCCTTCGCCATCTTGATCGACACGGGAGCAAACTCTGATAAATGTGTATGGCAGCAAAGCGGCCTTCCGCATATGCCAATACCTCCAACAATTTTAGTTTCGTCTCGTACTCCAATCTGGCGAAGCTCTATACGGGTCTTAAATACGGAAGCTAAATCCTTCACAAGCTCTCTAAAGTCAATTCTGCCATCAGCCGTAAAATAGAAAAGAACCTTATTATTATCAAAGGTATATTCGGAGTCAATCAATTTCATTTCGAGTCCATGCTTTTGAATTTTTTCAAGGCAAATATTGAAAGCGTCCTTTTCCTTCTCCTTATTTTTTCTCTCAATCGCATCATCCTCCTCCGTAGCCTGACGGATAACCGGCTTTAACGGCTGGATGATTTTATCGTCTTCTACATCCCTTGGACCCAGTACCACATGGCCATACTCAATCCCTCTCGCGGTTTCAACGATGACATTGTCCCCTTGCTTAATATCGTAACCCGCAGGATCAAAAAAATATATTTTTCCAGCGCTGCGGAATCTTACTCCTATTACATTAACCATTACTGTTCTCCTTTATTGTAAGTAACATAAGTTCTATTGCGATATCAAAGTTCACATTAGCCTTTAATCTTATTTTTGCCTTTTCCATCGCGTTTATCATATTCTCTATGCCATCATAGCTTCTAATATTTGCCTGTTTTTTAATAAATGAAAGCTCTTCTCTATATAAAATTAAGTCAGGGTCCATGGTTGCTTTAAACATAAGCACATCCCTGTACCATAAAATCATGAGATCAATGTAATCCTCGATATTATTTTTATCCGCCGTAAGCTGTTTTAATCCACTGATCACCTCATAAAGCTCCATCTCATCAATATATTTTAGAATATGAAGCACATTTTCCTTAAGCTGTTCAAAATCCTCGGAGGAGGCATATTTAATCGCCTTACCAACATTTCCGCCCGAAAAAGCGGCAGCAACCTCCGCCATGTAATCGGGAATATGATGCTGCACCATAAGAAATTCCTTGATGGACTGCTTGTCCACCGGTTTTAAGCTTAGTTGTACACAGCGCGATAAAATAGTGGGAAGCAGAACGTTCAAATTAGTGGTTAATAGAAGGATAACCGCATATTCCGGCGGCTCTTCAATCGTTTTTAGCAGTGCATTCTGAGCCTGCTCTGTCAGCTTATCCGCATCAGCTATGATATATATCTTATATGGGCTGTTATAAGGCTTAACTAGAATATCAGCATTAACCTGCAATCGGATGTCATCAACTCCAATACTTAACTTCTCATGTGTCACCCATATGATATCCGGATGATTTTTGGAAGAAGCCTGCATACAAGATTTACATCGGTTACAGGATAAAATTCCTTTTTCTTCGCATTGTAGGGTCTTTGCAAAAGCAGTTGCAAGAAGCTTTTTACCCATTCCTTCCTCACCATGAAAAATATAAGCATGGGAAACCTTATGAGAAATTATCGCATTCTGCAAATGCTGTATTATATTTTCGTGTCCGATAACCTGTTCAAAATCCTGCATCTTTCACCGGTACCTTTCATCTTTAACCTTAACGCTTATGTTAAAATATCTAACAGCAACCCTCTGATCTCATCTATTCTGGTTAAGATTGCCAAATGATCCGTTTCATCCTTAATTAACTCTGCTGCCAGCTCATCGAGATTTTTATCCACCAGCTTTATCATTGCATAAACTCTATGTCTTCCCTTTTTGTCAAGGAAGTTCTCCCTGCTAAATACATGGGAGCGGTTTACGATCTCATTCATAAATTCTTTAATTAATTCCCTGTATTTCTTCATGTCCTTAACATCCATATGCTTTGCAATCTTCTTACCCTGCGCTGAGATTTCTCCAAGCATGGCGTTGAGTCTGTTCTGTAATTCCTGCTCCTCAATATGAGAAACAAGTGTAAATTTAAAAGATCCATCTGTCTGGGGAACTGGTGCCTTCTGTTCAACCTGTTTAATTGATTGCATTTGATTCACCTTGATATCCATATTCTTCCTCCATTAGATAGCAGATAAGTGTATTATCAAATCGATACATTACTTTATCAAAGCTAAGTGAGTCCTCACATTAAAGCTTTATTATTAACTTAGCAATCTTATTTTTTGGGTATCAGCTTTGTCTTTATGCAGACTTTACTTATACACGAAGTATATCATATCTTAGTTAAACTTTACAGTAAAATTTTTGATGTCCTCCTTGATCTCAAAGAGACATACGTTGACATCCATGTTCTGATATTTTTTTACTATTCCGTTATTATTAAGCTTCTCCTCCGAAAAATCCTCTTCATCCGCAAGATAACGTCGGCACATCTCGGCGTACTTAGGCTGTTCCTGCTTTTGTTCTCTTTTGATTGCCCTCATAAGCCTTACTCCGTCCTCCACCTCAAGATAGATTGGTACCACTTTATCCTTTCCAAAGTATTCACGGATCTGAGCGTAGGACTCAAGGGTTCCTAGCATTAGATAGTCTGCTTCCTCTAAGTTTATCTGATCATCATCAACAGTAAAGTAATGCCAGATTCCATGAACGGTATGATAGGAACGGTGCTCGATCACCTTATTCTGCTCTTTCAGCTCTTTTAAGGAATTCTCATCTACAAAGATATATTCTACCCCGTTTTCCTCTGCCTTTCTGATGGGTCTTGTTGTATACATTACCGCTGTTCTTAAGTTTAAATCCTTTTCTTCCAATAGCTTCTTATATATAGTGTCTTTTCCTGTTGCGCTTTTACCGATTACTATAAAAATCCTGGACATTTCGTTATCCTTTCCTCTATTTTGTACTTCTTAATCCTTCTTCCGATGCTCACAGACCACTTCAATTATATCGGCCTCTGCGCCAAGCCCGGTAATATTAATTTTATTTTGCTTAATCCAATCTATAAAGCGAAGAACCTCACCATCTATTCTCTCACCCTGTACCAAAATAGGTGTACCCGGCGGATACATACTTACGAAAGCCGCGGCAATCCTACCGCAGCTATCTTTAAGCTCTATTTGTTCTGTTTGATCATATTCTAATACTTCACTCGGAAGCATAACAAAAGAAGGCTTTGGTTTATTTGCAAAACCGTTACTTTTCATTCCTCCTGCTAGTATACTTTCCTTATCTAATTCCATAAGTGCCGTTAAAAGCCTACGAAAGCCTTCCTTGGTATCACAGATACTGGTCATACCAAGAACATAATCAGGTGTCGCCATCTCCATAACAAGATGATATTTTTCCTCAAGAATTGCCTGTAATTCATGACCTGTGAGCTGTGTATTCGCTGTTATAATTGTTAATTTTGACGGATCAAAATCATAAATTCCGTATGATCCAATATAGTCTGAAGTGAGAAGCTTTAACTTTCTCAAGCTTTTCGCTGCTTCATAAAATTCCTTCAGTTCATGATAATAAGCTGCAAACAGTGTCTTACCCTTATCTTCTAAAATGCTGATACAACGATCGATCCCGGACATCAATAAATAGGAGGGACTGCTGCTCTGGTAGATTGACAGATATTTTTCTATTTTATCATTCAACCGAGTTGCATTAGAATGCAGAACTGCTGTCTGGGTTAAGGCAGGCAGAGTTTTATGAAGACTCTGAATAATGATATCCGCTCCCTTACTTACTGCACTTTTTGGAAGTTCCTCATATAATCCAAGATGTGCGCCGTGTGCTTCATCTACCAATAAGACAGCCCCATACCTATGAACCACCTCAGAAATAGCCTTAACATCCGATATAATCCCTTCATAGGTCGGTGAGGTTATGACTACCAAGGTGATATCTTTGTGTTTTATCAACGCCTCTTCGATATCGTGAAGTAAAATTCCACCGTTTACTATAATTTCACCTACCTGTTGTGGATAACAATAGATTGGTACAAGTCCCCTTATAGTTATCGCATGATACACTGACTTATGGCAGTTACGTGCAACTAGTACCTTATCGCCACGATGAGTCGCAGCAGAAATCCCGGCAAGTATACCAGCCGTACTTCCGTTAATGAGCGGATAAGACTTACCCGCTCTATATAGATAGCTTAAACGCTCTGATAACAGCTTTAATATTCCATCAGCCTGATGAAGATTATCAAAGCCGTTAATCTCTGTAATATCAATCTCATAAGGATTAACCATCTGCATCAGTCCAGTATTTCTTTTGTGCCCCGGCATATGCATCGGATAATAATCCTCTTTACAGTATGAAGTTAATTTATCATAGAGCCGATCCATATATCCTGTTCTTCCTTCATTATCTTTCTTATACTGATTAATCTAGCTCTGAGCCTAAAGCCTTAAATCGGATTGCTTCTATATGGCTTACTATCAGCATATTAGATTAGCTTTAATACTCTTTGATGCTTTCTCATATTTTTGCTGATACATTAGAGCATCTGCTGAACCAAGACAGCCCTCAAGCTTTGTATCCTCACCTGGAAGAATTAAATGATATCCGTAGCTGACATATACGCTAAAGTCTTGTTCTTTGGTTTCATTAAATTTATTTAGTTCTTCAACAAATTTATTAATGAATTTTATCATTTTAGCATCATCATAATCCATTCCTATTGCCATGAATTCATCGCCACCAAGCCGTATACAGATTTCATCATCATCGGCTGCATGTAAAAGAGCGTTAGCAACAACCTTTAAAGCGATATCTCCATAGGAATGTCCAAATTTATCATTTATATATTTTAGTCTGTCCATATCTGCGGTAAATACCATCAATATGGTTTTTTCTGACCTGCAATGGTTTAGATATTTCTTTCCCAGAGTATCTAGCACGCGTCGATTATATAAACCAGTCAGTTCATCTCTGATATACATATCCTCAAGCTTATAAACGAGTCTGTTTAACTCACTATGAAGCCGGACGTTTTCAAGTGCATTGCTAACATTAATCAGCCATGCCTGAAAGGTTCTCATATAGGTCTGCATCTTACTAAAACTGATACCTGCATAACCAAAGCAATGTCCCTGATGGTGCAGTACTGCAAAAAAGTAAGCCATAGGTACCTCTTCTTTCAGCTCGTTTGGTATCAGCTCCTTCTTAGAGCATTTTACTTTCGTGAAACCGGCACGATTCTTTATACCGATTTCCATTATTAACTCATCTTCGGCTAGAGCCTGCTCTTCTTCACACTGTGAATGATACGTATCCCAATTTTTTTGCAGGCACATGCAAAAATGAGTGTAATTGGTATTCTGATTAATATAAATCCATAATTTACGAATAATATCCTCCAGCTTTGTAAGTCCGGTTAAATCAGTTGACATATAAGCATTCCGTGTAATCTCACTCTGCAGTGTCTCACGTGCTATGATATGATTCCGTCTCCGGTTATTGCTTTCATGATACCAGTTTCTTTTACAGCCGCAGGAAGCACGATACATGGTAACGGTCTTCATATAAGAATATTTCGGCTGTTCTATTCCTAAGTTATGCCGATGTATCTTCATTACCGCTTCGATACCCATATCATAGACTGGCATTTTTGCAGTTGTTATGGATGGACTAAACTCTGCGGCATCCTCCACATCATCACAGCCTGTAACTGCAATCTGATCAGGAACCGAGATTCCTTTCCCCGCTAAGGCTCTGCATACCGTAATTGCCATATTGTCATTGGCACAGATAATTGCCTGCGGCAGCTCCTGATCACTGTTAAGCCAGTATTCCACAGCATCATAGCCTGCCTGCCTCAATAAATCTCCATAATAGATCCGATTTTCTTCTATAGGAATATTATGTTCTGATAAAATCTTTTTATAATTAGCTAATCTTTTATCCGTATCCACAAAGCCCTTAGGACCGGACAGAAAATTAAGCCTGGAAAATCCATGAACCTTAATAAAATGACTTATTATTTCATCCAAAACCGTATTATCATCTATCAAAACATTATAATAATTACTAGTTTCTCTTCTTACACTTACTACCGGGCAGTGGCTTCTGCTCTCTATATACTTTAAATACTGCTCCTTAAGATTAGGAAGTAACATAACATCCGGTGCTATAATAATCCCATCCAGGTCCTCATAAGTCGGAAGCTTT
The DNA here is from genome assembly GCA_023421505.1 of Bacillota bacterium. Taxonomy (GTDB): domain Bacteria; phylum Bacillota; class Clostridia; order Lachnospirales; family Lachnospiraceae; genus Mobilitalea. The sequence continues at coordinate 151,368 of JAEZTJ010000033.1, forward strand.
GCTATATAGGCTTCCCCCTTGTCATAAGCAGCCTGGCCAAAACCACCGAAATTCGTAAAGAAAGCTACATTATAATCTAGCTCCATAGCCTTGGCCATTATTCCTCTGCTTAGAGTATCCTGATATTCCTCATTTACCTGCGATATTAACACACCAATCGTTTTTCTATTATTTCCGAACATGAACCTTCCCCCAGTTCCGTGTGAGAGTACCCCTCTAATGTGTAAGATATTACGGTTTTTATATTAATCATATACTATTTTTTATATAAACACAATAATTCATAATAAAATTCCAAACGTATTTCCCATTTACCAATTTCAACAGGTAAGTGCTCGGTTCAACAATTTTCTATCTATTGCTGTCAACAAGTATCGTATAAAATCGATAGTTATGGCTATGTAATAATATCTGATAAAAAGAGAACATATCCTCATTCCTGAATTTATGTTCTCTTTATTATATATCATATTAAATTACCTAACTTTACATATCATATGCTTACTCACTATGATAACATCATTCGGTCGTTTGCAAATTCACCGCCGCTGGCCTTCTCAAATTTCTCAAGAAGATCATTTACATGGAGCTTCTGTTTTGCCTCACCGGATACATCATATATGATTTTACCGTCATACATCATAATCAATCTGTTACCATATTGTATTGCATTTTTCATATTATGGGTTACCATAAGCGCAGTCAGCGAATTGGCTTTAATAATCTGTTCAGATAATTCTAGTACCTTATTTGCTGTCTTAGGATCAAGTGCTGCAGTATGCTCATCCAGTAATAATAACTTGGGCTGTTGCAGGGTCGCCATAAGTAAGGTTAATGCCTGCCTTTGACCGCCCGACAATAAGCCCACCTTCGTCGTTAGTCTTGTCTCTAATCCCAGATCTAACGTCTTAAGCTTTTCTACATAGATTTCTCGTTCTCCCTTTGTAATACCCCAGCCAAATCCTCGCTTCTTACCTCTTCTAAATGCCAAAGCTAGATTCTCTTCAATCTCCATACTGGCGGCAGTACCCATCATCGGATCTTGAAATACTCTTCCTAAATGCTTTGCCCTAACATGCTCTGGAAGCTTTGTGATATCCTCATTATCAAGTATAATCGTACCTTGATCCGGAAAATGTACACCTGCAATCATATTTAACATCGTAGATTTACCGGCTCCGTTACCACCGATGACGGTCACAAAATCCCCATCATTTAAAGTAAGATTCAAACCGTTTAAGACAAGCTTTTCATTAACGGTATTGGCATTAAAGGTTTTATAAATGTTATTTAAGGTTAGCATTATCTGACCTCCTTCCGTACGGTGGTCTTTTTCTTAAAGAAAACCGGGATAGAAAGGGCAGTAGCAACCACGATTGCGGTAAGAAGTCTTAGGTCATTTGCATTTAAACCTAACTGTAATACACAAGTAATGATAATTCGATATATTACAGAGCCTAGCGCAATGGTTAATAGTTTAAAGGCAAAATGCTTTGCTCTCATGAATATTACTTCTCCAATTACGATGGAGGCCAACCCGATGACAATGGCTCCAACACCCATATTTACATCGGCATAACCCTGACTATGCGCCACCAATGCACCGGATAACGCGATTAAGCCATTACTCAGTACCAGACCAAGAATCTTCATACCGTCGGTATTCACGCCTTGTGCTCTTACCATTGCGGCATTGTTACCGGTTGCACGGACACAGCATCCAAGCTCCGTACCAAAAAACCAATAAAGCAGGATAATCACAAATATAGTAAATACTAAGCCCATCAGTAATATTACAGAAGTCTGCAGGGTAATATCTTTTATACCTAACTCCTTGGCACTTGGGAACCATCCCTTAACAATGGAAACTACCGTCTTTTGATTAACAAGAGCAGTGTTTGCCTGTCCCATAATGCGTAGGTTTACAGAATATAATGCTACCATGGTAAGAATACCTGCCAAAATTGCCGGTATTTTTAGTTTAGTATGTAGTAAACCAGTTATAAGACCAGCGGCCATCCCTGCTAATACAGAAACAATCAGTGTCACAAAAGGATTCCAATGTAAATGGATCATGAAAGTTGTACTGATGCTTCCCCCTAACGCAAAGCTTCCTTCACAGGTCATATCAGGGAAATCGAGAATACGGAAGGTAATATAGACACCCAAGGCAAGGATTGCCCAAGTTAGTCCCTGAGCAGCGGCTCCGTACACAGACATTAAAAAAGCCATATAGTATCTTTCCTTTCTTACTTAACATTTGCGATTTTCAATCGCTTTAAGCACTATTATAACCCAAGTCGAAGAAAGAAAAAAGACTTTGCTACGCAAAATCTTTTTCCATTTATTAATATTTTAAATTAATATCATAACATTACCATTTTACAATTATATGTAAAATTATTTTGCCTGCTTGTCAAGCTCTGCCTGCAATTCTCCTGGAATAGTAATACCAAGCTTGGTAGCAACATCGGTATTAATCTGCAGCTTGCATTCTTCAACCGGAAGGTACTCAATTGCCATTTTATCTGTTGTTGCTTCTCCTTTAAAAATCTTGACCGCCTGCTCACCAGTTAATCTTCCGAGCTGATAATAGTCAATACCATAGGTTGCCAATCCACCATTATCTACCATTCCACCTTCACCACAGATAACAGGAATTCCATTATCATTGGCTACCTGTGCTACTGTTGGCATACCAGAGGCTATCGTATTATCGGTAGGAGTATAGATTGCATCTACCTTACCTGCTAATGACTGAACTACCTGCTGTATCTCATTGGAGTTTGCTACTGTTGCTTCTGTTGCGGTAATTCCATATTCCTTTGCAGTTTCTATTGCTAAGTCTGCCTGAATCTTTGAATTTGTTTCGCTGGAGCAATATAAGATTGCAATATTCTTTGCAGTAGGAACTAATTTTGTTAATAGCTCTATCTGTTCCTTAACAGGATTAAGGTCCGAAGTTCCGGATACATTTCCACCGGGTGCATCATTGGAAGCAACAAGCCCTGCACCTGCAGGATCAGTAACTGCCGTTACTAAAATCGGAATATCCTTGGTTGCATTTGCACAGGCCTGAGCCGACGGTGTTGCGATTGCTAAAATCAGATCATTATTGCTATTTACTAAATTGGTCGCAATTGTATTTGCTGTAGCCTGATCTCCCTGTGCATTCTGAAAATCAATTTTAATATTTTTTCCGTCTTCATAGCCCGCATCCTTTAACGCATCTACGAAGCCCTTATAGCTGGCATCAAGTGCAGGATGTGTAACCAATTGATTTACACCGATTTTAAAAACCTTGTCACTAGTAGAAGTCTCTTTGTCTTCTGCTGTTGCAGCCTTACCGTCTGTCCCTGTCTCCTTTGTGCCGCAGCCTGTTAATAAAGAAGCTGTCATCGCTAACATAAGAAGGCATACCATTAACTTTTTTAATTTCATAAAATTTCCTCCTCTTATTTACATAATATTCTGGCAAATACAAAACTAAATAGCTTTCGCTGGTTTACAAACAACAAATATATAATTCCTCACTTTGGCGCTTCTTCGGGCATATTTGTTTAATATATTACTTATTCTCCGAAGATATTTGTCATCGTACACTACTTTTAGTTTTTTAGTTTTGTAATTACTTAACATAATACTCAATTATGCCACAAAGATACTATAACACTTTAAAGCTTTAATACTTTTAATAGATAAAGTCTACTATCAAAAAATTATTTCGTCAATATGATATTTCAGAAAATTTGTATCAATATTTAGGTGATTTTGTGTAAAATTGACGGATTACATAAACGCTTATATTAATGAATTTTTTTATCTCCTCTCATAAGTAATGTATTTATAACAAATCTCCCCTTCCATCTCTTCCTCCGATACCTTAACGAAATCTTTTTCACTGAATTCAGGAAAAAAAGTATCTCCTTGCACTTCTATATCAACTCGTGTGATATAGAGTTTATCTGCCAGCGGTAATGCCTCTCTGTATAATTGTTCTCCTCCGGCAATAAATACATCTGTATTTCCGGCAAGCTTAAGTGCTTCCTCTAATGAGTCTGCTGTTTTACAATTTTCATCTTCATAACTTATTGTTTTAGATACCAGTATTGTTTTTCTGTCTGCAAGAGGCTTTCCAATCTCTTGAAAGGAACGTTTACCCATAACAATTGTTTTCCCCACTGTCAACTCTTTGAATCTTTTTTGTTCTCCTTTAATTTTCCAAGGGATACATCCCTTATTTCCAATAACATTATTCCTTGACACAGCTGCAATTAGTGCTATCATTTGTTTTCTTCCTTTACCTTAATTTTAGAAATATTATATCCGTGAACTTATAGAGTTACTAAATAATCTGCACAACATTTATACTGCAGAGAACTCATTAATTCTGGTAATCCTCCGAATATTGTATTGCCTTTCCTGCTTTAAAGCCGAACAATATCGTCTCAATAGCCTGGGCAGTAATTACTCTGTATTGCAGAAAGTACATCATATTATCTACAAAATCAATATAGTCGGATTTCTTCTCATCTAATATCAGTGTCGAAATATTCTCGTTATTTAAACAGCGAAGCAGATAGCCCGTGACAAAGCGCTCATTTGCAAAGGTTAGATTATAATCCTCGAGATTATCCCTCACTATCATCAGGGGCTTGCGCTTAATCAGCCAGAAGGCCGTATAGGAATAGATCTTGGTGGTGCTTATTCTCTCGATCCCATGAAATTGTTTCAGTCTATCTATGTCAACAAAATAGTCTATTATCATCTGGTTCAATGCATTTTTTGAGATAATAAGGTTATCTTCATAATGGTGCCTTTTAATAAATTCCGTCATGTAGTCCCAAAGCGTTGCATAACGATTACTAATTCTTTCCTCTCCAAAAGTATCAAGCAGATACTGATAGGTTTTACTGTTAAAATTTTTATAATTATAATTGTCCATTGTAAGCCACCGTCCTATTTTCTACATAATTGAAATATGACATTGTTTTTAAATATTTTTTATAATTAATAAAATCGATATTCTCAAACTCAAGCGTGTAATCCTCATAATTATTCGGCAGCACATGCTTTGACAGAGTTCCGTTTTTTATTGCGTTTATAAATTCATCTGCTGCTTGTTGTGCTTCCTCGCTATGATCTATATTCATTATCCTTCCTCCCTAATACAACTCATTGATATCACCGACAGACTTAGAGGTAATACTTCTTGAGTGAAGATTATCATATTTCCTACTCTCAGGTATTTCATTCCGAAGCTTTTCCAGTCTTATATCAATACTTTTCTTATTTTCGTTTTTTTCATTCGGTACTGAGAAAATGGATTCATCATAATAGTCATGCATAAACATGCTAAGCTCATCCGCTACCTCGGCCACTTTACTGAGAAGATTAGAGGTTCGGTTAAGAACCAATTTTTTATTTCCAGCATAGAGCTTATAAACAAAGTCGTGGTCATTTTCACTCCAGGCTTCATCAAATAACGTTCTTACCTGTAATTCTATATAGGTTCCATAATAATTAATAATATAGTGATTACTGCTATAACCAGGATTATTTTTTTCAAAATCGAAGGTATCCCGACCCTTAAGCTCATAGCACTTTGTATTCTCCTCGTACCGGTAAAAGACCTTTGGCCTCTCTGCAAGAAAGGGCACGTCCGCATTACCAATATAGTCTCTAAGCCTATTTTTAACGTATTTTTCCGTACCCTTAAAATACAAATGCCATATCAGATCATGAATATCTTCCCACTGATACCGATGACGAATTAAAATTCTGGCACCCAATAGATCCATTATAACCTTTCCATAGGTATCCTTAGATATATTGGTATAATCCATATCGGTAAAGTCACTGCACTTCTTATGTATTATCTTGACAATCAGACTCTCCGGACTCTTAATACGGTAACGCATGGAATGCATAGCCGAAGGAGTACCAAATTCCTCTATAAATCCGGTAATTATTTTCTTTAATCTGCCGCTTTGTAATTTTTGTTCATAATCCTCATAAATTTCCTTAAGCGTATCCCACAAATAAGGATTTAAGCTTTCAAGCTCATGAAATTTATCGGCTATCTTGTTCTTTTGAAGGAAAACCTCTTTGCATTCCATATCATTTATCCCTCCTGTAAAATCACATTTTAATAAAGAAATAAGCAAAGGATGGAGCCTCCTCGCTCCATCTTTGCTTATTTAAATGCATTATAACATGACCTTTTAAAAATGTTAAGTTAAACTTTAGGCGGTTTACATAAATACAATCTTAAATGCAACCTCAGAGATATATACAGGCCTCTATTTTGTAATTGCTTCAATAGCAACACTGCCTCCCCTTACTATTTCAATCCGATTACAAAAGCATTTATTCAAAAGTCTGATTAATTCATTATTCTTTGCTTCTGTCTGAACACATTCCAGTAAGATTGCATTCTTATCATAATCTGCTATGGTTAAGCTGAATATATTGGCGATTCTAAAGACCTCCGTCTTATCTGCCTCTGTACAATGATTGATCTTAACAAAGAGTAATTCCTTCATATGAATTGGGATTTCCGTATAATCAACTACCTTAATCACCTCAACTGCCCTGTTTAACTGCTTTTTTACCTGTTCAAAGGTCATATCGTCACTCGTCAAGCTGATTGTCATTCTGGAAATCGTTTTATCCTCTGTCTCTCCTACGGTAAGACTGTCAAGATTGTAGGATTTACTTGAAAATAATCCAGCTATTCTTGCGAGAACTCCTATCTCATTTTCAACAAATATACAGATCCATCTCTTCTTCATATTAACCTCCATCTGCCGCCAAAACCTGCGAATTTGGGCAGCGCACAAATTTGCCGGTTGAAAAATCTTTGATTTTTCAACCTATTCTCCATTCCTTATCGATTTACAAAACTATACCATAACTCCTAGTAATCCATTATCATCTCATTTAATGCCTTTCCGCCCGGGACTAACGGAAGTACATTTGCTTCCCGCTCTATAATAAACTCAATTATCGTCGGAGCGTATTTATTTCCTCTTGCTTCATTAAACGCCTTTTCCATATCCTCTAGGCATTCCACTCTAATTCCCTTGGCATCATAGCTTTCAGCTAAGCGTATATAATCCGGCGTGTATTTCGGACAGCATTTATCTTTATCCTGACAGTTTCGATTACAGCTTCTTCTGTATCTAAGACAGGTACTGGAATAACGTCTGTCAAAGAACATCTCCTGCCACTGGCGTACATTACCAAGGTAGGAATTATTAAAAATACAGATTATAATGGGCAGTTCCAAGGCAACCGCAGTTGCCATCTCCTGAATATTCATCTGCATTCCACCATCGCCAGATATACAGATAACCTCTTTATCCGGGTTACCGAGTTTTGCACCGATTGCTGCAGGAAAGCCATAGCCCATTGTCCCTAGTCCTCCGGAGGTAATTAGCTGCCTGTTCTCATCTAATTCAATATACTGCGTGGTCCAAAGCTGATTCTGTCCAACGTCAGTTACAACGATAGAGGTTTTAAACATTTCGTTAATCTTTTTAATAATCTTCTCTGGAGTCAGACCTTCATATTTGTCCATCTGTATCGGATAGGCACTTTTCCACTCGCTTATATCAGCTCTCCATTTTGATATATCAAGTATCTGAGCTGTCTTTAACATCATCTTTAGTGCACTTTTGGCGTCTGCTACTATCGGTATATCCACCTTAATATTTCTTGAAATTGACGAAGAATCAATATCAACATGAATAATTGTTGCGTTTTTGGCAAATTCACTTAATTTTCCCGTTATCCGGTCATTGAAGCGTGTTCCGATCGAGAAAAGAACGTCACATTCACTGATGGCCCTGTTAGATGCATAATTACCGTGCATTCCAATATTGCCGATATAATTCGGATGATAGGAAGCTATTGCTCCCTTACCCATAATTGTGGTGATTACCGGAACACCGGTTATTTCCGCAAATTTAGTAAGTTCCTTACCGGCTCTTGCTATATTAACTCCCCCGCCGATTAACAGCACTGGCTTCTTCGCAGTTTTAAGTACCTCCATCACCTTCTTTATCTGACCCGCATGAACATTGTTATTGGGCTTGTATCCCCTGATTGTAACACTCTCAGGATATTCCTCCTCTCCATATGCCTGCTGTATATCCTTTGGTATATCAACTACAACTGGCCCCGGCTTACCGGTTCTCGCGATATAGAAGGCTTTTTTAATGATATTTCCTAATTCCTTTCTGTCACGTACTGTCACTGCATACTTGCAGATACTTCTGGTTATCCCTACAATATCTACCTCCTGAAAGGCATCATTACCAATTAAATTAGTAGGAACCTGCCCTGTAAAACAAACCAGTGGCACACTGTCAAAATTAGCAGTGGCAATTCCGGTTACCAGATTAGTTGCTCCAGGTCCGCTGGTTACTAGACATACCCCCACCTTACCGGTAGAGCGTGAATATCCGTCAGCAGCATGGATTAACCCCTGCTCATGTCTTGGAAGAACCACATCAATATCTTCCACTCCGTAAAGTGCGTCAAATAAATCGATCGCCGTTCCTCCCGGATAAGCAAACAGCGTATCAACGCTCTCTTCCCTTAATGCCTTCACAAATAATTCTGTTCCCTTAATCTCCATACTATATCCTCCATCTCCGCCTTTCGCGGTATTTTTATCTTGCTAAAAAAGCATATAAAAAAGCCCTAAGCCAAATCACTTTAGCTTAGGGCGAATATACAATCCGTGTTACCACCTAAATTCAGAGAGAATATCTTATCTTCCACTCTGCACTCTGTCAGTACGGATAATATAACTCTACTGACATGATTACTATCAGTACAGACAATTCTATCGATACCGTTTTCCTTTTAACGGTGGAAACTCCGTTGAAGTCTACTGAAGATTACTCTCGTTCGGTTCACTGCTCAGAGGCTACTTCTATATTATCTGAATGAAGATTCGCACCCACCATCTTCTCTCTGAAATTCATACAAATATGTACTTCTCCTCGTCACTGCTTTTCACTATATGCTTATTTTTTGAAATTGTAGCATAACAATGTCTGTCCTGTCAACAATTATTTTGCGTCATGCTTTCACACCCATAAAAAATAACCTTTTAAACTCAAATAGTATCTTTCCGTCATCTTGCACTCCATATTGCAATTTTACTTCTGATATAACATATTCCAGAAAATCCTTACTATCCTCTTCATCGAGCATATCCAGATACGGTTTTAGTCCGGTACTCCTGATAAATTCAAGAATCTCTATGTGACTATTCATGATATGGTAGTAATTTGTCTGCCATAGCTGAATCTCCTCCAAACCGTCTTTTAATTGATTATAATAAAATTTCATGTCATGGCAGATGCATGTCTCCTGCTGAAACCCGCCAAACCTCTCAATACCAAATTTATGAACGGCTTTTTGTATACAGTCACTGATTTTCATGTGCTGAAAACTGGGGATTTGTATTGCAAGTATTCCCCTCTGCGTTAATAGATTAATTAAATTCTTGATCACTGCTCCTTGATTATCCATCCACTGAAGAGCCGCATTAGAAAATACTAAATCAAATTTTCCGAGATTCTCTAAAGAATTGTTACAATCCTTGATTACCCATTGAATATCCTTATTCCATTCTCTGGCCTTTTTCAGCATGCTTTCCGAATTGTCAATGCCGATAATTTCTGCTTTTCCCCACTTTTCAAAGAGGGGCTGAGTACTCATTCCGGTTCCGCACCCAACATCTAAAATCCTATTGATTTTTGCCTGCTTATGAATACGATTCACAAGATCAATAGCAGGCTGCATACGTTCCTTACTAAAGCGGTTATATAAATCCGCATTCCAATCAGCCATATCTTCTAATCCTTTCTCTCCTATCCTTAATTAGGTAATTACGAACTAAGTAATTGTAAGTATTGTATACACAGCATATACTATTCCAGAGTGGAAATTAAGCTCATAGGAGCGTTGGAGCGAAGCAATCGTATGTGTTGTGTATACAATTAATAAAACTATATCGTTTCGTAATTAACTATTATCCTTAATACGGTTAACCTTATCATTAGTATCACACACGTTTTCCTATATGTAAAATATATATTATTCATAGTTATCATAACACTACGTTATATTAAGGAATTTATTAATTTCTATAACACTGTATCCGTAACTGATTGCTTCCTTGAAATATCATCCTTTATTAAAAGGATGCTGTAATACTTACCAATACCACAGCACCCTTTTTAGCTCATTTTATTCAATTGTCAATTTGAATGCTTTATTCATACTGAACCGGCAGCTTAACTATAGTTTTTGAAGCCTTTCTAGCTTTTACTACAGATAATACAATGGTAAGAATCATAAACACCACCAGAATCGCTCCTAGTATACTGCAATTAAAGATTACCTCTTTCTCCTCTGTGCTTGTTATTGCCTGCTTAAATAGTGCAACGGAGTAAGTCATTGGCATAAACGGGAACAATACGTTAAATAATTTCGGAACCGTCTCCATCGGAAAGGTCCCGCCACAGGAGGTAAGCTGTAAAATTAAGAGTACGATCGAAAGCAGCTTTCCTGCACTCTTTAAATGTACGATAAGGAACTGAACAATTGATATAAACACCATAGAAACAAGGCAAATAGAAGCATAAAACAGGAGTGTATTGTCAACCTTCAGTCCCAGTCCCTGCTTCACTACTACTGCCAAGGCGATTGCCTGTGCAAAGCCAATAAGCAGAAAACTAAAGCTTCTTATTACTCTATGCTCTGAATAGCGGGATAATATCTTGAATCTTCCCTCTGTATCCAGATAAATACCAACAAATAAGATCAGTGCTCCCACCCATAGTGACAAGGACATAAAATAGGGCGCGAAGGCAGTACCGTAATTTGCTATGGAGGTAATATTCTTTTGCTCAATATGAACCGGTGCTGCCGCATAATCAGCCATACCATCTAATGCCTTCAACTGATCCTCGGCATCCTTTACAGAAGTAGCAACACTAGAATTTGCAGTAGCTATTCCTTCATTTAATTCCTCTGCTCCATTATTAAGCTTCTTTACCCCACTGTTTAATGCTACTACTGCACTATTTAGCTCATTCGTACCGCTTTTTAAATCGGCAGCACCATTTTTCAAATCTTTCGCTCCGTTACTAAGCTTTATCGTTCCCTTGCTCAGAGCAGCTGTGCCGGCTCTCAAATCGCCTGCGCCTTGATATAACTGTTCTGTAGCAGTACTTAAGGAGGTAACCCCTGTAGCTAGCGAAGCTGCACCTGAAGTTAAATCCTTTGAGCCACTATCCACCTGACTGGTTCCGAAAGCTAAGGCTTTTATTCCTTCCTTCAGAGCCGGTAGCTTATCTGTGTTCTCAGCCATCATTCCTGCCCCCTGTGCCAGTTGATCAGCAGCTGCATTAAGTTTTGTTCCCGCACCCTGCAAGGTCTGCAGCTCTTTACTAACTGAAGGATCCGAAAGCTTTTGTATAAAAGCTACAAAAGCAGCATCCTTTAAAAGGGACGGATTTTCTTTTACGCACTGTTGTAAGAACGTAGCTGTAGTATTTACTGTTGAAATTAAAGAATCAACACCACCAGTATACTTTGTTAAGTTATCTGCTAAGGTCTGGCTGCCGGCTGCTAATACCTGTGAACCAGTCGTAATCTGTCCTATATTCTCCGTACTTTTAGCTAATTGCTCCGTACCTTCTTGCACCTTACCAATACCAGCCTGTAGGTCTTTTAACCCGTTAGCAAGCTTGTTAGTACCAAGCGATATACCATCCATACCTTTTTTATATTCACTAAACTTGTTATAGTAGGTAGAGGTTCCCTCCGCAAGCTCCTTGGCTCCGCCTTTTAGCTTACTCGTTCCTTTCGCCAAGGCGTCCGCTCCGTTATATAATTCTTCTGTGCCGGCTGCCAGTATTTTTGTTCCGTCAAAGGTTGCAGCTGTTCCCTTAAGCAACGTATGAGTTCCACCTGCTAGTTTTGAAGAGCCATCCCCTAATTTGGAAAGACCGTCCTGAAGCTCTGATAATTTGTCAGGTGCCTTCTTCATAGTATCTGCCAGCTGCTGAACAATTTCCTTATCTATATCAGAGCGGGTTGCTTCTTCCATTTCAATTACTGCTCTGCTAAGAATTTGGCTTGCAAGATAGTTGCGTTTCTCATTCGACGAAAACGTTATTACTGCTGTCTGCTTACTGTCTGTTCCCACTGATGCTATTTTCTCTGAGAAGTTCTCAGGAATTGTAATCATTGCATAATAATCTGTCCCTTTGGTTCCAGCCTCTGCTTCTTTTTGCTCTGTAAATACAAATTTGAGCGATCCGTCCTCCTTCAGCCGATTACACATCTCCTTACCCAGATTTCTCTCAGTACTATTAATGACAGCTCCCTTATCCTTATTTACAACTGCTACCGGCAGCTTTTGAAGCTTGGAGTATGGATCCCAGAAAGCACCCAGATAGAAGTAGCTGTAAAGTAAGGGTACAATGATAACAGCTAGAACAACTGCTCCACAAAATATTGTCCTTTTCGTAAAAAGTTTCTTCATAAAAACCTCCATTTTGCCGCCCACGGCGACATGATACCTTTTCGTTTGTGGGGAGTATAGCACGCAGTTTTATCTATGTAATTAGACATTTTGTTTTTGTTGTATGATTTTTAGACAAAAGAAGAAATCTGACTAAAATTAAGTCAGATTTACGTTTTTGTCTATATAAAGTACATTCTACTGGGTCTATACTACTCCTAGTTAGTCCTTCAGTTTTCTAGTATAATTTATCTACAAAGAAGTCAAATATTTACAAGCCAACTATCTATTTACTACGTGGTTATTTATTACAATTCAGTAACTTAGGACTTAATTTTTAGGAGGTCACTTATTATGCTACTGGAAGGAAAACTAAGGCGCGTTGCTTTGCTTGCAGCTGTTGATATTTGCCTTAAGAAAATGATCTGCTCACCTAAGCGATGTGCAAGAAATCTAATAGAGCTTGGTCTGTCCGCATATCCAGATAAACTAAATAATGCAGAACAAAATGATCTGTATAAAAAGCTGTTAACCATATTTAAAAGCGGTAATCTACCGGAAGCAAAAGCATTGTTTATTACCGTCTTCTTTTAAATGCTACTCTTTCTTTGCCTGCTTTTTTCCTGATAACGGGCAGTAGCAAATTTCTCCGTACCATAAGCGAGATTTTCAAGCTGTGTCGTTATATACTCCGGTGTCTCCTTCATTCCTTTCGTAGCCCAGGAAATGATAGTGCCTGTCATACCAAACGCATAGAACTCTGCAATAAACCGAACCTCCTCTTCAATCATCGTAGAATTCTTTGCAATTCTATTAATAATATCACAAAACAGCTCACTTATTACTTTAAACAAATATTCCTCAAATTCATTCTTCACCGATGCCTTTAATGTATTCATATAAAAATAATCTTCTTTTTTCATCCTGGTTAACATCTGAAGCACTTTATTGATACAGTTATCATAAGTGAGATTATCAATCACTATAACAATTAATTCATTATAATAAATCCAATTTACCAGTTCATATTTATCCTGAAAATGGTAATAGAAGGTTTGTCGGTTTAGTCCGCAGATCTGCGTAATATCTGTAACCGTAATTTTATCAAAGCTCTTCTTCTTCGTTAACTCCTTCATTCCTTCTGCAATTGCTTTTTTTGTAATTTGAGAATCTGACATACTATAGCGCCTTTCTGCATTATCTTCTGACCAAATCTATTTCTCGTCGTATCAATCGTAATGTATTATTAATTTTGAGCAGATTATATCATATTATTGGTGACGTCAGTATCATAATGTCTATCTCCTTCTGAGTAATAGTAATATGCCAATGCGGCAATCTAATACTAATTCTAGTGAAGGCCTCAATGATAATAAATCATCTCTTTAATATTATGAATAGTACTTTAATATGATGTAATATTGTTTGCAATAAAAAATCTCAATATAGAATACCAGTTTATACCAGCCTTCTATATTGAGATTATATTTGAGAATTAGAATTATTTACTTACTTACTTAATAAAGTAATATAAATACCAGTAAGAATCGCTGATGTAATTACACCGCAGATATTAGCACTAAGTGCATATTCCATGATAAAACTTAATTTATTAATCTTAGAAACTTCTTTCTGAGCAACCTTAGCTGTTGAAGGAACGCAGGATACGCCTGCTATACCTATGACCGGATTAAAATTCTTCCCTGATATAAAGTACATGATATAGCCTCCAATAATTCCTCCTATACCAGAAAGTAGCAGCGCCAGCATGCCAAGTAAAAGTAGTATAAGAACCTTTTTATCAAGAATTGTGTTTGCATCACATAATACACCTAACATTAAACCTAGGAAGAAGGTCGCTCCATATAAGAAGACCTGTTCTATCAGATTTATGTATTTCTCCAGGCCGGATTCACGAATAGCGATACCGATAAAAAAGCTTAAGAATAAAGGTGCTGCAACCGGGAATAAGAGACATAAAAGTGCATTAGCTATTACTGCAAATATGAGCTTATCCTTTGATGAGATACGACTTACTTTCTTTCTTTTATTAATTACTACCTTTCCGCGCAGCTCCTTCGGAATAAATAATCTGATGAGGAAGGGGTAACCGCCGTAGGTCAGGCTCAAGTAAAGATACGCAACTATTGTTATCGGGACAAACAAGCTTTTTGCTAAAGTTAAGGAAGTAAAAAGAACCATTGGTCCATCCGCTGTTCCAATAACAGAGACAGCTGCTGCTTCTCCGCTAGATAGTCCCATCAGTCTGGCGATCGGGTAGGTAGCTACCGTACCAAGCTCAGCGCACATAGCGAGAAACATTCCTACAAATGGATGCTCTAGTATCATTCCTATATCACAGATAACACCGATACCCATAAATACAATACAGGCAATCAGACCGTTGCTGAAGGTAAAGGTATAGATTGGCTGCAGGAAGTCTATCTGCAATATATTCATTAATCCGTCTGTATCTGTTACCATAGGATCAATGAAAAGATTTCCTAATTTGTTTGCAGTCATGAATAAAACACCTGCATTGACTGCTGACATTCCTAATCCCATCGGAATCATAATTAATGGTTCCAATATATGTTTCGCACCAAGATAAACAAGCAAAAAACCAAAAAATATTAGTACAATTCTAAATATAACAATCTGGGGCTCTTGTTCAAACATTGTCCCTATGCCTTGAAATAAATCTGTTATTTTTATGACAAACACCTGTCTTTCTTTCTTGTATTTTGTTATAATAATACTGTTTGTTGTATTATTCTTGTTGATCAGAAGTCTTTGAAAAGCTTTTGATTGCATCCATTAAAAGTTTAATCAATACTGCAATACCCATTGAGATCAAAAATCCAATTCCATATACCTGTAAGGGTACCATAATTGCATCTGACATGTATTTCACCTCCAATGTCTGAATAAAATAACTTTTGCTCATCTTACAGTATACATGAATAATTTTAAATAGCTAATTTATATTGTAAATGAATCCAATTTATAAAAGCATAGTATATGGATTTATTTTACAGAAAGGACTTATCATGGATTTACATTACTTGGAGATATTTAATGCAATAGCAGAGCATTCCAGCTTTAAAAAAGCATCAGAAATTCTTCATATCAGTCAGCCCGCCTTATCGATACAGATAAAAAAACTGGAAAGTCAAACCTCTTTAAAGCTGTTTTATAAAACGGGTAATCGAATTTATTTAAGCGAAAGCGGACTTATGCTTTACGGATATACCAAAAGAGTTTTTTCAATCCTTGAAGAAATGGAAAATAACATATCTGATCTAAGTACAAATATAAGCGGTATCATCAATCTAGGTGGCAGTAATACACCCGGTATCTATATCCTTCCCACTGTAATTGGGGAGATGAAAAAACTTTACCCGTCTGTTACGATTAATCTGCATATTGCTAACACTTCAGAGATTACTACCTTAGTTGAGAATGGAACACTCGATATCGCTGTCAACGGAGGTAACTGTGCTTACAGTAAAATGATTTATACAGAAAAATTATTCAGTGACAGATTGGCCATTATAGCCTCTCCCGAGAATAGATTATGCAAAATGGATAAGGTATCCGTAAGTGAGCTTTCCAATGAAAGCTTTATTCTTCATGAAAAAACCTCCCAATTATATTCCTGCTATAAAAATTTCATTGAAAAATATAAATTACCCAAAAATATTGGCATGTTCTTAGGAAGTATTGATGCGATTAAACATGCCGTGAATGCTAATCTTGGAATTTCAATCATCCCATATTACGCTGTCAAATTTGAAATAGAAAATGGTATGCTAAAAGAGTTAAAGTTCAAATCCTATGAAACAGAGTATCCTTATAATCTTATTTACATTAAAAATAAGAACTTATCCTTAACCCTTCAAAAGTTTATAGCTGTATGTAAGGACGTATTTAGTAAATATTAAAAAGGATATCCCTAAAGTAATCGCTTCAGACATCTAATAGATCGATATATTATGCTTATTTCACCACGAGAAGTACTTTTGATTCATACTAATCCTAACATGCCTGCCCTTTGAAGTATGAATTATGCTTTTAATAGTTCAACTAACGCCCATGCCTTTTGGGCATAAAATTGCCTCGAATGCGAGGCTTTGGGCCTGCATGCACTTTGCAAGAATATTCACACTTATCCCTTCTGTACTGTTTTATATCTTGAGTAATTTTATTGTCTCAATTATAATTTTCCTTAACTTTTTTAGGTAATCGCCAAACTATATAGTTACATTAATTACAAACAGATGACGAGTTTTGTAATTACCTATAACTTTTTTATAAGGAGGAAGCTATTATGGGGATTACTATAATAAAAGCAGAACTCACTCATTTACCCGACTGTTGTATGGCGTTAGAAAATTCCGAATTAGGAAGAGTATATTTTTCTGCTAAAGAAAGCGCAGCAAGAGTAATTGAAGAAGGAATATCGAAGGGAGAACTTTTTGTAGCCGTTGATGAGGATAGTCGTTGTCTTGGATTTATCTGGGTAGTAGTAAAAGGAGCGTTTCATAGTTTTCCTTATTTACATATCATAGCCGTAAAGGAAGAGCATAGAAGTAAGGGTGTTGGTAAAATGTTGTTAAATTATTTTGAAAATACAATAGCTGATCACTCCACCAAACTATTCCTTGTAGTTGCTGATTTTAATCCGAAAGCAATGAAATTATATCAAAGCCTTGGCTATAAGGAAATTGGGGTTCTTCCTGACTTATATAGAGAAGGTGTCCACGAACATTTAATGATGAAGACGTTATAGCTATACTTTCCCTGTATAATAAAGGCGAATCTTCTTTGTGCTATACGAAGAAGATTCGCCTTTATTATTTTTATGCTTCGCTAATAAGAAGATTTACAAGCTTCTCATTAATCGTTTGAAAATCTTGCTAAGGATAGAATGGAAAAATACCCAAGTATAAAAGTTACTGTTGAAACTATAACTGATATCATCCACCAGGTAAAATCCGCATCACTCGGGATTACGGGTATAATTTTATCACGAATTATTTCAGAAGTAGATCCAAGTACGAAACCAATAATCATACAATAGGTCTGATGAGGAAATTTCTTCATAGTCCATTCAATAGGCTTCGTAATTAAGAATATTCCGATCAAAGTAGAAATTCCGATGATACCAATATATACTACATCAAATTCTGTTATGGCTGCAAGCATTGCATCATACATTCCAAGAACCAACAGCATATGAGAGGTACTGATACCGGGTAAGACTAATGCAAGCGCAATGATAATACCTGTAACCAAGAGCATAAGATAGTGTCCTATTCCCGATCCAGAGCTTATATTAAAATTACCAACTGGTATAAACCCTATCGATATTACTCCTACGAGTCCGATCAGAAAGTACAAACCTGAAGTTAATCGAAAAGGTGCTTCCTTTGTCCTTTTATATAAGGCCGGTATGCCTCCGATCACAGCTCCTAAGAAAAAGAAGGAAACCGGTAAGGGGAACTTTTCCATTAGCCACTTAATAACAAATGCCAGTGAGCCAATACCAACCCCCGCACCAACACAGAATTTAAGCAACAGAATTATATTAGATTTAATATCCTTTAAAAAATTACTGATCGCTCCTATCAGCTTATCATAAATACCTAAAAGTATAGCCATGGTTCCACCGCTCACTCCCGGTACACTCATCGATGAGCCGATAATAAAGCCCTTTAACATAATAATTAGATCGTTTTTAAACTTATTTTTCATCTTTTATAAAATACTCTGTATTACAGACGTATTTTTCTCCTTTCAGTCATCAAATTATTAGCAATTGAGAAACCTTTTCCCAATTATCTGATCTGAGATTATTTCACTGCAATACTGTACGATGCATTCCTCAATCGAATTTTGAAATAATAAGATTATAGCACACTTCCTTTCCTATGTAAATTTATGATTGTATTGAATTTCTTTCACGAATTATCTATTTCATATATTTGAGGTATATTATAGCACCATGATTATGAAGTTTTCTGAATTTCAAAAGCACTTAATTTTTACTTAAAATACTTATAACTTTCTTAAGTATATTGTTTATGTGTTCCGCCTTTGTTATTATATTCCAATGCTTTTTATGGTAGTTCAATATCCACTTCATAAAATAGTGAAATGTATTTAAAGATACCGGAAGCATAAATAATAATATTAGAAAGTAGGGGTAAAATGAAAAGAAAAATTTTTTTACTATTAACCATCTTATGCCTGATAATTAAAACATATGTGACACCTATGCAAATAATATCGGCTGAGACAGCAGTAACTGCATCACCTGAGGTACAGGATACAATTTATGGATTTAAGCTTACTAAAATGGATTATAATCCAACAATAAAATCGAACAGATATTTATTTGTTCACGAAAAAACAGGCGCAAAATTACTGGTTATTAAAAACAATGATAAAAATCGTGGTTTTTCCATCAAATTCAATACACCTACAGATAATGACAAAGGTATCAATCATATTATTGAGCATTGTATTCTGGGTGGAAGTAAGAAATATCACTGTAATAATATTTTATTTGATCTGATGAATACTACTTATACCTCTTATGCTAATGCAGTTACTTATCAAAATATGACCTTATTTCCAATCTGCTCTGGAAGTGAGAAGCAATTACTAAAGTCAGCAGACATTTATCTAGATGCAGTTTTTAATCCTCTTTTCTTAACTGATAAGAGAATATTTGAAAGAGAAGGCTGGCGTTACGAGTTAGCTGATAAAGCCTCTGACCTAATCTATAACGGTATTGTCTACAATGAAATGCAGGGAGATACAGGAAGTATAGAAGCTGCAGCATATTATAATGCAAATAAAACTATTTTTTCGGATAGTAATCAGGGTAATATTCCCGGGGGTAGTCCAGATAAAATCACAGCTTCAACCTATAAAGAAATTATTGATACCTATAAGAAAAACTACCATCCTTCAAACTGCTTTATGGTTTTATATGGAGATGTGAATTATGAAGCATTTTTAAAATTGATTGATGAGAATTACTTATCCTCATATACAAAACAAACCTATACGGATGACAGAACTGTACAGAAAGCTTTTCATAAGATGATAGAGAAAACATATACCTATCCGGCTGCAAAAGGCAAAGTCGCTAAGAACTCCTCCGTAATAGACCTTGTATTTGCAGCGGATGACATGAAAAAGCTTGGTCCGGAAGATTATGTCGGACTTAATATTGCAGTTTCCTTATTGAATTATGATACTTCAACTATTAAGAAGGCTATGCTAAACAGTAAAATAGCTGCTTCATACCGCATTACTCTTGATTCTACCACCTATCAGCCTACAATACATTTTATAGCCACAAATGCGGATCCTTCAAAGAAAAAGGATTTTTATAATTTGATAATGAAGGAATTGAATCAGATTGTAATAAATGGTTTGGACAATGAGCTTTTGAAATCCTCTCTTCGTAGCACTGAGTTTAGCCAAGCTTTGGGTAATAGTAATAATACCGCATTTAAACGGTTATTTAATGCCAGTATGTATGATACTTTAATTGACGATCCGTTTTTTATTAATGCCGAATATAATAAGCAGATCGTACCCAAACTCAAGGATAAATTTCTGGAAAATTTAATTCAGAAACAGATTCTTAGCAACAAAACGGTAGCCTTGACTGTTACCACTCCTAAAGCAGGTTTATTTGAGAAAATGCAGACGGCTAAGGTTAAAGAGCTAGAAAAAATAAAGGCTTCCATGACACAGAAGCAAATGAATGATCTGATTAGAAAAACAAAGGAACTTACTACCTGGATCAAAAAGAAATCCTCTCCGGAGGTATTGAAATCCCTTCGTGCTGTATCATTAAAGGATCTTCCGATTGAACTCAGAGATAGGAATATTAAGGAGTCTATCGTTGATGGTGCCAAGCTATGGACTGCACAGGCTGATGTTGATTCAGTAAGTTCTATTTATCTAACCTTCGATTTAAGTCATCTGACAGCAGAAGAATTATTATATCTCAAATTCTATGGAGAAATGATGGTTAATGCAATGGCTACAGAAAAGCGGACAGAGAGCCAGGTGATAAATGATATGATCTTTAAGGCGTGTGTCTTGAATGCATCTGTAGATGCGTTCAGGGATGATAAAACATCTTCTTCTGCGCATCCGGTTTTTACTGTTAACTACTATAGCTTTAATGACGAATATGCTGATACCTTTGACTTAGTGTCCGATATGTTACTCCAATCAAAAGTCTCAGATGTTTCGATTTATGGAACCAGAATAATAACTTACATAAAGTCATATTATCAAAACCTATTAACTGATCCATTAACATTAGTTCTTAATAGAACCTTAGCTTATACCAGTCCTTTATACCAATATAAAGATTATTTGAATGGTCTTAACTATTATGATTTTATTCTAAAATTAGAAAAGCAGCTTGCATTAAATCCTTCAGAAGTTATTAATAAAATCAAAGCTGTTAGAGAAAAGGCCTTCAATAAAAATAATTTAACAATATTATTAGCAGGAGATCTTAGTGCACAGGAAAGTTTTAAATCGTTAATGCCGCAATTCACGCAAAAGCTGCCAGATAAAATCTATCCGAAAGCCGTTTACACTCTTCCGCTCCCTGCGAAGAGAGAGGCTATAGCCACGAATTCAGCCGTTCAGTATTTATGTGTTAACGGCTCTTTATCTGCAAACCTGGTTTCCATGAGTGGAAAGTCTAATGTAATTACGAGAGTTTTAAATAACCTTTTCCTTGTCCCTGAAATCAGATTAAAGGGGGGCGCCTATGATGTAAGTGCTAATATGAGTGATAATTGTTATTATACATTTACCTACCGTGATAATAATTTTATTAATTCGATGGCTACTATAGATAGAACAGATGAATTCTTAAAGGAACTTTCTTCTACAATGACAGAGGATACTTTGGATGACTATAAACTTTCCGCATATTCAGCAGTCACTCAAAGCACCGGTGAAATCGATGATGCAATATCAGTCTTACTCGATAAATGCCAGGGTATAACTACACAGGATAAGATCAATTCGTTAAAGGAATTAAAAGAAGCAACCCTCACAGATCTGCAAGACTACGCAAACTATCTAAAAAAAATAAACACTGATCTAAATTATGTTGTTGTAGCATCAGCAAGTGATATAGAAGCTAACAAAAATTTATTTGATGCTGTTATACCGTTTCCTCAATAGTAAATAATTAAGCTTTTTTCTTTATAAATCGCTATGATTTCATTGAATTCATAGCGATTTACTTTTTATTCTGCTGCATTATCGCTGATAACGCAGGCTACACGCCAAATAAACAACATTTACCTTTTTAAAATTTGAATAATTTGAGATACTTTAGAATAGATGAATCGTTAATATTACTCCTTATGTATATTGCTTTATTTTTAATTTTTTACTCACCTTTACATCATATGAAAGCAAGGAGAAACTATGGCAAAGAATATCGTAATTATTGGGGCCGGATATGCCGGTATCCTTACAGCAAAAAAGCTTGCAAAAAAATTTAAAGAGAATCCTGATGTTTCCATTACAATTATAGATAAAAAGCCCTTCCATACTATGCTGACCGAACTTCATGAGGTGGCTGCTAACCGCGTGGATGAGGACAGCATCAGAATAAGCTTAAAGAAGGTTTTTGCAGGAAGAAGGGTTAATGTCATATTAGATACGGTAACCTCTATAGATTTTAACAGTCAAACGGTGAACGGTTGTCTTGCATCCTACTCCTTTGATTATTTGGTTATTTCGGCTGGCTCGAAGCCTACCTTTTACGGAGTACCTGGGGCAGAAGAATACTCCTTTCAGCTATGGTCTTATGAGGATGCAATTAAATTAAGAGACCACATCTACGGCGAATTTCGTAAAGCTTCCTGTTTAACAGAGGAGCAGGAAAGAAGAAGACTGCTTACCTTTTATGTGGTTGGTGCGGGCTTTACCGGTATAGAAATGATAGGTGAGCTGGCAGAATATGTACCAATTCTATGTGAAAAATTCGATATCAAAAGAAGTGATGTGACACTTGTTGATGTAGATGTATTAAAAAGACCCATGCAAAATTTACCTGAGAAGTTATCTGCCAAGGTAACTAAACGTCTAAATAGAATGGGTGTAACAATGCTTATGAACACCGCTGTCTCAAGTATCGGTAGTGATTATATTGAATGTAAGGAAAATAATAAAACTGTTAAAAACAGTGTGGGTACGGTTATCTGGGCGGCCGGAATTCAGAGTACGGATATTGTGCAGGAGACAGCAGACAGCCTCGAGTTAACACGCGGGGGACGTATCCAGGTGGATTCCTATCTAAGAACAACAAAAATGGATAACGTATATGTCGCCGGAGATAATATGTTTTATATTCCTAAGGGAGAAGAAAATCCCGTACCGCAGATGGTGGAAAACTGCGAACAATCCGCTGATATAGTTTCTCATAATATTTACTGCGCAGTAACTGGTAAAGGTGAACCGGAAGCTTACCATCCAAGCTTTCATGGTGTAATGGTCAGTATCGGGGGACGCTATGGTGTAGCCCATGTTGGCCTACCCAATCACTTCTTTAGTCTACCTTCTTTTTTTGCTATGTTTGCAAAACATTTTATTAATATTGTTTATTTTATTCAAGTATTAGGCTGGAATAAGATCTTCAGCTATATGAAGCATGAATTTTTCACAATAAGGAATTGCAGAAGCTTTGTTGGCGGCCATTTCTCAAACCGCACTCCCAGCTTTCTATTAGTGGCCTTGCGGGTGTGGCTTGGGGCAGTATGGTTATTTGAAGGAGTTATGAAAATCGTAGAGGGTTGGTTCTCAGCTCCAAAGTTAACTGCTTTTTTTGGCGGTGCGAACGAATGGTATAATAGTATATTAAATACTGCTATCCCGACCGTGGCTGATTCCGTTTCCTCTGCCACCGTTACGGACGGTGCCGCTGATGCAGTTGGTACAATCATCCTTAACTTTAATTTCCTAGGTATTTTTAAAGTAATCTTTGTAAGCGGCAAAGCTTTAGCAGATTCAACCCTAAGCGATTATGCCTTCCGTCTTGATGTGCCGATCATGAACTGGTTTACCAATCATTTGATCCTACCCTATAATAGTGTTCAAATTATCATGCAGGCAGTTATTGTTATTGCTGAAATCGCTATAGGTCTTGCACTTATCGGAGGACTTTTTACAACAGCTGCAGCTGCTTTTTCTTTGGTATTGCAGTTTATGTTTGTTTGCACAACAGGCCTGTATCTAGGAACCTTCTGGATGATCTTTGCCGGAATTGCAGTGCTAATCGGTGCTGGTCGTACCTTTGGATTTGATTACTATGTACTGCCCTCTTTAAAAAAGTATTGGAAGAAACTACCTTTTGTAAGAAAGCTGTATATTTATAATGATTAAAAAGAATAATAAAAACGACGAGATTACCAAAGATATACAGTACGCGGAAGCATTAGCACTAGTGAGGGCTAAAATAGACCATACTTTATCCGGATCGCCGATTATTATACGAAAATACACGAAGCATCTGCTGTCCACTAAGGGTAAATTTATAAGAGCTAATTCCGTCATTATCTGCGCAGAGAATAAACAAAATAGTATTCATCCTAATGCTATCCTACTCGCTGCTGCAATAGAGCTATTACATCTGGCAACCCTTGTTCATGATGATGTAATTGATAATGCTGATTTACGTAGAGGAGAGCCCACACTACAGAAAAAATTCGGAAAAAAATCTGCGGTGATCTGCGGTGATTATCTTCTATGCGCTGCCCTGAAGCTAGCCGCGTCCGTCACAGATAAGCAGGATTATCTTTCAATAGATATTCCGGACTACATGAACCGTGTTTGTCTGGGTGAATTAAATCAGCACATTAATAATGGTAATCTTAATTTGTCTATATATCAGTATTTTAAAATCATTTCAGGAAAAACAGCCGCCCTTTTTGAAGCTTCCTTCTATGCAGGTGCTTATTTTTCAGAATGCACTGATAAAGAATTAAGAAAATACAAAAAGCTGGGTTTTATACTTGGTATGATATTTCAGCTTACAGATGACTGTATCGACTTTGAGATGACAGAGGCAACAGCTATGAAACCGGTGCAATCAGACTATGAGCAGGGTGTCATAACACTACCCTTAATCCATGCGCTGCAGGAAATAGAAGGCTTTAAGGATAAGGCGCTACATTCTCAAGTTAGCAGAAGTGAAATTAATAATGCTGTTGCTATGAGTGGTGGTTTAGCCTTTACCCGCAAGATTGTTCATAGCTATTATAGTAAAGCTAATAATATTATTGATAGTCTTGAGATAACAATGGAAAAAAAAGATAGATTGATAACGATCTTAGGTAATGTATCCCGTCTATCCTAAGAAGTAAGCTTACATTATTCTAGTAATAAAGCAGTTTAAAAATACCTATCATTCTATATCATTAAGCCAATACGGTATTCTAACATGTTTTTTGCCATGACAATATAAAAAGTCTATATCACGTAATGCTTTTGCACCCTATTCTTATAATAACTATGTAATCTTAATTATTTTCAGATGAAGCAGGTGAAGATTGATGAGAAGATTTTTCAAATATATTGAAATAGCCACCAAGATAACCAGTACCTTTGTATTTTTTATGACCGTGGCATTCCTATTATATCGGAAGGAGACCATCAATTGGAGACTCACCTTAATTTTCTTTGCTTCGATGCTGTTCTTTGATTTTACTACCACTGCCATTAACAATTATATTGATACTAGAGATAACCAACAAACGCTGCAATACGAGAGAAGAACTGCATTAATTATTATCTATATCCTTTTTTTTATAAGTACTTTTCTCGGATTATATTTAGTTTATCTAACAGATGTTGTTGTTTTATTTTTAGGTGGTATCTGCTTTTTTTGCGGCGTTTTCTACACCTACGGGCCGCTTCCGATATCAAGACAGCCTCTAGGGGAATTTTTATCCGGCCTATTTTATGGTTTTTTAATTCCTTTTATTCTTTTTTATATCAATATGCCAAAAGGAACCTTACTTAATTTGCATTTAAGCCTAGAGGAGATAACTGTGCAGATTAAAGTGATCCCCATGCTTACCCTGCTGTTAATTTCAATCATACCATTTTGTACAACAGCAAATATTATGCTGGCTAATAATATTTGTGATTTAGAAAAGGATATTGCTGTTAAAAGGCATACCCTGCCCTATTATATCGGAGATAAGGCCCTCTATCTTTTTGCAAGCCTGTATTATCTTTCTTATTTTACATTAATCGTAATGACTGTTTTACGACTCCTTTCCCCTCTATGCCTTTTATCCCTGATCACAATAGTCCTTGTACAAAAGAACATTAAAACTTTTTTTAAAAAACAGGATAAAGCAACCACTTTTATTTTATCAGTGAAAAATTATATGATTATTATGGGTTCTGTTACTTTACTTATTTTCTTAAGTACGTTTCTTTAAAATATTAATATGCATTAATTCTAAATATTTGGAAATAATGATTTTATTGATGAGATTAACTTATGAAAGGAAGATATACCATGAAGGTAAAAATTACAATCTTAGCATTGGTATTAATGATGGTATTATTAACTGGATGTAACAAAAAAGATGAGGAAGGGGATAATAATACATCAGGTAATGATACTCCTGATACAGTAACAACAGCTTCTATTGTAGATAGCAACGAAGCCTTTGAAAAAGCAATCAGTAAAAATGGTACCTGGATTATTGCTATAACAAAAGATTTAACCTTTGATACAGAATTAATACTCGAAGGGGAATATAAAAACGGTAAGAAGGATGATAAAGGCAATGATCTCATTCAACGTAAAGTCGCTCTTTACGCGCAGGATAAAGATCGTAATATTACAGCAAGATATACTTTAACCGCACCTAAGCTAACCGTTTTTAGCCCGGAGGCAAGCATTCAGCATGGTACTTTCAAGGGCGACTTATATGTATCCGTTTCTAATTTCAAGCTAATTGATGCCACGGTCGACGGAAACGTTTATTTTACCTCAGAAGACTATAAAAGCTCATTTACCATGGATGAAACCAGTAAGGTCACAGGTACTCAGGAATTAAAGAAATAACGATTATAATATAATAAGAGATATATTGTACACTTAAGGCAATATATCTCTTTTTTCATCCATCTAAAATATATCCATTGTCTAGCAATTAAGTGCAAAATGTTACTATACATAACTGGTTAAGTGAATAGTCTATGTCATCTAACAACAAATCACCTTAATATCAGGACAAGCAAGACATGTGTAGTAATGCGCATATTAGCTCACTATAACCTAATTTCATATATTACTTCCTTGACATTGATGGAATATTGATTATCCTTTATCCTACTATATTTTTGCAAAATTTTAATATATCTATCTATATTACTATAGTAACCCTCTAAATTCTTTTTGAAAAAGAACGATAAATTATAATATAAATCCTCTAACGTCTTCCCATATATTTCAGTATCAATTATATTCATAATACTACAGTAATAATTGAATTTTTCTAACTTTGTAAATACCCTGTCAATGCCTCCTTTCCGTTCTATCGTTAAATCATTTATTATAATATGAGCATAATTATCCCAGTCACAATGGGGCAGATACGATATCCCAAGTATTATGCCCTTTGCACTCTTTAGCTTCATAATCTTATTCATAATAATTTCTATATCTTTATCTCGAAATAAATCCAAAAAATAGGATAACAAAATAATATCATAGCTATCATCGGTCCTATAATTTTGAATAGTATCCTCAATAACAGTAAGATTTTTTATATTCTTTTCTCTTAAGTTTTGAGCGAAGCTTTGATTAGGCTCAACAGCTATAACAGATTTTAGTATTGAGGTTAATCCTATTGCAAATTCTCCTTGCCCTGCGCCAACATCAAGTAATGAAGTGTAATTATATTTTGGCAGCTCATTTTTAAGATAATTACACAAAACGTTTTTTCCGTTTGTGTTATTTATATACTTAATAAATAATTCACTATTCGCTTGCTCCATAAATCCCTCAACTTTCGGTTCTCGTAATTTCAATGATGACAAAGTTATGCTTTCCTCTTATTTCTTCTATCGTATCAACTTTTATGTTATCGACTTGTGTTAATAAGAATTCGAGCCATTTTAAGGGTATAATTGAAATTATTTTTCCATTCCTGATTAAGTAATTTAAACCTGAGACGATAGAAGCGAGAAAAACTTTTTTTGACTCATTTTCATTCATTCTCAGGGCCTCTTCAGATACTAATCCATATGGCGGATCGATTATAATTCTATCTATTGCGTTCATAAATGCAGGCATATTATTTAATATATCGTATTGACAAAATACAGGTCTTCGTATCTTAATATCTTTATTAATATTACTAATATCCTTTTCCCAATACATAAAAGAGTTATCCGTATCATAGAACCAGTTCTGAGGTGACTTTATTTCTCCCGGGTACAACTTATCAATCGCAATTAATAGTCTTGGGTTTCTTAGACTAAGTAATCTAAGTATTCCGCCTGCTCCCCCGAATATATTCATTACAATATGATCGGTAGTTAGATCCGCTGCCATAACAACCTTTAATGCCTTATTAAAGCCCAATGTCATTCTATTATAATCAGTTGCTTCTTCTATTTCTCCTGAACTATGTTTGATGACGCATTTTCTATGCATTTCATAAATCTCTTTCAATGTATCTATATTTATTATATCATCCATAATCGTTAATCTTCCTTTATACTATTATCGACTTTCCATAACCAATCACCAGCGTTGACTCCGCCATTGCTAATACCAGACCATTTTCCTTCTAATAGTAAACCATCCCTCTTACATATTAATATCAAAGTACCATAGTAATTTCTTCCATTATTTATATTTTTCCAGGTGCCATTAATAACTCCTTCTCTATTGATATTTCCCCTAATAATATATTTCGTTGATTTAAAAGAAAAATCTCCAGAAATCTGTGTACTAATTCCGATACCTTTTATATAGCTCCCTATTTGCTTTAATTCAATTTTATCTTCGATTTCTACTTTATTTCCATTTTTGTTATAGCCCCAATGTGATATCCAGTTTTTATTTAGTACCCACCCTCCCGGACTGGAGAAAATATATACTAACGGCTGCTGAAAATTTATGATAATAGCTGTTAAAACCAGTATTATGACATAAACAGCGATAGTTATGGTATCACTATTTTTACATACATAAGAAATTAAGAATATGATTAAGCTTCCAACTAACGAAGTTATAATAGAAAAAACAAATTCCTTTTTCAAATTCATTATTAATAGCTCCCCCTTCGATACTTTAGCATAGATAATGCAAAACTATATCATATTAAAAAATGGCTACACAGCATATGCTATTCCTTCGCTCCTATGCTCTTAACTTCCGCTCCGAAATAGATTATGCTGTGTATGCAACCTTACAATTAGCGAGTTTCGCAAGTGTCTACTCTTTTAACATATTATACCATATTTTAGTATTTTAACAATTGGTTTTCGTTTGAAGCCTGGACATAAACAAGGCATAAAAAATAACTACCTTCCTTTCCAATGGAAAATAGGGTAGTTTTAGTCGAAATATTAGAAAATTTGACACAACAGGAATTCCTGACCCTGTTGTATTATAGCTTAATGAAATAGTCCACTTAAAGAATTTGTAATTGAATTCTTTAATTCTTCAGTCCGTTCCGGCTGAATAAGATACGTCCATTTATATGTATAATAAAGTACTATGCAAGTACCTATGATAATACATAATATAATGAAATATGTTTTATTACTCCTATTCTCCAACTTCTCCAGCCGATCCATGATTACATCTAATTTATAATTGATTAAATTATAATCCGCCGAGTGCTTATCGTCAGTCGCGCTTTCCTCTACATCTGATCGCACTTGGCCGGCAATTTGCTCGATATTATTCTTACGCTTCTTGTTATTTAAAATTACGATTATGATAATACTCATATATAATAGTGGTATGGAAAATAATAGTAATATACTGGGCATATAATCCTCTTTTTCCTATTGTGATTTTATCTAATAATTTCACTGTAATCTATTTCTAATCATTATCAATTTCCTTTTAATCTGTTTTCAAGTAATTTAAGTTCTTCCGCTACATCCTGCGTTAAGGCTCTTAAACCTCTTGCGATTATCAAGCATAAGACACTGATACCTATACATGTCAATATTAACGGTAATATCTCTGCTCTAATTGCAATTCCCATTCTATTAATCATAATGCATAAAAGTGGAAAGAAAAAAGCGATTATAGATATAAAATATAAGAGATATATGATTTTATTCGTTCTGTCAAAATGATACATTCCTACCGCTCCTATCTATTTAATTTACGTATTTGTAACTAATTGTCCCCTTGCCATTACAGCTATATTAGTTAATTAAAGATTTGTGTGTCAGGAATCCGGCTGTTAGGTTATAAAAATAACCACTTTTTACCACTAATAAATATATTACACTCAAAAACCTTTGTCAATAGCATCAATACCACAACAAATGAGATCACTAAATATTCTAAATGGATAGGCTGTACCAAATAAAGAACTGATATAGATTTTGCTTATTTTTTTGAATTTCTTCTTTTCTTAATTACTTTAACAATAATAACCACCACAATAATTACTGCAACCACTTCAAGGCATGGCAGCCACCACAGAATCGTCTCTGCAATTCCCTCTGATAATCCTAATTTCATTAAAAAGTCCTTCATATTCTTCTCCCCCTATATTATTGATTTACTCGTTTTTCAATGATAATGCTCTGTGCCGTTTTGCAAGTCACTGTGTAATATATCAAATACATGACAAGCATAATTGCCACGGACACCACTAAATTCATTCCAATCTTCATTCCGAAGAAGGGTTCCAGTTTTCTTAATACGGCTTTAATTACACATATGGAAACAAGTAGTGCTGGGATTAAGGGCGCAACAAAATATATTCCGATTTGTTTATTAATGGTCTTCTGAACCATCTTCCTGCTTGCACCTATCTTTGTCAACGTTAAATAACGCATCTTATTTTCTTGTGTCTCTGTTAATTGCTGCAATGCCAATACTGCCAAGGTAACGATGATTAGGATAAGTCCTAAATAGCTGCAAAGAAATGCAATTACTCCAAACACACCCACAAATATATTATCATTTACCACTTTGGAGGCATAGTAAATCTCATCTTTCACACTCATAGCTACAAATTTATTGTTTATAATTTCATATAGGTCTTCTTCCGTTTCCTTAGAAAGCAGCTTTGCATTCCAAATATATCGATCTAGCTTCATACCCTCAACAACAGAATCATCTACAATCAGCATACCTGGGTTATTTTTATTTAAGCCTACCATAAAATCAAGCTTTAAGATGTCCATAGTCTTATTTCTTAATGTCTTGCCAAGAAGTTCAATCTCTTTCCCTTCCTTAAGCAGCTTCTCATAGTAAGGCAGAATAGCTTCGTAATTCGCATTAATCAAATACTCATTTTCAGCAAGCTCAATCTGTTCTTCCCCAATTAGCTTAATAAGGTTATTATAATCCGTCTCAGTAATCAAGGATATCGTCCCGTCAAGAATGATCTTATCCATTTTACCAAGCTTCTTTTCCTCCATGTGTACCAGCTTAATATATTCAATCGGAGAATTATAGATTGCCAGAAGCTCTGACCTTTCTACATATTTACTTAAATCAATTCCCTTTTCCTTTATAAACTCTTCAGGATTCCCCTTTTTGCTGTCAAGCATGACAGAAAAATCTACTGCCTTCTCATTGCTTACTTTCTGATTAAACGCTCCTGTAACTGAGAAGCCTACCCCAAGTATTGTAATAGAAAGAATAAGCAGACCTGTGAGGGTTGCCATAACCCATATATTAATCTTCAGCTTACTGCTGACTTGTTTGACCAGAAAGCTGTTGAGGCCCTTATAATAAAAACTCCCGGATTTTTTCGCTAAGGTAACGCAGACTGTTGCAAAGCTATAAAATAGCAATATGATACCGGCTGAAATAAGTCCGAGTGTCTGCCATAGACTATTTCTATCTATTCCTTTTGTCATAAGGATATATAGACCTGCGCCTAAGCATACTATGGAAATGATAGAACAGAATGCTGAAAGTATCCTGTTACTTAAAGTTATCTCCTGATTAATTCTTTCCTGCTTTAGCATATCAATAAGTCTTATCTTCATCATACTTCTAGCACTTAGTAACGCAACTGCCAGATAGATAAGTGCAAAGGTAATAAGCGTTTCCTTTACCGCTGTGAAAGAAAATACAAAGGTAAGCGCTCCAACGTCACCCACAAACAATTGTACTGCTAAAGCTGAAAGGGCTTGAGAAAGATATATCCCTACTCCAATACCGATAGCGAGTGCTGCCGCACCGACAAATACGGTCTCTCCAACAAAAATACCTAGTATTCTTCTTTGGGGCATCCCCAGGGCTGTATAGATAGCAAGCTCTTTCGATCTCCGTTTTAATATAAATTGGTTCGCATAAAGAATCAACCCAGCCAGAATCACTGTGATAAATTTAGACAGAATACCAATATATCCTGTGAGCCTTTCTCCCCAAAACGCCATAGATTTACTTAAATCACCCATTGCCGGTTGAGAGGTAATCGAATTAAAAGCGTAAAACATGGAGACTGCCAGACAAATGGTCAGAAAGTAAATGGCATAGTCCTTTATACTCCTACTCATATTTCTATAAATCAACTTAATCGTCATCTGCTACCCCTTCCCCCTCACCAAGCACAGCCTGAACATCCATAATCCGATTAAAGAAGGTTTTTCTAGAGTCCTCACCCTTGTAAATCTCGTCAAATAATACACCATCCTTAACAAATAGAATTCGATTTGCAGCACTTGCTGTATAAGCATCATGCGTTACCATAAGAATAGTGGCCTCTTCTTCCTGATTTAACTTTTTAAGACTAGTAAGCAGCTGTTTTGCGGATTTACTATCTAGGGCTCCCGTTGGCTCATCCGCCAATAAAAGAGCCGGCTTACTTACCATTGATCTGGCACAGGCAACTCTTTGCTGCTGTCCGCCGGACATCTGATAAGGATATTTCTCTAATATATCTGTAATGTTAACTGCTCTTGCTATCTCCAGGATTCTTCCTGGAATCTGCTTTGCAGGTATATTCAGTATAGAAAGTGCCATTGAGATGTTTTCATAAGCAGTCAGGGTATCTAACAGGTTATATTCCTGAAAAATAAAGCCCAGCTTCTCTCTTCGAAATCTCGCAAGACTATCGCCCTTTAGTTTGGTAATATCCTGTTCCTTAACATATACGTGACCTGCAGTAACCGTGTCAATGGTTGAAATACAATTTAATAAAGTACTCTTTCCACTGCCGGATGCACCCATAATTCCTACAAACTCACCCTTTTCAACTGTAAAACTGACACCTTTTAATGCTTGGGTTACATTTCCCTTATTACCATAGACCTTTTCTATACTTTCTACTCTAAGTACGTTTTCCATATTAACCCTCCATCTGCTACCAACATCTGCGAATTTGGGCAGCGCAAAAATCTTTGATTTTTCAACCTACCTCCATGCTGCCATTAGGCAGCTCTAATAGCAATGACCATGCCTTTTGAGCATAAAATACCTCGTATGCGAGGCTACATGTCTTTCGCGGGACTATTCACACTTAAATTTAACATTATAGCTAAAGCCACACCCCATATGAATATCTATAACGAATTATTATTCTTGCCTTATAGATGAGTTCTTTTGTAGCTTACGATCAGGCAGGCTTGCTCTTAAGTAGGTATTAAGCCACGGCTCCCAGTAATAACAAGGCTTTCTTTCAAGTAGGCTCTTAATAAGCATAGCAAGCAACATGAGAGAAAAAAGCAGACCTAGCAAGGTTTCTAAGCCATAGCTTGGAAGCTTTCCCTGTATTCCAAATATAAAGTTAAACCATACTCCGACAAGAAGGTTATGTAACAAAATTCTGTTCGTCTTTGCCTTTTGCCCTATTTTATCTTTAACCGTAAGATTCATTGCCCACATGCCAATGGTCTGTTTATTCTTTGTTAATAATGGAAGTATTAAAAAGACAATTATATCTGAAAGCAGAAAGATTACTAAGTCCCACTCTTTATGCTTAACGTTCCAATAGATTGCAACCCTGCTAAGCTCAAACAATACACTAATCACGGCAGAATCCACTAGTAAATATAATAATCTTCTGAATAGACTTGCTTTTTCAGTAATAATCGTACGATCCTTTACCGGATTTGGCAGAAGTCTGTCAATCCATCTTTCAAAGAAATATCCGATCACAGCTCCCAACGTATTAATGATTAAATCATCCACATCTGCAAAACGGAAAGCCTTAGGATAAATTCCATAAAGTCCCGTGTATTGTGTTGTTTCATAAAATAAACTTAACAATAAACCTAGAACCGCTGCCTTAAACAGGCTAAGCTTAAAATACTTTCTTAGATAAACACCAAAGGGAATTGTCAGTACAACGTTAAAAGCTACCGTAAAAAAGCTTGAACTGCGCATAGATGATAACCATGTACCTGGCTGCGTTAAAACAAAGCCGGAATTCTCTAAAAAGGTTTTAACAAACAGGAATGGTTTGAAGTTTGGATGAATTGGTGCCATCTCTCGTACTGTCTCAAACGATGGTAATGGCAGGATTGTCATAAACCAAGCTGTTATCATATATACGATAAAAGAAGCTGTAACAATATTTCTTCGGATTCTTAAGGTACCATAACGGCGGTATTGATGAATTAATATTGGAATAAAGGATAAATAAATAATAAACAAAGATAGCATAATGCCGACGACAATTGGACTTAAGTAAACACTCATTTTTTACTCTCCTTAGTAATAATAAATCTAGGTAATTACGAAATTCATATATTATAGGTATTGCACAGATACTAATCCGAAATTAAGGTTAAGTGCTAACTTTAATTCTGTAGGAGTATTCCTATTACTAGTACAATTGAAATAACTATATGTTCTCGTGATTACCTATATAATCTAACCTAAAAAGTGGTAAAAAACTATCGAATAACCTTTCTGTAAAATTACATTTTTGTAAGAAAAGCTCCGCTTAATGCAGAGCCTCCAGATCCTTCTTATTAGGAAATTCAATCATTACTATTGTTCCAACCCCGTCTGATGATTTAATTGACATATTTAAGCCTAATTTGTTACATAGCTTCTTCGATATATAGAGCCCCATTCCTGTAGACTTCTTAAAAGTTCTTCCCTGCGTCCCTGTATACCCTTTTTGGAAGACCTTATTAATATCCGTTGCCTTGATGCCTATACCGTTATCCTTAATCGAGAGGCATAGCTTATCCTCTTTGGTATAGGAACTAAATTCTATGTAGAGACTTTCATTTCGGTACTTTATGGAATTATCTAAAACCTGCTTTAATACATATTTAAACCATTTTGAATCGGTGAAGACCATACCCGTTAGGTTTTCCATCTTTATCTGTGCTTTCACTTGAATAAGCATTAATGAATTCTCCTTGACAACGGACTTCACCAATTCAGAAAGCTCAAATTTTTCAATAATAAAATCCTGATTAAACTGACTGGCTCTTGCAAAATAAAGAACCTGTTCTACATAATTCTCAATGCGGTTCAGCTGACTTAAAAGCTCACGATGGCCTTCGGATTTGTGGTTATTTAAATAGAGCTCCATTCCCGCAATTGGTGTTTTGATTTCATGCACCCATAGCTCAATATATTCCAGATAGTCTTTTTGCTGCTGCTTTAAGCTTCCAATCTGGTCATTCATATCCTTACTGGCAGAGGAAAGCAGATCATAAAATATCTGCCCTTCGTAAAATACCGGTTTCTCGATGATGTCTGCGAGTAAGGTTTTTTCATCAAGATTTCCATATATAAGAAGCACCTCATCATAATAGCGTTTTATTTTTAAATATTCAATGATAAAACCCGCAAAAAATACTACTAGAATTAACAAACAAACCAAAACGATCAATACTTTAGGAAAATCAAAAGCCTGAAAGAATAACGTAATTAAAAGTACACAGGCGAACTCTAAGAAGATAAAAACAAATCGATCCTTACAAAAATTACGAAATCTCATATGATATACCCTTGATTCCTTTTCGTTTTTAGGTAATCCTTAAGTCCCAGCTCTTCTATCTTTTTTCTTAAGCGTGAGGTGTTAACATTTAATGTATTCTCATCAACAAAGTCCCCATCCTCCCAGACTTCCTTCATTAGCTCTTCCCTACTTACAATCGTACCCGCATTTTCCATAAGTACACGTAAGATGATCGATTCATTTTTAGAAAGCTCTACCTGTGCACCCTCATAGCGCATCTCACTTTTTCCTAAATTCAAGGCTAGACCTTGATGAGATAATACAATGCCCTGTGAGTTACTTTTACTGCGCTTTAGTACAACCTGAATATGTGCTAATAGAACCTGAAGATCATAGGGCTTCGTAATAAAGTCGTCGGCTCCGATTTTCAAACTCATTAATTCATCCATAATCGTGTTACAACTGGTAACCATTATAATAGCAACAGAAGATTTCTCGCGGATTCTTCTGCAAATTTCAAAACCATCTAAGGAGGGTAAATTAATATCTAACAGAATCAAGTCTGAATTAGATGCGAATACCTCCTCAACAACATGATTAAAATCTTTGACGATCTGGCAATTAAACTGGTATTTCGTTAAAAACTCTGCTAATTCAGTTGATATAAGCGGATCATCTTCTACAATAAAAATTTTCATAACCGGTATCCTTTCTGGTAATAGTTACATAATATCACATAATATTACATTTTGAATAGATAGTTATGGTTATAATTAATGATTTACTGAATTATAAATCAAGGCAAAGAAAAAAGCACCGACCCCGCAGCTCCTATGTCTGCAAAACCGATACCTTGTAAGTGTACCTCCAGGGACTCGAACCCTTGATATCCTGATTAAGAGGGATGAATTAATTCATAAAATTTTTAACATTATTAGAATATTATTGTTGATTCAATATGTATCACATATATAGTCAAGATCAAATTTTATTAGATACCAGCTGAACATCAATGAGTAACTCTTCTGCTTCAAATCTTGATATTCATCATATTATAATCTTGCATCATAAAATAATCTATATTATAATTTCATTAGCAATCAGTTACATGGGTAGTGAAAGCCTCCTATTAGAGAGGAGGTGATGCTTATGAGTACATACGAAGCAATATCTCTTATGATATTCTTCGGCATTTTACTTGTAGCCCTTATCTCCTATATTGATAAGGATAAAAAGCATAAAAAATAACTACCCTCTGTATCTTGGCCTGATGCTAGGGTAGTTATTTCCACCATATGAGGCTGAGTTACTCAGTAACTGATTGCCTTTTGTTACTTAAAATATACAACAAATCCATAACAAAGTCAATGTTTAATATATCTCTTCTATATATTTTAAGTAATATACTCAATTGAAAATTTATATTCCTTCCTTCATACTTTAAAAGTAGAACCCCCATCCTTCAAAGTGGAATTTACTGTTACATTTCAGCATAAGTATCTCAGTTTGTCCATCCAGGATCTCCTCCGCGATTATACATGCCATTTTTACTGAAACAGCATTTCCTATCATTTTATAACCGTCATCCTTCGATATAATTAAAATTGACATCTAGATACCCCTATTTTAATTATTTATTTATACAAAAGTAAAGATTGATGCTGATTCTATTTCCTTATATCTAGAAGCATTATCCTTCTCTCAAAAATTTCCAAACCTAAAATTTCTTTTAATTTGTTTACCTAAAATGTAAAAACTCATATCATTATCTTTGTCTTCATCTGATATTTTATTATCAATAATATGTAAATTACTGTTGATATATGTTATTTAGAGGGTTATTATAAAAAAGATAGATATTCAATATTACTTATTTAATGGAGGTTATACTGAGCTGTGTTAATAGGATTTATCATTTGTATTTTTATTTTTATTTTAATAAGGAATTCATCTTCTGTAATAAAAGGTAGATTTGGAGAAAAGATCGTTACATCTATTCTTTTAACTTTACCGGAGGATAAATATAAAATCTTAAATGATATAATGCTTAAGACAGATTACGGGACTACACAGATTGATCATATCGTCGTATCTGTATATGGTATCTTTGTTATAGAAACGAAAAATTATAAAGGATGGATAACAGGTGATGAATTTTCAGAATATTGGACAAAGAATATGTATAAACGTAAGTATCAATTTAGGAATCCATTAAAGCAAAATTATGCACATGTGATGGCTTTAAAATCTATCTTAAATCTATCAGAGAATTTCTTTATACCAATTGTCGCTTTTTCAGGAAATGCAGATATAAAAGTTAATACAAGAAAGCCCGTTGTTTATATTAATGAAATATATCAGGCAATATCAAGCTATCAACAAGAAAAGCTACGTGTAGATGACTTAAATCGAATTGTAGATAATATTTATTTAAAAAATATAGTATCAAAAGGTGATAGAAAACAGCATGTAGTAGATATACAAATGAAAGTCAGAGAAAATAATGCTAAAATTAATAGTCATATCTGTCCCAGATGTGGCGGAAATCTCATACCAAGGAATGGCCGATATGGATATTTTATTGGATGCAGTAATTATCCCAAATGCAAATACACAGTTAAATAATATATACCGGATATGTAAGACTCAACAAACTTAAGTACATAATAAAAGGGAATTATAATAATTTAGCAGAAGCATACCAGAGAGGAATATTAAATTATATACTATGGGCTAAAGTTGGGCGTGTCCTTCCCAAATTCTCTTACAGAGCAGCGCTAAACTGTCTTTGCAAAAAGCAACATATCTAATTGTTGACATTTACCATTTACTTATAGCGTTTATCTCCTATGTAGAGTGGGCTAATAAGCATAAAAAAGACTACCCTATGTACCTTGGCCGGGAATAAGGTAGTCTAACGCCTAGAGGCTGAGTTATTTAGTAACTGATAGCCTTTTGTTAAATAAAATATATAACCTATATATAGCAATGTCAATTACTCGCATACCTTAGAATTGGCTCTTGGGAAGCAGTCGCTCCCAAGGTCATGCTGCTATCTCTTGAGCGCCCAAGATGGGTGTTCAATTCGGTGTTTTTTGGGCAAAAAAATTAGTTATATAAAAAAGGAATCCGACGCATCAGATTCCCTTAAGTGTTGTCCGAAGACGACCACCGCAGTTCATATATAAAATATACCAATACCTATACATTATTCAATAAAAAATTAAGACTTTATAATTTTAATGATTAATGTATGGGATTTCGAAATGATTACAAGTTAATATAAGATCGTCAAGAACAAGCAAAATGACACGTTCTGATCTGGTGAGAGTACTAAAATTGCCCGTTATTTTTACTGTCAAGTGATGTAAAAACTTACGCCAATTATACTATGATTCGTTTAGAAACCGATAGTAAGTATTCTTTGAGTAAGCTTCTTCCTTATGCTTAGAGTATAGGAATCTGAGCAGGTTTTGCCTTGAAAAACCAGAAGCAGAAGGAATTGGAATACACTATATGCACTAGCTCCCTGCGCCTTGCGGGTCCTCGATTTGTTGAGTAGCTTTCCAAGCTTAAGTTCTTTAAAAGCTATAGCGAACTGATTTTCTGAGTTTTCAAAAGTGGTATTTTGGTTTATCATAAGATTAGCACCTTTCTTTGGTAAACTTTAGGATTGGGATAATCTTATTATACCAGAAAATGGTGATATTTTCATGTAAATACATCAATAAAAATATAAAATCTGCTTGTTAAATCAGGCTTTGACCGAATTTTTCAAGAAGGGAAAGTTGAGTTATTAATAATACAAGCCTGAAAACACTTTTACAACATTTATTAAATTCCATACTAACATTTACTTCCATATGTATTTTTAGTATACTATATACAAGCGGAGGTGTCTTATGGAAGATAATGATATCCAACTTTTTTTCAAAGAATATCCTAGATATTATAATAACAGATCTGTGCTTACAAAGATTATGGATTATGAAAAAACATATAATTGTGATATAACATCCTTTAATAATGATTCATTTATCGAACTTTTTAAATATAATGACTGGCTTAGCCATGAATCATATAGTCCTTATAAAACAGTAGTCACTAAATATTTATATTTCAAGGGAGCATATGATGTAGCCAAAAATTTTGCATCACTTACTTATAAAAATATAAGTATATCAAAAAAAAGTAATATGTTTTCAAAGTTTTATTTTATAAATTTTAATGAGTATTCAAAATATATACAACTATATCTGGAAAGGGCTTCTTTTAGCCCCCAATATATACAGTACAAGTATACTGCTACTTGTATATACTTAATCTGGATAGGATTATCATTGGATGATATTATAAATCTTAAAGTCTCTGATTTTGATGAAAAAAATAAAATATTAAAAGTGAGTAATCATTGTTTAATACCTCACGAAATATCAGAGGCATTATTATTTTGTAAAAATCATTCAGTCAAAAACGGTATTGATTACTTAATTTATCCCATTTTATCAAAAAGAACCAAGAAATACCAATCATGCAAATCTATAAGCTCACTTCTTCTTGAATTTAGTAGGCTAGGCGAAGAGAAAAAATTTGAAGTAAATAAAATACAAACATCCGCCTTGTATGAAAATATTTATCTTCAATTATTAATGAAAGAATTAGAGCCATCTCAAAACAATATCAATCGTATTGCAAAAGAACTTAAAGTTGAAATAACCACTAGATTTAAAGATACATTTGATGAATGGATAAAATGGGTTCTCTTACGAAAAAGCATTGATGATATCTTGGCTGAGGCGAAAATTATTAAGGAAATAAAAGCATATTGGTCTTATGTCGAGATTCGAATAGGGCAAAGTGAATATAGAGAATATTTGATAGAAAAATACGGCGGAAAATGTCTAATGTGTTCTGTTAATACAAACGATGTTTTAATTGCAAGTCATATTAAAGAATTTTCACAATGTATGGGAGAGGAACAGTATGATATCAATAATGGATTGCTTCTTTGTGCTAATCATGACAAATTATTTGATAGACATTTAATTAGTTTTGATGTTCATGGTTATATAATGATTTCTGATAGTCTATCTAATATTGATATTAATAATTTGAATATTGATAGAGACTTCTGTATAGACACCTCATTATATGATGAAAAATACATGGAACATCATAGAAATAAGTACCTACAGCACCTACTGCAAGCAACAAATACATCCAGTGCTAATTAAGTACTTAATAACATTTAACTGCTTAATTTCTTAATAATTATCCTGTGACCGACTACTGACCGACGATTTTCAATCATTTTATACCCCTTTGACCTACTATTTGACCGACAAAATGATAACCTGACCTAGCCCGTACATAATTTCCTAGTCAGGTTATCCATTTTATTAATCTTTATCCAAATTATTTTGAAATCGCAAAATTATACCAACAACATGTAATCACATAGATTTCTCCGACTATCGAATTGCCAAAACCCCAGGCAAAGAAAAAAAGCACCGACCCCGTAGCTCCTATGTCTACAAAACCGATACCTTTATAGTGCGCCTCCAGGGACTCGAACCCTGGACACCCTGATTAAGAGTCAGGTGCTCTACCAACTGAGCTAGAAGCGCATTTAATATTTCCGAACGCAAAAGTTATTATATATAATCTACGGACAAATTGCAAGCATTTTTTTGATTTTTTTTAAAAAATATATACTTTTTATTTTGAAGGTAAGAAAATCCCCTATTTTCAAGGATTTCTTACCTTTTAAATTATCTAATTAATGTAATACTTTAATAATTTACATTAATTTCATACAGAATTTAGTATCAAATCGTTTTATACCAGAATTATAACATATAATAATTTCTATAAATAATATCGAATAACTTTATTTATAAGCTTCCAGTTTATCCACCAGTGCCTTTTTAGGTACTGCTCCCACTATTGTCTCAACTGCAGTACCATTTTTGAAGATTATGAGCGTTGGGATGGACATGACACGATATTTAGAAGCAGTTTCAGAGGACTCATCTACATTTAACTTACCTATTTTGAAAATTCCTGCATATTCTTCAGCCAACTCTGATACGATCGGGGCTACCATTTTGCAGGGTCCGCACCAGTCTGCATAAAAATCAACCAATACAGGGATGTCCGATTCTAAAGCCTCTTTTTGAAAATTAGCATCTGTAAATTGAAAAGCCATTGATATTCCTCCATTCTTTTAATTGAGCCGCTGAACAATTTCCTCAGCATGTCTCTATTCTTTATCCTTTTTAATAGTATCTCTATTCCTAAATTAATTATGTGGTAAATGATATCACATTCAAATATCATTTAAAAGAACTCTCGTTATTTTTTCTTTTTTTTCATTGAACTATTTAGTATTCCCTCTACTTCATCCCAGGAAGCTTTTAACTTCATGATTTTTCTGTCAAAATTACGATTGCCGCCGGTTACTTTGGCTACCTTGAACTTCCAATTCTTTTTCATC
This sequence comes from Bacillota bacterium, assembly GCA_023421505.1. Taxonomy (GTDB): domain Bacteria; phylum Bacillota; class Clostridia; order Lachnospirales; family Lachnospiraceae; genus Mobilitalea. The sequence goes on from JAEZTJ010000033.1 coordinate 193,579, forward strand.
CGGGCACCCACTTATTCCGTTTCTATTAGTTTATGATCAAATCAATCAGTTAGCACCCTATTTTAAATTTATAATTTATTATCTGAAAGCAACCAGTCTGCAAATTGGATTCCCTTTTGCAACGAATTTTTCTTCATATTCCGTCATGACATTTCCCTGTAAGTACTCACTATTATGCAGATCGTATGTCACTTCATTAAGCTCCCAGCCGGCAAGTTTAACCTCTTCCAGAGAAAAATCAAATAGCTCCCGGTTATCTGTCTTAAATATAACCTCCCCTTCCTTCTTTAAGCAGGCGTCATAACGCTTAAAGAATTCTTTTGAGGTTAATCTTCTTCTGGCATGACGATCCTTTGGCCAAGGATCAGAAAAATTTAAATAAATTCTTGATACTTCTTCCTGTCCAAAAATATTATTTAGGTATTCGGCATCAAAACGTATAAAATATAAATTAGTTAACTCCGTCTCCTGTCTTTTTTCTAATGCACGAAGCAATACGCTTGAATATTTCTCAATACCAATATAATTTACCTTCGGATTCATGGCAGCCAGCTGCATAATGAATTTCCCTTTCCCCATACCAATCTCTACATGTATAGGATGATCGTTCTGAAATAAATCTCTCCACTTTCCCTTATACTGCTCCGGTTCATGGATAACATAGTCATTAGCCGCTACCGTTTCCCTTGACCCTTGTATATTTCTAAGTCTCATTGGGCTTCTCCTTATCATCAATTTTAACTACAAAACCCTTCTGGTCCCTTACTATTATAAATATTTTAGATTGATTCGTCAATCAATCTAAGCCTTAATCTCTTCGCTTTAATCACATCATTGACATTCGTAAAATCTTGAGATTTCGATTTTCTCCTATTCCAAATATACGATGCTTGTAGTATACTATAAGAAATTTAATAATCTATGGAGGATTTTATGAAGGTTATAGCTTTAAACGGAAGCCCTAAGCCGAAGGGAAATACTTATTTAGCACTTAAAACCGTTTGTGATGAACTTGAAAATCAAGGAATCCAAACTGAAATTATAAATGTTGGTAATTTAGATATTAAGGGTTGTATTTCTTGTAACAGGTGCAGGGATGGACATTGTCAATTTTCTGATGATGCCTTTCGAGAGATAGTAAATAAAGTGTATGCTGCGGATGGTATACTATTAGGCAGCCCAGTTTATTATGCGGGCATTGCAGGTACAATGAAGAGCTTCTTAGATAGGATGTTTTATGCTAATCAGGGAAGAATGAGGCTCAAAGTGGGTGCTTCTGTAGCAGTCCTTAGACGATCCGGCGGCGTTGCTACCTTTGACCAGCTTAATCATTATTTTCTGATCTCTGAGATGATGGTGGCTCCCTCCTATTATTGGAATGCAGTGCATGGAGGCGCCCCCGGGGAGGTTCTAAAAGACGACGAAGGTATCTGCGAACTTAAGAATCTTGCGAATAATTTGGCTTGGATGCTTAAAATTAAAGAGTTTGGGAAAAAAGCTTATCCCATTCCAAAGCCTGTAGACAGAATTTATACAAACTTTATACGATAGTATTTATATTCCATTATCGTTTTGGAACACTATTATAAGGAATACTTTAATATAGGAGCCAAGCCCAAAGGTATTGGCTTACTATTTTACTATGGTTTAGGAGGTTTTATGAAGAAGCTGTTGATTGCTATTCTTAGCATCATGATAATAATAATATCCCCTCTTATGGGGACAACCCCTGTTTTAGCCACAACAACCGAAGCGCCTAAGAAGGCCGAGTGGCCCTCCGGGCCCAGTGTAACCGCCGAATCTGCTATTATTATGGAAGCCTCAACCGGGCTAGTATTATATAATAAAAATATAAATGAAGAGCATTATCCTGCGAGTATCACTAAGATTATGACCGTACTATTGGCTCTCGAAAAATCTTCTCTTGGTGATATTGTAACCTTTTCTAAAAATGCAGTTTATGATGTAGAAGCTGGTAGCAGCCGTATATATGTCGATGTAGGTGAACAAATGACCATGCAACAATGCCTTTATGCAATACTTCTTGATTCCGCTAATGATGTATCTTACGGTGTAGCAGAGCATATCGCAGGCAGTATAGAAAAATTTGCTGATATGATGAATGAAAAGGCTAAAAGTCTTGGCTGTAAGGATACACACTTCGTGAATCCGCACGGATTACCGGATGTAAACCATTATACCACTGCATATGATATGGCGCTTATTACCAGAGAAGCCATGAAAAATGATACCTTTCGTAAGATTTTTGGTACACGTACTTATACATTGCCACCTACCAATCTTCAGCCCGACACCCGTCCTTGGCACAATCATCACGAATTAGTCCTTGGTAATGAATATAAGTACGAAGACTGCATTGGCGGTAAAACCGGCTATACGGTAGCCGCAAAGCATACCTTGGTTACTGTTGCTAAGAGAGGCGATTTGGAGGTAATTTGCGTTATTATGAGCGAAGCCTCAAAGGCAAATCAATATAATCATACAAAAGAGCTATTTGATTTTGCATTCGACAATTATTCTATTTATCCGATAGCCGACATTGAGAATTCATCTGATCTAAGTGAATCTCCAATGTTTACCCGGTATAATTCTCTGTTAAGTAAGGCTGAATCACCTATTACAACTGATAAAAATGGTTTTCTCATCCTGCCAAATAACGCTTCCTTTGAGGAGGCCAAGAAAGAGATCTCCTTCTTTAACTCAGATGAAAGTAATGATAGCGAGACCAATTACATTCCTAGTTCAAAAGCAGGCGGTAAGGTGATAGGAAAAATATCTTATACCTATGATGGTAAATATGTAGGGGGTGCCAATATCCTTTATAATAAAAAGGAAGCTCCTGTATTATATACGGCAGACAGAAATACAAAAAATCCTACCTCAGCACCCGATACTTTAGATCCTTCTCCAGAAAAATCCGGAGGAAGCTTAAAACCGATTATTATAGGTGTGATATTAGGATTAATTATACTTGCAGCAGGCTTATATTATATCCTGATCGAGAGACCCAGATTAAAACGTAGACATGCATATTACAAAAAGAAGGCACTCCGTAAGCTTTACCGTGACGACGATTTTATTGACTTATAGACTATTATTTACCAATAGATGCAAATAATGCAGCTATTTCATCTGCTGTCAAGTTCTTATTTGGATCCTCATATAATGGTTCAACATTTATATTTGGCTGATCTATTATTTCGTCGGAAGGCTGTTCTTCTAATTCTTCAGATATTTGAAATGCCTCAGGCTCAGAAGGAATTTCTTCCTTGCTTCCACTGGGTTCTGGGGCAATATTATGTTCTTTTATAAGCTCATTATTTATTTCCAGTAACTCAATTACTTTTTTAAGCTTTTCCTCTAAATTCTTTTCTATCCCTTCTTTTTGAAGGACCTCTAATACTTGTTTTGTGTTTTCCTTATTATAACGAACCTCTAAACTCAATGCCTTCTTTTGATTCTCCATAGAGCGCTTTTGCAGCTCAATAACTCTATTCCATTCCTTATTATTCACTTTCTCAAGAGTCTCTAATCGATCTACTATTGCGCTTAAAAGTTCATTTACTTTTAATGTATTCTTTTTGGCCAAACCGTACGTAGCCTTCTGTATATTTGACAATTCATCATATCTATCATTCCATTTTTTTATCTCCTCATGAATTATACGATCTACATAATTCTTAAGATTTTCACTACTATGCATTATACTATTTCTCAAAGAATCCATAAATTGATAACCAGTTACAAGGACAAGCAGCCCCACACCCAGCATAGTATATAGATTACTTCTAAGTCTTGCCAGGCAATATGCTTCAAATAACAACGCTGCCATAAAGCAAATGCCGAAAAATATACTACTTGTTCTTTTTTTCACGTCAGATATACTCCTATCTACATATTTTCTTCGGTTAACGATAGCAATCCTTCATTAATAAATTTACCGTAATATAATAGCTTATGATTATATATCGACATGACTCGCATTTAAGTTTACTTCATTTTATATTTCGATTTATTACCTAGGCAAACGTACCGTAAGTTTGGTTCCCTCCATTAATTTACTCTCTAACTCTATAGTTCCGTTATAAAAACCCACAATATGCTTTACAATGGATAAGCCTAGACCGGTTCCGCCTACCTTTTTACTTCGACCCTTATCTACGCGGTAAAAACGTTCAAATACTCTCTGCTTCGCATCCTCCGGAATGCCTACTCCGGTATCCTCTATCACTATAATAATTTCCTTCGCCTCAGATGTGACTGTTACATCTACCCTGCCCTGTGGTTTATTATATTTGATTGCATTGGATAATAAATTACTGAATAATGCTCTTAGCTGCTGCGCATTAGCAACCATACTAAGTGGCTTACAATTCATATTTACTGTGACCTGATATTCCCTGGCGAGTGGATTGAGTGAATTACATACCTCCTTAACCAAAGGACAGATTCTGATATCAGATAACACTACCTCTGCTTCTTTCGTTTCCAATCGGGATATCATTAGGATATCATTAATAAGATTCGTCATATTTGCCGTTTCTTTCTTAATTCTTGACAAAAAGTCTTTTTTCATCTTTTCATTAGCAGCCATATCATTTTCCAAAAGCTCAATATATCCGCGTACCGAGGTCAGCGGTGTTTTTAATTCATGAGATGCATTAGAAAAAAATTCCTGTCTGACCAGTCTCTCAAATTCGATACGATCCATAGAATCTTTAACCGACCTTGACATTTGCATCGTCGTATCCGCTATAACATTTATCTCTTCATATCGGTATCGCTTGAAATGGAATTCGGGCTTATCCTCCTTCAGTTTAAGCATCTCCTCTGCAATCTCCTTGAGTGGCTTAGATACAGACTGCGCAAAACGGTTCGCTAATATCATGGAGATTATAAGAGTTACTCCAATGCTGATGAGTATCGCCGGAATTAAAGTCCATATATGCTGATTTATCCCTGAGTACGGGACGGCCATTCTTATAATGAAGTTTTTATTCTTAGATAAGCTTGCCACATAAAGCATGGATTCCTTTAAGGTTTCAGATTTTCTGAATGCATAGCCTACTCCTGTTCTTATTGCTTCTTTTACTTCCTCGCGGTTCCTATGATTCTCCATTACCGCCTTATCAGAAACATCACTATCTGCAATAACCTTTCCATTTCTATCTATCACTGTAAAACGAGTTACATCGTTACCCTCGACCTTCTTCAGATCGTCAAGCTGTCTTTTTAAATCGCCTTCATAATCCAGTCCATGATCTGCAATTCGCACCGAATAAAGCATATCCTCTTCTGTTTTATTTAGGAGAATACTGCTTATTTCGCCGCTAAAGATACTTCCGCTTAATATCAGGGCCAACGATAATATTAGTATGAATCTTTGGAATATTGCTTTCTTCATAGACCTCCATTCTGCCTCAAAACCCGCGAATTATACTTTTAAATAATTCACACTGCCTTAATATGCCTGCCTAAAGAATTAGTTTGTACCGAGGATTACGCAGGTACAAACTTTCAGGTGTGAATTATTCATTTTAATAATTCACACTGCTTCCTATACAAAAAGGTGCCGCTTAGAAGCAATAAACCATTGTACTTTAAGCTGCAGCACCTTTTAAACCTTAAACAGGTAATCCTCTATTCTTTTATACTTTCACAAACCGATACCCTACACTACGTACCGTCTTAATACAATCTGTACCTACTCTGCCTAATTTTTGGCGCAGGGTTCGTATATGACTGTCCAAGGTTCTTGTCTCACCATCATAATCGTACCCCCATATCTGATTTAATAATTCATCCCTGTTAACAACACGGGCTTCATGCTCAATCAAATACAATAGCAATTCATATTCCTTAAAGGTTAACTCTATGAGCTCCCCATCACAGCTTACTTCTCTTGTCTGCGTATTTATCGTAACATTTCTAATCGTAATATAGTCTGAACTCGCTTCTTTTACAGATCTTCGCAGCAGAGACCGTATTCTCGCTGCAAGCTCTAATACACCGAAAGGCTTCGTGATATAATCATCTGCGCCGACATCGAGTCCCATTACCTTATCAAGCTCCTTATCCTTGGCTGTAAGACAGATTACCGGAGTCTTTTTTAACTGGGCGTCCTGTCGTAAAAGTCGTATTGCCGACAGTCCATCCATTCCGGGAAGCATAAGATCAAATATAGCCAAATCCGGCTTATCCTCCTTCATATCAAGTAAAGCAGGTTCAGCAGCCTCATATGCTTTAATATGGTAGCCAAAGCCCTCCAAAGCAACCTTTAATAATTCACGGATACTCTCATCATCTTCAATAACATATAATTTCTCCAAATGGAATTCCCCCTCCCATTTTATAGTATCCTAATGTTATTTACGGAACCTGTCTCATGGAACTCTGCCCATTCACAGATATTTACCGCATGGTCTCCAATCCGTTCAAAGTATTTAGCAATCATTAAGATATCGACACATTGATCTACATGCTCGTTTGAAGTACGAAGTAAGGAAGCTACTTCCTCCTTCACTTTATCAAATAGTTCATCGACAATATCATCTGTTTTCTCTATATTCTTTGCCTGTTCCATATTTAGACTGGTAAATGCGGATACAGCATCTCGAACCATACCCTTTGCTACCTTGCCCATCTCCGGTATATGTTTAACCAGATTATAGATTGGTTCTCTCTTTTCTCTAATGATTAACTCTGCTATATCTGCAGCATGATCGCCGATCCGTTCCATATCGGTAACTACCTTTAAAGCAGCTGTTACAATTCTTAGGTCTCTTGCAACCGGCTGCTGCTTTAAAATCAAAGACAGGCACCTTGATTCTATCGTTTTTTCAATATCATTGATGGTTCTATCTCCTTGGATTATTTCTTTCGCAATAATCTCATCCTGATTTTCAAATGCCTGCAGCGTTCTATCAATCGCGATCTCAATTAAACTTCCCATCTCTGTCAAATTATCTCTAAGTAATTTTAATTCATATTCAAAACTTAGCCTAGCAGTCATAATAACCTCCATTTAATCCTAATTATAGTAGATGTGATAGTTTATGTCAAACTACCAAATCAACCAAATCTACCTGTAATATAATCCTCGGTGCGCTTATCTGTTGGCCTTGTAAATAAGGTATCTGTAGCAGCAAATTCTATCACCTCACCCACTAGAAAGAAAGCAGTATAATCCGAGATACGCGCTGCCTGCTGCATATTGTGGGTAACGATTGCCACCGTATATTTTTCCTTAAGCTCCGACATTAAGTCCTCTATCTTCAAGGTAGAGATTGGGTCAAGCGCTGAAGTAGGCTCATCCATTAATATAACCTCGGGCTCAACCGCCAATGCCCTTGCGATACAAAGTCTTTGCTGTTGACCTCCCGAAAGACTTAATGCCGACTTTTTTAAACGATCCTTAACCTCATCAAAAAGGGCTGCCCCCTTTAAACTTTCCTCAACGATCTCATCTAGCTTTGCTTTTGATTTAATCCCGTGGATTCTAGGTCCATAAGCAATATTATCATAGATAGACATCGGAAACGGATTCGGCTGTTGGAATACCATGCCTATCTTCTTACGCAACAGGGTTGTATCTACTCTGGAGTCATAGATATCTTCCCCGTCTAAAGTAACCTGTCCTTCTATCAAAACACCCGGTACCAGATCATTCATTCGGTTCAGTGTTTTTAAATAAGTAGATTTACCACAGCCTGAGGGTCCGATAAAAGCCGTAATTGCATTTTCCTTTATATTCATATTAATCCCTTTTAGCGCATGATTTGATCCGTAGTGCAGATTTAAATCCTTCGTAATAATCTTATCCTTGTTCATATATTACCCCATTCCTGCGCTGCTTTTGTACATTTCAAGTTTGTGAGCGCGGCGCAGACTCAAACTTGCCGAGTGAAAGATTTGAAAAGTGTTAAAGCACCTGTAAGTCTATCTTATATTTTAACAGATTTGAATTCCTAATATGCCCGTATCTGATTACTGCTTCAAATGCACCAATACCATTTACTCATTGGCTTTACTTATTGACATTAAATTTATGAGACAGATATTTTGTCAGCATATTAATACCAAATACAATTACCAGTAGAACAAAAGCAATCCCGAAAGCATTATCATATTTTGCTTTTTCCATACTTAAAAATAGTTGTATGGTTAAGGTTCCTCCCGGCTGTGTTATCTTTTGTATTAAGCCTTCTCCGTAATCACCAAGCTTAGGTAACAGATATCCGCTGCCTGCTGTGAATAACAGTGCTGCAGATTCTCCGACAATACGCCCAACTGCAAGGATAACTCCTGTTATGATTCCCGGCATAGCAGAAGGTAATAATATGGTTCTTATCATATACCATTTCGTTGCCCCTATACCAAGTGCACCGCTTCGGTAACTTCCCGGTACGGTTTTTAAGGCTTCCTGTGTATTTCTGGTGATGAGAGGAAGTACCATAATGGAAAGCGTCAATGCGCCTGTTAAGATAGAATAGCCTAATTTTAATGTAAGGCCAAAGAACACATATCCAAATAAGCCAAATATAATGGATGGAATACCGGAAAGCGTCTCCGTTGTAAATTCAATCAGTGATACCAGCTTTCCCGGTTTTGCATATTCATTTAGATAAATTGCTGCTCCTATTCCAAAGGGTACTGCAATGAGTAACGTTATAATAATAATATATAACGTATTTACAATATTTCCAGCTATACCAAAGGTACCTTTAATTGTACTCGGAACAGAGGTAAGAAAGGACCAATTTACAGTTGAAATCCCTCTATAGGTAACATATCCGACTATTCCTGCCAATACAATGATTGAGATGGAAGCACAGAAATATATAACAGCATATGCCAACCCATCTAAAGCTCTGTGTCGTTTATAATAGATACTCCTAGCTGTCGGCATCCCTTCTGCCTCCCTTCACTACTTTATTCAATACTAAATTAATGATAATAATAAAAGCAAATAAGACCAACCCGATTGTAAATAACACATCCTTATGGGTCCCGGATGCATATGACATCTCGCTGACAACCGCTGTTGTTAAAAATCGTACCGAATTAAAAGGCAAAGGCAGATTTGCCCCGTTTCCTGCAACAAGACTGATCGCCATAGCTTCACCTATCGCTCTACCGACACCCAAAACAATAGCGGTAATAATTCCGGATTTTGCAGCGGGAAGAATTACCTTGAATATCGTCTGAATGTGTGTGGCACCAAGTGCCAGGGAAGCCTGCTTATAATGCTTTGGCACGGACTTTATAGCTACTTCACTAATATTAATCACTGTCGGCAAAATCATGATTGCAAGAACTAATACAGCTGATATCAGATTCGAGCCACCAGTAAACTGATGGGTTTTAGAATCTCTATATACATACATTTCCAGCTTATAAATGAGCGGGTTTAATAATAAAATACCTAACAAACCATAAACTACGGAGGGTATACCGGCTAACAGCTCTACAGCAGGCTTTACAATTCCTGCAAGCGGTTTCGGAGCTGTTTCTGCTAAAAATACTGCTGTCATTACACCGATAGGTACGCCGATTAAGATTGCCAGAGCTGTACCCACAATTGAAGTAAGTATTACATATAAAATTCCAAAGCTTGGTACATCAGCACTTGGCTTCCATACTGTGCCAAACAATATATCCTTTAAACCAACCGTAAATATGGCGGGTGTTCCGCTAATAATCATATAAAGGGTAATCGAGAACACTGAAATTACCGCAAAAAAGGCACATGCAATAAAAATGACAGAGGCCGCTTTTTCAACTTTATTTTTTGTTTTAAAATTACCGATTATGGAGAAACTCTTATCACTCATACGGGCTCCTTATACTTTGCTTTTAACAACTATAGGAAGAATTATCCTTTTTCAGAATAATTCTTCCTCCTATAGCTCTATTCCTCTAATACTTAGTCTACATTAATTAAGCCTACATTTTTGATAAGCTCTTTACCTTCGTCTGATTTCATGAATTCAAAGAAGGCCTTAACTAAATCATTCTGTGCTGAGATTTCACCTTTTGTAGCCATAACAAACGGACGGCTTAAAAGATATGTTCCAGCTTTTATATTCTCTTCCGTAGGCTCTACACCATCTATACTGACAGCGATCACTGTATCATCCACTACATCAAGTGATACATAACCGATAGCCCCTGGTGTAGATGCGACCTTTGCCATAACACCGCCGGTACTGTTAATTTCATTAGAATACTTGCAGGCGTCTTCAATCTTAAGTAATTCTTCAAAGGCACCTCTAGTACCGGAGCCAGCTTCTCTACCTACTACTACAATCGGTTGATCCACTCCGCCAAGATCCTTCCAGTTCGTAACCTCACCTTTATATATCTGAACTAATTGATCCTTTGTTAAATTTGTTACTGTATTTTTACCGTCAAGTATAACTGCAATACCGTCAATTGCTACAATATTTTCTACTGCTCCTGCACTTTTTTCTTCCTCCTTTAAATTTCTTGAGGAATTTCCGATATCTATTGTTCCGGCATTCAAGGCTTCTATTCCTGCACTGGAGCCGGTAAACTCAGGTGAAACTGTTACTCCCGAATATTTTGCCATAAAAGCTTCTGCAGCTGAATTTGCTAATTTCTCCATTGATGTGGAACCTGCCATTGTTATTGCACCGCTTAAATCCGCTTTATCAGTAGTATCTGTTTGATTTTCAGTACTATTATTTTGATTTTCATCCTTATCCTTACTAGAACATGCACTGAAGGTACCTGCTATTAACATACAAGCTATTAACATCGTAACTAACCCTCGAACTCTTTTTTTCATCTTCTTATCTCCTTCTTTTTCATCTCTATTTTCCTCTTCTTTACGATATAAAGATAACATTAATTCGAATTATCAAAAATCACACTTTTGTTCTGTTTTTGTAAAATCGATGTAAAATGATATTAATATTAAAATAATCTGGCATAATAAATCATGTATAATTATTTTCCTAAGCTCGTCCTCATATTATTCACTTACAAAAATAAAAGATGTTATAGTCTTCACACTAAGTAAAATGAATACTATAACATCTTTAATTAATTTTTTATTAACGTGCCTGGCGGGATTTGAACCCACGGCCTTCCGCTTAGGAGGCGGACGCTCTATCCTGCTGAGCTACAAGCACAAACGCAATACATTTATTCTACTATTTCCCGTTCTTTAAGTCAATAACTTATATTACAGAAAGTTGGAGAAAATTGAGTATATAAAAAAGGGATTATGCAAAATATATCCATCCTCTGCGATAACCCCAGGAAATACTATAATTTTTCATTAATCTGCTCAGAAAAAGCAATGCTACCCTGCATCCATATGTTACCCTTAAATCTTCTTCCGGCCATTGGCTCACCCAATATATCCTGTTTGTTAATACACATCCGAAAATTCAAGTCGTTGCAAACAAGCTGTAGGTCATATACTTCTTCCTTTGTCAGCTTATTTATTATTAGATTACAATCAGTTATGGTTGCAATAATACTGTAATTATCAGATTCTGAGCCAAAAGGGATAAACGAAGTATCTACAATAGAATAGATATCCTCCTTCTTTGCTCTTCGCGATACCATAGCATAGGTATCAATATCATCAATTGTTAAACTATCAATTGCGTCCTGATTACCCTTCTTTGCTTCGGCAATGAGATTATTACGATATTTCGTCTCTGCCGTAATGTTTCTAACCTGCACTTCATCCTTCTCAATCGGTAAAAGAATTCTTCCCTCCATCGATAACGCGGCTAAAGTTATTGGAAACGGTGTGCTAAGAGGCATATTCTGATTTTTTTTCTCCAGAAAATCAATAACGTTCTGTAGATAAAAGATTAAGGATACACCTAATCTAAAATCATCACACATGCCTGTATAAGCTTCTGTATCCACTCTTTTATTAATGCCAACTTCTTCTCTGGTGCTGATATTCTGGCCATATAAGCAAGGAAAATAATGCTCCATATGGAATTTACCGTTTTCATCTATTTCACCGCGTAGCGTAATACCCATGCCTTCTGCGGATTCCATATATAATTCAGTTAAACTACCGGTATCATTCATTTGTATTGATCTAACCTTTGCGGGATTTCCAATAACATTCTCCAAAAGATGATTTAGATCTGTTCTATTATTAATATCACTAAAACCAATTGCTCTCAAATAACTATGCATATTATCACTTCCATTCACTGCCAAGTAGACTTATTACATTCTACGTTTTATGGTATCATTTCATGTAATAATTATTTATATCACATTTTACTCCTACTGGCAATAGTTCAGTTAAAAACTGTATATCCAAAGGCTTAAGGCTGTGTTCCGATCCATATTATAAACTGAATTCAACCATGTCTTCTAGAATATTCAGATTGTCCACTAATATAATATTATTTCTTCTCTTTTTCCACAAATTAAGTAAGTTATCCACACCAGACAAACTCAATCTACTATCGTATCCGTTATAAATAAAGTAAGCTCCTTTGTTAAATCCTTTTCAATCCACTTCTTTGGTTTATTTCCTTCTTTATCCTTGATGATTCGAATTATCGGTCTGGTTGGACATTGTGTATTTTGTCGCAGCACTATTCCAACCTCATTCTCATTTGTAATAACAAGTGATCCGGTAGGATATGCCGCAACCGATGACAAAAATACTTTGACAATCCGAAGATCAAATAGTAGCCCTGCCTGACTGATAATATAATCAATGGCTTCATGTACTTTCAATTTATTAGTTAGATTACCATAAACCATACTGTCAAATACATCACAGACAGCAGCTATTCGGGCTCCTAATTTAATTTTCTCCTCTTTCATATGAAAAGGATATCCTGAACCATTCAATCTTTCATGATGACTGATAATAATATCCTTAGAGGTTTGAGACAACCAGCTCATTTTCTCTACTGAGGAATAACCATATATTGTATGCTTCATTATCTCCTTCCTCTCACTACTTGTACACGTATCAATATTTAAGTTTGTAAAATCTAAGGCTATGTAGGTAAAACCAATATCATGGAGGAGCGCACCTATTGCTATATCTCTTATTTTATTTCTACTTAATTTCATTTTAAATGCTAAGATAACAGATAGCGCGCAAACATTAAGTGAGTGAGAATAAGTACTTTCACTTTTATCGCGTATACTTAACAGATTATAAATTATCTTTGGCTCTGATATAATTTCTTGAATAATATCATCTGCTACCTTCTTTATTGCCTGCAAATCCGATTCCTCTTGATAGGAATATTTAAGAAGAATATCTCTCACAGCTTCCTGACATTGTTCTTTAATGTGAAGCTCCATACTGCTAGTAAGATTTACACCTTTTGCAATTTCGTCCTCGACATAAATATATTTTACTCCTAAGTCCTTCAATCTACCTATATAATCTAATTTAACAACCGATCCTGCAGTCATAAGAAGTATATCACTATTACTTACAATATCCTTTGCTAAAAGTTCATTCCCTTGAATTGAATCTAATGAGATGATTCTCATTTTTTTCCCCTTCCAATATAAATCTAATCCCCATTTAGATATATACTCTAATATTATAATTTTATTTACAATCATACAATCGGACTATTCAAGTTTCTTTATCAATTATCTTTATCAACAAAATTTTCAACTTACATCATTGTTTTTTATGCATGATTTACTACATTTTATCATACTACTAATACTATTGTATATATTCTATAGTTTTTAATTTAATAATAATGAAATGTTTGATTGTTATTTTTTTAACAAAGGTATTTACAAAACCATTTTTTTCTGTTATATTCATCTCATGATAGAGCTGTTAATTTTTTAACAATATAAAGGAGGATGTATTATGTCGAAGACAACACAACAACCTACTCCTAAGGAGCATGTTGATAGCTTAGTTAAAAATGCCATGGTTGCATTAGATGAGTTTTTATCATTAGATCAAGAGGCAATTGATAATATTGTACATGAAATGGCTTTGGCAGGGCTTGCGAAACAGCAAGTACTCGCAAAAATGGCTGTTGAAGAAACCGGTAGAGGTATCTATGAAGACAAAATTACAAAAAATATTTTTGCTACTGAATATGTATGGCATTCTATTAAATATCAAAAAACAGTAGGCATCATAGAGGATAATGAAGAAGAGGACTATATGATTGTTGCTGAGCCTGTAGGTATTGTAGCAGGTGTAACTCCAGTTACTAACCCAACCTCGACAACAATGTTCAAATGCTTAACCTGTATTAAAACCAGAAATCCAATCATCTTCGGTTTTCACCCAAGTTCCCAGCAATGCTCTAAAGAGGCAGCTAAAACCTTATATGAGGCAGCGATAAAAGCTGGCGCGCCAAAAAATTGTATTCAATGGATAGAATATCCTTCTATCGATGCAACCAGAGAGTTAATGAATCATCCAAAGGTTTCTATGATTTTGGCAACCGGTGGTTCAGGCATGGTTAAACAGGCTTATTCCTGCGGAAAACCTGCGCTTGGTGTTGGTCCTGGTAACGTACCCTGCTTTATTGAAAAATCCGCAAATTTAAAACGTGCGGTAAATGATCTTGTATTATCTAAATCTTTTGATAACGGAATGATCTGTGCTTCTGAACAGGCGGCAATTATTGAGGCTCCTGTATATGACGAAGTAATTGAGCTTATGAAAAAAGCCGGGTGCTATTTTGCAACACCTGAAGAAATTAAGATGCTTGAGCCTATCGTTATTAATAAAGATACGACTGCCGTAAATCCTGCGATAGTAGGACAGTCCCCTGTGAAGATAGCAGAGCTTGCAGGCTTTAAAATACCTCCTCAGACAAAAATATTATGTACTGAATTAGAAGGAGTAGGTCCTGAATATCCATTATCCAAAGAGAAATTATCCCCTGTACTGGCGGTTATTAAAGCTAAGGAACTCGAAGCAGGCTATGATTTATGTGAGAAAATGATTGAACTGGGTGGTTTAGGTCATTCATCCGTACTCCATTCTACAAATGACGATGTAATAAAAACCTTCTCAGCTAGAATGCGAACAGGAAGAATACTTGTAAACTCTCCTTCCACACACGGTGCAATTGGAGATTTATATAATACAAATATGCCATCCCTAACCTTAGGCTGCGGCTCTTACGGCGGAAACTCTACAACTCATAATGTATCCGCTGTCGATCTGGTAAATTATAAGCGCGTAGCTAAGAGGAGAGTTAATATGCAATGGTTTAAGGTTCCAAATAAAATATATTTCGAATCCGGCTCAACAGCTTATCTGTCAAAAATGCCAGGTATATCCAAAGCCTTTATTGTTACAGATCCATCTATGACACAGTTAGGCTACGTAAGTAAAGTTCTTTACCAATTAAGAAAACGTCCTGATTATGTACACTGTGAAATCTTTGATCAGGTTGAACCCGACCCAAGTCTCGAAACAATCTTAAAGGGTGTTGACGAAATGAAGAAGTTTAACCCTGATGTTATCATAGCATTAGGCGGTGGTTCTGCTATCGATGCAGCTAAGGGTATGTGGTTATTCTTTGAAGATCCGGATGCTGATTTCAAGAATATGTCCCTTAAATTCTTAGATATCCGTAAACGTACCTATAAATTCCCGGTATTGGGAAAGAAGGCACAATTCGTTGCCATCCCTACTACCTCCGGTACAGGTTCTGAAGTAACATCATTCGCTGTTATCTCAGATAAGCAGGAAAATAAGAAATATCCTTTGGCTGATTATGAATTGACTCCAGATGTTGCTATTATCGATCCGGATTTTGTAATGAGCGTTCCTAAGAAATCTACCGCCTGGACCGGTATGGATGTTCTGACTCATGCGTTTGAAGCATATATCTCCATCCTTGCTTCCGATTATACTGATGCACTCGCAATTCATGCAATTGACCTTGTATTTAAATATTTAAAGAAATCCTATGATGAGGGTTCTGCTAACCCTGTTGCTCGCGAGAAGATGCATAATGCCTCGACTATAGCAGGTATGGCCTTCACAAATGCCTTTTTAGGTATTAATCACTCCCTGGCTCATAAGCTGGGCGGTGAATATCATGTAGCTCATGGCTGTGCAAATGCGATCCTACTGCCCCATGTAATCCGCTATAACGGCGTAGATTGCCCTACAAAGTTTACCTCCTTCCCGAAATATGAGAGCTATATCGTTGGAGATAAGATATTTGATTTAATGAAGAAATTGGGCAAGAATCCTAAAAATAATGCTGATGCAGTAGAAATGTTAGCAAAGGATGTAGAAGAGCTTAACCAGAATCTTGGTATTCCCGCTACTCTTAAGGAATTGGGCATAGATGAAAAGGATTTCTTAACTAAGCTTCCTGCATTAGCAGATCTGGCATTTGGCGACCAATGTACTACAGCTAATCCAAGACTGCCTCTTGTATCTGAATTAGAAGACATCTATCTGTTAGCATATTACGGAAAAGGAAATGTACCTAAGAAGACAAAATAGTATTTCTTAGTTTTACATGTATAAGCAGTTGTAGTATATATAATTTACCATATCTTACTTGATATAGTTCCCATTATATATAAATTAAGAGCTTGGACCATAGTTTAATTTTGGTTCAAGCTCTTCTTAATGTTATTGTTGACTAGTAGGATCTCCTTAAATAGACATCGCTCTGACATTTTATCAGAGCATAACATATTAGTCTTCTACCCTTCAATATATAGGATGAGCTATATAGTCAGAAAAGAGGTGGTATTTAAAAGATCCCACCCCAACAATCTACAAGAAACCCATATTATAACTATGTATTTCTTCATCTAGTATAAATGAGATAGCAGTATACAATATAATCTATCTCATACTTAATTAAAACCTTATATTATTCCATAAAATTATTACTATTCAGTGCCTGATTAAGAGCAGTCTTTTCATCTTCTGAAAGTTCTAAAAATGATTCTCCCTTAATTATCTCTTTCAGATAAGTATAACAACCCTCTCTACTGCTGTGCACAGAATTTAAGAGAATCCCGTTATTATTTTTATCAAGTAATGCCAATACAAAACTTAGTTTTCCTCCCATTTCTTTAAACGCATCATACTTCACTACTCCCACCTTCTGATATGTAATTTGAAGATTTTCTTTTATTTTTTCAATTTCGTTATTCAGACTTTTAGAATCTATTTTTAATTTATCAATATCGGAGAAACGTGATATGATTTGTTCCTCAAGATTCTGACCACTTCCACCTGTCATAAATTTCTTATATTTTATAATTAACTTATTCTGTTTAACTAGCAATATAATTGTGAGAGCCATTAAGATCACTACAGTTACTGTTAAACCTATGCAAATATATCCTATATTTTCCTTTATTAATTCCATGAAGTTCATCATTACTTCCTCCCAATGTATCTTACTATTCCATTATAGCTTTTATCCGATTGATTCAAATAAGTCCATTATTCTATCTAATTCTTCGTTAGAATAATATTCGATTTCAATTAATCCTTTATTATTACTTTTTTTATGAATTGAAACTTTTGTTCCGATTATATTTCTGATTTTCTCTTCTATATCTCGATAGATAAATTGATCTTCTTTTACAGCAGCTGTTTCTTTTTGTGGCCGATCTTCCATTACTTTTTTGACTAATTTTTCTGTTTCTCTTACACTCAATTTTTCATCAAAAATCTTACATGCAATCAGGTATTGTTTTTCATTACTATCAATAGCCAACAAAGCTCTTGCATGTCCGCTTGATAACATATCGTCTATCAGCATTTGTTGTACCTTTTCATTAAGCTTTAATAATCTCATGGAATTAGTTACAGCTGCTCTACTTTTCGATACTCGCTCTGCTACTTCATCCTGCTTTAATTGAAATTCTTGTATTAATCTTTGATATGTCTGTGCTTCTTCTATAGGATTCAAATCTTCCCTTTGTATATTCTCTATTAAGGCTATTTCAACAATCTCTTGCGGGCTATAATCCTTAATTATTGCAGGTATATCTTTAAGGCCAGCTAATCTTGCAGCTCTCCACCTTCTTTCACCCGCAATTATCTCATAAAACTTATCCTTCTTTTGTAAAATGAGTGGCTGTATAACACCATATTGTTTTATGGAATCCGCTAATTCCTGTAGAGCATCTTCATCAAATTTCTTTCTTGGTTGTGATCTATTCGGCTCTATATCATTAATATTTATAAATGTTTCACGTGAAACATTATCAATCTCTTTATTTATATTTTCCTTAATTTGTTCAGGTATCATTATGTCCAAACCTTTACCCAAACCCTTTTTAACTGCCATATATGCCTCCTCCTTTGTCTATCCCTATTTTAGATTTCGATACTTTTCATTTATATTGATTCTTGTATTTCTTTCTGCATCATCATTTTCTATTACCTCGCTTGCTAATTGTCGATATCCATCTGC
Organism: Bacillota bacterium; assembly: GCA_023421505.1. Taxonomy (GTDB): domain Bacteria; phylum Bacillota; class Clostridia; order Lachnospirales; family Lachnospiraceae; genus Mobilitalea. Next base: position 212,022 of record JAEZTJ010000033.1, read on the forward strand.
ACCAGCAGACTTTGGGTCATAAAGATTTATTGGTAATCCATGACTTGGAGCTTCAGCTAATCGAACGTTTCTTGGTATGATAGTCTTATATATATTTTGCTTCAAATTGCTCTTAACATTTTCAACTACTTGTAATGATAAGTTTGTACGAGCATCAAACATTGTAAAAACAACGCCTTCCACTTCTAATTTTGGATTGATACGTTGTTTCACTAAGTTAATTGTATGTAAAAGCTGGGTAAGGCCCTCTAATGCATAAAATTCGCATTGTATTGGTACTAGAATAGTATCTGCTGTAGTCATTGCATTTACAGTTAATGTATTCAAGGAAGGAGGACAATCAATAATGATAAAATCATATTCCTCTCTAATACTTTCAACTTGCTTTTTCAATATATATTCTCTTCCATCTACTCCAATTAGTTCAATTTCTGCTCCAGCGAGATTTACACTAGAAGGTAGAATGTCCAAATTCTCTATCGGTGTTTGAATTCTACATTCCTGTAAAGTACATTCTCCTATAATCATTTGATAGATAGAATTTTTTAACTTCGATTTATCAATACCTAAGCCACTAGAAGTATTTCCTTGCGGATCAATATCAATAGCTAATACTTTCTTCTTCCTTTCTGCCAGGCATGCAGATAAGTTTATTGCCGTAGTTGTTTTACCAACTCCACCTTTTTGATTTGCAATAGCAATTATTCTAGCCATATATAACTCCACCTCTCCAGAGCGTTACTTTATCTTTCATAGTATCATAGCAACATAGCAACATAGCAACATAGCAACATAGGAATCATTATAGCATCTTTCTTCTTTTATATCTATATAATTTTGTAATATTGAAGTACGATATGTATTTAAATTAAGTATTGATAATCTTTAAGATGTAAACCTCATTTTTCATACTAGCGCATTTACCTTTTGGGCATTTCAATAATTCATACTAATACCGACACCTATGGGCACAAATCCTAAAGAATGGACTTTGCTATTCTTATAAAGTCTTACATGTGCTTTGCTAGACTAATCATTCTAGCGCCCCTTACTTTTGGGCATAAATCCTGAAGAATAACAACCTTCTGCCATTATTTTAAAGATACTCGTGTCTTTTGTGGGACTGTTCACATCAACATAACATGTCTGTCCTTTGAATTAGTTTGTGCCAAAGTGTACTTGCACACTTTGGTTATGCAGGCACATACCAATTTCTTTTTATAATTACATATTACATATATTCTGTTATAGTTTTAAATTACGCTTACATTTTATAACTAATATCAATATAAGCCTACAACGAATATATGAGTAGTTACGAAATTCAGAGGATAATAATAAAATTAGTACATTCTAAAATTACAAATACATTAAATGCATTCATGTTGATGATCGTTATAACTTAGTTGATCATTAAGACTATATAAATATTATATAACCCATTTCTTCGGCTGTATAGAGTAACAATGATGTCTTTTCTGTTACATAACATCTTTAGTTATAGTAACTTAAGAAGTAACTTTCTTGATTTCCAAAACCGTATAAGTTAAGGACTTTATATGATTAAAAGAATTTTTATATGCATAATATAGAGAGCGTTAAATAAAAGAAAATTTTTGAATTTGTTATTGATCGGTTTCAACAATATTGTTTCACGTGAAACATTAATAGATAATTTTCTCTAACAAATAAAGCTTTATATATTAATTATAAAAACAGTCTACTTAATAAAATTAGTAGTATACTTTCATACATGATTACAGAATTCTAATTATTGTTATTACATAGTATCCATTTGTGAATAATCATAAATAACTATTTTAATATTAAATTTCGTTATTTACCTAATATTCTAAATATTGCAGTTATAATCCTTTCTTAAATGATAGAATCCTTTCAATATTTACATGATTTGATGATAGCTTCTTACTAGTACGAATATCTTTTGTGGGTTGCTGAATATTCCAGGGGTCAATCCATCACCTATCCGGTCGTTGGAAATCAAGAAATGTTATTCGTTTTTCTGCTTAATATAAGGTATCATGGAATAGAAAAATCATCAATGCTGCTTCGCACCGCTGATGCGGTAAGTCATAGACAATTTCTCCATTCCATGATTAGTAGTAATTTAGAAGAATAAAGGTGATTTCCTTATGCCGGAATTCTGATTTCAGAAGACAAGAATATTCAGGTTGCTACTTCAAATTTCATTTCTACGACCTTCTCACCAAGACCCCCTAGGCAAAAACGTACTTCATTTTAAATATTCCGGGTTACAATACATCGCCAGTCCGGCCTCAGGAAATCAAGATTTATTACATCATAATTAGCTCTCAGTAGGATATCTTGGAACAGTCAAATCATGAATGCTGCTTCGCACCGCTGATGCGGCAAGGCATTGACAATTTAACTATTCCTAGATAGTAATCAATTAAGCAAAGTTAAGATGATTTCCGTCTAGCCGAAGACTGATTTCCAGTATGCCGGAATGATGATTTCAATCAACAAGAATATTCCCATCTCTTTTCCTATTTGATCTATATCCTTATTCTAGTAGTAGTCGATATTTTACTAACCTAGGCTTTCACTCACAAAGGTTCATATTATACTTGATTTCATTTCGGCACAACAAAAATTTACCTTCATATAAACTTCAGATTCTACTATATTAATAACGTGCCAGGCCATGGCCTTACACTTTTACTATAAGATAACTAAGTATTTAAACTCATATGATTTCCACTTACTATAATATAAAAGGATGTTTCACGTGAAACATCCCTTTATATTAATATTTAGTTAATAATAATATATTATATAACATTTGCATCAGATAATAATAATAATATATTTAAAAAATATCTACAAAATTATTTTTAATGGCATATACAGCTGCTTGTGTTCGATCAGATACATTAATCTTTTTAAAAATATTAGAGACATGATTCTTTACTGTTTTCTCACTTATCGCTAAAGTATAAGCGATTTCTTTATTAAACAATCCTTCAGCTATTAATTTTAACACTTCAATCTCTCTTTTTGTAAGTGTATCATCTGCCTCAACATATTTACTCTTTTCCTCTAACTTCATTTTTAATAAAGACGTTAATTCCGGCTGAATGAATATTTCACCCTTATTAATACAGTAAATCGCCTTTTTTAATAAAGTCGAGTCTGAGTCTTTTAATACATATCCATCTACACCTATTTCTACTGCTTTCACTAGATATTCCACTTCATTGTGAATCGTTAATATTAAAACTTTAATTTTGATTTTTTTCTCTCTGATATATTGAAGAACTTGAAGGCCATTCATATCAGGCATATTAATGTCAAGTAGTAGAACGTCCGTTCGGTTCTCGTCAAGTAACTCTATACACTTCTTTCCATTATTTGCTTCTGCTATAACGACTATGTCACCATCTAATTCTAATAATTGTTTTATACCTTCTCTAACCATCGAGTGATCATCCGCTATCATGATATTAATTGGCTTATTCATTTATTTTCTCCTTCGTATATTGATAGTGGTACAGATATTTTAACAATTGTCCCTTTACCTTTAGAAGAATCTATTTCTATAAAGCCTGATAATAGGGATATTCTTTCCTGCATGATCGACAGACCAAAGCTTGCTGATTGGTCAGAGGAATTGTTTGACTTTACATTTTCCTTATTAAATCCTATACCGTCATCACTTACAGTAACATTTAATCTGTTAACTTCGTAGCATATATTGATATGGACTAATGATGCATTAGCATGCTTAATTATATTATTACATGCTTCTTGTATTATTCGAAAAACTGTTAGCTTTATCACTGGTAATATTTCTTTAACCTCTTCATTTGAAGTTACCTTAACGTCAATATTATTCGTATTCATTAATTTGTTGGCAAAACGTTGTACAGTTATTGTCAGTCCAAGATCATCAAGAGTCATTGGTTTTAAATTATATATAATACCTCTCATATCATTTATAATCATTTTTAAGGTATTTGACATAGAGTTAAGTTCTAATTTAGCTCTTATCGTATCAATATCTATTAATTTAATACATAATTCAGATTTGTGAACCAGACTAGTTAAATTCTGTACTGTACTGTCATGTAAATCTCTTGCTATTCTCTGTCTTTCAATTTCTTGTGCCTCTAGAATACCTAGTCCTTTATCAGTAAGTCTTTGTTTATATTCTTGAATCTTATCCGTACAATAATCAGCGAGATTTGAATTTATTGTATCTATATAATCCGCTGAATTCCTTAAACCCTCAATTTTTTGTAATACTTCCCTTTCTTCTAATTGCAACTGCTCAATGTTGAAATTAATATTATTAAGGTCATTCGATAATGCATTCGAAATATCTGATTTCAAATGAATAGGAGAAAAAATATTTATATTGTGATCTCTTACTCTTTCGATCTCTTTACATTCCAATTCTTTATTCTGAAGTAAGATATTCTGATTTTCTATCTGTAACTTTAATGTGTGTAATTGATCCTCTAATTCCAGTATTAAATCTTTTAGAAAAATACTAGCACATTTTCCCTCATCTGTTTTCATCTTTAGTTGGTACTCATAATTAAAATTGTTGTCACACATAATTTACATCCTTTCAATGTCCAGGCAACAATATAGAGACAATTTTATGACTAATTATATATAGTATGACTTAATGACATTATTAATTTAATTTTACATATTTAATAAATTAACTACCTCATATATGTTATACTAGTACCTTATTAAATAATTACCATACGCTAGTATAACATGTCTGTCTTTATAATTAGTTTTCTATATTATAACATTTGTATTAAAATTACTAATAATAATCGCAGCTTGTACTTATTTTCATTCTCCTTGTATATAGTGTTCAGTATTCATTTCTTTTGTACCATAATTTTAATAAAAATATATAAATAACATAATTATATAATATCATATAACAAAATCCGATATTTTAAAAGCATTTTTTATGTATTTCCCTATATATAGTAAATATTTACTCTATTTTTTGCACGATGTATTTACATTATTTATATAAATTACCATTTTATATAATGAATTGTCACTATTTTCAGAATTATCCTTCAGGAACGTAAAACCAATCGATTTAAAAAAATCTAGTAATTCTAATGGAGAATTTACTTGCACTTTATTGATTCCTGCTGTGAAAGCTTTGTTAATCAACATTCTCACTGCAAGATCACCATATTTCATATTTCTGTACTCCTTAATAACTGCAATATGGCTTATTTCACATGTTTCCCCATCAAATATAATTCTACCAGTCGCTACTGCAATTCTATTTATAGTATCACTTACAGAATTTTGCTCATATATTAACACATGAATTGCTTCATTATCAGTAGAATCAAATTCATCTTCTTCAGGTATATTCTGTTCTTCTACAAAAACTTTTCGTCTAATACTATAAACTTCTTTCAGATCATCACCGTATGTTAATAATTTACCCTGTATCAAAACTAATATCTCCTTTCAAAAAAATATGCTTTAGGATTTGACTTTCAAAAGCTCTTTGAATATCTTAACTTTAACAATTTGTATTTCGTATTTCATTCTTGCATAATTTCGTTTGAATAAATATTAATCTGCATTGCGATTTTAAAGATATCTTGCACTATTAGTAAAATATAATTCTATATTTTTCGATAATAACAAAAAAATAAACTTAATTCATTAACAAAATAAATCATATAATGGAACAAAGGCTCTAAACAATAGAGCCCCAAGTATCCAACAAATTTTATAGGAATTATTAAGCAATGCTTTAATCATAATGTTATAGATAAGGCATGTGTGAAAAAATTATCATAATAATCGATGTCCTCTATAAACAAATTAAATAAGAAAATAACATTCTTCTGTAAATTATTAATGAAATTCTTTTATAAAAGATACTGTCGTTATTATTGCAAATTACATTGGATATTTAATCTTACTATAAAGTACAAAACAATTACAATGGTTCTTTTGTAGGTTTTCCTGCACTTCTTGGATACAATTTTGAGGTATTACTATATTTCTTCAAGCATACCAACATCCTTTCAATGTCTGTACCTGGTAATTGAAACTCTATAATATTGTCCACTTTAGCACCTAGTAATTGAAACGCGTGACTTGATTCTTGTAACTCTTCTTCAATACTTCCCGATTTATATGAAATAAAATATCCATCTTTTTTTACAAAAGGAAGGCAATATTCAGACAATGAGGATAACTTTGCAACAGCACGTGATACACAAAGATCAAATTGTTCGCGATATATTTTATCTCTGCCATAATCCTCTGCTCTACCATGTCTAGCAAATACTTTGTCTAATTGTAGCTTTTCTATAACCTCATCTAAAAATAGGATTCTTTTATTTAAAGAATCTAACAAAAGCATATCTAATTCCGGAAATGCTATTTTTAACGGTATTCCAGGAAATCCAGCTCCTGTACCCAAATCGATTATCTTCTCACAACTTAATTGACTTACTTTAGATATAGAAAGGCTATCAATAAAATGTTTAATAACAACATCTCTAAATTCAGTAATTGCTGTTAAATTCATTACGTTATTGCGTTCTATTAACAATTCATAGTAATCAACAAATTGCTGCTTTTGATGATTACTTAAATCTATTTTTAAATCTGTCAGACCTTTTTCAAATAAATAAAAGTCGGAATATTCATAATATAGCATATATTATTTAACCCTTCCAATAGTACATATTATAATTAAGTAGTTTATTCTCATTATTTTTTAACTACTTGGTTATAATATTTCTATTTATCATAATTTCTTTCTATATTATACTGTGAGAGATATACTAGTAAAACAGAAACATCGGCAGGAGATACACCTGATATTCTTGATGCTTGTCCTATTGATACAGGTTGAAATTGAATTAATTTTTGTCTGGCTTCAATTCTAAGGCTTGGTATAGTCATATAATCAATATTCTCCGGTATCTTCTTATTTTCAAGCTTTCGAAATTGCTCTACTTGTCTTAGCTGTCTACTAATATAACCATTATATTTAATATTAATGTTAACCTGTTCAATAACATCCTCAGGTAATTTTTCTCTTTCTTTATCAATTATCTCTAGCAATTCATAATTCAATTCTGGTCTTCTTATTAATTCTGCAAGAGTTGCAGCTGTATTAAGTTCTGAACTGTTATTCTCTCTTAACAGCTCTTGAACCTCTTTACTTGCACCTATATTTGTTTTTTCTAATCTTTCTATTTCTTTATTAATAATTTTTTCTTTTAATAGTACCTTCTTATATCGCTCTTCACCAATCAACCCAACCTCATAGCCTCTCTTAGTTAATCGAATATCAGCATTATCCTGTCTTAGAAGTAATCTGTATTCCGCTCTCGAGGTCATCATTCGATAAGGTTCATGTGTCTCCTTAGTAACCAGATCATCAATTAATACGCCTATATATGCCTCTGAACGATCGAGTATTAATGGTTCTTTTTCCAGAATTTTTCTTGCAGCATTAATACCGGCAACTAAACCTTGAGCAGCTGCTTCTTCATAGCCAGAACTTCCATTAAATTGTCCTCCAGCAAATAAACCATCCACTTTTTTAAATTCTAAAGATGGTTTTAATTGCATTGGGTTAATACAATCATATTCTATGGCATAAGCGTTTCTCACTATTTTAGCATTCTCAAGACCTGGTACTGATCGATACATTTCAAATTGTACATCCTCAGGCATTGAACTCGACATGCCAGCTATATACATCTCATTTGTATAAAGTCCTTCTGGCTCGATAAAAACCTGATGTCTATCCTTATCTGCAAATTTTACAACTTTATCCTCTATAGACGGACAGTATCTTGGACCTGTTCCTTTAATATCGCCCGAATAAAGCGGAGAACGGTTTATATTTTGACGTATTATTTCATGAGTTTTCTCTGAAGTATAGGTTAACCAGCATGAGATTTGTTCCTTAATTAACTCTTCCGGATTAGTAGAAAAGGAAAAAGGAACTACTTTTTCGTCACCGAACTGCTCCTCCATTTTTGAAAAATCTATTGATCTTTTATCAATTCTAGCTGGTGTTCCAGTTTTAAAACGATAAATTTCAATTCCTAGCGCTCTTAATGAATCAGTTAAATGTGTTGCTGCTTGTAATCCATTTGGACCTGTTTTATTTACTACATCTCCATAGATACATCTCGCATTTAAATAAGTTCCTGTACATAATACAACTGCTCTACATGGGTAAATTGCTCCTGAAAAAGTCTTGACTCCAGTGATCTTATTCGCTTCAGTCAAAATTTGAGTAACCTCAGCCTGCTTTATCGTCAAATTCGGCGTGCATTCCAAAACCTTTCTCATTGCCTTAGAATATTCCTGCTTATCAGCCTGCGCTCGTAATGAGTGGACGGCTGGCCCCTTTGATACATTCAACATTTTAGATTGTATATAGGTTTTATCTATATTTTTACCCATTTCCCCGCCAAGTGCATCTATTTCTCTAACTAAATGACCTTTAGAGGTTCCCCCTACATTTGGGTTGCAAGGCATCATTGCTATGCTATCTACACTTACTGTAAATATAAGTGTATTTAATGATAATCTCGCTGAAGCTAACGCTGCTTCACATCCAGCATGACCCGCACCCACAACTACTACGTCATAGCTTTCATAAATATATGACATAATTTCCTCCATTCTACCGCATAAAGCGAAATACTTATAAATACCCCTATATTAATAGAATACTTCAGGATATCATCTAATTCTTTTATCCCATACGTATTAAGATATAATATTTACTTGCCCATACAAAATTCTTTAAATATCATATTTACTAAGTCCTCTTCAACATTCTCACCAATGATTCTTCCAAGAACCTCATAAGCATTCATAAGATCAATTGTATAAAAATCCTCCGGCATATCATTCTCTATGCTGTTTATTACCATCTCTAAACTTTCGTATGCTTCATTAAAAGCTTCTCTGTGCCTTTCATTTGTGATATAAATATCCTCATTTAATTTTATATCTCCGTCGAAGAACATTTCTTTTACGGTATTTGAAAGATCATCGATACCAGTACCTTCTTTAACTGATATCTGAATAATTGGATGACTTGCTTTTTTTCTTAAATCTTCTATCGATATTTTAGGTAATAAATCAGACTTATTTAATAATAATACCGCCTTTTTTTCTTGAATAAGCTCTAATATTGCATCGTCATTTTTATCTAAGTTCATTGACGAATCAAGTACATATAATATCAAATCTGCATCTGATGCAATTTTTAGTGCTTTATCGACACCTATTTTTTCTATAATATCTTGTGTATCACGAATACCAGCAGTATCGATAATTCTTAGCATAATTCCATCTAAGTTTATTGTATCTTCAAGGATATCTCTAGTTGTACCTGCAATATCTGTTACAATTGCTCGTTCTTCACCAACTAGAACATTCATCAGACTTGATTTTCCTGCATTAGGCTTACCAACAATAACTGTACGAATTCCTTCTTTAATGATCTTACCATTCTTAGATTTTCTAATTAATTGTTGTATTATCTCATTCTCTTTCGCAATATTATTCTTGAGAATAGAATTAAAACCCTCTAAGCTGATATGCTCTGGATCATCAAGAGCTGCTTCTATATATGCTATATCTCTTAGAATCATTTCTCGTATTTTTTTTACTAATTCATATTCTTTCCCTTGCAATTGATTAAGCGAATTTTTTAAAGAAAGCTCATTATTGGCATGTATGATATCACATACTGCCTCAGCCTGTGATAAATCAATCCTACCATTTAAAAATGCTCTTTTCGTAAATTCTCCTGGATCTGCTAATCTAGCTCCATATTTTAAAACTGTCTCAAGAATTTTTTTTGTAACAACTATTCCTCCATGACAATTTATTTCGACACTATCTTCCCTTGTATAGGTTAACGGTGCCTTCATAATTATAACCATAACTTCATCAATAATTTGATTTTTTTCTACTATATAACCATAATGAATGGTATGGCTGTTTTCCTCGGATAATATTTTTCTCCCTAATTTTGATTTATATATTTTATCAATAATATTGAAAGACGCATCACCGCTTATTCTGATAATACTTATTCCTGCATTACCTATGGCTGTTGCTATTGCTGCTATTGTATCAGTCTTCATCCCATACCTCCTTATTTTTATGATTGTAGTAGAAATTCATGAAATTATTATAATGCAAATATTTTATTCACGACATAAACTTTTACTATGTGGAAGTTTAGTTCTAATCAGTATTGAAGTAAAGAAATAATATTGTTTATTTAAACATAGCTTCACTCTTAACTATATCATTATAATGAAAAAGAATCTATATATCATGTAATATACTATTTATATATTGCTAAACATAATAATAACAATTTTACAAGAATAAGGTGCCTTAAAGTATGCTTCTACCTTTAAGACACCTCTTTATCAATATAAACAATGCTTTAAACAGTTTCTACAGATTGCTCTTTCTTTATTTTACTTTCCTTATATTTTTCATAATCCTTCTTATAATCAGTACTGTAATTCTTGTTGTATCCACTCTTACTTGTATTATAAGGTTTCTTATAATTTTTGTTCGTTGCCTCGCTATTACTTCTGTTATAATCCTTTTTATAACCGTTTGCCTGCTTGTTGCTTTGATACTTTGTATCCTTTAAGCTTTTCTTAATATTAATTACAACTTTTCTATAAGGTTCTTCTCCTTCAGAATAAGTCTCCACATACTTATCATTCTGAAGAGCAGAATGTATAATTCTTCTTTCATAAGGATTCATAGGCTCTAAGGATACAGGCTTTCTTGTTCTCTTTACTTTAAAAGCAATATTCTTTGCAAGATTCTCTAAGGTTTCTTTTCTTCTTGCTCGATAATTTTCAGTATCCAATTTAACTTTAATATAATTCTCACTATTCTTATTTATTACAAGACTTACAAGATATTGTAAAGAATCAAGAGTTTGTCCTCTTTTACCGATCAGTACTCCCATCTCATCTCCATCAATATTAATATCTACTGACGAATTTTCTTGATCATAAATAACTTCTATCGCAGCCGTAATACCCATTGCACCGAAAACATCATTAAGAAACTTCTTAGCTGAATACTCTGTACTCATTTTTATTCTTGCTCTGATTTTAGCCGGTTTGCCAAACATTCCTAAAAAACCGCTCGTTTCTTTCTCTATCACTTCATATTCTATATTATCTATTGTAGTACCTAATTCAAGCATAGCATTCGTTAAAGCTTCATCAACTGTTTTGGAAATTATTTCCTTCCATTCCATGAAAACCATCCCCCTTATTACTTTCTATTTTTAAGAAGATTAGCAATCTCTGAAATACTTTTTGGTCCTGAAGTCGGTTCATTCACTTCTTTAACCTCATCTGCACTCTCTTCAGAAGCAGCTTGTTTTTCATTGCTATCTGATTTATTAGTATATTTAGCTTTATCGGTTATTGTATTTTCGATATTTTTTGTTTGCTTTCTTGCTAATTCCTGTAAAGACATTCCACCACCAGCGGCTTCAATTCTCTTCCTCTTCTTTGAAGCTTTTGCAACACTTTTCTCGATTAATTCATCTACATTAACTTTATCTAAATATTTATTTACAAAGTACTGTTGAATAATCATAAATACACTGGTTGCAATCCAGTAAATACCAATACCTATTGGGAAGGTTACACAGAAAAAGAACTGCATGATTGGCATAATATACATCATGGAATTCATAGCTGAAGCAGCAGGATTATCGCTATTTCCAGTATTTTTAACCTGAACCTGCTTACTCTGGATAAAGGAAAATACTGCAGCAAGTATAGGTATTATGATACCAGGAAAGCCCCAGCCCGGTCTATTAGAGATATTAAGACCTAAAAAGCTATTAACATGTTTGATCTTATCTGATGCTTCCAATATTACATTAGATATATCTGATAAACTTCCTGATAAAGCATTCCACTGTTCTGTACCAAATTGAGAAAGTACACTTATGATATGATTTGTTGAGGATATATCGGTATATCTTAACTTCGCAGTTTCGGCAATTGTTTTTAGTGCAGTTTGATAATCCGCTGAAGCATTAATCTTTTCTGCTAACGGTTCATAGATATCTTTTATCTGCCCTACATAAGCCGGTATATTATAAACTATAGAATATAAAGCAAACATAATCGGTAAGGTTATTAATAAAGGCAAGCACCCTGATGTCGGATTTGCACCGTATTTTTGATATACTGCCTGTGTCTCTGCCTGCTGTTTTCTTAAAGAAGCTTCGTCTCGTTTCCCCTTATACTTTGCTTGAATCTTCTGCAATTCCGGGCTCATCCTTGATGAAAGCTTAGTAAATTTTTGTTGTCTGATTGTTAAAGGTAGCATTAATGCTCTAACAATAAATGTAAATATAATAATCGATAAAGCAATATTTTGAACTCCGAAAAAATTAAAAAATTCGAAAATTCCATTCATAATTAATCCTAATAAATTATTAATAGGACTTAATATTCCGCCGGCTCTCGTTAATAATGTAACCACCAATTATTTTTCCTCCTTAGAGCTACTGTACAATAATTTTTCTTCCTACAAGTTTATCTTGTATTCATTATGGAACAGGATCATAACCTCCCTTATGAAAGGGATGACACCTTAATATTCTTCTTACAGTTAAATATGTTCCTTTTAAAGCTCCGTATTTTTCCAGCGCATCTATTGCATAAGAAGAGCAGGTAGGTGTATAGATACAACTGGGTGTTCTTTTCAGAGGAGAAATATATTTTCTATAACTCTTTATCATAAATATAATAATATACTTAATTCTCACTTCTATACCTCTACAACTTATTTTACTCTATCAGTTAACAGTATCATATCATTTCCAATTTTATGGAGTTTAATCAGATGTAACAATGCGCTTTCTATTTCACTGTAATCTCTTTCTTTGGCACCTACTCTGGCCACAACGATAATGTCTAATCCACTTAATAAGCTATCCTCGGATAATCGATAGCTTTCTCTGATCAATCTAGTTATTCTGTGTCTTACAACACTATTGCCAACTTTTTTACTTACCGATATTCCAAGTCGATTATAACTCATATTATTCTTTCTTACATACATAATCAAATACTTATTCGCATATGATTTTCCGGTACTATAAACTATTCTGAAATCCTCATTCGCCTTTAATGATTCTGACTTTTTCATTATTTATTATTCCTTATATTACTGCTAAAACTATTATTTAATCAGATGAAAGTAATACTTTCAATAATTTATTATAATATTTTGTAATAATTTTACAAGTGAATTTTAAACAAGCATTTCTATTTATTCAGTATAAAGATACTATCCTAACTACTTGCTAAAAATTCACTTGTTATACATAGAAGAAAAGGTCACATAATTGCGACCTATGCAGATAACTTCTTTCTTCCTTTTGCTCTTCTCGCAGATAATACTTTTCTGCCACTTGCTGTAGCCATTCTTGCTCTAAAACCATGTACCTTTGCATGGGATCTCTTTTTTGGTTGGAATGTCATTTTCATTGTTCTGCACCTCCTTTTAACTACACCGTGCTATTATTAAGCGAATTATATTTCACATACAAAAGCGGAAACTAATATCTTCTGTATTAAACACTCATACCAAAATGAATGGGCAGGCCAGTCCATTTTGTATGTATTTTGGAATATCACGTCTATTATATTCGTAATAGCAGTTTCCGTCAAGTAAATATTTTGTCCACAAGCCTTGATAAAAATTATTTTATACTATTCTTACCTTATATATATACCTAATTTTAAAAAATGTTGATAACTTTTATTACCATGTGGACAAAGTGTTTTTAAACTTGCTCTAATTTTGCAGATTCTATCATTTTATTAACATTTCAAAGCTGTTAATAATGTTCTCTATTTATTAACATTAATAACAAATGAATATATTTTAACAATTTTATTATTGTTATTTCAATACACAAATCCCCATTAATAAAACAATCGGCATATTAACCATTGAAAATTTAATAAATCTGTTATAATATATAACTATGTGAGTATTAATGGAGGCTATAATGAAGAACTTAATTGATTCAAAATGGGATGATATTCTAAAATATTTGATATCAGAATATGGAATTACTGATGTATCGTATACAACCTGGCTAAAACCACTTAAAGTATATGATGTTGCAGACCATATAATCACAATTCTGATTAATGATGAGCGTATTGGTCCTCCAAGTATCAATATTATACGTAATAAATATGAATTATTATTAAAGGTATCCATAGAAGAGATTATGGGTGAACCTTATGAAATAAAATTTATCCTTCAAAGTCAAATAGATTCTATTGAAAAGGTTGTAGAGCCGGTTGTAGTGAAAAAGAAAAATAACGGACCAACCTTTTTAAATGCTAGATATACCTTTGATACCTTTGTCGTAGGCGGAAACAATGAATTTGCCAGAGCAGCTGCCTTAGCTGTTGCAGAAAATCCGGGTGAAATATATAACCCTCTTTTTATTTACGGAGGTGTTGGTCTTGGCAAAACGCATCTTATGCATTCTATAGCACATTTTGTATTAGATCAGAACCCTGATACTAAGGTTTTGTATGTTACGAGTGAAAAATTTACGAATGAATTAATTGATGCTATACAGAAAAATACTACAACTCAATTTAGGGAAAAATATAGATCTATTGATATTTTATTAATCGATGATATTCAGTTTATAATAGGAAAAGAAAGAACGCAGGAAGAATTCTTTCATACCTTTAATACACTTCATGAATCCAAAAGACAAATTATTATCTCCAGTGATCGTCCGCCCAAAGAGATGCTAACTTTAGAGGATAGGCTTCGTTCCCGTTTTGAGCATGGACTTTTAGCGGATATTCAATCACCTGATTATGAGACCAGAATGGCTATCTTAAGAAAAAAGGAAGAGCTTGATGGTCTTAAAATAGATGAAGATGTACTAGGTTATATAGCTACAAATATTAAATCCAATATTAGAGAGTTAGAGGGAGCACTTACTAAAATAGTAGCTTTCTCAAGGCTAAAGAAAAGGGACTTAAACATTCTTTTAGCAGAAGAAGCTTTGAAAGATATTATATCCCCAAATGAAAAGAAAGTGATTACACCTGAATTAATTGTTGAAGTAGTAGCTGAGCATCATAATATTACTACAGCAGATATCTTTTCAAAGGATAAGAGCAGAAATGTTTCCTATCCCAGACAGATTGTAATGTATCTTTGCCGCCGTTTAACAGATCTTTCAGTTACAGAAATCGGAAAGATTCTAGGTAACAGGGATCATTCCACAGTTCTTCATGGATGTGAGAAGGTAACAAAGGATATAGAAAATGACGCATCTTTACATAATACAATTGATGTATTAATAAAGAAAATTAATCCGGAATAGGTAATTTAATAATCTGTATATAACTTAATTTTATTCAGTTGATAATTGGTTGATAAAACGTTGATATATTGTTCATAATAATATTTTACATTATTTGTCTATTATAGAATAACATATTTTCCACATCCTTATAAGCACTTTTAAGGTTAGTTATCATTGATGCAAAGTCTTGATTTTACTGGCGCTTTTAAGGATATCAACATTTAAACACTGCTTATTATTAATATTACTAAGAATCTTTTATATATTTATCTATTTCACATGAAGGGAGATTATACACAGATGAAAATCCTATGTCAAAAATCGGATCTTTTAAATGGTGTAAATATTGTATTGAAAGCAGTACCTGTAAAATCTACAATGCCAATCTTAGAATGTCTAATTATAGAAGCTTCTGAAAATGTCATCAAATTAATAGCAAATGATATGGAACTTGCTATTGAAACTATAGTAAAGGGAACAATTATAGAAAAAGGAACAGTTGCATTAAATGCTAAAGTATTTTCTGAAATAGTAAGAAGACTACCTGAAAATGAGGTAAAAATAACAACTGACACTAATTTTATGACAGAAATTATTTGTGAAAAAGCTAAATTTTCAATATCAGGAAGATCAGGAGAAGAATTTCCAAGTCTGCCTAGTATAGAAAAAGAGAATCCGGTGGTAATTTCACAATTTACATTAAAAGAGATCATCAGACAGACAGTATTCTCTATTTCTGATAATGAAAGTAATAAGATAATGACAGGAGAGTTATTTGAAATTAAGAATAATGAGTTACGCGTTATCTCTTTGGATGGACATAGAATCTCTATACGAAGAATTACTATGAAGGATTCTTATGATGACAGAAAGATTATTGTTCCAGGGAAAGCTCTAAATGAAATAATAAAAATTTTATCCGGTGAAGCATCTTCACTAGTAAATATATATTTTACTGAAAAGCATGCATTATTTGAATTTGATGATACCGTAGTTTTAACAAGATTAATTGAGGGTGAGTATTATCGTATCGATCAGATGCTTTCCAGTGATTATGAGACGAAGGTAACTATCAATAAAAAAGAACTTCAAAGCTGTATTGAAAGAGCATCTTTATTAATTAGGGAAACAGATAAGAAGCCAATTATTATTGATATAAAAAATAATGATTTTGAATTAAAGATTAATACAGCAATCGGATCTATGAATGAAGAAATTGATATTACGATGGAAGGCAAAGATATTATTATTGGCTTTAATCCAAAATTTCTTTTGGATGCACTTCGTGTAATTGATGATGAAACAGTAGATATATATTTAATAAATGCAAAAGCTCCTTGCTTTATTCGTGATAAAGAGCAATCCTATATTTACTTAATCTTACCAGTTAATATAAATGTTGTTGCATAAACTATGCATCAAATATTTATATTAAGTGCAGATTGGGCTGCATTTACTTTTATTGTCACCTGTAAATACCCATATAGCAAAGCTATCTGTTTATTATAATAATTTAGTATTGTATATTACTATGAAAGGGTGTTAAAGATGCATCAAATAAAGTTAAGAGAAGAATATATTAAACTTGGACAGGTACTTAAGGCTGCAGGTCTTGTTGATTCTGGTGTCGTTGCAAAATTTGAGATTTTAGAAGGTAAAGTTAAGGTAAACGGAGCTGTGGAGCTACAAAGAGGGAAAAAACTTTATGATGGTGATATTGTTGAGTATCATGGAGAACAAATTCAGATATTAAAATAGCTTTAATAATAAAGAGAAAGAAATTTTGGTGCTGCTATGATTGTTAAATCTTTGGAATTGAAGGATTATAGAAATTATAATAATCTGAATATAACCTTTTCAAATGGTACCAACATTTTATACGGTGAGAATGCGCAAGGAAAGACAAATATTCTTGAAGCTATTTATCTTTGTGGTACAACTAAATCACATCGTGGAAGTAAAGATAGAGAAATTATTCAATTTTCAGAAGAAGAAGCACATGTACGTATTACTCTGGAGAAAAATAAGATTCCTCATCGAATAGATTTACATCTAAAGAAGAATAAAGCAAAAGGTGTTGCCATTGATGGTATCCCGATTAAAAGACAAGGTGAATTATTTGGTATGCTTAACCTTGTGTTTTTTTCGCCGGAGGATTTATATATAATAAAAAATGGGCCAGGTGAGAGGAGAAGATTTATTGATCTGGAACTATGCCAGCTAGATAAAATTTATCTTAGCGATCTTACAAATTATAATAAAATACTTCTCCAGCGCAATAACTTATTAAAACAGATTTGTTTTAACAGGAATTTATTGGATACACTATATGTATGGGACGAGAAGCTTCTGGAATATGGATGCAAATTAATCGCGGCTCGTAAGCAATTTATCAAACGGTTAAATATTTTAGTTTTTGATATACATAAGAAAATTACCGGAGGAAAAGAAGAACTACTTCTTCAATACGAACCAAATGTAAGTATAGAAGATTTTAAAAATAAATTGAAAAAATCTTTGGATAGGGATTTAAATTTAAAAATGTCAAATATTGGCCCCCACAGAGATGATTTAAGCTTTTTGATAGGAAATGCTGATATTAGAAAATTTGGATCTCAGGGGCAACAGCGCACTGCTGCATTATCCTGTAAGCTCGCTGAAATTGATTTAGTTAAATCAGTAATAAAAGAAAATCCTATTCTTTTACTAGATGATGTATTATCTGAACTTGACAGGCAAAGGCAGACTCAATTGCTTAATAGTATAGGTGATATTCAGACGATTATTACCTGTACTGGTTTAGAGGAATTTGTTAATCATAGATTTCAATATGATAAAATATTTCATGTCGTAAGTGGTAGTGTAACTAATGAAAACGAAGGAGAAATCCGTCGATAAAATTGCAGGAGAAATCCTGCACAAATGGAGGATCGATTAATTATGAGTAATGAATACGGTGCAGAACAAATTCAAATATTAGAAGGATTGGAAGCTGTTAGAAAAAGACCTGGTATGTATATCGGCTCAACCTCTTCCAAAGGGCTGCATCATTTGGTATATGAAATTGTAGATAATGCAATTGATGAGGCATTAGCCGGATATTGTGATACAATTGAAGTTACAATTAATGAAGATAATTCTATTACAGTAATTGATAATGGTCGTGGTATACCAGTAGGAATTAATCAGAAAAAGGGAATATCTACCGTAGAAGTAGTATTTACTATCCTCCATGCAGGCGGAAAATTCGGTGGAGGAGGATATAAGGTTTCTGGTGGTCTTCATGGCGTAGGTGCGTCAGTTGTAAATGCTTTATCAGAATGGTTAACAGTAGAAATCTGTGTTGACGGTAAGAAATATTTCCAAAGATATGAACGTGGCAAAGCATATCAGAAGCTTGAGGAAATCGGAGAGAGTGATTGCAGAGGTACAAAAGTAACCTTCTTACCGGATAAAGAAATATTTGAAGAAACGGTTTATGATTACGAGGTATTAAAACAAAGACTCCGTGAGATGGCTTTTTTAACAAAAAATATAAAAATAGTTCTTCGAGATCAAAGAGAAGAAGAGATAAAGGAAAAAGTATTTCATTATGCTGGAGGTATTAAGGAATATGTTGAGTATTTAAATAGGCATAAGGATCCCTTATATCCAGAGATTATCTACTGTGAAGGTCAAAGAGACGAGGTATACGTAGAAGTTGCTCTTCAGCATAATAGTACTTATACTGAAGGGGTTTACAGTTTTGTAAATAATATAACAACACCGGAAGGCGGCACTCATCTGGCAGGTTTTAAAAATGCAATTACAAAAACCTTTAATGATTATGCCAGAGCAATGAAGTACTTAAAGGATAGTGATACAAATCTTTCGGGAGAAGATATTCGTGAAGGTTTAACGGCGATTATCAGTATCAAGATTCCAGAGCCACAGTTTGAGGGTCAGACAAAACAGAAGCTTGGCAACAGTGAAGCAAGAGGTGCTGTTGACAGTATAGTTAGTGAACAGCTTACTTATTTTCTGGAGCAGAATCCTCAGGTATCAAAGTTGATTTGTGAAAAATCAGTGCTTGCACAAAGAGCAAGAGATGCAGCCAGAAAAGCAAGAGATTTAACAAGAAGAAAGACAGCACTCGAAGGAATGAGCCTGCCTGGTAAATTAGCAGATTGTTCAGAGAAGGATCCATCTAAAAGTGAAATCTATATAGTTGAGGGAGATTCTGCGGGTGGATCTGCAAAAACAGCTCGCTCTAGAGCAACGCAGGCGATTCTTCCCCTTAGAGGTAAGATACTTAATGTTGAGAAATCAAGACTTGATAAAATATTAGTAAACAATGAAATTAAAGCTATGATTACTGCTTTTGGTACTGGAATTTCAGATGATTTTGATATAACAAGACTTCGTTATCATAAAATTATTATCATGACAGATGCTGACGTAGATGGTGCACATATCAGTACTTTGCTATTAACCTTCTTTTATCGTTTTATGCCGGAGTTAATCAAGCAGGGATATGTATATTTAGCACAGCCTCCTTTATACAAGGTTGAAAAAAATAAAATGGTTCGTTATGCTTACAGCGATGAAGAACTTAACCAGATTCTAGCCGAAGTTGGGCGTGATAGTAATAATAAAATACAACGTTACAAAGGTCTTGGAGAGATGGATGCCGAGCAGTTATGGGATACAACTATGGATCCTGAGAAGAGAATACTGCTTCGTGTCACAATGGATGAAGAACAGTCATCTGAAATAGATGTGACCTTCACTACCTTAATGGGAGATAAAGTTGAACCCAGAAGGGAATTCATCGAAACAAATGCAAAATATGTAAAGAATCTTGATATATAATAGACTAACAGATACAAAGGAAACCATGAATAAAAGTACGGACATCTGAGATTACAAGAATAAGTAAATCCCGGAACAGTTTGAACGGAGGAAAAGTAATGGATGATAATATCTTTGACAAGGTGCATGACGTTGATCTAAGAAAAACGATGGAAACGTCTTACATTGATTACGCAATGTCTGTAATCGCGGCACGCGCCCTGCCCGATGTGAGGGACGGTCTAAAACCGGTACAAAGAAGAATTTTATATGCAATGATAGAGTTAAATAACGGTCCTGACAAGCCGCACCGTAAATGTGCCCGTATTGTCGGAGATACTATGGGTAAATACCATCCTCATGGTGACAGCTCTATCTATGAAGCACTTGTTAAGCTGGCACAGGATTTTTCTACCAGATATCCATTAATAGACGGACATGGAAATTTTGGCTCAGTAGATGGAGACGGAGCAGCTGCGATGCGTTATACCGAAGCGCGTCTTAGTAAGATATCCATGGAGATGCTGTCGGATATTAGTAAAGATACCGTAGATTTTAATCCAAACTTTGATGAAACTGAAAAAGAGCCGGTAGTACTTCCCTCTAGATATCCAAATCTCCTTGTTAATGGTACCTCAGGTATCGCTGTAGGCATGGCGACTAATATTCCGCCTCACAATTTACGTGAGGTAATTAATGGCGTACTTAAAATAATTGATAATCACATAGAAGAAGACAGAGAGACTGAACTTGAGGAGATTCTGCAGATTATAAAGGGACCGGATTTTCCTACAGGAGCAGAGATTTTAGGTACAGCAGGTATTGAAGAGGCATACAGAACGGGACGCGGTAAGATAAGAGTTCGTGCTGTGACAGATATTGAGGCTATGGCGAATGGTAAGAACAGAATCGTTGTTACCGAGCTTCCTTATATGGTGAATAAAGCAAGGCTGATAGAGAAAATAGCCGAGCTTGTTAAGGAAAAGAAAGTGGATGGTATCACAGAACTTCGTGATGAGTCAGACCGATCCGGTATGAGAATAGTCATTGAGCTTAGAAGAGACGTTAATGCTAATGTTCTGTTAAACCAATTATATAAGCATACTCAACTTCAGGATACCTTTGGTGTAATAATGCTTGCCTTAGTGAATAATGAACCGAGGGTTCTGAATTTATACCAAATGCTTGATTATTACTTACAGCATCAAAAGGAAGTTGTAACCAGACGTACAAGGTATGATTTAAATAAAGCGGAAGAAAGAGCTCATATTTTACAGGGCTTATTAATTGCACTTGATAATATTGATGAGGTTATTTCAATTATACGTTCATCCCAGAATGGTAATATTGCGAAGGAACGTTTGATTGAACGCTTTGCGCTGACTGATATTCAGGCACAAGCAATCATCGATATGAGACTTCGTGCACTAACCGGTTTGGAACGGGAAAGACTGGAGAACGAGTTTGCCGAGCTTATGGCAAAGATTGCAGAATACAAAGCAATTCTAGCTGATGAGAAAAAATTACTGGGTGTTATTAAACAGGAAATTACAGTTATTCGTGATAAATACGGTGATGAAAGAAGAACCTCAATCGGCTACGATGAATTTGATATTTCAATGGAGGATTTAATTCCGAATGAAAATACCGTTATTGCCATGACAAAACTAGGCTATATTAAGCGTATGACGATAGATAATTTTAAAAGTCAGCATAGAGGTGGTAAAGGAATCAAGGGTATGCAAACCATTGATGAGGATTTTATAGAAGATCTCCTTATGACAACCAACCATCACTATATTATGTTCTTTACCAATAAGGGTAGAGTATATAGATTAAAAGCCTATGAGATACCGGAATCTGGAAGAACAGCCAGAGGAACGGCAATTGTCAACTTATTACAGCTACTACCGGAGGAAAGAATTACTGCTATTATACCACTTAAGGAATATAAAAATGATCGTTT
Organism: Bacillota bacterium; assembly: GCA_023421505.1. Taxonomy (GTDB): domain Bacteria; phylum Bacillota; class Clostridia; order Lachnospirales; family Lachnospiraceae; genus Mobilitalea. The sequence continues at coordinate 234,269 of JAEZTJ010000033.1, forward strand.
CCTGTTCATGGCTACGAAAAATGGTATCGTTAAGAAAACTCCAATTAAGGACTACGAAAACATCAGAAAATCAGGTCTTCAGGCAATCAGTTTAAGAGAAGATGATGAGCTCATTGAAGTGAAATCAACAAATCTTACTAAGGATATTTTCTTAGTAACCAAGAATGGTATGTGTATCCGATTTAATGAGCGTGATGTAAGACCGACGGGAAGAACCTCAATGGGTGTAATCGGAATGACCTTAACCAGTGATGATCAGATAGTTGGTATGCAGTTAAATACGCAGGGACAATATCTTCTTTTTGTATCAGAAAATGGTATGGGTAAGCGTACCGAGATGGAAGAATTTACAGTTCAACGCCGTGGTGGTAAGGGTGTTAAATGTTATAAGATTACTGAAAAAACCGGAGATTTGATAGGAGTTAAGGCTGTCAATGAAGAAAATGAAGTAATACTTATCACAACAGAGGGAATTATTATTCGTCTGATGGTTAGCGATATCTCAATTCTTGGTCGGATTACCTCAGGTGTTAAGCTAATGGCAATTGATTCAGAAACAGATATTAAGGTTGCTAGCTTTGCAAAGGTAAGAGAAAGTAATAATGCAACATCAGAGGAAGATTTAATCAAGAATCTAGAGAAAGAATTAGAAGAAGAAAATATAAAGATAGACCCCGCTGATTATTCGGAGGAGGATTATGCTGATTATTCTGAGGAAGATTTCATTGATGGAAAAATAGATTTAAAGGAATCTTATGAAGATCAGATTGAAAATACTCAATCAGAGGAAGGTCTATCTGAAGAGTAAAAAATCATTGACGGAAACAGATAAAAATATCTAAGATATTTCACTCAGCAAGTTTGTGTCTGCGCTGCGTACACAAATTTGTAATGCGCAAAGAGCTGTGCAGAAATGGGGTAAAGTATGAGAATAATACACACAGATAAAATAATTAATAATATTAAAGAAATGTGTATCGAAGCCAACTATAAGTTGGCTTCTGATGTAGAAGAGAGGGTGCGTGGTTCGATTAATAAAGAAACCTCTCCGCTTGGAAAACAAATATTAGGACAATTGGAAGAAAATTTAAATATTGCCGTCACAGATAATATACCAATCTGCCAAGATACCGGAATGGCTATTATATTTGTTAAGCTTGGACAGGATGTTCATATTGAAGGGATGAATCTTAACGACGCGATTAATGAAGGCATAAGGCAAGGATATAAAGAAGGATATTTAAGAAAATCAGTTGTTTCTGATCCACTAATCAGAAATAATTCAAATGATAACACTCCCGGAATAATCCACTATGAAATTGTACCTGGGGAACAGATAGATATTACTGTCGCACCGAAAGGATTTGGAAGTGAGAATATGAGCCGTGTTTATATGTTAAAGCCTTCTGATGGAACAGAAGGTGTGAAGCAAGCAGTAATTGAGACGGTGAAACTAGCAGGACCAAATGCCTGTCCGCCAATTGTAGTTGGAGTAGGAATAGGGGGAAGCTTTGAAAAATGTACCTTCTTGGCAAAGAAAGCTCTTGCAAGGAGTATGAATAAACCCTCCAAGCTTATGCATATCAAAAAACTTGAGGAAGAGCTTTTAGAAGAAATCAATCAACTTGGTATCGGTCCAGGTGGTTTGGGTGGAAGAATAACAGCATTAGGGGTAAATATTGAAACTTATCCTACACATATAGCAGGACTTCCTGTTGCAATTAATATATGTTGCCATGTTAACCGTCATATTACTAGAGTCATTTAATATATATTTATATTCTGTCATCAATGTAATATATAAAAATGAGTTTATAAGGAAAGTACTAAAGTATTTTACTTAATTTAAGGATTCCTAATTGAATGTAATAGTATATTTATAGATTAATATTTTATTAGTTCAATTCACATTATAAAATAGCACTTTACCATATTATAACCAATGTATAAAATGATATATGGCTTATTATAAATTCATATTGATTTGGGAAACATAAGAAAGTGAGAGATACAAAAGTAAATGGATAAATATATTAAAACCCCTCTAACAAATGATAAAGTTGAAAATCTTCAGGCTGGTGATTATGTATATATAACTGGTACCATATACACTGCAAGGGATGCAGCTCATAAAAGAATGTATGAGACAATGAAGGAAGGAAATAGGATACCCTTTGAGCTAAAGGATAATATTATTTATTATCTTGGTCCTACTCCAGAAAGAGATGGTCAGGTAATAGGATCAGCAGGTCCTACAACCAGCAGTAGAATGGATAAATATTCACCCTTGCTTTTGGACAATGGTCTGAAAGGAATGATCGGAAAGGGAAAAAGAAACAAGGAAGTAATTGATTCTATGATTAGGAATAAGGCAGTTTACTTTGCAGCAGTTGGCGGAGCAGGTGCTTTATTATCCAAGAAAATAAAAGAATCTAAGGTTATTGCTTACGATGATCTAGGAACGGAAGCAATCAGGGAACTTTATGTAGAGAATTTTCCGGTAATTGTTGTAATTGATTCAAAAGGAAATAATTTATATGAAATAGTGATGCAAAGCTGTTGACAAAAGAAAAAGCATTTGTTATACTAGTTTTTGCCTCTGTGAAATAAACAGAAGCCAAGGCTAAGATAATAAAGTGAAAGCCTTAAGAATTAAATAATTATTTTATAAGTTCAGTTTCTGGAGAAATACTCAAGAGGCCGAAGAGGCGCCCCTGCTAAGGGTGTAGGTCGGGTGACCGGCGCGAGGGTTCAAATCCCTCTTTCTCCGCTACAAATTGTCTGAAAAGTAGATTTTTTAGACACCTACAGCACTTAATTTGCAAATTTAAAGCAGAATTAAGTGCTGTTTTTATGTTTCGTGGCGCTGATAGCTTCTTTAAATTTCTCATTAATTTTTTGAAAGTAGGAAGACGGAGTTGACACCTTTATTTTTTGATGGTAACATCTGGATATGAAATATTCTACCTATTCCTAGATAAGAATAATTGCCGAAAGAGGGTTTATATGAATAGTAAAATTATTAAGAAGGATGATTTTCACTAGGCAACGACTTTATTTACAACTTGAGCCAGCATAGCTTTAACCTAACAGCCAGATTATGAACATAGGTCTTGTTATATATAATCATCTAACTTATTAAAATCATAATAATGAATAACAATAAGTCCAGAATTACTGGGCTTTTTTTATTTCTAAGAAATTGGGCCTGACTGGGTAGACTTTTACACCTAGATAAATCGTCAAATCAAGTAAATACCCTAGTTCGTAATATTACAGGAAGTTTTTGATATTACTTCTTGTCAATAAATGATTAAGAAATTATTATTCAAGACATGAAATAAAACGAAATAACCGGCATGAAGGGGAAGACATCTAGTGAACATATTTTCATATTTTTGGTAATTAATTATTGACTATCACAGACTATTGTGATAGTATAAAGATATAAACTATTATAATAGTCTGGAGATGTATTAATGGAAGGAATTAAATTATTTGACAGTGAGATAAAACTTATGGAGCTGGTTTGGCAAAATCCTAATATCAGCGCAAAGGAGTTGTCTCTATTGGCCAGTGAGACAATTGGATGGAATAAGAATACCACATATACCATCCTAAAAAAATTAGTAAGTAAAAAGGCCGTTTTACGAGTCGAGCCAAATTTTATCTGTGTGCCTTTAATTGAAAAGGAGCAGATCGGGTACGATGAGGCAAAGACGATTGTTGACAAGTTATATAATGGTTCATTAAAAATGCTGTTTTCATCGTTTTTAACCCGCGAAAAATTGTCAAAACAAGAACTTTCACAAATAAAAAGTATGATTGAATCCTTTGACCGGGACGGTGAATAAAATGTATAAATTATGCTTTTACTTTGTTATTAATATGAGCATAAGCAGTTCTATTGTTATACTTTTGCTTCTGGTTATACGTAAGATTAAGCAGATTCCAAAGAAATATATCTATGCATTTTGGTTTGTGGCGTTTATAAGAATGCTTCTGCCCCTTGCAATGACCAGCAGCATCAGCATTTTTAATTATATCAGTGGTCTAATTAAAAAGCAGATTCCTGTAGGAAAGATAATTGATTCGAACTTCACGGTTACTAATTATTTTAACGCGGTATTGTCTTACAAGCCTATGGAATATAGAACACAAAGATATGAATGGATATTTGGCATTAGTTCTGTTATCTGGTTCACAGGAGTATGTATTTCTTTTATATTGATTACTATTTTTTATTATATAGCAGTTCGCCAATACAAAAAAGCAATACATATAAGAGATAATGTTTATGAAGATAAGAATGCGCTCTCACCGATTTTATTGGGAATTAGGAGCCCAAAAATCATACTTCCAATTGGACTGGAAATGAATCCCACTCAAGTAGCGCATATTATTGCCCACGAAAAAATACATATGCAAAGAAGAGATAATCTTTGGCGAATCATTGGGCTGATTATTGTGTGTATACATTGGTTTAATCCTATGGCCTGGATTGGATTTTCCTTCTTTTTAAAAGATATGGAGCTTTCCTGTGACGAAGCAACAGTAAAGGCATACGATTTTGCCAATAAGAAGGAGTATGCGAAAGCTTTATTAAGTATAGCAGAAAATACTCATAATAAAAATATTGTTCACACTCCATTTGGAAAATCAAACACCAAAACAAGGGTACTTCATGTACTGACTTATAGACACTTATCAGTATTGGGAATGATGATATCAATTTTGTTTCTGTTGTTCACCGCTTTAATGTTTCTTACAAATTCAATTGAATAGGAGAATAAAAGATGTTCAGAAAAATAAAAGGCTTTATAATAGGAGTGGCAGTTATTTTTGCAGGTATTATTATTGTCTGCATAATATTAACTTTTGCAAGTAGACTAAAAAGCAATGTTTTGTTTGACTATAAAGAAACTGCAAATAGCAGTGAAAAGACAAAAGCATTGCCAATTGATACATTTTATGCACCGCTACCAGATATAAACAGTGAAAAAGTTGTGGAACATGTACTTCAGGATAATCAGATAATTGTAAATGGGACTATTTGTAGTAAAAACCAAGGATATGCCAGTGTCCTGGAACAGAATCCGGAAGCCATTCGTTTAGTTGATAAAAAAGGAAATTATATCGTTGTCGAAAGAGTAGAACAAAACGGCGGCTATTCTGATATCGGTATCATTAAATACGACAGTAATGGAAGGAGACTGAAAAAACAAATATATGGCGGCAGTGATTTTGATTGGTGCAACGCTGCAAAATATAATTCCAAAATAGGAATAGTCATATCTGGTATCAGTCAATCCAAGGATGGCAGTTTTTCCAATAACGGCCCTTCTCCTTTTGTTGCCTGTATAGATCCTGAAACACTGGCAATTAAATGGATAAGCCCAGTACATATAGCTAATGATGTCTACTATGTTTCAGATGAAGCGGTTTATATTGTCCGTAACGAAGATGAAAAATATAATGGGAAGAACGAGTTGAAATTATCAATTATAAAGCTGGATGCAGACGGTAATAAAATTTGGTCAACTGGGCCGCTTTCACAATGGATAAACGGGATCACTGAGCTAAAAGACGGTAGGGTTATCGTCATCCAAAAGTTTAAAGAAGACCAGATACTGAAAAAAAGTGGGGCGATAAACTGTTATAGCAAAGAAGGGGAAAAACTTTTGACTTTTGATGCTGATTGCTATGGAGAGATAGAAGCAACAAATGATGGTGGTTTTATTATTACTTCTGTTCGCAATATAAAAACGATTCCTCAGCCCATATATATTTCCTCCATTTGGTATGATACTGAGACAGTCGTAACCAAGTATGATAAGAATTATAAAATTGAATGGCGTAAGACCTATGACCGTTTTAAGGATGCCAGGGAGCTTGATAAAGTAGTACCGCTTAGTGATGGCAGTGTGGTACTGGAAGATTAAGCTATAAGCAATTAAATTACTCAAACTTCGCAGAACAATATTAAGCAATGATGAGATTTTTTACTGCGAAGTTTGAGTAATTTATTTTTTGTTATGGAGCCTAAATTAGAACAGATAATAATCCACGGATTGCGCATAATAGTGCAGAATAAACTATTATAATATATAATGTAAATTATAAATTAATTTATAAGGAAAAATATAATAGATAGTTTTAAAAATGCAAAATAATCATATCAAAATGCATAGGTATGCATATGAATAGTTTACATTTAGAAAAAAATGTATTAACTTATAATATAGAGGTGTAGTAAACTTGTTAACTATATTATGAGGAGGAAAAGCTATGAAGCAATTGAAGAGAGGGTTAGTAATATTAATTTTTATGATCGTAACGCTGATATTATTTACTTCTTGTGAGAAAAAGAATAGCGAGGACGGAAAAAACGAGACAAAATTAGTAAGTAACCAACAGCCGACAAAGACACTCACAGTAACACCGACTAAAGCCCTGACAGAGGCAGCCGCACTTATCAAAAAGAAGGCAAAGGACCCAGATATTGTAGCTTTAGAAGAAGAGATTGTAAAAGGGCCAATGAAAATGCGTGATATCAATGCGATAGATCTGGTCAAAGAGATTAAAATTGGATGGAATCTTGGTAATACGTTAGACTCTTCGGGAACAGGAAAATTTTCAGAGATTTCCTGGGGTAATCCATTAACAAAAAAAGTAATGATTGATAAGGTTAAAGAAGCCGGCTTTAATACACTTCGTATACCTATTACCTGGCAGCAGCATATTGGATCTGCACCGGATTATAAGATTGATAAGGGATGGCTCGACCGAGTACAGGATGTAGTTAATTACGGTATAGCAAATGATATGTATGTTATCATTAATATGCATCATGAAGACTGGTATAGCCCATATTATGACAAAAAAGATGCTGCCATTGATCAAATGAAAAAGACCTGGAAACAGATTGCAGATCGATTTCAAAATTATGATGAGCACCTGATTTTTGAAGGAATGAATGAACCACGTCATAAGGGAGCACCGGATGAGTGGACAGGCGGTAATAAAGAAGGCTGGGATGTCATTAATCAGCTAAATGCTGCCTTTGTGGGTACCATAAGAGATGCAGGAGGTAATAATTCATTGAGACATCTTATGATTCCACCATATGCAGCAAGCTCAAATACTATGGTGTGGGAAAAATTTGAGGTTCCTAAGGATAAAAAAGTTATAGTATCGATACATGCCTATACCCCATATAACTTCGCGTTAAATATTAATGGAACCTCAGACTGGAGCATTACCAATAAGAACGATACATATGAAATTGATACTTTGGTTAAAAATATAAATGATTACTTTATAAGCAAAGGTATTCCAGTAATACTCGGAGAATATGGGGCTCTAGATAAAGATAATTTAAGTTGCCGTATTGCCTGGGCAGAATACTATGTAAAAAAAGCCAAAGAGAATGGAATACCGTGTATAGTATGGGATAACGGTAATTTTGTTGGGAATGGAGAACGATTAGGACTATTAGACAGAATTAAGCTTACATGGAAGTATCCAGAGATCATTGATGCTTTTATGAAAGGAATTCAATAATTAAAATCTTAAGAATAAAGGATATTTCAAATATATAATATTTTGTTTTATCAGTATAAGTCTGCGTATGAGGGCTAAAGCTAATATACTGGTACTTAATAAGATATATATAATTTTGGGTATCCTTTCATTTTTATTAAATATTAAAAAAAGCGAGTTATTTAGTAATCATGTAAATAATTATATTTATATCTAATTTCAATTAATCTATGGATTCATTCGTATAAATGGTAGTAGATTTTACATCATAATTGACTAAAACTTTAAAGCTATTTAAAGTAGTTTATTTTGAGACAATAAGACTTGACATCATTCATAATAAATAGTTAAATTATATTGAAACATAGTAACTTAACGAAAGAAGGCGGCATATGATAAAATCACTAACGAAGGATATTAAGAAGCTGTTAACAGAATTCGGTGCAGACATTGTTGGTATTGGAAAAATTGATGAGATAGAGGCTAAAACCAGAAAGGATATGCCATATGGTATATGCATAGCAGTAGCAATTCCCAAGGAAGTAGTAAATGATTTAAGGGTAGCACCTTCGATGAATTACTTTGATACATATCACTTAATTAATGACAAATTGGATAAATTGTCAACACTGGGAGCAGAATTTCTTAAGAGCCAGGGATTTAAGGCTTATCCACAGACCAATGCTTCAGTGAATGAGTATGCAACAGAATATAGTACTCAATTACCGCATAAAACTGTAGCAACACGCTGTGGAATAGGATGGATTGGTAAATGTACATTATTAATTACTGAAGAATATGGTAGCGCAGTACGGATAACATCTATCCTTACGAATGCACCCCTGGAAACTGATACTCCTAACAATGAATCAAAATGCGGTAATTGTATGCTTTGTACAAATGCATGTCCTGCCCAAGCTGTTAAAGGGATCAATTGGAATATAAATTTATCTAGGGAAGAGTTTTTTGATCCGGTTAAGTGCAAGAGAAAGGCTAGAGAGATTTCTAAAGAAATGCTAGATAAAGAGATTACTTTATGCGGAAAGTGCATTAACGTCTGTCCTTATACACAAGCATATTTAAAGAGAACTAAAATATGATTTATATTGATTTTAATGCATATTAAGCTATTCAAATTTCGTGAACAAAAGTAATATTTTATATTTATAATTTCTGTACACCGTAAAAGATGCTGCAAATATGCTTTTAACATGAATTAGTAATTAAGATATTTTGATTACCTCATAAAAAATTAGTTATCAAAAGTTACAAAAAACAGGAGAAGCAAAAGTTATACATTTTACAACTAATATTTGTTCTTCCCATATGTATACAATATATTAATATAGAATTTTAATTATTTGTTATAAATGCAATCATTTTGAGAAGGATTAATCTGAGATTCACATACTTGTGAAAGAAGAATGCTGTTGTAAAATAGCTGGTTTTTAGTAACGTTGTTTCATTTTCATATATTATTTTAAAAAAATAAAAAATTTAACTCAAAAAGTTGTTGACAAAGTTATATGCCTGTGATAATATTAATTTTGCTGACGCGTTAAGAAAACGAAACGATAAAAACAAAGCATTTCGGTAGAAATAATGTTGAAGCTATAGTACCTTGATAATTGAACAGTAAAACAACCCTGAAAATTCTAAAAGACTTGAGACTACACATGAGTCTCAAAAATAGATTTTCATGAGATATGTCGAAAGACATATCACGAACCGTATTGATATGAAAGTATCGATACACCACAAAAACAGTAAAGATAACAAGTGCTAACAATTAGCCAATGTTTATCTGACTGGATCAAAAACTTAAACATGAGAGTTTGATCCTGGCTCAGGATGAACGCTGGCGGCGTGCCTAACACATGCAAGTCGAACGGAGTTTATGAAGTTTTCGGACTGAGTAAACTTAGTGGCGGACGGGTGAGTAACGCGTGGGTAACCTGCCTCATACAGGGGGATAACAGTTGGAAACGGCTGCTAAAACCGCATAAGCATACATTGCCGCATGGCAGAGTGTGAAAATATTAATAGGTATGAGATGGGCCCGCGTCTGATTAGCTAGTTGGTGAGGTAAAGGCTCACCAAGGCGACGATCAGTAGCCGGCTTGAGAGAGTGACCGGCCACATTGGGACTGAGACACGGCCCAAACTCCTACGGGAGGCAGCAGTGGGGAATATTGCACAATGGGGGAAA
>JAEZTJ010000034.1 GCA_023421505.1 Bacillota bacterium
CCATTACGTACTTCATCCAAGCGGGAGCGTGTTGCGAACAAACCATGTTCTGCATCACGATTTTGAAGACTTGGATTGTGCAAAATGACGAAGCACAAAATCTAAATTGGCTTTTGACACCCTAACCATCATAATAATATAATATAGAAATAATTTGAGGTTCAAAATAAAAATACTGACTGTGGTATTACTAGCAGCCAGTATTTTTATTACTTATTAAGTATCATAGAAAGAATTATCGTTTTGTAACCTTTTTCTCAAAATAAGTCAGCAGCTTATATAATCCAGTAGCGACGATGCAGAGAATAACAATTGACATAACAACCCAGTCAAGCTTAAATACCTGGCTGCCATAAATAATAAGATAACCGAGGCCGGCTTTGGCTGCGAGGAATTCACCGATGATGACACCTACTAAGGAGAGGCCGATGTTTACCTTCATCTGACTAATGATAGAAGGAATATTGGAGGGTAGTATTACACTTACAAGAACGTCCTTTTTCTTTCCTCCTAAAGTATAAATCAATTTGATTTTATCCTTTTCTACAGAACTAAAATCAGAATACAGATTTATAATAGTGCCAAATACTGCAACTGACACAGCAGCTACGATAATAGTCTTCATATTATTACCCAACCATACAATAAAAACAGGGGCCAGAGCCGACTTTGGAAGACTGTTTAGTACGATTAGATAGGGTTCAAGTATTTTGGATACGCTGTCATTCCACCACAGAATTACAGCAATCAGAAGCCCGAAGGCATTTACGAGTACAAAGCTGATCAGTGTTTCTAATAAGGTTATACCGACATGATAAAATAGCTGTCCGTTTAAGCCCATTTCAATGATTGTATTTAATACTCTGGAAGGGCTGGAGAATACAAAGGAGTTAAGTATTTTAAGCCTAGCGGTTATTTCCCATAAAGAGATAAAACTAATCAGGATTATAATCTGATAAAAACGAACCCAACGAAGACGCAGTATATGCTTTCTGATATAAGCCTGCTGAGCAGCGGAAACACTTAAATTATTGCATTCAACCCGTTTGCTTTTCCTGCTCATTATGATTTAACTCCTTCCATATCTGATTGAAATACTCACTGAACTCAGGTGCGCTTCTAGCCGTCAAAGGAGTACGATTTTCTATGGAAAGATTAATATCAAGAATCTCATTTACTGTTCCCGGACGGGAAGACAAAATTATTACACGGTCAGCCATGCTGATCGCCTCTGGGATATCATGAGTAATTAAGATAGCTGTTTTTTTCTCTTTACGGATGATGCCCCAGATATCTACCGCAGCATCAAGACGGGTCTGGAAATCGAGTGCAGAAAATGGTTCGTCAAGGAGCAGAATATCTGGTTCCATAAGTAAAGTACGAATCAGTGCTGCGCGCTGTCTCATACCACCGGATAATTCGGAAGGGAAGGAGTTTTTGAAGGTAATTAGACCGTAGGTATTTAGTAATTCATTAATTTGGACAAAGCTATTGTCGGAAAGCTTATGCTGTATTTCAAGGCCAAGCGTAACATTCTTAAGCGTGTTGCGCCAATCCAGTAGATGATCCTTCTGAAGCATATAACCGATGTTTTTTCCGGAGGATTTTATGTCCTTTCCATTGATATATATGAAACCACTGCTGGGTGATAGTAAGCCGGCTATCAGGGAGAGAAGGGTAGATTTACCGCAGCCGCTGGGTCCGACGATAGCTACGAATTCGCCCTCATTTACATGAAAAGAAACATCGAATAATGCCGGTGTTTCCCCTTCAAGGCTATGATAGGTGTAACTGATGTGATCGATTTTTAGTAATTCGCCCATAGTATTCCTCCATATTTGCTTATACAGTATTATATGTTTGGAGAAATAAGTGGTTACCTTTGTCGGATTAAGTTACATAATTTCAGATAGAAGTTAATGTAGGTAATTGCCAAACTATATAGTTTTATTAATTGTATACAATACTTACAATTACTGAGTTTGGCAATTACCAAAAAAGTTAATGTCATACGAGGAGATAGATTGTTATGTAGCTGGGAACATTTCCTATCTGATATTTTTATAATAGTAGACTGCGATCTGCGTCCGATCTCGTAGATTTAGCTTTTCAAGGATCGTACTGATATTGTTTCTTATCGTTCCTTCACTAAGATATAATAATTCTGAAATTTCTTTATTTGATAAACCGTCCGCGATTTTGGTGATAATCTCAAATTCCTTCTCGGTAATACCAAAGGCTTCTAAGCTTTTGGTATCAGAGGCTTTACCGATTAAGTGGGGAAGCTTTGTGATGATTTCATTATCGTATACATTCTGTCCCATATATACAGCCTTTAAAGCCGGGATGATACTTTCATAATTCTGCTTCATCATATATCCCTTAGCACCGATTCGTAAGGCTTTGATAATATAATCATCATCTAAAAAGGTGGTAAGATAAAGGATACGGGCTTCTGAAAATTCGGCTAATAGCTTCTCACCGGCTTCAAGGCCACTCATCTTTTCCATCCGGATATCCATAAGAAGTACATCTGGATGATATTTATGGTACAGTTCAATACCTTCAATACCATTGTTACCAGTCCCTACTACTATGATTTCCGGATCAGCCGATAGGATAATTTTTAGTGAGGAACAAACTAATTTGTCATCATCAATTAATAAAACCTTCATAGTTACCTCCGATTCTATGGATATACTTTCTGCGTATCTATTACTGTGCCGAGGCTATTATAGGCACGTTTGCTCGCTGTTAATGGTATTTTGTAAATACGAAATCACTTATGTGCTTTTCTTAGGTATGGAAATAAATATCTTAAATCCATGCTCAATCGAGATGTTGATATTTCCACCTAAGCCTCTGACTCTGTCACAGATGTTTCGAATTCCCATTCCTTCCATGGACTCCTGATTATCTATAATTTTATTTAGAGCGGATATTTTTTTACTATCAATTTGGCCGTTATCTTGAATTATTAATTGGTACATAGCTGGATGCTCCCGTAGCACAATATTTACTTTAGTTGCATTCGAATGGCGGATAATGTTAGCAAGAGCTTCCTTAGTAATGGCAATTAAGCTATGCTTTAACGGGAGGGGAGGGGGATTTATAATGTCATAATCATAATTGATCATGCAAAAGGTGAATTGCTTCACAAGGTTTTCGATTTGCGCATACAAATCAATTGATTCATCATACATGTTGTGAATACTGCTTCGTATCTGATCCATACCGGCAGAAAGGGATTCCTTCAAATCGGTGAGACCTGCTTTCGTTGTTTCCTCTCTCGTAATTACCTGTAAAGCTCCAACCTGAAGCAGCGCTCTGGATAATAGATGTCCGATGTTATCATGAATTTCTTTTGAGATACGATTTCGCTCATTCAAGGTTGCTAGATTTACTTCAAAATCCTGATTTTTAAGAAGGCTTTGGTTTTTTTCCTTCAAAAGGAGTGACATTTGTGCAGAGCTATCTCTAAGATCATTGTATTCTAAGTTATGTTTAATTAAGTGATCCGTTTTATATTTTAAGAGAAAGGATACAAAAAGAAAAATTAATGTAAAGGATGCCGTTAACGAATTATAAATATCTATATTGCATATCATCAGAAAGGGAATGACTAATACGATATATTGGTACTTACTATTCAGCGTATCGTAAAGCAGCAAAGGAAGGAAAATAATATAAAATGGAAGGAATAAGCATATTACGGTAAAAAGGATGGTACCAAATAGCTTGAATTTATAGCTGTCGTAGTAAAAGAAAAGGCTGCTTAATGCAATACTGATAACGATAGGAACAATGGCAAAGGTTATATTACCATGAAATAAGTATAAGGTCAGACAGCATAATAATAACAAAAGCTTATCAAAAATTTCGTTCATAAGAACTCCTTTTATGTAGAATATCTTTATAGATAATTGCGAAACTCAGTAATTGTAAGTATTGTATACAATTATTAAAACTTTATAGTTACGCAATTATCTAAGAATATCTTTAGGATTATAAAGCCCAACGGGTAATTTAGCTTCGCCAATTTTCAGTTCCACAATTTTATAAATATAAATTGTACCTATTAACTAAGCTATTTGTTTGTTGCTATAGGAATAGTATTACATGCAGGTGATATGATGTCAATTACAAATTGGAAGCTCTTTACCTTGATTAATGTAGGGGATGGATGCTATAATCAGGTTGCTTATGTTACCAGTAATCAGCATATCGAAGATAGAAGGAGAATTTTGATGAGAATATTAGCAGAAGACACAATGGCACTGATTATAGATTTCCAGGAGAAGCTAGTTCCGGTTATGGATAATAGGGAAGAGCTAATGCATAATACAGAGATTTTACTGAAAGGACTTAAGCTACTAAATATACCGATGCTTGTTACACAACAGTATACGAAAGGGATTGGTATGACAGTCAGCGAGGTTATGGAAGCTGTAGGCGAGCCCTTTGAATATTATGATAAATTGTCCTTTAGCTGTGCGGAAGATATGATAGCTCTCGAAAAGATTACAGAATACAGAAAAAACAATATAATTATATGTGGAATCGAGGCGCATATCTGTGTGCTTCAGACAGTAATTGATCTGATTGCAAAAGGCTATAATGTCATTCTTGTCGAGGACTGTATAGGCTCCAGAAAAGAGTCAAACCGACAGGTTGGGATTAAGCGGGCTATAAAAGAGGGTGCAATTCCCACAACCTATGAAGCAATTCTTTTTGAATTAACCCGAAGAGCAAAAACGGATGTGTTTAAGGAGATTTCAAGATTAATTAAGTAAATAATTTCATATAAGAAGTAAATAAAGTCTTCTACTAACATAACATGCCTGTCCTTTGAATTAGTTTGTGCCTTTTGGGCCTGCATGTACTTAGCAAGACTATCCACACTAATAAGAGCTTCAATACATCATATATAAGGATGCATTAATTATTCTATCGAGAAAGCAAGTTTATGACTAACCACTATCTTAATTTGATTAAGATTAGGTATTCATTAGACACCCGGTAGAATTGTAATGCATCTTTTTTGCATTCAGAGGATGACAAATGTCATTTTAAGTCGTGACGCACTTCACTAGTATATCAAAGTTTTTTTTTATATAGTTATCTTAAAGTTAATGACAAATACAAATTGTTAGGAGGATAACTATGGTAGTAAAGGTTGAAGGATTAGTAAAGCGATATGATAAATTAGTAGCTCTGGATTATTTGAATCTTCAGGTTGGAGAAGGTGAGATTTTTGGATTACTGGGGCCGAATGGCTCCGGTAAGACAACTGCAATTAATTGCATTCTGTCACTGCTTAAATATGATAAAGGAACCATTCAGATTTTCGATAAACCAATGAACCCAGATGCTTACAGCATTAAGAAGGATATCGGTATCATAATGCAGAATGTAGCGGTATTTGATGAATTAACCGTATATGAAAATATATCTTATTTTTGCAGTCTTTATATTAAGGATAAAGCTGAGGTTAAGCGTCTCACAAAGGAAGCGATTGAATTTGTATCCCTGGAGGATTATCAAAAATTCTATCCCAAGAAGCTAAGCGGCGGTTTACTTAGAAGATTGAATATAGCCTGTGGTATTGTTCATAAGCCCAAGCTGATCATATTAGATGAACCGACCGTTGCTGTTGACCCCCAGAGCCGTAACAAAATTCTTGAAGGAATTAAAAAGCTGAATGAAGAAGGTGCAACCATTATTTATACCTCACATTACATGGATGAAGTGGAGCAGCTTTGTTCTAGAATAGCAATTATCGATAAAGGGAGAGTAATTGCACAGGGAACGAAGGATGAATTAAAATCCATGATATCCATCGGCGAGAAGATTACTGTGGAAGTATATCAGATAAAGGAAGAACAGATTAACGAATTGAAAGCACTGCCTGGAATTTATTCCGTGGAACACCGTGAAAATATTCTTGAAATAAAGTCAGGAAAAGGAAAAAATAATTTGATCAGTATATTAGATTTTATGGGGCAGAAGAAAATTAATTTTGGAAGAGTAATAACCGAAGTTCCGACGCTCAATGACGTATTCCTTGAAATTACAGGAAAAGAATTAAGAGATTAAAGGTGGGTGAAGAGAATGATCTTTCGTTTATATATTACAAGGCTAAAATGCCTATTTAGAAATAAAGAAGGTATGTTATGGTGCTATGCATTTCCGATCCTGTTGGCCTCCTTATTCTTCTTTGCCTTTAATAATATTTGGAAGGCCGAGGACTTTAAAACCATCAGTATTGCTTATGATAATGAGGGAAGTGAAAATGACGTATTAAAGGAATTATTGAATTCTGCGAAGATGAACGGTAATGTGCCGATGTTCAAAGTGACAGAGTGTGAGAAGTCAGAAGCAAAGCAGCTTTTTGATAATCGTGAAGTCACAGCATATATAGTGGGTAGTGAAAATCCGGTTTTATATGTAAAGGATAATGGAGTAAATGAAACAATCATAAAATCGTTTTTGGATAATTACCTTCAAATGTCAGGTACGGTTGCTGCAATATTAAAAGAAAATCCTAATGCGCTGAATGAAGGCTTAATGGATGATGTAATGCAGCATAACGAATATATTGAGGAAATAAAAAACGATAAAAATCCGGATGCCATATTAATTTACTTCTATGCTTTGTTAGCATATACCTGTATATTTGCAGCAAATTGGGGATTAGATGAGGTGGTTAATATTCAAGCTAATCTATCCGGACGCGGTGCAAGAATTAATGTATCACCGATAAATAAAATGAAATTATTTTTATGTAACTTAGCAGCTGCCTTTACGGCGCACCTTGGAAGTATCTTTATATTATTTTGTTATATGTATTTTATACTCAAAATAGACTTTGGTGATAATCTTTTATATTTAGCTCTGGTTTGTATGATAGGATCATTGACAGGTATAGCTCTGGGCGGAACAGTTGGTATATGGGTTAAGAAAAAAGTGGAGGTTAAGGAAGCAATTCTTACCTTTACAGTTTTAGGCGGCGGTTTTCTTTCAGGTATGATGATAGCTGATTTAAAATATATAATAGCAGAAAAATATCCTCTGCTTGGATATATTAATCCGGTCAATTTACTTTCCGATGCGATGTACAGTCTTTATTATTTCAATACCTATGAACGTTTTTATCTTGATGCTGCAATTTTATTTCTTATAACAATTGTATTATGCATAGCTTCATATGTAGGAATTAGGAGGAAGAATTATGCCAGTATTTAAAACCTACTTTCAAATATTAAAAAAGCGCAAATTACCTATAATTATCTATGCCTTTCTGTTTTTTTCTTTAACAGTTGCCTTTACTTCAAATATTAAAATTGGTGATGAAAAATATGAAGCAAGCAAAGTAAATGCAATGATCATTAATAAGGATGGCGATAGTTCTTTGGTAAATGGATTTATAGAATATATGGGGGGCTATGTTGATTTTGTTGATCCGCTAGAGGATGAAGATGCAATTAAGGAAGCCTTGTTTTATCGCAGAGCAGTATATATACTTACCATACCGGAAGGTTTTTCGAAAAGCTTTATAAGCTCAGGAGAAAGCATACTTAAGAAGCAGACAGTACCTGACTCTATAGAAGCGAAGTCACTTGATAATATAATTAATCATTATTTTAATGTAGCCAGAGTCTTTATTAATAAAGTTCCTGACCTAGATGAGGATAAATTAAATACCTTAATTAAGGATAATATGGAGAATGAAACGGAAGTAAAATTTGATATAAAAATAAAGAGCCGTGAAGCAAATTCAAATGAATTTAACTCTTATTATTTTAACTATATGGCATATGTCATAATAGCAGCTTATATAACAGGTGTCAGTATGATCATGTTTTCCTTTAGCAGTATAGATATTCGAAGAAGGCATACAGCTTCCTCTATATCAAACCGCAAATTGAATATTCAGCTTTTATTAGCTAATTTAATTTTTGTCTTAGGTTTTTTGGTGATATTCATTATGGCAGGATATGACTTAAATGAGGGCAGAGTAGTAAATAAAAATATGCTACTTACTTACTTGAATGCATTTATCTTTTCTTTGACGGCCTTAAGTATAAGTTATCTGGTTGGTATTACAGTAAAAAGCAGAAAAGCGATCGGTGCCATATCAACCTTCTTATCCTTAGGACTTTCCTTTATCAGCGGCATCTTTGTACCTCAAGAGTTTTTGGGATCGGCCGTGCTTAAGGTTGCAAGCTTTACGCCAACCTATTGGTATGCAAAAGCTAATAATGCCCTCGCAGATATTACCACTTTCAGTTGGAGTGAAGTTTCCAGTATATATGGTTATATGGCAATACAGGTTGGTTTTACCATAGCTATCATATCAATTGCTTTGGTTGTAAGTAAGAGAAAGCGTCTTCAGGCAAATTAATAAAATAAAGTTGTAATTGATAGAAAGAAGCAGCCTATTCCATTTGGTTAAATGGAATAGGCTGCTTCTTATATAGAATAAGACGTTTGATGTATAACCGATATAATTCTGATTGTTGGCCGTCCTGAGTTACGATATGATATGGTTTATATTAAAATGATATTTTCGGGAAGATACACTTTTATATAAGGAAATCTGTTTGAATATTGAGCTTTATATTCATAGGAATAGCTAATGGTTTCGATGGACTGCTTGAATTCATCGGTTTCTGTTATAATATGTACTGCGAGCGGTGTCTGAAACGAATTTACAGGTATAATATCCTCAGGAAAATCACATTGGATATTACCTCCGTCTATTACAACCTGTCGTTGTACGTTACCGATCGGAACCGCATTGGCGGCATATAATATAATTGAAATTATTCCATAATTGATATAAATACTACCAAATCCGGACTGGTCTCCGATACCAACAATATCCGTTCCTTCTCCGTATACAATAATATCTCCCCCAAGAATATTAATACCAACCTTACCGCCAATAGAACCTATTCCAGCTCCGGCGTGTGAGGTATACCTGATATTAATACAACCTCCTTCTATGATTATTACACCATCACTGTCATCAATTACACCAATTGCAGAGCATTGCTTCCCGTCACAATTAATACTTATCTGGCAGTTCAGCTTAATATCTACAAAGCCTTTGATGCTGCCGATACATACAGCTTTAGTTGCTTCGGTTGTTATATTTAGTTGACAATTACGAATGCCAATTTTGACATTGCCCGAAATAGAACCTATCCCTACCGTGTTATAGCCTGAGGTTTCAATTGTAATATTTCCTGATTGCAGCTCAATGTAGGAAATCTTTTCACAATGGCCACCGCCTATCCCGATAGAACAGCTGCCATTATTAATTATCTTTATATTGCCTAGGGAAGCCAATATGATATTACCAAAATCCTGTTCTGCTGTTCCGCCGATTCCGATACATTTATTATTTAAGGCATGTATGGCGAGATTACCGTTACCGATTATAGTTAGCGTTGAGCTTTCCTGTACTCGAATTCCATTCATGTAGAGCTGATTATCCCCGATCAGTTCTATGATAACACTGCTATTTTTCCCTATGATAATAGTTGGTCTGTTATTTCCCCGAAGATGGATATGATCGAGTATAATATGACAGTTATGATTATTGGGAATAATCAGCGAAATCTCAGCTACCATACCTAAATTACCTTTTAAGTGAATCATCTTATCATTAATAATAATATCGGAATATCTTTCTAATGCTAAGGATACCGGTGATAATGGCTGTTCGCCCTTTGCCTCGTACATTTTTCTGGCTGAAGGGTCATAAAATCGATTATAATTAATTTCGTGAATTTTATTCAATAATTCCTCCGGCATACTTATCATAAGCTGTGTGTTGGGTCTTGCAGTATAGAAGCCTTGAATATAGTCAACACCTAAATTGATAAGAAATTCAAATTCATCGTAATTTTCTATTCCTACTGCGATGACCTTCATATTATTTTGAGAAGCAAAGCTTAGGATATTCTTCACCATTTGCTGCTTTTTTGTATCAATATTAATATAACGAAGGATTACAGGATTAATTTTAATATAATTTGGATTGGTAAGTAGCAAATTAGTCTCGCTTGAATAATTACCTTTGTAATCATCTAGAGCAAGCTGACAGCTTGTAAGCAGTAATCGTTTATGCAGCATTTGTACATTTGATTTATCGATTTGTGTATTTTGATTAATTTCCAGAACGATATTTTGGAAAAGCGCACTGTATTCAGAATAAAGCTTATCAAAATCCTCCTCAGTAAGCTGATGATCCGGTATACAATTAATAAAGAGTTTCTTTCTTGAAAATATATCAGGGTAGTAATTCATTATTTTTAAAACATTAAAGAAGGTATATTTCTCAACTTCATAGATACAGTTTTCCTTACGTGCCAATTCGAGTATTTCGAGAGGCTGCATATGGATAGCTTCAGTATTTGCCCGCATTAAAGCCTCATAAGCAAAAATCTCGCCAGTTTTTGCATCAATGATTGGCTGAAAATGATATTCAAATAAATTTGCATTGATTAATTGGTGGAATTGTTGAATTCGATATGCGCTAACTCCAAAATATCTATCAAATAATGTATGTTCCACATTATTGATTGTTTTAATATTCCTTTGCATAAATATTACTGTACTGATGAGAAAAATAATACCAATAAAAAGAAATGATATTGTTATAAACCCAGCATGTTTTATTTGGACAGCTGCTGAAATAGCTGATAAAGTTAAGAATAGTAAATCCAGGCATAATAATAAAATAATTTTTTTGCCTTGCTTATAATAATTATCAAATAGAGGAAGGTTTTTATTCATAACTGCTCCTATGTAAAATATTGATGTAAGTTTAGGTTAACATTAAAGTGTAAGCCTGAGGCGGATTATGGTGTCGAAGAAGGATCAGATTTTAAGATAAAATCAGAAATATCTTTTATTAACTAGAGAAAAGCATATGTAGTAAAGGATTGCGGACGGTTTGTGTGAGATATTACATGTGTAAGTATTTATGCTGGAAAGATAGCTTCAATAGTTTCAAAGTATACAGAAATAAGAAAATTTTGTCAATATAAATTTTTTAAGTAAATTAACTTAATATTAAATAAAAAAATCCAGATAATAGAAAATAATGACATATGATATTAACTTAATTTATTTGCAGTCTAGCATTACCGAACTAATGTTTGGAAAATTGATTGACTTAATTAAACTATTTTGTTAAAATATTTGCAGAACTAATGTTTGGAATTGGAGATGGAGTATGATTATTCAAGAAAGTATGTCAGTTCAAAAAAAACTGGAGATATTATCCGATGCTGCAAAATATGATGTGGCCTGTACCTCTAGTGGAGTTGACCGTAAGGGTACTGGGACAGGAATGGGCAATAGTCTTGCAAGCGGAATTTGTCATAGCTTTTCTGCTGATGGTAGGTGCATCTCTTTACTTAAGATACTTTATACAAACGAATGTATTTTCGATTGTAAGTATTGCATTAACCGATCCTCGAATGATATTATAAGAGCTTCCTTTACTCCACAGGAGGTTTGTGAATTAACTATGGAATTTTATCGAAGAAATTATATAGAAGGATTATTCTTAAGTTCAGGAATTATAATCAGTCCAAATCATACGATGGAATTAATATTAGAGGCATTAAGATTGCTGCGAGAGGTCCATCATTTTAACGGTTATATACATTGTAAGGCGATACCTGGAGCTGATCCTGCATTGATAGAATTACTTGGATGGTATACCGATCGTATGAGTATCAATCTCGAATTACCTACAGCAGAAAGCCTTAAGGATTTAGCACCTCATAAGAGTCGTAAAAATATCCTTAAGCCAATCAGGCAGATACAGCTTAGAAGGCAGAATAATCATGAACTTTTGGGTATACCTGAATTTAGAAGAGAACAAAAACTGGTTACGGATAGAAAAGAAGACAAAGATGTAAAGGAAATTATCGCATCGAATACCCGGATGGTTCCTTATCAGAAAAAACCGATGATTAATCGTAGCTATGTGCCAGCTGGACAAAGCACGCAGATGATAATCGGTGCAACTAAGGAAAGTGATTTGCAGATTATGTCAGTGGCTGAAGCATTATATCATAACTTTGATTTAAAGAGAGTTTTTTATTCTGCCTTTATGAATGTAAATCAGGATACCAGGCTTCCCTCCACAGAAGGTGGTCCGCCCTTACTTCGAGAGCATCGCTTATATCAGGCTGACTGGCTGCTTCGCTTTTATGGATTTCAGACTATGGAGCTGTTGGATGAATTTCATCCTAATTTTAATGTACTGTTAGATCCGAAGTGTGATTGGGCTTTGCGTCATCTGGAGCTATATCCAGTAGAAATAAATAAGGCAGATTATTATACGCTTTTACGAGTTCCAGGGATTGGAACCAATTCGGTTCAACGTATCATCATGGCAAGAAAAAGTTCAGAGCTTGATTTTAAGGATTTAAAGAGGATGGGGATAGTACTAAAAAGAGCAGTTTATTTTATCACTTGTAAGGGTAAAATGATGTATCCGATTAATATTGAAGAGAATTTTATTACAAGGCAGCTGATTGCATTAAAGGATCAGCCGGTACTTGGTGTGGATAAGGATATTACTTATCAACAGTTGTCATTATTTGATGATGTGAACTTTCAACCGAAGCCACGCTTGGTGAGCGGATTGGCAAATATATGACAAAAATTGGAGTGAAAAATGATTACAAAACGTATTTATCTGTGTGATAATAATATTGATGGAATATTTACAGCAATTTACGTGGCCTGGAGTTCAAAATATGGACATGCTAATATAAAAATAGAAGAAAAAAGTGAAGAAAGCAATTATTCTAACATAGAGCTATTTTCAGAATATATTGCTGTGAATAATGATATAGACTTATCTACTAAGGTAGCTGCTTCTATAAGGAAAAAAATTTCTGAAGAGGCCTATGAGATGGTTTGCAGAGTTGCCTTATCATATTATGTTGGTAAAGCAGATCTGATTTATCGATTTCTTATTCTTGGGTTTTCGATCGGATGCAGTATTACCGAGCACTTAAGCAATGAGATTGTGAACCAAGTCTTTAAGATTAATAAATATGTAAGCAGAGAAGCATATCATTTTATCGAATTTATTCGTTTTTCAGAACAGGATAATGGTTTACTTACTGCAGTAATCCATCCTAATAATAATGTATTAACGCTAATAACACCTCATTTTGCTGATAGATTTCCACAGGAACGGTTTTTAATATTTGATGAAAATCATAAAATAGCCTCATTACACATTCCGGGAAATCCATGGATTTTGGCAGCAATTCCTAATATTTATGAAGAAAGTACAAAGCAACTATCTTTTGATGAAGATGAATATAGGGATTTATGGAAAATATTTTACCACAATATAGCGATTAAAGAGCGAATTAATCCAAAATTACAGCGGAATAATCTACCTCTTAGATTTCGCCAGGATATGACGGAATTCAATGATTGATAAAATTGTTAAAATTGCAGATGATATGATATAGGATGAAGAAATGTTTCAGTTGTGGTCATATCATTCAAAGAATCATTAATAATCACTTATAAAATTATTTTAAATTAATTTGTTATTTTTTGTTTTGTTATAAATTACACCATGTTTATATATGCATAATTAAAAATGAACAGAGAGATACTATCCATGTAATATTAATTTATATAGGAGGAGTATCATGAAAAGAAAAATAGCTATATTAATAAGTATATGCTTTGTTTCTATGTTTGTTTTAACAGCATGTGCAGGTACCAATAATGATAATGGAAATGGTACAGGTAATAACGCTACTATAACAGGTACTAATAACAGTGAAACAGATAATGGCAATAATACCGGAACAGATACAAATAATGGAACAAATAACGGTACAACAGGTACAATAACACCTGGTGCAAACGGAACTATCGGTAACGGAACAACCGGAACTGGAACAACTGGAACTGGAACGACCGGAACAGGAACGACAGGAACTGGTACAACCGGAACAGGAACGACAGGAACTGGAACAACTGGTAACGGAGCAACAGGGACAGGAACAACCGGAACTAGCACTGGTCGATAATAATTAAGAATGCTGCATTATATTAACCTGTAATGCAGCATCCTTTTATTAATCGTGATATTTTATTTCATACCTAAAACAATTTCGACTATTTCTGACACATTCTCCGATTTCTCGCATTCCTACCTGTTTGGCAAGATGAATAGATCGATGATTATTCTTATCTATAATTGCTGTAATGTAATGAATATCCAGTTCCAAAAAACAATAATGAATTATTTTCGATACAAATTCTTTGGCATAGCCTAAGCCTTGATAAGAACTGTCCAGTAAATAGCCTATTTCATATATATCCTTGTCTTCAAATCTTTTATATTCTATTCCACATCGACCGATGAGACAACCGTCTTTCTTTAAATAAACACCCCATAAGCCATATCCGTAATAATGATAAACATTCTTTATGTATGCTTTATGTTTTTCTATTTCAAGATCGAGACTTTCATTAAAATCGTCTAGAAATTTTCTGATTAGCGGCTGTTGGTATATGGTATATAAAGCAGGGATATCCTGTATCGAAAGCTCACGGATAATCACATTATCTGTAGTAATAATAGTTTTCAGAGTATTATTATATTCATAAAACTGCTTTAGAAAAATATAGTCAACTTCATCAAAACCCTCTACTAATAAATCTGCTTTGCTTAAATCCTGATTACCCGAATTTGGATTAACAAAACCTACACAGGTCATCGTAGCAGCTCGTGCTGCAGTAATGCCGTGGCAGGAATCCTCTATAACAATACATTCTTCAGGGCTAACATCTAGATGCTTAGCTGCCTCTAAAAATATATCAGGTGCAGGCTTTGGATGAGTAACGCTGGTACCGGATATGTATCCACATAAATATTGCTTAATATTAAGTGCTTCCATAACTTTTTTAATCTCATCTTCAGAGGAAGAGGACGCAATAATAAGCTTTAAGCCGTTCTGATACAAATTCTTCATTAAATCAACGATATAAGGTATTACTGTATAACCTTCCTTTTCAAGTAAATATGCTTTCATCTCATTATTATTTTGTAGTAGTATTTCGGGTGTTACATTAATTTTAAAATCATCGATCATTTTCTGGCACATATATAATGTAGTACTGCCAATAAAAGTTTGAATATAATCCATACTAATATCTATATTGTGCTTTTTTAAGGCTAATATAGCTGCTCTGGCATGCATTGGTTCACTGTCAATAATTACGCCATCCATATCAAAGATAACTGCTTTTAACAAGAAAGGGTCCTCCAATTCTGTGAGTAAAATTATCGCTGTTTTAAGGGCTCTATATTATGAAAACAGCTTGCTATGAGTGTCAAATAAATATAAAAAGTAATGCAAACACTCAGAATATAATATACTACTTTTGATAACTCCTTTCAAGTATGTAATTGCCTCCTGCAATTCATCTTGCAGGAGACAGGGATGCATTGTATAATCTTGGTATGTGTTTTGCATTGAAATTATTAGGAAACTGAATTGGTGTTAATCTTTACTGCGATTTAAGATTCGCTCAAAAAAGAGTCCTGCCATGCACCAAAATGGAGCATAATCCAATCGTATGACTCCTTTATAATTTAGTTTCGCTTTGCTGTAATCCCAGGGACATGCACCATACTTTTTTAAGAGTACACCACTTGTGTACTCTGCAGCATAGATAAAAATTGAATAAACACCCCCTCTAATCAGTGCATTTCGGTCTTTCAGCTTTTTACAGATTGGAGTCAGACATGCGGCCATTCCGTAGATTGGAAACATCCAAACAGAAGTGTGGCAGGCAAGCTTTTTATCGGTATGCTTACGAAGGGAATCAAGTCCTGTCCATAAGCATTCCATACACCAGCCACATAATCCGCAGATCAAAAAATTTTGAATGAAACATTTTTTCTTATTCATGGAATTAGTATCTGCATAAAAGAGTTTCCTATACGAAAGGAAATTTCGAAACTGTCTAAATAAGATTAGAGTGTCAAAAGCCCAGTTGCAAAATGTGTTTCGTCAATTTGCACAATTTATGTTTGTGAAATTGTGATACAAAACATAGTATGTTCGCAACACGCTCCCGCTTGGATGAAGTACGTAATGGTACATAAGGCCCTAAAACACAGGGCCTAAGTACCAACGACTTCATAACAGTTGCTCATCAAACTATGTTTTGCATCACTCTGTTATAAGTAGTGTTTGTGCAAATTGACGAAGATAAATTGTATGAGGGGCTTTTGACACTCCAATCCTAATAAGATATACGGAATGAAAGGAGAATTATCATGCAGGACTTTATTTTTTCGATACCACAGAATATAATGTTTGGTAAGTCGAGTTTAAATAAATTACCTTCCATCCTGGCCAAGCTTCCTTCCGGTAAAATATTGATTATTTCAGACCGGGGGCTGGAAGCGGTAGGAACGGTAAAGAAAGTTACAGATATATTGGATAATGCGGGGATTGAACATACTGAGTTTCTAGATGTGGAACCCAATCCATCTGTAGAGACGGTGAATGCCGCGGTGATGATATATAAAAACAGTAATGCAACTGGTATTATCGCCTTAGGCGGCGGAAGTCCGATGGATGTTGCGAAAGCAGCCGCAGTACTGGCAGTTTATGGAGGAGAAATAACACAATATGAGGGGGCACATCTGGTGCCGGGCAAAATCGCTCCGATAATCGCTATTCCAACAACAGCCGGGACAGGAAGTGAGGTTACGGCTTTTGCCGTAATCACGGATAAAACGAGAAATTATAAGCTGACGGTATTCAGCTATGAACTGATTCCGGCCTATGCAATTTTAGATCCTGAACTTATTATGTCACTTCCAGCTGCGGTTGCGGCTGCAACCGGTATTGACGCATTAGTTCATGCGATCGAAGCATATTTATCGAAAGAGGCCTCTCCCTTTACTGATGCAATGGCTGAATATGCCATGAAGCTGATCGGAAAGAATATCCGCCGATTCGTAGCAAACCGTAATGATGAAGCGGCTGCAAGCTCCATGCTGTTAGCAAGTAATTTTGCCGGCATAGCCTTTGCCTGGGCAAGACTTGGTAATGTTCACGCAATGGCACACCCTTTGGGAGGTTATTTTAATGTGCCGCATGGAATGGCAAATGCAATTTTACTTCCGGTGGTGCTAGAATTTAATGCACTTTCAGATAATGGAAAATATGAAAAGATATATGATTTAATTAAGATCAGTAAAGAAAAAGAGTATTATTATGATCCATTTACACTGGTAGGGGAAATAAAACGATTACTTAGTGAGCTTCAAATACCTGAGAAACTCAGGATGGTTGGGGTAACCGAGGATAAGATTCCAGAAATGGCTGCCGATGCGATAAAAAGCGGTAATATCGCAGTAAATCCGAGAGAAAGCACTATTAAGGATATCGAGCTGTTATACATGAAAGCATTGTAGTATATGAGGCTGCAGGCAATATAATGAGAGGAAGCCAATACTTGGCAGTATTAAGAATGATATATAAAAACAAGAATAAGAGATATATGATATTAGTACTGGGAACTCTTGTGCAGTTTTGCTATGGGCTGGCATATGTCTGGAGTGTTTTTCAGCCCTATGCAAGGGAACGTTTTTCCCTTGATACAGCGGAAGCAAATCTTCCGTTTGGGATTTTTCTGGCTCTCTTTACTGTCGGTAATCTAGCAGGAGGGTATTTACAAAAAAGGTGGAATACTGTCTTTATTATAATTACAGGCAGTACGGTCATGTGCTTGGGCTTACTTGCAACGGCATATGTACCACCTTTTGATGGCTGGCTTTTGAATTTTACCTTCGGGGCGATATCCGGCTTCGGCTGTGGCTGTGCCTATAACACCTTACTTGCTACGATGCAGAAATGGTTCCCGGATAAAAGAGGAATGGTTACCGGAATTATTGTATGCTCAGCCGGATTATTTGGCCTTATTATGAATCCGATTGCCAATCATTTTCTCGTAAATTATGGTTTTAAAGTAGCATTAACCACAATTGCTGCTATCTTATTATTAATATGCATAACATGTGGCTGGGCTGTAAAACCACCGGCAGAAAGCTATATGAGTGAATATAAGCCTGTAAATATACCAGTGACCAACAAGCAGTATAATATCAAAGAGATGGTGAGGACAAAACAATATTATATCATCGCCTTTACCTTTATGCTTGCAGTACCGCCTTATATGCTGATTAATCCGATGTTAGTATCACTTGGGACAGAACGGGGATTAACAACAGGAGAGGCTCTGCTCGGTGTCATGCTGGCCTCTGTGTTAAATGCGGCAGGACGGTTACTGTTACCCTGGATCTCAGATACGCTAGGTAGAAAACCAATTTTAATGGTTCTGTTTCTGATTAATATGGGAATTGTATTATTGCTTAGCTTTGCGACGGGATATTTATTTCTTCTGCTGGTTTGTTGTATTGCCTTTGCCTATGGTGGCTTTATGGGAATTTATCCGGCAATGAACGCTGATTATTTTGGAGTTAAGAATGCCGGTATGAATTACGGGGTTGTCATGCTTGGCTATGCAATCAGTTCCATAGGATGCCCATATTTAATGAAGGCAGTAGAGAAAACACCAATGGGTACCCCGTTATCCTTTGTTATTGCTGCAATCGCCAGTATAGTGGGTCTGGCCTTACTTACCCGCTTATATAAACCGAATGCCGAAAAGAGCATTTTATATTAAGGCAGCAGAATTAGATACGATAGATGAATTGAAGCTTTTAAGGGTTAAGTAGTTTTAATTATTATAAAAGAAGCTGTTAAGAAGTTATATTTATAGATTTCAGAATAAAACAAGGCATAGAATTGCATTTTATAGCAGTTCTGTGCCTTGTTTTACATAGCACTGTTTAGGACGAAATTCTTTCACCTGGATTAAGTTAATCAACAGGAAACATTATTAACATAAGTTAACTATATCTCCATTGTAAAAATCTCAAACCGGCTATAAAATAAAGGAAAGAAAGATGGCACAATGTAGGTAATTGCGAAACTCAGTTAATAAAAGATAGGAAGGGAGAGCCATGGATATTATTAAAATCGGTAAGATTATTTCAGAAAACCGAAAAAGAAAGGGAATTACACAGGAAGAGCTGGCAAATCACATGGGGGTTTCCAAACCAGCCGTATCGAAATGGGAATCGGGTCAATGCTACCCCGATATTATACTATTACCGGTATTGGCTGCCTATTTTAATATCTCTGTTGATGAGTTAATTGGTTATGAACCGCAGATGACGAAGGAAGATGTTCGAAAGCTTTATCAAAGACTCGCGTATGATTTTGCGAAAAGGCCCTTTGAATTAGTCTTCGCTGAGTGTGAGGAATTCTTAAAGAAATATTACTCCTGCTGGTATCTTCAGTTTAAGCTGGCTCTTTTATATGTAAATCACAGCGGGCTTGGAGGTAATTCGAAATTAAACATAGATATATTAAATAGGGCGATATCTATATTCGATAGGTTAGAAAAAACCTGTGAAGATATTAATCTGGTGAAACAATCCGTTCAGCTTAAGGCCTTTTGCTACTTAAGTCTAAATCAACCAATTGAAGCGATAGAGCTTCTTGAAGGACTATGTGAGCCCCAGATGCAGTCTGAAACACTGTTAGCAAAAGCATACCAGATGAAAGGAGACAAAACGAAAGCAATCGCCTATATCCAAGGCTTCACCTTTGTCAATCTAAGTAATTTACTTAGTGTTGCTGCTGATTTTTTCGTATTATATGCAGATCAGCCTGCTAAGATGGATAATTATTATCATATTTTCATAGAGCTAGGTAATTTATTCGAAATAGAGAAGTTGAATCCTTCCGCCCTTTACACCATGTATCTGACAGCAGCTACCATATATGTTATGCAGGATAGGAAAACAGAAGCAATAAATGCAATCGAAAAGTATGTTAATCTTGCAATACAACAAGAACAGAGTAAGTTTGAGCTTCATGGAAGTACTAGCCTGGATGAATTAGATCAGTACTTGCAGCTGGTAGATATTGAGACATCAGCACCCAGAAATTCTGAAGTGATTTGGAAGGACATTAAGAATGTCATACTGAACAATCCTGCCTTTCAGGTTTTGGGAGAAGAGCCGCGCTTTGAACATTTAAAGCGGAAACTGGAAGAGTTAAAAGTGAAATAACATATGAGCTTAGCTTCCGCTACGGAATAGTATATGCTGTGTATACAATATTAACAATTACTGAGTTTCGCTATTACCTAAATAATACTTAACGGAAAGGAGAATGATAATGAAGCAGTTAATAGAGTACTTACCCTTTTTGATACCGATTTTCTTAATTGAACTGATACTTATGGTTACAGCCTTGGTACACGTATTACGGAATAAGAGGTTTCGCTTTGGAAATCGTATCTTATGGATAATAATTGTGGTTTTTATTCAAATATTAGGACCGATTTTCTATTTTACAGTTGGGCGAGGAGAAGAGTAATGAATATTTTAGAACTCTCTAATGTATATAAAAGCTTCGGGAAGGTTGAAGTAATTAAGGATTTGAGCCTTGCAGTAGCGGAGCATTCCGTATATGGTTTCATCGGCAAAAATGGAGCTGGAAAGACAACCACCATGAAGATGATCCTCGGATTTTTAAAGAAGGATGCCGGAGAGATTTATGTGTGCGGTGAAAAAGTAGTTTATGGTAATACGAAAACCAATCATCATATTGGTTACCTTCCGGATGTACCTGAATTCTACGGTTATATGAATCCGAAAGAATATTTAAAGCTATGCGGTGAAGTAACAGGCCTAGATAAAAAGCTCCTGCAGTCGAGATCTAAGGAATTATTGGAACTTGTTGGATTAGAGGGAGTAAATCGTAGAATTAAGGGCTTCTCCAGAGGGATGAAGCAAAGACTGGGAATAGCACAGGCGTTGTTAAATGAACCTAGGCTTTTGATCTGTGATGAACCGACTTCGGCACTGGATCCGGTAGGCAGAAAAGAAATACTGGATATTTTATTCTTAGCCAAAAAAAGAACTACGATTATATTCTCCACTCATATACTTTCGGATGTGGAAAGAATATGTGACAGCATAGGCATGCTTGATAAGGGAAAACTTATATTGCAGGGTGCTGTTGAAGAGATTAAGGAGGTTTACCGAAAGGATAGTATTCGGATCGAGGTGTGTTCTGGAGTCAATATAGAGAAGCTTATGGGAGAAATTAAAAATCTGCCGTTTGTTGTGAATGCTAATACAGAGGATAACAGAATAGAGATACAGCTTAAGAATGCAGAACAGCTAGGGACGGGGCTTTTAAAATTTCTTGTACAGGAGAATATCCCTGTTATGAAATATGAGATTTTGGAACCATCCCTTGAAAATGTATTTATGGAGGCGATTGGATGAGAGGATTTTCTGTTTTTGTGAAAAAAGAATTAATAGAACAGCTTCGCACCTACAAGCTGTTCATAATTTGTACTGTATTCTTTCTTTTTGGTATGAGTAGTCCATTATTAGCCAAGCTCATGCCCGAAATCTTTAAGAATATGAAGGTTGAGGGTATGAAGATAATTATTCCCGAACCAACCGCACTAGACGCCTATGGACAATTTTTTAAAAATATGTCACAGATGGGGCTCATTATAATACTCCTGGTATTTGGAAGTATAATTTCTAATGAGCTTATGAGAGGGACATTAATTAATATACTGGCAAAGGGACTTCCGAGACCTACAGTGATCTTATCAAAATATACTGCTGCTATAATTCTATGGACAATTTCGTTTACGATCTCGGCAGCTACCGCAATTGGATATACCTTCTACCTGTTTGATCCTACGGGAATATCTAATTTAATACTTTCATTTTTTTGCCTTTGGCTTTTTGGCTGCTTTGTGATTGCGCTCATATTCCTATCAAGTACAGTAACCACAGGAAATTTTGGCGGCTTAATTCTTTCTGCTGTAGCACTGATGCTATTATTGGTAATGAATAGCCTGCCTAAGGTTGGTAGGTTCAATCCTATTACATTGGCATCAAAAAATTTATCACTGTTGGATGGATCCTTAGAGGCTGGTGAGTTTATAATAACAATTATTATAACGAGTGCTCTTATTATTCTATGCCTTTATATCTCCATTCTCTTATTTGGGAAGAAGAAATTGTAATAGCTATTGTAATGTAGTGTAATCTAATGCTATAATTTTGATTTATCATAGAGTTATTACTCAATGGATCTTAAGCTTAAGAGTTTTTTAAATTTGAGCTTAACTTCTGCTCCGGAATAGTATCTACTGTGTATACAATACTTATAATTAATAAGTTTCACAATTATCTATGTATTTGTAATAGAGAAAAGGAGATCAGGCATGGGAAATATATGGCATGATATAAGTCCGAATAGAATTCAGGCACAGGATTTTATAGCAGTTGTAGAGATATCAAAAGGAAGCAAGAAAAAATACGAACTCGATAAAGAAACAGGTTATATTATGCTCGATCGTATCTTATATACTTCAACACACTATCCAGCTAATTATGGTTTTATCCCTAGAACTTACGGAGATGATAAGGACCCTCTGGATGTATTGGTTCTTTGCTCCGAGCCGATTGAACCACTTACACTCGTAAGATGTTTTCCGATTGGTGTAATGAAGATGATAGATAATGGTATGGGTGATGAGAAAATCATTGCGATACCCTTCAATGACCCCACTTACAACAGATATTCCAACATTAATGAACTGCCCATTCATATTTTCAATGAAATGAGACATTTCTTCAGTGTTTATAAGGAGCTTGAGAATAAAGAGACTGCAGTGAATGAGTTTGGCGGGCCGGAAGAAGCAGTAGAAATCATTGAGCATTGTATTCGGAATTATAATGTAAAGTTTAATAATTAACCATAGAATAACACCTATAAATCCTTCTATCAATATTGTTGATGATATTATTTGATTTTTTCAATTTTACTGAACTGTATGTTTGTGGTAAATTATAATACAGAAATATCAATCTTCAATGATAAAGGAGGAATGAGGGCAAAAAGTCAATGAACTTTAAACAGAAGAAGCAAAATTTGGAGTGTTATACAAAGCCAAATCATTTCGATTTGAAGAAGAATTGATGAAAAGCACAAACTATTTAAAAGGGCAGGTATTAGAAAATTAGTGAGTGTTAATTGTAGGAGGAACGATGGGAAAAGATGTAATAATAGCATGTGATTTTAACAGCAAAGCGGAAGTAATGAAATTCCTTTCAAGGTTCGAAGGGGAGCAATTATACTTAAAAATAGGGATGGAGCTATTCTATGCGGAAGGTCCCGAAATTATTAAAGAAATTAAGAAACAAGGTCACAAAATATTTTTAGACTTAAAGCTGCATGATATCCCTAATACGGTGATGAAAGCAATGCGAGTGCTTGCTAATCTGGATATTGACATGTGTAATGTACATGCGGCTGGAACGGTTGCAATGATGGAGGCAGCAGTAAAGGGACTTACCAGAGAAGATGGAACGAGACCACTTTTAATAGCTGTAACGCAGCTAACCTCAACCAGTGAAGAAACAATGCAAAGAGACCTGCTGATCAATAAGCCAATCGATGAAGTTGTAATGCATTATGCTAAAAATGCGAAAACTGCCGGACTGGATGGTATAGTATGTTCTCCGTTGGAAGCAAAAAAAGTTCATGATGTGTGTGGCGAACAATTCTTAACAATAACGCCAGGAGTAAGATTTGCTTCAGATGATGTTGGAGACCAGGCAAGAGTCATGACTCCGGCACAAGCGAAAGAAATCGGCTCAGATTATATCGTAGTCGGAAGGCCGATTACAGGCGCAGCGAATCCTGTTGAAGCATATATCAAATGTCTTAAGGAATTCATAGGATAGATAATTATTCTATATATTTTATTTCTGGTAACGTATCATGATTTCAACTAAACTTTCAAAATGAATTCGTATCCCTAATTTAATCTATACAAAGAAAAGAGCCCTGTAATTTTCCCAATGTCATTTAGATAATGGGTATTAGATAGTTCTTAAAACGAAATGGGTCAGTAGATTTTTATTCTGCTGACCCATTTCGCTATATCATTTTATTTTTTTCCAAAACAATAAGACAGACTATTCATCTGTCGCAAAAAATGATATATACTATGATTGTTACGCTGCTCTGTAGAGGAAGCTAACAGTGGACTGGGGCTTGACTTTGCGAGGGTCGTGGCGCCCCGGTCTTACTGGTAGCAATTCCTTGCTGATCAGATTCTCGACATCAGGAGGTGTTCTATCTGGCTTTATACTAAGAAAGTATCGGCATATATATATTGCTACCGTATAATTCAACTGATAATCGTATTTCGTATCCTTTTTTTCTATTGATACTTGGGTAGTTATAGTCTCGCAAAAGTTATATAAGACCATCCGCGCCCAGATTTCTTGCTTTATGTAGTCTGCTTTTCGAGAATGAAAACATGTCAATCCAATTGCATATTTTAACTCTCTAAATGACGTCTCTATCCCCCATCTCTTATGATATAGCTCCCTTATTTCTTTTATATCAAACTCACCTTCGGATAGATTTGTAATAATGCATTCGTAATTCCCTTCTGAAATCTTAAACCTTAGAATTCTCATATCTATATCGTAGTATTTATTGGTATAAAGATCTAAGTAGTCAAATGGTGTTGCTTTCATTATAGTCCTATATTTTTTCGGATTTCCTTTTACTTCTTTCGTTTGTTTCCTTGTCAGTGTCAAGGATACTCTTGTATCGAATTCTTCGGTATCCGGAAGGTCACAAGCGGATGTGATTCCGTTACTATAAATATCCTTTACACGTATAAGATATTTTACGTCTTTTCTCTCAGCATGAGCAAAGATGTTAAAGCTTTCATAACCTCTGTCAGCTATAAAGATCGTCTTTTTCGAACCGGAATATCGATCAATCATCGAACACATAGCCATATCTTCGTTTACGAAACGTTTTGGTTGAATGACTGCATCAATATAACAACGACTGTTTAAATCATAAAGTGCATTGAGATGAAGTTGATTAAAACCCTTGTCACTTTGTAAAGATTTAAAATATGTTTCAGAATCATCCGGATTTCTGGCAATGTTCAAATCTGAACCATCGCAGGCAATCAGACGATATCCTTTAGAAGTTTTCATTTCATTTGAATATGACTTCGTAAATTCATGAAATAAGAATTCAAATGCTTCTGGGAGTAGTTGTGCTCTGCGTTGATTAAAAGCGGAATTAGATGGTAAGGTATCACTATATTCAAAATACTTATATAGTTCTTCCTTCATGCTTTTCCCTTCCATAGTAATCATAAATTTCATCACAGACTCCATATCCCATTTTTTCTTTCTCTTAAAGTCTGTAGCTGGATTTTTCGAGAAAACCCACGGACATTTCGACATATCTTCAACGATATCCCACAATTGTTTTTTGACAGCATCAGAATAATTCATAAGCAAAACCTCCTTGAAATGTATATAAATCAAGGGCTTCGCCACATTTTTCTATTAACTTGTCAAGTGTTTTTTTACGCACAAAAAAAGAGCAGGGTATGTATTTCTACATACTCTACTCTCCAGTCATTCTTATCTAAATGACATTG
>JAEZTJ010000069.1 GCA_023421505.1 Bacillota bacterium
ACTTTCTGTCCAACTTTAAACATATTGACCTCCTTCAAATATGGTGATACAATCACCTTAGATTGTTTTGCTTTGCGCCCGACGGAGTTGCGACCTCCTAAGGGCTTTTCTTTTACCTGTCTTGGTGCCGGAATAAACCGGCTAAGCTTGCCATTATAGAAGATCTCTGTTGCTTCTGATCCTTCGTTGATATAGCCTTCATACTGAAACGTTTGAACTCAGCTTGTCCGTTTCCGTATGTCTTATGGCTTCTCTGCATATGCTTAACTCTTCCTGCCACTATGTACGCCTCCTTCCTTTTAATGCCTCCGGATCATATCTTTCATCCGTTTATGTTCAGTGATATCTTGGATTTTTGCATCAATGCGATTAATATCTTCCGTTGTGCTATTCACATCATCCAGATAACCGAAATCCCTGAGAGCCTCGAATAGGCTTTTTGCTTTATTAAGTGATGCCTCTGCCTCTTTTAATGCTGCATAAGTGCTTTGATCCGATACTCTATTAGCAACTATAATATAACCGTACAGTTTAGCTCTGTGAGCATGTACTACTCCCTTATCTGTATACACTACCGTCTGCATGTCCTCCCTCCTTCCCTATAATAGTTTTGATGCAGCCATTACTATAACTGCGCCAATAGATACACCGACACCGAACATAAGCGCCTGAATAAATGTGTCTAAATAGTTCTTAAGCTTCTTCATCTGGCTTGTCCCTCCTTTATACCGCCTAGGCGGTTTTATCAGTAGCTGGTTGCTTATTATGCTCTTTCTGCTGTTTAGCAATATGCTGGGCATAAAGCTGTCTCATAAAAAGGTCAGTTACTCTCTCCATTATCTCTTCTGATTCCTCGCGGCTTCTTATGTAATCATCACATACCCAAACAGTTGCTCCATCGATATTCCATTCTTTAACTACTGCCATAAAATCACCTCGCAGTTCTTTACTATAAAACTATGTACTACCGATTGTACTTGTTGACACTCATTTACAATTATGATAAACTAGTTGTCGAACACTTGTTTGCCTAAGCAGCAATTTCACGAGCAAATAGAAAATCATAATCATACTCCGGAAAAAACACTTTTTTGATTTTTGAAGCTTCATCAAATGTAAATCCACTTGCAACGATTCCATTAAGCTTATCGCTAATTGTAGCTTGTCTGCATTCGAGCAGATTTGATATTTGAATACCTGTGATACCTTTTAACTTCATTGCTTTCAGTAAATTACTGTACATATTGGCACTCCTTTCATTAATTCGTTATTCCGTATTTCATACTTGAATTATATACCGACTTTCGAATTTGGTCAATCAAAAAATACTGACTTTCGAATTATTACGGAATTACGTATTTTTTCACTTTACAAAATATGTTTCAAAGTATATAATGTTTACAAAATGGTGTAGAGGTGTGATATGGAAAAGGCTAAGATTTTAGAACAGTTAATAAAGGAGCAAGGCTATAATTTAAAATCATTTGCAGTAAAGTGTGGTATTCCTTACACTACTCTTTATGGAATAATTAAGAACGGTGTTGGCCGAGCATCAATGGACAATATTCTTACAATATGTAAATGTCTTGGAATAAGGGTGGAAGATTTAGAAGAGATGGCTGCTGGAGCTCCGAAAGAAGATTTTCAACCTACATACGAAGATTTACAGCAATTAATCGCCAGGAATGGAAAAAATCTATCGACCGAAGAGAAAATACAGCTTATTAAAATGTTGTCAGAACTTTAAAAGAAGAAGGTTTATGCATTGAACTACGAACTAATTCATATATCGATCTTA
Organism: Bacillota bacterium; assembly: GCA_023421505.1. GTDB lineage: Bacteria > Bacillota > Clostridia > Lachnospirales > Lachnospiraceae > Mobilitalea. The sequence goes on from JAEZTJ010000069.1 coordinate 1,799, forward strand.
GAAGTATTAAAGCATTGCAATATAAATTCGTTTCCTATTGATTGTTATGAAATACTGAAACAATATAATATAGAAACATATTCCTATTCTTCACTCAGCGATGATCTACGTGAGTATTGTTTAAAATTCAGTAATGATGCATTAAAATACCGTGATAAGATATGTTATAACAGTAATTTGCCGTCTGGAAGAGTCCGTTTTTCACTAATGCATGAGTTAGGTCACATCGTATTAAATCATAGTAACAATCCTACTCATGAAATGGAACAAGAAGCCAACTTTTTTGCCAGCAACATACTCGCTCCACGAATGGCTATTCATTATGCTAAATGTAAAAACGAAACAGATGTATCAAAAATATTCGAATTAACCAATGAAGCTTCTCAGTATGCTTTTGATGATTATAGACGTTGGCATAGATGGACTATATATCATAAAATGAATAATCTTGATAAAGCTATGTACGCTCATTTTTATAATAAGGAATTAAATTGTTTTGTATACAGTATTATAAGATGTGCATATTGCGATACATTAATATATAACTCATTTGATAATATCTGCAAAAAATGTAAAACGCCAAGTCGAGTATTTACGCAGTATCAAAAACCTAGTGAGGATTTATTAATAGCTGAAAGTCACTGGTTATATTCTGGCTTATAATTACTTTTTTAAGATAATAACAATTAGAATTTAGTATCATGGGGGTTAGGTATGAAGCAAATTCAATCTGAAGCATATTGCATATATCTGAGAAAGTCTCGTAAAGACATGGAAGCAGAAGCCCGCGGTGAAGGTGAAACACTACGTCGTCACGAAAAGGCTTTATTTGATCTTTCAAAAAAGCTCAGAATTCATATCCCAAAGGATAATATCTACCGTGAGATCGTATCCGGTGAGACAATAGAGGCCCGTCCTGAAATGCAGCGCCTGCTTAGAGATGTTGAGCAGGGTAAATGGGCAGGCGTACTGGTAATGGAAGTAGAAAGGCTTGCCCGTGGAGATACTTCTGATCAAGGAACCGTTGCAAAAGCTTTTAAATTTAGTTCAACTAAAATAATTACTCCTGCCAAAACCTACGATCCAGACAACGAATACGACGAAGAATATTTTGAATTCAGTCTGTTCATGAGTCGAAGGGAATTTAAAACTATCAACCGTCGTATCCAAAGAGGTCGTATTGCATCAGCTAAAGAGGGGAAGTTCCTTTCATCAGTAGCGCCTTATGGTTATAAAAAAGTAAAAATTAAAAATGATAAAGGCTATACACTTGAACCAGATACTGAACATGCACCTATTGTTAAAATGATATATGATCTTTATGTTCAAGGAGATTTGCAACCGGACGGATCATACCTTAAATTTGGTGCCACCAGAATAGCAGACAGGCTTAATGAGCTTGGATATAAACCTATAAAAAATAATGTCTGGACTAAGTCATCTATCACAGATATTTTAAAAAACCCCGTTTATACTGGAAAAATCCGTTGGTCATACAAAAGAGAAAAAAAGTCTTATGAAAATGGTCAGCTCCACAAGACGCGCACCAAAACTTCAGGTGACTACATTCTTGCAGAGGGTCTTCATGAACCTATCATAGATTTGAATATTTTTAACACAGCCCAACAGTTAATGGCTACCAGAGGTCATGCTTCAATTCCTGGTCATAAAATCATGCAAAATCCGCTTTCGGGTATTATCTACTGTAGTAAATGTGGTCAAATGATGACTAGACTTGCAAAGAATAATAAGACTCCCTATGATACTATAAAGTGTCCAAATACAAAATGCGATAACATATCCTCACCACTTTATCTGGTTGAAGAGGTACTAATTCACTCTTTAAATAAATGGCATAATGATTATAAGGTAAAATGGGAACAAAAGAAACTTGACCAGCCTTATGAAAATGCTATTGCAAATAAAAAAGCCATTATAATTCAGCTAAAAAGTAACGTAAGCAAACTTCAGGAGCAGAATGAACGTGTTTATTCTTTGCTGGAGCAAGGTGTTTATACTACAGATATCTTTCTACAACGAAATAAAAAAATATTAAATGAGATTAATATGCTTCAAAGTAATATCAACTGTCAGGAAGAGGAACTCGCTTCCCTGCAAAACCAAGCGTCCTACAATGATGCCTTTCTGCCTAAGGTACAACATATCCTTGATACTTATTATGAAATTGAATCTGCGGCTGTACGAAATGAGGCCTTAAAAGAAGTGTTGGAGAAAGCTGTTTACACGAAGAACGAGCCCAACAGGAAAGGAAATAGGGACAACAAGAACTTCGCGATCAGGTTATTCCCTAAAACTATTGAGTTTTAATTATCACCCTTGACAAGTATGTGATTATGTGTAACCCCATTCATAGGTCATAAGAAGGACCTGATCTGCTACAGCCCCTATCGTTGGATAATCATGTGCTTCATATAGAAGTCCTGTCATTTCTCCTGATGTCTTAGGTGCAAGAGCAACGAAAGTAAGTAATCCTTCCTGATCAAGCCTGGTATTCAAAGCAGTGATGAAACTCAGGAAACCTTGCTTATCCTCAGGCAAAATGAATTCAAAATCAATATCGATACCGCGATAACCTTTAGCCTTCAATGCAGTAACAAGGTTATTAATCAGCGCAGTCTGTGCCTGTTGATTAATAAACATCTGATGAGCTATCTCGCTACTGAACTCTCCTTCTGCATTCATCGGTGCAAGTACCATTATCGGTCCCACCCCAAATTCATTTGCAATCGCAATTAACTCCTCATCTTCTATGGGCACTAGCTCTCCGGCAGGTGTAAATCCATAGGTAAAGAGTAACAAATAAGTAAGAAAAGGCAGGGTTTTCCTAAGTACCGCCCTGTCGATAAAGGGATAGGCATAGCCATTAATCATTACGGTATCTAATACTTCCTCACCCTTATAAGTAATAACTAATACATCTCCCGGATTAAGTCCCTCTCTTGCAGCTATCTGCGGGTTGTTCTGTAAAATCTGATTCGGTTCAACATCATAGGTCTGCGCAATGTTAAAAAGAGTATCTCCCTCCGTTACTGTATGAACCACATCCGGTATTCTAATTCCAATACTTTGTCCGATTAGTAATCTATCAGGGTTTGGAAGCTCATTCTCTAATGTAATCCGTTCAGGTGATACTCCGTACTGGTCAGCAATCGATTGTAGCGTATCACCGGCCTTCACAACATGAATTGTCATATACCTCCGTCTGCTGTTAACATGAACTTACATGCTTTTAGCTCATAAAAGCTTTATATTAATATATGCCATGAAAAATCTTATGGTGAAATACATTGCAGGTCGTTGCAACCGATTTAATATTATCGTATAATAAAATATGGGGTTTATTAGAAATAAAATGTTTTAATTAATTCAGGGCAGGCATGCTGTCAGTATGAAGAATTAAAAATAAAAGAAAGGTACAAATAAAATGAATAATTTTAAGGAAATTTCACCTCTTATGCTAAGAAAAAATCCTTTCGAGGCAATCGGAAAGGATTGGATGTTAATTACTGCCGGAAGCAAAGAAAAGGCCAATACCATGACAGCATCCTGGGGTGGTCTTGGCGTAATGTACGGTAAGAATGTTGCTTATATCGTCGTACGTCCCCAAAGATATACAAGAGAATTTCTTGATAAGGAAGAAACCTTCTCCTTAAGCTTTCTTGATAAAAACCATAGAGATGTGTTAAATTATCTGGGAACTGTATCCGGTCGCAATGAGGATAAGATCGCAAAATCAGGATTAACACTTGATTTCTTGGAACAGACACCATATTTTAACGAAGCAACACAAGTACTTATCTGTAAAAAGCTATATAGGCAGCCCATGAATGAGGAGTCAATATTAGTTGAGAAGATAAATAGCACCTGGTACCCTGCTAAGGATTATCATATTCTGTATATTGCAGAAATTATTAAAGCCTTGCAAGTAACCAGATAACAAAATATAAAAACAAAAAGATGAACTAGACTTTAATATCATCCTAGCTTTTATTAAATTAGGAACAATGATTTTTTAGTTTACATTATTAAGATCTTTCCTCGTAGAATAAAAATTAGGATCGTGGCATCAAATCTTCCAAACGTTCATTGTATTACAATGAATGTTTTGTAGATTTGATACCTCAATCCTATTATAATTGCTTCGAAGTTTATTCTTCATTAATTCTTCTAACAGAACAACGAATTCTTACTTTATTTTACATCAGCCTTTCTAAAGGCTATTATCCCTAATGTAGTAGACACTGTAAAAAATACTACTCCAACAATGATTGCCCTTATATAATCCGAGCTTTCTGCTTTAACATTAGCTAGAAAGGCTATATTATTCAACAAACTAAATTCTGAGAATTTAATCTTACCTTTCACTAGATATTCAAGCAATGAAAAAATCAAAGGTCCAAAGGACATTATACCAATAGCGTTAATTGCTATCGTTCCTCCGAGATTTCTTATCACCATAGCAACTAACAATAATAATGCAACCAAGGCTGTATTTAATAGAATTTCTATTCCGCCTGTCTTAAAAATCTGCACTAGATAATCACTGTTTAAATCACCTATACTACCAATAATAACTGTTGCCGCGAATGTACCTACAATAAAGGTAGCAATTATAATAATATAGGTTGCAGCCAACATAGTAATAAGCTTGGAAAAATAAATCTGAAGCTTTGAAAAGCCTTTTGATACAACGTTTTTCATTGTTCCATGTGAAAATTCGGCTGTTACAAAGATTGCCAAAACAATACTGAGAAGCATTTGTACATTTCCATTAGAAAAAGCAGTTAAACCATAAGAGATACCATCTTTATATCTTGAAGTTATATCAAAAACTGTTTCTCCTTCGGTCATCTTATTCGCCATATCCATCAAGATTATATTGATAGCCATAAGTCCCATAGCTACAATTGTGCAGATATAAAATGATATACTTCTAAATAGTCGGTAAAAATCCGATCGTAATAACTTTGACATAATAATCCTCCGTTTAATATAATTCTATCTCATAGTTTTATCAGTTGCGTCCATGAGCTGCATAAAATATGCTTCCAGATCCTGGCCAATAACAGAACTTGAATTTACAACGATTCCATTCTTAGCCAATTCCATATTAATTATACCAGCCTTATCTAAATCCTCTGTTATATGGATTGTTTTATCGTCGATAATCTGGATAGCAGACGCCTTCACTATTCCGGCAATAATTTTCTTAGCCTGTTCAACATTATCAACCTTAATTTCAAGCTCTCCCTTACATTTAGATTCCAGTTCTTCGTTCGTAAATTCAGCAACCATTACACCATTATTGATAACACCATAACGATTGGCTATTTTGGAAAGTTCTCCCAGAATATGACTGGATATTAAAATAGTAATTTTCCTATCCTGATTTAATTTCAAAACCAACTCTCTGATTTCTTTAATACCAGTAGGATCAAGACCATTAATTGGTTCATCTAACATTAGAAATTCCGGATTATCAAGTAAGGATATAGCTATTGCAAGTCGTTGTTTCATACCTAATGAGAAATTCTTTGCCTTCTTCTTACCAGCATCCTGAAGTCCAACCAAAGTAAGCATTTCATTAACATTCTTATTAGGATCCAACCCTAATAACAGACAATAATAATTTAGATTTTGTTTTGCAGTCATACTAGGAAATACAGCCGGATTCTCTATCATCGTTCCAGTTTTTCTTCTTTGATTATCTAGGTCATCACTTTCAAATAGAAGTATAGAACCTTTTGACGGATGCGCTAAACCTGCAACCATACGGATTAACGTTGTTTTACCTGCGCCATTCCTGCCTATGAAACCGTAAATATCTCCTCTTCGAACATTTAGGTCAATTCCATTGACAGCTGCTCTTTTACCAAATACCTTAGTAAGGCCCTTGGTCTGCAGTACATATTCCATGTTAAATTCCTCCTGTTTTGTAATATCTTGTAATAATTTAAAACTTGAATCAATTCTATCATAGTAAAATTAAAAAAGCATTAAGAAATAATAAAAAATGAGATAAAATCAAGTTTTTAATACAATTATAAATATTCTAGCTTCAGACCTCATTTTCCAACCATCCCTTACATACATCTACCCATTTGATATTCTGTGAATACTTCTCAAGCTCAGCACAGGTAAGTTTAATTGCAGAATTACTGCTACCACAGGCAGGATAAACATAATCAAAGCGTTTTAATGAAATATCCAAATAGACCTCCACTGAATTATTAAGACCAAAGGGGCAGACTCCACCGATAGCATGTCCTGTATAATCAAGAACTTCCTCTGGAGATAGCATCTTAGCCTTCATTCCGTATTCTGCCTTAAATTTGCTGTTATCTATTTTAGCATCTCCAGCTGTAACAATAAGAATTGCATCCTCCGCCCGCTTTAAGGAAAGTGTTTTGGCTATTCTGCAAGGCTCTACTGAAAGTGCCGCAGCTGCCAGCTCAACAGTCGCACTTGAGGTACGAAATTCAAGAATATCTTCCTCCCTGCCCCATTGTCTAAAATACTCTCTTACTTTTTCTATGGACATATTATTCATCCTCTCTTGATTTATTAAAATTTAACATTAGATTGGTCCCACGTAATCTAATCCCTTTCCGACATAATTGCATCATAATATTTACGTGCTACAAGCTGTGCCTTTCCCTCTGATATGAGTTTTCTGCATTTTTCTAATAGTACTGGATCTAATGTAGGTCTTCCTATGCTAATATCAATCATTTCCTTAGATTTTCTATATTCCTCTAGACGTTTATTATCTATTTCTATAAGACGATTCTGTTCTTCTGATAAGCTCTGCAGCTGTTTCCGTCTATTATCATACTGATTCTTTTCTTTTATAATTAGATTTTCCATCTGTTCACAGGCCTCACTAAAATCGCAAAGCATCTGACCATCTGTATCAAGCGCAAGTTCCTTAATAAAGTAAGTTTTCACGCAGCATTTTATGTACCTTACTCTGCCAAGACGATAGCCGAAGCTTTTCTTCAGCGTAATACATTCCTTCTGTGTATCTAAAAAAACAAGATACCCCATAGAGTTTTGGAGAAGATTTTGATACCAATCAATCTGCTTTAAATCCTTTAGCTGCCTGATACCTAATATATATATCGGTTTCATTAGCTTGGATTGATAAAAGGCGTCACGAATACGAAATTTTTCAAGACTGCTATTTTGAAGTCTATAATCCACTGCCAAGGCAGTACCCTCTTTGTATTCGCAATAAAGCGTACTATACATTCCATTCTCCATTTTATATCTAGCAAGAATTTCAATACCAGGAAAGCTTCTTTTCATAAGTCGGTATAGCAGATGTTTCCCTTTTTTAAGCTCCTCAGATTCATGCCAATTGCCATAGTCACAGTCCATTGAATCATAATGGGCAAAATAGGGTTCCTTAACCATTCCAGCTGCAAGATAAACCGGTGCCCCACATTCCACACAATAAAGCAGTCGGTCGGCCGCTGCCTGCTTCCATTCCAGAACCAAATCTTCATCATATAATCCGCTATCGTCTTTCAGTTCAAGGGAGCAAATAGTATTTCCCTGGTATAAACAATTTTCCATAATCGATATACCTCCAGACAAAAATAAAAATCAGTAAGCTATAATCCTATTATTTTGGATCACCGATTATATGAATGTTTGATATTTCCGCTTTAATATTATTACGAGCTGCGGTCAAATTCAACAGCTGCGCAAGTTCCTCCTTATACTCTGATAATAATACTGCTAACAGGCGGTCCCTCTCTTCAGACGGCACAGCCTGTATTGCTGCTTTCATCATCTGAACCGGAAGTCCCTTAAAGCTTAACAGTAAACGTCCGATTCTTCCTGACTTATCGTCCTTTTCTGATAAACCCTGTATTAATTTAGGTAATAGACTGTCTATTGTTTTAAGGTAATCTATTTCATCAATTTGAATTTCTATTTTTAACATAGTCTCCCTACTCCCTTCTATTGAATCAGTCTTAAAGTATTTGACTTTTGCCGCTATATGTTCTCTGTCCAGCATATTATTTAGGTATTCGATTAACAAATCATTAAAATGCTGTAGAATTGATGCTGTTAGATTGGTCTTTTTAGGTATTGCTGAAACTATAAACTTAGAGAATTTAGAAGGCTTACCGTCATTAATGATTATTTTATTTAACGCAGAATAAAATAAATTATCTTTTTCAGACAGCCATTTATCCATATAGGGCATCATTAATTCTACTAAGGTTATGTAATTAATATTTTGTAAATAAGCATTCATTCTTATCATTACAATATCCTCCGGCTAAATGTTCATGAAAGTATGTACCCCTAAAATCATCTTTATACATTATAATATAGTTTTTAGGAAATAACAAATAATTAAAGGTAAATAATACCTTTGTATATCCTTTAGAGAGACTGCTTCCTAATCATCTAGTAGATGTTTTTTATAAATAGAAATTAATGCAAAGATTACAATAGGTATGTTCACAATTTTTATACATAGCAGGATTGTTATGTGATTTCATGACGCGATTAATAAAAAGACGTATTTTCTTATATATCTGGATTTCATGATTCATATAATATAAAAACCTGCCCGAAATCACGGCAGGTTTTTATAAATTGTAAATTATGAATTATTCTTCAATCAATACTTGCCCCAACCCATTATGCATCTGAGAAAAAGCTTTTTGAAAAAAAGATAATATTGCATCAACTACTTTGTAACATAAATCAATGATATATTGTATATCTTTGTGAATACATTTTAACGCTTTTAAATATTCCTTGTGGGTCTGTATAATAAAAAGCAGTAACTCATCGAGAGAATAAAAAATCTGACATTGTCTTTTTTCTCTTTGGGTATCTAAACAATTTATGTATTCCTTTAGAGAAAATTTCAGTTCTTTTTCATACTGCATATGTGCTGATATACTTCCATCAAAGATTTCATTATGAGGAAAGGTACAATAATCAGACAAATAATGAGTAATAACTCCCAAATGTCTTGCGTAATAACCGTTAATGCCTTTATTAATATCGTAATCCACGGTTATCTTCTTGATTTCATTTGTTAATATCTCAAAGGTTTCATCAAAAGTGTGACGCTTTGTAAGGAAGGATGGCTTCAAGTCAGGCAGAATGCTTCCTATATAGAACGATTTTTTATGTTCTTCTAAATCCTGTACCTGCATGCTGATCATTAAAAATTTTGCAAGTGATATATGAGATTTTTTTCTCAATTCATTTCCTCCAAAAACTCTATCCTAATCCCAAGTTTTGTTCTTTCGTACTAGTTAAAATAATACACCATTTCAGCATAATTCACAATAGGAATCAAATAAAAGCGGTTAGCATTTTTTCGCTGGCAATTTAAAACTCGTTGAAAAGCTTTAATGCATTATTACTTATGAAAATCCATTGTGCAACTTGACATTAGGTTTGTCATAAGGTAAGATTGTTAATTGTAATATATAACAAATAATAAATATTGCATGAGATTGAAAAATTTAGGAGATGATTTATTGGATCTCAGTGACGCGGTGCAGCCGATAATATTACTTGGCCTACTGGTTCTGTCCTCCTTCTTTACCGCTTCAGAAGCAGCACTTAATGCGGTTAATAAGTTAAGGATCAGAGCTTTGGCAGATGACGATACTAAGGGCGCTAAAACTGCAAGTAAATTAATTGAAGAGCCCAGAAAGATGTTGAGTGCTATATCCATATGCAAAAATGTTGCGAAGCTTTCTGCTTCTGCCTTCACAGCAATGATGGCTAGACATTATTTTGGAATAGAATGGGTGGGGCTATCTGTTGGAATTATAATACTATTATTCCTCATATTCGGTTCTATAGTACCCAGAACGATATCCTCAATTTATACAGAGAAGGTAGCTCTGGCAGTTGCCGGGCCTATTTACTTTATCACAAGGCTCTTATCACCGATTATATTAATACTGAATAAAATTTGTAATGGCTTCCTTCGTTTGTTTGGTGTTGATACCAAAGCAAAAAGTACAGCCATAACAGAGAATGAACTTCGTACCATCTTGGATTATAGTCATGAAGAAGGTGTAATAGAAAGCGAAGAACGACGAATGATAACCAATGTGGTAGATTTCGGCGATTCTCTTGCAAAGGATGTTATGGTTCCCCGCACCGATATGGCATTTGCCAATGTGGACTTTACTTATGAGGAACTTGTTCAAGCCTTTTCTGAAGAAAAATATACAAGAATGCCGGTTTATTCGGAAACAAGAGATAATGTTATCGGTATTGTGAATTTGAAGGATGTGTTTTTCTATCATGGAGATACCGAAAGTTTTAATATCGTTGATATTATAAGAGAGCCCTACTTTACTTACGAATATAAGAAGACCTCCGAGCTTCTGATTGAAATGAGAAGGAACTCTATCTCTCTTGCGATAGTGCTTGATGAGTATGGTGCTACTGTCGGTCTGATTACAATCGAGGATTTATTAGAGGAAATCGTTGGAGAAATACGAGATGAATACGATGATGATGAGGAAGACAGTATAAAGGCTATATCAGAAAACGAATATATCATTGACGGATATACAAAGCTGGATGAAATTAATGAAGTACTTGGCCTAAACCTTGAGTCCGATGACTATGACTCCATAGCAGGTCATATCATATATCTATTGGATCACCTACCTGAGGAAGGTGAATCGGTAGAGGATAATAATATAGTATTTACCGTTGCGGCAGTTGATAAAAATCGTGTTGATAAGGTTCATATAATAATTAAACAAGAGGATACGACTGCGGGAGAATAATATTCATAATCTTAATTGATAACTATCTTAAGGGTTGTGTTGTAGTAAAATACACACGACCCTTTTACCATTCTTCTTTTTAAATTAGTTGTTACCAAAATCAATATAATCTTTCTTCATAATTATAGCTAGCATTTTTATCCGCATAAAAGATTACAAAATTACCTGCTTTAAAGTTAAATACTGCCCCTTGATGAATTTCTTCTGCAACCCTTTATAATTATCTACATAACACTAAAATTTATATCTGCTTTTGCCATTGGTATAGCACTTTCCATAGCTATTGTTAGTGCTAACAATGGATTTAAAACATCTTTGCCTAAAATAATACCTTCCTGAATCGCTAATCCGAACATTACAGGCCACTCATTTGGATTAGTACAATAATATTCTACTTTCGGTAAAAATACAGGCCATAAATCTTTAACATAGTGAAAAGGTATATCTCCCGGTCTATGTCCTTCAGGTATTCTTGGTATACCATAATTATCTTGTCCGACCATTTCAGTTACATGACGAAAAATATCGCCTATATCAATCATTTCATTAATACCCAGTATCTTTATCGCTCCAGCTGCTAGGGACCATACAGATAACTGATTTTCAACAAGCGGTTTGTTAATCAGTTCTCCAAAATAATATTTGCAACCATTTTTCGCCTCGATGATAGTAAATACCTGATTTTCTTTTAAACCCTTCCTCTCAATAAGCTCTTTGCGTAAATATGCTTGACAGCTATAGCCTGCTAAGGAACCTAGTATGCACAAAAGAGATTCCGTATGTACCCCCTTCGTATCTTTCATACTATTAATTAGCATATTAAGAATATCTTTTGCACCAATCTTAATTCCTATAAGTGGATCTTCTTTACGTTTTTCATTAATCGTATCTTGAAATATTTCCTCAATCCCTTTGTTATTTTGTACATTTTGTGTGTTAACATTATTCTTACGTTTAAAAAATGACCAATTCAATTAAATATCCTCCTTCTCATATTCCCTACTGGTGTCAAAGAATTCCTTCTTTGCTTTTTATCAAAACGACACTTCTTCATCAATAAATTTTTTTGGTTATAGTGATTATTTTTTAGCTATGTTATAAAATCAATATAATCTTCCTTCATAATCATCGCTTGCTTTTTTATCGGTATAAAAGATTACAAAATCACCTGCTTTAAAATTAAATACTGCTCCTTGATTATCTGTCTTCTGCACAGACGCACCTTCTGTCACCCACATGGAGCAGTTGCCATTCTTTAGGTAATTGTTTGCATTGATATAGGATAAATGCTCCTTACCGTTTTTATCTATCGTGACGATATTGAAGTTGACAATAATATATCCTCCCGTCAGCCAGAAGTTTTCCGCATAATCAATCCCGTGCTTTTTTAAATATCCATATACATCATAGCCTGTGGGTACGGCATGGACATGCATCGGAAGCTTATAGGTACCATACCAGCGCTGCATATATTTTGATAGGTCTGTTTTGGTCAGTTCCTTCCTTTCCTTCTTTACCTCAGTATACGAGCTTAGGCCTGTCATCAAAGCAGCATAGTCTGTACCGACAAAGGTTCGAAATGCCGGCAATAGCTTAAGCTTAGAGTAGGAATACATCGCACTGTACTGCGTGGATATCTTGGCATAGGCTTTATTCATGACCGCAGCTGTATTTTTGATCTCCCTCTCCGGAATTCTGCTATATATATTACCGGTTGAACCGGACTGGATGTTGACGAGATCAATCCCTTCTCCTACCTTAACGATCGGCTGCAGCTTACCGTTAATCTCTTCTTTATAATAGAGGTCTACCTGTTGTCTATTCTTTCCCTTGGCATCCACATAATAGAAGGTCGGTGTGATTGTGATATGATTACCACTTCCGTACATTT
>JAEZTJ010000055.1 GCA_023421505.1 Bacillota bacterium
ACAATTCTATCCTGCATCATTCGACAAGAATTCTTCATCTTTACGACATACCCGTTTCCGCTGGTTTCGGTGAATTTCTTGATGAAAGCAGTTTCGTTGAAATTGAAGTAGGAAGTGAAGTTCCAAAAATAGCAGATTACGGTGTAAGAATTTCTGGTGATTCCATGGAACCTCAATTTGTAAATGAACAGATTGTCTGGATTCAGAAAATAAGTAAGATTGAAGACGGAGAAATTGGTATATTTTATCTCGATGGTAAAGCCTATATCAAGAAACTTCAGGACAATAAAAAAGGATCGTTCCTTATCTCATTAAATAAGAACTACGATCCTATTGAAATTACTCCTGAAAAAGATTTTAGAACATTTGGAAGGGTTGTCGGTTAGAGTCCGTATTTTGGTATACCTAAAAGTTTATACTTATGTCATAAGATTAAACCTCTCCAATATCCATTAGAAAGAAGGTATCCATTATGGCTTTTGTAACTCATTTGAAAGAAATACGAACCAAGCAGCATGTTAACCAAACAGACCTTGCCATAGCTATTGGCACTTGTCCTAAGAGTATCAGTAACATTGAACGAGGTAAGAATTGTCCTTCTGTTGAGATGGCTCTTAGGATAGCTGCTTATCTTAATGTAAGCGTCGAAACTCTGTTCACTCTATCCGCAGACAAATTCTAACTGTTTGACTGCTACAATATTAATAGAACAATAGGTTATGCCGCTGGTATTTTTGTTTGTAACATTATTTTTATCATACTATTGATTTTGTCCAAGTCAAAAGAATCACAATTTTGAAGAATACTCACAATTTCTTTTATTTGGTTTGGCTTCTCTGGAACAAGTTCTTTTTCCAATCCAAAGAAAAAGTAATCAGCGGAGATATTAAAAATTTGGCATATCTGAGTCACATGTTCTGGCATACATATTCCTTTTCCATTCTCTATTCTTGATACGCTTTCTGCTGTTAAAATCAATTTGTCTGCAAGTTGTTCCTGCGTCATTTTATTTTTTTTTCTGATTGCTTTTAGTCTTTTTCCAAATTCTTCTGAACCATATACAACTTGCTCCAATCCGCTGACACCTCCCTTCTAAAACTCACATTTTCATCTAATAGTAGGACTAATATTTGTCAGAATCATCCCATACAGCAACAATTGACCTGCTTTTTTCAAATGCCTTGGTCTTATGCACAAATTAGTCAAAAATAAATTAAGCCGGACAAACCAAAGAATTGAACATTTCAATCCCTTGATTCACCCGGCTTTGATACATAAAGAACGGCACTTCTGGCAAATATCTCTACAACTTATTTTTTTGATTTTCTATATTTATATACGGACCTTCATTCAACTTAACATATAAGTCATCGGCAGTTATTCCACCTATATACTCTCCTTTAGCTGATATTATGCCTAGCATTTTTAAACCTTCGTTTATGCATTTATAACCAACTAGTTTTCCTTCTTTAGTTCTTACAGCAGCTTCATCATTCATTTATATCCTTCCCTTCATACTATGAAATAACTTCTGGCAAAACAGCATTTTCATCTGCTGTTGCATTTCTAATTATCTCAATCACTGAACTTTTTTCTCTTTCATTCATGCTATTCCCCATTGTCAAATAAGAAATTATTAATCCAGCCATCCTAATCGACTCTTTTCCTGTAATCATTTTTTTCTTTGCTGAACCAATAACCAATATGTTCTGCCATAGCTTATTGTCGAAAGTCCAATCAATCTTGTTAATTAAAGGAGCAACTTGGCTGAATTCAATATGTTTCTTTTTAGCCATATAAGCTACGTGAGCAAGAGCCATCTGTGTTACTGGTTTAAATAAAAGGTTATTTGCTCTATATTCCGCAGCAATATTATACTCTAATGTCTTTTCCATATATTTCTTATATACATCTACATTTTCAAGTAAAATATCCCAAAACTCTTTTACTTCCTCGTAACAATCATCCACAAATGCTTCGTCTGGCAGGAAATTAACATTGATTTCTTCGTCTTTTAGTAATGTTTCCGAAATTGTATAAATAGAACTTAATGTTGTAAGTTGTGCACTTCTTTGAGCCAATGAATTGCTCTTCCAATTTACAACATCCTGTTTTAAATCACCTTTTTCAAGAGATTTCAATGGACCATCTTCGCTTATCAGTTTTCTCGCAATAACAGCATAAGTATCATCTTCTGAAATAATAATATTATCACTTCTACTTGTCTGCTTAGCGTATTTATTAATTTTGTTAAACAGTTTACGAATCTTTGCATCACTTTCATGTCTAACAAAAATGACACTTACTTCTTCCTTTGCCAATTCAGGATGTGGCACTATTCTTTTCTCCCAACTAGGCTTTAATTCTGCTCCTGCAGGTATTCCCATCAACCCTTTTATTGCTATTTTTAACGAAAGAAGTCTATGCTGTCCATCCAACGCAATCAGAACTTGATCATCAGGGAATGTTACAAAACCAAAATCACTCATCGTATTTTTATATGCCTTAGGAAGAGCTCCTGTAACACTTTCCAATGGCTCAAATTCTATTTCTTCCCATCCTTGATAAATATCAACTACTATACTACTGTAGAATCTATCTTCATCTTCCGTTAAATAAGGAACCATTTCTAATATTACTCTATTTAAATCTAAATCCCTTTGTATTTTTTCATCTGCTGTCATTTCATCATATCCCGGCATTTCTTTTGCAAATCCCACAGAATTTACAAGTGTTCCGGCAGACATTTTAGTTTGAAAATATTCAGTACTACCAAATCTACCTCTAAAACAAGCTATTGTATTCATAATTCAGTCTCCTTGTTTTTTATAATGTTTGTTTTTCTTTCACTTAGTATATCTCTGTTTTTTCGCCTTGTCAATCATTTTGTTTTTTATTTATAAAATTATTTATTGAGTTTCCGGTTTATATTTTTAAAAAACAATAGTGTTTTTATCATTTTGTCCAGCACAAAAAATTGATTTTTTTCACATTTATCGTGTTTTTTAGCCATGTCAGCACGTCCAATTTTCATACTATTTAGTTTTTTACGTTTTAACAAACTCATATTAAATTCAATTGCTTTTTATACTTTTAAATCTTGTTTTTCAAAAACAAGCAAAAAAAGAAGGCAACATTTAACGTCGCCCTCTCCAAAAGATTTCCAATATTCGTTATATCTCTGTTAATCAGCTATCATATCTTTTAAAATTGCAATACATTTCTTTCTTTCCACTTCATCAAGTTTTTCAAAATAGAAAACAACATCTTCCATCTTACCTTCACTAATTATACTATCTGCCTCAATTTCTATATTTCTAACCATGTTCAATGTTTCAGCAGATAAATACTCAGGTAAAAATTCTGTTTTCTCTTTCCATTTGTGAACACTCGCTCTGCTCTTATCTCCTAATGAAAGATTATGTTCTTTCCACTCTATTTCTTTTGCATCGAGAGTCTTAGAAATTTCAAATATAACCTCTTCCAAGATTGGTAGAACTTCAAAATCGAACTCTGATTCAGCATATTTTTGCTTCATTTGTACCGATATCTCAACAAATGTTTTTCTAGACTGTGTTGCATCCTTAATACTATTAATGTCACTCAATAATTTCTGCAAGTTCTCCTGTAATTCAGTAAAATCTGCCTGATCTGCTGAAGAAATTCCTTTCTGAAGAACCATTGAAATCCTGTCTAATAAATCTTCGACATCCTCTGAACTTTTAACCTCAAATAAATCATCCCAAATATCCGTCATGTCCTGGTTTATACGGTCTTTTGCCTTATTGAGTTCATCTATTTTATCTGCAAGCTTCGATACTATCTCATCAGCATCTTTACCTAATGAATTTTTATATTTATCTACACGCTCTTGTAAGTCTAATCCACTTTTAAGTAATGCACTGATGTTCATAAAAGTTGTAAAGCGATCAACCTTACTATCCTGAATGTACTTTTTATAGTCTTCTCTTAATGTCTGTCTAGAACGAATTTCTTCTACGTTATTAAGTTCTTTTTCTTTCTGAGCTTTAATTCTGCTTGCAAATTCATGATATCCAAGATCATCTAGTTTAGTCTGCATTCTAGTATTATGATTTCTAAAAGTATTAATTGCTTCAACAGACTTACAGTACATACTTGCGATATATTGATCAATTACCTCTCTAATAAAACTATCAAGCTGTGAACGTAACGTCTTAACTGTTTCTTTACAGTTTTCATCATATTCATATCCATTATCATCAAATATTCTCGTGTACGGAATATCTCGTAACGCTTCCATAGCTTCAAGTGCATTATATAGTTCAGTATTTTCAATTGCTGCCTCTAGTTTTTCTTCGACTTTTCCAATTGATACCGCCCACTCATTACGTGCTTTTTTACCCGACGCCAAGTTCTTTCGTGCAAGCAAATAAGCCTGTTCCAACTCTTCAGGCACTTCATCTACTTGAACCATTTGTTCTAGTTGACTTGTCAAATGAGCAACTTCTGTAATATTATGATTATTCTTGATTTTATCAAAAAATCTCATATATTTTCCAGTTACTGCTCCTGCGTCAACAAATACAATGACAGATGACTTAATAACATTTACGTTAATCTTCTTATCATTATTTGTGATCACATCATCTTTCCAGCTATTGATATTCTTTAATTCACCACATCTAATTCTAAGGCAATAACTCAGATTAGCACATATAACAGCAATCATAAGAGTTACTACTTCTTCACTCATACCATATGGTGGTTTACAATATGTATTGTATATGTCTTTACAAGTGATTTCACCTTCTCCATTGATTATATCTGCTATTTGTTCATAAACAGCACTGGATTTCTTTTCCTCTGGAGGTGTTACTTTATACTGCTCACTAATGCATTTCCATGAAGTAGCAGCATTTGTAAAGAATAATGCCTCAACACGATTCCTCATATCTGCCACAAAATTATGTATGGTAGCTTCACTAACCGAATTTGATAGTAACATTTTAAGGAATGAACAATAATAGCCTGCTGCTTTATTACTGATATTATTCTTATTTGTAACAAAACCATCAAAGAAAAATGGTATTGCTTCTGGATATATCTCCTCAAACACACTTGTTAAAAATGCAGGCATTCTAGAAGTAAGCTGATTGATACCAGACTCTTGAAGTCTCTGCCTTTGTTTCTTTAAAGAGTCCAATTCGTCTTTTAAATTGTTTTCTGCTTGTGTAAAGTCTTCCTGAAAATGCCTATCATATTTCTTTCGGGTTAAATCGTCCATATTATCAAGAACTGTATATTCAACCAAACTGTCAAACATTCTATTATCGATATCATTCAATAACATTAAAATAATAGGTTTTCCAATAAACTCTGCTGCACATTTTTGAGCCATTACTAAATATTCCGGTCTAGTATCCTTATTAACATAAAGCCAGATCAATTTACCTTTAGCAACTGTTGAGCCTGTAGCTTGCTTCCATTCTTCTGTATAAGATTTAATTCTACTTTGCGAAAGTTCTTCAACAGGATACATTTCCTGGTTAAACATCCACTCACTTGTTGTAATTTTATGCTGAACACCAAAGTTCGTTGTCTGAGCTTCTAATATTCCTGCTAGTTCTTGTATTTTTATACTGTTAATTACAGACTTACTTACATCAGCATCTGCCATCAACCTTTTCTTAATAATTTTAAAATCATGAGCACCATTTGATTCTTCTGTAAAATCAAAAACTCCTGCATGATCATCAAATTCTAAAACAGCATATTCGTCCTCAAGCCATTTTAATTCAGTTTCAACTTCGTCTATTGTTAACCCAGAGCAAAGAGATAATGCATCTTTTGCATCTTCATAATCCGTTGTCCTGAATCGTAAAATTCGTAAAATCAAATTAGACCGTAATACAGCAAGCGATTTTCCCGATAATTTATCTTCAAATTTTCTAATTGCATTATCGTACTTAATACATTGTTGTGTTTTCTGTCTACCTTCCTGCTCAGCAGACAACATTTCAGTATATAAATCTCCAGAAATAAGTTGCTCTGGCATAATAAGCATAGGATTTTCTGAAATATCTACATTTGAATATTCTTCAATATACCTACTTATTAACGTCAAGGAAGATCTATTTTGTAAATAGTCTGATAAATTAGTAAGCATAAATGTAGACAATGGATGTAATGGATATATTCCTTCTACAGCAACTTTACGGAATAATTTATAATCCTTCCACATTCCTTTTGTTATGAGCCATTTATTTAACTTTGTAAAAATATTTTCCCAGTCTGCCTCATGTTCTTTTTGCCATTTTATTATCAATTCATTAAATGCCGTCTTATCTTTACGTTGAATTAAATTTGCAAATACAGTTTCAAGATTAGACGATATATAATACTTTTCTGATTCATCAAAACGACCTATATATCTGCTTATATTTTTTGTTTGATCTACTGTTTGTAAATATGCTTTAATATCTCTTTGAATAAAGTTAATAACGTGAAGATAACCTTCCACATTTTGTGTTTTTTGAGTCAGCTCATATATTTGCTGCAATCCAGACTCACCAGATTTAGCAGCATTAACACCTGATGCATACTCTAAATATCTGCCGAACTCATCAAACAGGATAATAATATGATCAAACATACCATTCATACCACAATATTCAGAAACAAGCATTTCAAGAATGCTTGAAGCTGACAAGCCTTCATCCCATCTAATCTCTTGTCCATTTATTTCAGTATATACTTCATTTACAATTTCAAATGCTTCATCATCCACCATAAGAGTTTCACGGATTTTATTTATTAAAGCATCACCTGACTGAAACCAATCTCTCTTTTTCGCAGCATTTTCAAATAATTCAATTGAATTAGATGCATTTCTTTCAAAAAAGATTTCTGCTGTTTCAATAGCTCTATTTAACTTTCTTAAGCTGTCATCCGGAAGTCCATATAGCTTCATACTCTTCTGTGCTGCTTTCAGTATTTCAGAATGAAGATTAAAATCTCTCATTCCATTGATTACCATCACAAAATTACGACTTGTTGATAACTGTTCTACACGATGAGCTACTTCTCCATCTATACCAGCAATATTATGAAGTATTTTTTTGTATGTTTCAGGCATATAGTCGGAACCAGAAAATATTTGAGCCATTGTTACTGCCAGATGTGATTTACCCGTACCATAATCTGCTACAGCTAGTGATAATGCATTGGCTCTTTCATCATTTAACTTACCTACAAGTTCTTCCACTAAACTAATAGTATCAATACGTTTTTTTGTTCCTAAACCTTGATCTTCTATTCCAAAGTATGTATTCCCATGAAACACAAAATTTTCGGCAACCTTTGATGCTCTTTCTGGACTGTAAAACCAATCTGCCTGAACTGCACCTTCAAAGTACAAGTCTTTTCTAAACTCAAGCATCTTTCCTAGTTCCATAGAACCCTCCCTAACACAATTCGCTATATAACCTTTGAAGTACTGTATCTTTATCTACTAATCTTCGTAATGTATAAGGCATTAGTTGTCTATTCATTCTTAAAAGACCTTTATCTGACATGTGCTCCAATACAACATATTCCGTTTGTTCATCCCAGCCAAATATTTCCCCATATTTTAACTCTTCTAATTCATTCGATGATATTTCTTCGTGATTTTGGAATTTTTCATCCCAGTATTCCCACAAAATATATGCATACAGAAAAATAAACTCTTTGTCATATACTGTAGGCATTGCCTTGACTAATTCACCATCTATTTCTAACACATTTATATTTGAAAACATATCTTCATATGAACCATAAAATGGTGCAATATTTTTAGTATTCACTTTTCCATCAAACAATTGATTTAATTCAATAACTAATAATTCTTTTTTTATACCACCTTTATACTGGGGTAAAATTTTTCTAAAAGACGCTGCCCACATATCTGCACCATTTTCATCTCGTAACAGCATTGCATGACATAATAGTTTTGTAATTTCTTCTTGTATACCTGGATCTTCGCAGTTTACTAATTCACCAAGTTTTGTTTTAGTCAATGTTACTAATCCATTTTTTCTCTCCGACTTAATCAGTCCCATATATTCAGCATAAGAAATATGTGGTTCTACTTTCCCACTGCTTTTCCCTTGAGGTATTCCAGTAAGTGCAGATATATCCTTAATGCATAATGCAGAACATCCATCAGCAACATTTAAAATGCTGCTGATGTACTGAGCCTCTGGCTTGAAAGTCTGATGAAAATTCACATTTACTTGTCTAGCCATCATTAGCTCCTTTCATCAAAAGATGTAACACTTGTTATAGTAGGTTTAACTATCCCAAATTTTCCATCTGGTTTCACTCTTTCTCCAGTAGCTATACACTGTCCTTTTTTGAGATTTTTGATTGCTGTCAGCCAAATATTTCCGTCTGTTGGATCAAGCTGTTTTGCCATCTTAATAATTTCATCATCTGTTGGTTTGAAGTATATTTTAAATGCTGACTGCATTAATCTGGTAACTTCTTCATCGTCTAATACTTTTAATGATTGTGTCGCATACCATGCTGACCATCCAAATTTTCTTCCTTCTGTAAGAATCTTTGCACTTGGCGACTTATCTTTGTGAGACAGATTCTGTGCTTCATCAAGTACTACTACGAACGGCTTGTCTTTACTACCATTTTTCATTGTATAATACCATAAATCCCATAGCATAAGTTCTGTTATAATAACCTGCATATCTCTATCTATGGCTGTTAACTGAAATATTGTTGCAGTTGATTCTGTTGGATATAGAACATTTTCCCAATCAAAGTCGCTATCTTGTTCAAATTCGATGCTATAGAAAAATGGTTGCATTTTAGATATTACTGTCTGTGCTGAACGGTTTGATTGCTTTTCATTTTCTAATTCTTCTTGGAAATGTTTCATGTTCATTCCATCTTTATACTTTGATAATCCAATTCTAACTGCATCGAATATAGCTGCGGATTGTTGATCTCCGAAACTGTATACATGAGTCATAATATTGGAAAATCTAGCTGCAATATCTGAGTCTTTCTCCGGAAATTTATCTCCAGCAAATTCTAAAAATTGTCTCTTAAACGGATTTATTGGTACATTTTCAAACTTAACCACTCTCTGATTGATATGGTCACCCATTTTTTTAACAAATTCTTTTTCCAACTGATCCAGTCTAAATCCCTCTGTATAATCAAAAATCACAGATGAAACATTGCTTTTTGAAAGTTCATAAAGCATAGTTTGAATACTATAAGTTTTTCCTTGTCCTGATGTTCCAGTAATAAGCAAATGTCTATTAGCAAGCTGTTTGTGTCCAAATTCCCAGAATACTTTCTCACTTGTTTTATCTGTTCCAATAAGTACACGGGCATCTTCTACTTTTAAATCTGATGGTGTTGTATTTTCAGCCTCATTTGTGTCTACTGCTGATGTATCATCAGTATTTCCATCTGATAATTGAACATCATCAACGTTTTCTTCAACTTCCACTTTGTTTCCACTATCATTCTTTTCTGTTTCGATATCCTTTTCCTCTGCTTTTAGGTCTTTTACTGTTTCTTCCGATATTGGTTCTTCAGGTTTCTGCTCTTCCTTTAGTTCAATATCTTTTTGTATTGTTGATGTACTAGGTTCTACAGATTTACGTTTATTTTTCTGTATTTCCTTTATTTCATCATTTATTTCTCTTTCACGTTCGGCAATTTGTGATTCCTCATTTTCTTCATCAAGTAACAGTCCCGCATTTATAGAAACATAGTCTACATCAGATACAGATTCTTGTAATAATAACTGCTGTATTCTTTTTTGTGGAATATTAAATAATTTAATATTTGATGAATCGGTATCATTTTCAATCTCAGTATTGCCGTCCATGTCAAGCCAAAATCCAAGTATCTTTCCATTCCAATTAATTTCAAAGTTACCATCTAATACAGAACGTAATTTAGATGCTAATTCTGCAAATTCACTTGTATTATCACTAAATGTAACCTGTGCAAATGCTAGAGCTCTATATAACTGTGCATACCAGTATCTTCTCTTAATAGATTTAGATGTCGGATCAAAAATTGTAGACAATCTGTTTATTCCATGCTTCACTTGACCAATAGCTTTTTCCTTATGTGCGCTAGCGTTTTCTTCACTCGCAATTTTGCATTCTACAACAGTCGCATTCAGGCTCAATTTATCTCCATCTGTTAAATTAGCTTCTAAAACAAGAAAATCTGGTCTTGACTGTGACTCAGTATCATCTTTTTCAATTTCTCCACTAAACCAATGCTTATAAGAATCCAAATGAACCACAATTTTTAAAGCAGTTTTTGTATCCGCTTCTTTCTCTCTTAACGAAGTCAATACATATGCCATAAACTCATTAATATTATGG
>JAEZTJ010000015.1 GCA_023421505.1 Bacillota bacterium
GCCTCCTAAATAGAGTAAAATGCTTGCATTCTCGCAAAGGGATTGGAGTAAAATGCTCGCATTTCCTGATAACAATTATAATGATAAATAACATGGATTGAAATCCACCCTTAAATTAGGCGCTTACTCATAAAATCGTGGAATCAGTGAACATAGAGTTGTTTTTCCTATACCGGAAGTTCCTACAATAGCAATATATTCCCCTGATTTAACCTCAAGGTTAATATTTACTAGTACATTATCTTGATTATTCTTATACTTGAAGGATACATTTCTAAATTCTACATCTCCCTTAACACTCATTAATACATTGGAGTCTGCTGTGTCCTTAATATCAGGCTCTATCTCCATAATCTCCATATATCTGTTGAAGCAAGTGATTCCTTCCTTGAATTGTTTAACCACATGATTTAGGCTTTGAAGCGGTTCAATAATATTACCGGTATATAGCAGAAACGTCAATAAATCAGAAAGATCTAAGGATTCCTTCATTATACCAGCTACACCTATTATGATTATAGTGGCTGTTATCAGTTGTACAAAAGCATTCATTCCATTATATAAGTAAGCTTCATTTCTGTAGATGCTTTTCCTGCTTTCAAGAAATCGATTATTTTCTTTGGTAAATTTAATTTGCTCATATTTCTCATTAGCAAAAGATTTTACAACTCGTATACCGTTTAAATTATCTTCTACCTGTGCATTAACATCGCCTATTCTATCCAAGTTAACATTATATACCTTACGTAGTTTTTTATTAAAATACATAGAGAAAAAGAACATAACCGGTAAAAACAGAAAGACAGCCAGGGTCAGTTTTACATTAATACTTATCAATATCACAAAAGTTCCGATAAACTTCACCAGGTTAATAACATAATCTTCAGGACCATGATGATACAATTCTGCCAACGATAACAGATCATTCGTAATCCTGGTCATCAGCTTGCCTGTCCTTTGTTCATCATAAAAGCTAAAAGACAGCTTTTGATAGTGATCAAATAACTCATTTCGCATATCTCGTTCCATCATGGCGCCCATTACATGACCTTTGTAGTCAACGAAATAGTTGCTGATCAGATGTATTACAATCAACCCTAACATGAATAAACTTATTATTATAAGCTCATGGTATAGCTGATTACTATTACCCTGCAGGATATTTTTAGTAACATATCTGGTGAGTAAAGGCAATACCAGCTTAACCCCCGCTGCAATAAAGGAACAAAACATTACCGCAAGAAATAAACCCAAATAAGGTTTATAATAACTCAAGAACTTCTTTAATCTAAATTTCATCTAATAATCCTCCGTTTTAAGGAGGGTTAATACATGACAAGAAATTGATTTATCAATTCAACTTGTAAATCTTAGCCCTCCATTCATGATTGCCTTGAATCTCAAAATATCTTTTCATTAACAACACCCTTTCTTGTATGTATTTTTGTTTGTTTACAATAACTAATTAAGCATTAGTTATACTTAATTAGTATAACATAATGGATTTCTGGGTTCAATGAGTACTAACTATTAATTATTTGCTAACTGGCTAACTGATTTGCTAAAAACTCAACCACCAAATGCCACAATCCGTTTATTGTTCATGAACAAAAAAGTTGGTACAAAAAATTCATAAAAGCATAAATATTCAATATATCACAATAAAGCTTAATGTAATTTATTCCAATAGCTTTGACTTATATTGTTTAGCTCATCATGAGTCATCTCGTGACCGTTTTCATCAAATATCATTATATCGTTAGCTTTAAGAACTAAATCCCCTCCACAATTACCACCACTTGTATAGCATCCGATAACTATTTTGTTATCAATTACTTTTGCAAATATTTCTGTATTGTCAATCATTGAACTCTCCTTTGAATAATTCACCTTTTGAGTAAATAAAATTATTCATATATCTTTGATACATATGATATATTTGCCAGCACCTGCCAAAACATTCATATCAGAAATGCGAATGCCTGTGTTCTGTTCCCATTCATCCATATCTTCTAACCACGATTGCATAGCGACCAAATAATCTTCCAGATTGAGATTTTCCCATGAATCTGCATTATTTTAAAATCATTGATTAATTCACTAATGAATTATATAAATTCGTCTTTGCTATTTACCTTAGTAACAATTTCGTTTAAATTCAATTATTTCACCTCTTACTTTTTAATTTATTCGTATATCATTAGATATATCAATAATGCCTTTATTCTACTTATACCCAATTAAATTCATCTTTAAAATCATTATAGCAATCTTCACATATCCAGTTTGATTGTTTTTCATCTGTAGTGCAATACCCACTATGAGCATCCCCATCTAATTGACTTATTTTTTGAGTGCAAAAACAACAGTGTTCATGTTCCCAGGTATCGGAATATGGCTCATATCGAGAAATATATTGTAGTTGTACTCCCAATAAGTATTTTTCTTGTCCTATTCTTCTCCAATCGTCTTTTGAAACCATAGCATTTACCTCACAAACTGTTATACTTTTAAACAAATTCTACGTTTACCGTCATCTTCATGCGTAATTATGTATGTCCATAAAAAATCATTATCAAAAACATAAATATCTTCTGGGAAATAATCTAAACCTTCAATTAAATATTTCGTTTCTATTCTCACAACGCTGTCTTTACCAAATTTTCAATAATCATTTATAAAAATTCTATTGCTTGAATGGATATCCCACAAAACTAATACAGATTTCTTATTTGTGAGTTCATTTATTAATGATTGAAAAGTAATTCTTTGATATTTCTTAACATAGTCCC
This sequence comes from Bacillota bacterium, assembly GCA_023421505.1. Classification (GTDB taxonomy): domain Bacteria; phylum Bacillota; class Clostridia; order Lachnospirales; family Lachnospiraceae; genus Mobilitalea. Next base: position 2,793 of record JAEZTJ010000015.1, read on the forward strand.
ATAAGTATCCCATATAACAATTTACATCAGGAAACAATTTTCTTTCAGATATATTATTTTTATAGCCTTCCTTGCTTGTATCAATAAAATTTTCGATATACAATTCTCTTAATATGTTAGCTTCATCTAAAGGGAGAACTTCCACTTTCTCTTTAAAATCTTTTAATAACATTATGCGCTCCAGGCAACAATATTGTTTATTTTCTTGTAATCGTATAAAAAGATAACAGAATTTACTTTTTACATTCTTCACATTCAAAATGGGGCCAAGAATTATATAATTTCTTTCCGCATTTATCACAATGCCTTTGGCCTTTATGCCAGTATCCATACTCATGAAAAAGTTGAATACTTTTCGCCCAAAAATCATATTCTTCTCCAGAATATATTGTATCACCAGCTTGGCTAATAGGAGCTTCTGGCTCATTTCCTGTTAAAAGTCCCTTTATACAATATTCAGTTCCAATTGACATGCTCTTAATTTCTGTAACAGTGAAATAAAACTTTCCTTTCTCTGAGGACAAAAACCCATAATCCTTCCATGAAATGTATGTGGATTCCCTAAGATAAAATGTTTCCCCGAGCAATCCTCATCTTTTTAAAAAAACCATAACTTTTCATCAATATCAACATCCAAATTATCTATCATATCATCTCCCACAGATATTAGAAATTCAAGCAAGAAATCATAAGCTTAAAATTCCGTTAATCACTATATATTATCGTTACTTAATTGTCTGCTTCATATTAATTCCTGATGCATCCAATGCTTTACACAAATAACCCACAATATACCTTCTATCCGTTTTTTCCTCTAAATCAGAATTATCCACTAAATTACTCACTGCAGTTTCTATTACATTCCATATTTTTGTATCTTTATACTCTTCATAAGGAAATTCACTTTTCATATATGAACCTCGTTTCAATCGTTAATTATAATAACAGAATTGACTCCAAAAAGGTATTAATGCAATTTCCTCTTTATCTATTGCTTCGTTAATAAAATCCCACTTCAAAAAATCAAATTCAATCCGAAAATAGTTTTCTAAATCAATTCCATAGTATATGACATCCGTCTTATGGGTGGATTATCGACTCCATTTACTACAGGAATATATCTATGTCCATATATCGGTATCAACTTAGGGACTTTTTGCATTTCATTTATACATTTTTGTTTTGTCTCTGACAATTCAGTAGGTTTTTCACCCCAACTGCTATCCCAAAAAACATTTTCTTCTATATCAAAAAGAACACCTTCTAATGGCCGATTTAACATATCCTGTATATTATTAATATTTGATTCATTAAAATCTCTCCAATTATAAAATGACTTTGAAACAGGTAAAGCTATTTGATACATCTCTCGTAATGACTTAGGAAAATAAATGTCATAAGTTTTTTCAATCTTTACTATTTCTTCATCAGTGAGGCCTTTATCAAATTTTATATGTTTTAATTTTAAATCATTAATCAATTTTTCATATTTATTCACTTTATCATCCTCTTAAGATTAGTAATCTCCATTTGATAAACCAAAACAATATATAACGCTATTAAACATTAACTTATTGCCTGCTAATATAAACTTCTTCAACACCAATGTATTCATCGGCAATTCTCCACTTCATTTTTTTGTTTTATGCATGTATAGTAATCCTGTTTTAATGAATAAGTAGACAGTAATGATTTTACTGTTCATCCTGTATTTTTGTACAGACTTCGCATCTACCTAATTCGTCCAATGGCAATGGCTTTAGTATTTTTATTAATTCATTATATATAGCACTTTTTTCTGAGTGGACATCGGGAGTTCTATTATAAAAATTCGCTTCTAAAATTACCGGACTGTAACCTTGGCGTCCACATATATTGCAGACGTTAATATATTTTTTAGATGGAGGATTCCATTTGTCAAGATATAATGAGTTCCCTCGCTTATTTAGTTTACTATGTGACATAAACAAACCTCCTAATATAACAATTTCCAGCACTCACTTGTAAACATGACAGTAACAATTATTAAAATAAGAAATCAGAACTGCAAATGATGTTATTGAAATGTCCTATATTCAACGTTCAGAGCGTTATCCAACAGCAAACCTGTTTTTATTGCGTTCTAGCTTTGGCTACGTTGAACCATCTAGGATAGAATTTTCCTCAAATAATAATGCTCGAACCAATGTCGATAAAATCAATGATTTGGACAGCAAACTAGGGTTGGGTAGAAAGTAATCTATACTATGATTAATACTATTGAAGGAGGGGTTTTTCTTCCCCCCTTCCAACTCGTAATTGGGGACAATTGCTAACTTCTTATATTCTCCATAAATTCTGTACAATACCAAATCGGAACAATACTTTTCATATCATTAAACCAATAAAGAATATCTTTATTTAATTTCAATATAGAATTCAATCTCTCTGGTGCAAAATATTTTGACCATACAATAGAAGTTATTGCACTTGCAGATAAGTAAAATGCTAATAACTTCCAAAATTCTTCTGGAGGTTTATTATTAAAATAACCATCAATTTGTCCCGATACAAATGCTGGGAATTCCGTACCTATACGATTAAATTCATACCATGGGTCTCCATAATTATTAAAATCGACTGTATGCCAATCAATAATATAAAGGCTTCCATCGTTGGATTTTATCATATTACCCATATGATAATCACCGTGATGGTAACATTGTGGTCGTTCTCTCAATAAGGCTTTATTTGTATCAAGATAGTTTAAAATTATTTCATCGCCTTCAAACGGTACACCTTCAGAACGAAATGCTTCTAATCGTTCATTGATGACTGTAAAATAACGTAATATCCAATTATCACTTCCATTAGGGGCTGGTAATCTATGAATTTTATGTAGGATTTCTCCAGACTTTATACCTAACTTATATTGCTCCTTATCTTTAAGTTTTGATAAAGTGGTTTCGACTTCTTCACCCTCAACCCAACTGAGTAAAGTATATACACTTTTTCCATCATCACATAAACCAAAATCAATAGGAAAAGGCATTGGGACATCAAGGTTATTCATGTTCTTTATTAATTCAAACTCAGCTTTTTTCTGTTTATATTCAGAAAACTCTGCAACACGAAGCAGAAAATGTTTTCCATCCTCATCTTCAATATAATACTTCTTGTCACCTGACATTCCTTTATTTATAGGACTAATCTTCTTAAAAGTATTGTATAAAGGTATTTTCCTCACTTTATATCCCCCATTCAAACTTGATATTAATTTTGAAATATAAATCCTTCGCACTTGCCACCATCTGCAAATCTCTATTATCTATACTATCCATATGTCTATTAAATATAATGAGCAGTTGCAATCTACCCGACAAATTGGATTTTTTCCTTACTCAAATAAACCCATCAATGATATTTATCATTTCAACCCAACTATGTATGTGTAAATGTTCAAAATCAATCTGAAGACCGTCATTCTGCCTCTGCCATGGGTTCTCTACTGTCTCATCTTCATAAAATACAGGAAAAATACCTGCACTTCTTGCTCCATATACATCAGCTTTGATATTATCTCCACAATACCAGGCATCACTTGGTTGCAGATTTGCTTTTTGAAGTGCTAATTCAAAAAGCATAGAATTTGGTTTTCTTATTCCGTATTCACTAGAAGCAATAATAAATTCAAACTGATTTTGAGGAAGCAATCGATTTATTCTATCTGTCAAAGCTTTTCCTGACCAACCTATATTGCTGATAACACCACTTCTGATTCCGTTTTCTTTGAGACAAACCAGCATTTCATTCACAAATGGCATACATGCTCCCCATGAAACATGGTTCCACAAAATTTTTTCAGCCTCGGCATAAGAAATATCTAGTTTGATTCCAAGGTATTCATATTGCAGTCTTAACATTTGCCACTCATGCAGTTCAAATCCCTGATTTCGACAGACATTATATTTTTGAAATAATTCTGTTCCGAATTTGTTAATTTCATCTATTGTCAACTGTCTTGGATTTTTTACAATATGCTTGTAGACTTCTTTTTCGCCACGTAAAAAATCAAATTCTGGTTCATAAAGTAAGGTGTGACCATAATCAAAGATTATCATTCTGGGTTTGTTCATATACCTCTCCATAAAATTCTTATTTGACTAAATGTTATGTACATTATTATTACCCATTATCTTAAAAGTCTGTTAATAAATATAATTAGTAATTCATTTATATTTATATAAAAATACTTCTTTGTCCATATTTTACCATTAAAATCTACAAAGTAAATACATATTTCTATAGATTCATAATTAAGTCTAAAATGAAAAAGTAAATCTAAAATGAAAAAGTAAATTCCAGTTTGCACGACTAAATTCTAGGTGTAGTTATAGACCTGATTTTACTTGTGCACACTTTCCGTTATAATAAATGTATGGTTGTCTGCCTGTGCGGAAAGAGGA
>JAEZTJ010000047.1 GCA_023421505.1 Bacillota bacterium
GTACAGCATTCACAAACGGATCCAGGAGGCCCAGACTCTGCTGCGAACCACCGGCCTTACGGTCAGCGAGGTGTCGCTCAGCGTCGGATATGATAATTTTTCTTATTTTATCAAGCTGTTCAAAAAACAGATCGGACAAACCCCAGGACAATACAAGAAAGTCGAATAAACGTTATTTTTGCTAGATTAGTGCTATTTATGCCGGACGGCTGCCGCATAAATAGCATTTTTTCTTATATTAATAAAATTTTTGATTGATATAGTCGAAAATATGACAAAATAAGTCTACCCAGTTTTAGATAAGAACAGGCAATTACCCTATAATAATGGATAACAGATAAGGATACATGCCAGTGGTACCGCATGTATAGCGGAGTGAATCTGTGTTTAGAAAAAGGAGTGGAAACATGGCTGTTAAACTGGTAGTCAGCGATATTGACGGGACCCTGCTGGGAGAGGATGAGGTTCTCTCGCCGGCGATTGATGAATTGGATGAGCTCCTGCGGCGATATGGGATCAAGTTTACCCTCGCCAGTGGCAGGACTGCCCCGATGATGGAGGAATTCACGAAGCGCCTTCATATCAAGCTGCCGACGATCGTCTGCAACGGTTCGGGAGCATACGGACAAGGGCGGTTTATCTGGAATGATTTCTTGGATCCGATGGAGATGAAGCCGGCAATCGACTTTGCCGATTCCTTAGATTTGGCAATCATCATCAGCAATGGCGACTGTGAGGCGGCATACCGCCGCAACGCTTACATTCAGCGTCATATGGACAAGTTCGGTAAATGGAATAAAGTTTATCATCCTTCGGCGGCGGAGTTTCCTGCCGCAAAGATTCAGAAGCTGCTGATTATCGATCCGCTCTATCCGGGTAGGATTGATTCGGTCGTTGAAAAGCTAGATGTGTCAACGGGGACCTTTAACATCGTCCGTTACGATGCCAGAGGGATTGAGATTATGCCTAGTGGCAGCAGCAAAGGCAATGCTATCCGGCGATTGGCCGGATATCTGGGAATTGACTTGCAGGATGTGCTGGCCATCGGCAATGAAATCAATGATATTGATATGCTGGAGACAGCTGGTATCGGTGTGGCGGTAGCCAATTCGGTAGAAGGGTTGAAACAATGCGCAGACTATGTTTGCACAAATGAGGATATCTATGGCGTGATTGAGGCGGTGAAGCGATTTTGCCTTCCCAAGTCGATAGTGCCGCAGATAAGTCAATAAAAGCGGGGTGTAAGCATGAACGATAGGCCAAAATCAAACAGGAAACTGCTCCGGAGCCTGGAACCATATCTCTGGCTGGCACCGGCGATGATTCTGTTCGCGGTATTTACGTTTTATCCATTTCTGGAGACGATTTACAAGAGTTTCTTTATTGTTGATGCATTGGGTAATCTAAAAAGATTTGTCTGGTTTCAAAACTATACATATATCCTGAGCGACAAGGTGTTCGTAAAAGCAATTGGCAACACTCTGTGGTATACGATACTGACCGTGCCGATCTCCAAGGTGTTTGGCATGCTGCTGGCTTTGCTTGCGAATAAGCGTCGGCGGACCTCGGTTTTTTACGAGGCCGGCTTTGCGGTGCCGATGGCGATGGCATCTTCAGTGACCGCAATGATCTTTCAGCTGCTCTATGTTCCTTCGCTAGGCTTTTTGAACGGTTTCTTCGGCTGGAATGTCCAGTGGCTGAATAACCCGAAGATCGCGATGATCTCCATTGCTGTGATTCAAATATGGCTTTCCACCGGCTACGCCTTCATCTTCATGCTGTCGGCGGTCCGCAGCGTTCCCCAGGACGTTATCGAGAGTGCCCGGCTGGACGGCGCATCGGAGTTTCGTCAGTTGACGAAGATCTTTGTGCCACTGACCTCGCCGACGATGTTCTACTTAATTATCACGGACCTGGCTTTCAGCATGATGATGATGAGCCTGGTTAATGTCCTGACTGACGGCGGGCCGCAGAATTCCACCATAACAATCATGCAGTACATCTATAAACAGATTTCGGCGACGGGCAATTATACCAACGCGAATCCGGCGGCCATTATTGCCTTTATCCTGACTCTGGCGGCTTCCATGTTAGGCTTTTTATGGGAGAAGAAGGGGGTACATTACCAATGAAAGCGAAGAAACTCTGGGATGTCTTTGTTCAATTATTTTGCATCGGGCTGGCACTGGTGATCCTGTTCCCTATCCTGTATGCATTGTCGGTCTCACTGATGGAGCAGAGGGCGGTGTTAGCTAAGCCGCCGAATTTGCTGCCACCCGAGGTGACCTTTGAAAACTATAGGATTGCTTTTACACGGACGACTTTATGGCGCTATATGCTCAACTCCTTTATCGTCGCACTGCTTTGCAGCATGAGCCGGATGGTGATTGCGACGATGGCAGCATTTGCCTTCTCGTTCTTTGAATTTAAGGGCAAGCGGCTCCTGTTCGCACTGACGCTGTCGACGATTATGGTTCCGCCGGATGTATTGATTGTGTCGAATTTCACCACCATCAGCAGGTTGGGACTTATTAATACCTATCTGGGCGTGTGTTCTATTTTCCTGGTGTCGGCGACCAATATCTTTCTGCTGCGCCAGCACTTCCTGTCGTTTGCCAAGAGCCTGAAGGAAGCGGCCTATGTGGATGGATGCAGGAATATACGGTTCTTCACGGCAATCCTTCTGCCTACCAGCAAACCGATTCTGACAACTGTCTTTTTGTCGTCGTTTGTCAGTGTCTGGAACCAATATGTGTGGCCGATGCTGGTCACCAATAAAAACGAACTGAGGACCATACAGGTGGGGATTACCATGCTGAAAGACCGTGAGTCTTCGATTTTCGGGCCGGTTATGGCGGGAGTTATCATGGCATTGATTCCGACCGTGCTGCTTTTCCTCGTATTCCAGAGGAGAATCGTTGCCGGTATGATGACGGGTGCTGTGAAAGAATAGATAAAAGAAAGAAAATCCAAGAAGAAGTGAAAGCAAAGAAGGAGGAAGTATTATGAACATGAAGAAAACGGTTACATTCTTGCTGGCGGCGTCAATGGTGGCAGGGCTGAGTGCATGCAGCGGGCAGGGCAGCAATGACGCAGGGAGTACAACGACGGACGACGGTCAGAAAACCGAAGCCCGCAGCGAGGCAGAAACTGCCGCGGAAGTCATGGATGGCGGGGACGGGATGGAGGAGCTGACTTTCTGGCACTCCATGGACAGCATCTTTGCGGATATTACAGAAAAACAGATCAGTTTATTCAATGAGACCATTGGCAAAGAGAAGGGCATTCATGTCACCGGCGTATTCCAGAACTGGCCAGGAACGGACGCATTAACCGCCGCCATGTCGACTGATGATATTGCCAATATGCCGGATGTGATTCAACTCTATGGGGAGTCGGTCAGTATTGTCAGAGACTATGCTCGCACCGTATGGGCGGAAAATTATATCTCCGGCACGGAGGCTACATTAAAAAAAGAAGATTTGATTCCCAACGCGGTTTCCTCCCATTCCATCGATGGAAAGATGATCGGCGTGCCATGGGGCATCTCGGCACTGATGCTGTATTACAATCAGGACTATCTGGATCAGATTGGGGCTGAAGTTCCCGGGACCATCGACGAGATGGCGAAGATCCTGCCGGAACTGGTTGCGAAAACGGACGCCGAATACGGTCTTAATGTGCGTGTCAATGAATTCGAGCTGGAAAACTGGATTGCCACCCAGGGAC
>JAEZTJ010000056.1 GCA_023421505.1 Bacillota bacterium
TGTAAATAATAGATAATTGCGAAACTCATTAATTGTAAGTATTGTATACACAGCATATACTATTCCGGAGCGGAAGTTAAGCTCATAGGAGCGTTGGAGCGAAGGAATAGTATATGCTGTGTATACAATTAGAAAAACTATATCGTTTCGCAATTACCTAATGTAAATAAGCGTAAAGGGTTTTTATGTTCTTAAACGAAGTGAGCCCCCTATATTCGAGATTATCGCCTTTTCAATGGAGTTCTTGTCAAAAAGTTTTTAGTTAGTACATATTTATTTTGACAAAGATTTTATATTCTCCTGCCTATAATAACAACACAGTCTTGAACCAACGTGAGAGAATCAGGAGGAATAACAAAATGAAAACTATAAACAAAAGAGCGCTGTTCATTCATATTATAGGCTTTAACATCGCAAGAGTATCCTTTTATGGGATGAATCCTTTGCTAATTGGGTACTTCACAGCATCCTGCAATGGTAATGCAGGAAAAGCCATGGCTCTCATTACAGCTTTTCTTGGCGCAGCTTCTGTTATGGAGCCGTTACAACTGATGAAATATACCCTAGCCATGATCGGAGCACTTGTATTTATGGAAGCACCCTTTATCAGAAAGTGGAGTATACAAAAGCAAGTATTTTATGTTTTACCCACGTTTTTTTTATTCGTCATTACCATACTGCAGCTATATCCGGCTGCCTTTACACGAAAAGCTATTTTTTTAGCAGTGCTCGAGTCTGTAATAGCTATTATTTCATCCATTGTTTTTAAGAATGGAGTTGATTATATCCTTCAGAAGGCGAAGGGCTTTAAAATGAATAATGAGCAAATGGTTAGTATCGCAGTCATTGTGGCGGTAATCATATATGCGATACCTGACTTTAAAAATGCTTATGTTGCACCGATAGAAACAACAGTGCTTTTTGTTATATTGTTCTTTACCTATAAATATGGAGTGGGTCAGGGTACGATAACCGGTGCGGTATGCGGCTTTGTGCTAAGCCTGCGGGGACAACCTGTATCGGATGTAGCCATGTATACTATGATGGGCATTATCCCAGCTGTATTCAGAGAGATGGGGAGGTTCCCCACAGCATCTATTTATATCATTACTGCTTCTCTTATGGGGCTTGTGAATGAGACTATGGAGCTTACCATTCAGGAAATCGGAGCTTTGGTTTCAGCAGTTATTATATTCCTGCTGCTTCCAGGTAGTCTGATTTACCGGGTTGATGCAGCAGGAGGTACTGGCCGTCAGGAGCTTCTGGCCTCTTCGAATTTAAGGAAGATTGCGAAGACCCGGATGAGGATATTTTCTGATTCATTTCTAAAGTTATCCAAAACCCTTGATATTATCACGGAAAAGCAGACGAAGTTAAAGCAAAACGAAATCAATAGTATTTTTGAAGACATATCAGAAAAGTTATGTAAGAATTGCATTAACTGTAATATTTGCTGGGAAAATAAGTTTAAACAGACATATCAGGCAGCCTGTACTCTTTTTGAGGCCGCGGAGAAGAAGGGGGTTATCGCCAGAGAGGATATACCGGAGGAGTTTCTTACAGACTGTATTTGTGCGGACGAATTTATCAAAGAGACGAATCGCGGCTTTGAGATAGTAAAGTTAAATCAGATTTGGCATAACCGGATTTCAGAGAGCAGAGAGGTGATTGCCGAGCAACTAAAGGAAGTATCAACGGTAATTCAGGATATAACAGGAGACATCTATGGAGCAGTGGAAGCGGCACGCTCTGAAGAGGAAAAGGTGATAAAAAGACTCCGCTCCGAGCATATACACACGAAGGAAATTACGATATTTGAACGCGGCGATAAGCGTAAGGAAGTGTATCTCATTGCTGCAGCAAAGGGAGGAAGATGTATCACGGCAAAGGAGGCAGCAGCTGCAATATCTGAAATTTTGGGCGTTAAGATGGCAGTATCGGAGGCTTCCAAAGCGGTCTTGGCGAAGGAATATGAGGAATTTATATTTATAGAGGATACAAAGTTTAAGCTATTAACCGGTGTGTCAAGAGCCATGAAGGAGACAGTCTCCGGAGATAATTTTTCTGTTTTAAAAATGGAAACGGGAGAGTATATGCTCGCCTTATCCGATGGTATGGGAACCGGTAAAGAAGCAGGTGATGAAAGTGAGTTTGTAATGTCCTTGCTGGAGCAGATGATAGAATCCGGGTTTAAAGCAGAGACTGCTATTAAACTAATCAATTCCAGTCTCGTTCTGAAGTCGGACCGGCAGACCTTCTCAACAATTGATTTGAGTATCATTAATTTATTTAGCGGAATGTGTGAATTTATTAAAATAGGAGCTGCGGCTGCTTTTATTAAAAGGGAGAGTTGGGTTGAGACCATTACCTCTACTACCCTGCCGATTGGAATGTTTGGCAGCGTTGATTATGATACGGTAACAAAGAAGCTATATGAAGGGGATATCATTATCATGGTTACAGACGGTGTCTTAGACAGTCTGAAGGAAGAGAATAAGGAGGCGGCTATGGAACAGTTGATTATGGAGATAAAAAGTAAAAACCCGCAGGAAATTGCAAATAGAATTCTTGATCGGACCTTGCAGCAAAGTAATTTTACTCCAAAGGATGATATGACTGTTATTACTGCGGGAATTTGGCTGAAATAAAGGTAAGGCTATAAATTAATATAACCGTATGGGTATCATTTTTAAATACTGAGAGCCTATCTATATACATGGATAAAATACAATTGAAATATCATATTAAAAGGGTTAGAATATTAATTGATTTCAGGATGTTTCGGAAAAAATTATAATTATAAGGAATAAAAGATAGGATTAAGATGTTAAGTAAAGCATTGGATTACATTAAAATGAATAAGATGATAGAAAAGGGAGATAGGATTGTTGCAGGAGTTTCGGGCGGTGCTGATTCTGTCTGCCTTTTGTATGTACTGAAGGAATTCTTAGGAGAGGATCTAGCTAAGCTGACAGTCGTACATGTCAATCACAGAATAAGGGGTAATGAGGCAGACAGGGATGAACAATTTGTAAAAGCGCTATGTAACCGCTTGGGGATTGATTATTTAAGCTACTCTTATGATGTTAAGAAGCTTGCGACGGAACAAGGCTTATCAGAGGAGGAGGCTGGCAGAAAGGTACGCTATGAAGCTTTTATAGAAACTTGTAGGTTAAAAAAGTTTAATAAAATTGCAATTGCGCATAATAAAAATGATAATGCAGAAACTGTTCTTTTTAATCTGTTCAGAGGTTCAGGCTTGAAGGGACTTTCAGGGATTGATGCAAAACGTATCCTAAAGGAGGATTTTGGAGAGCTTACCATTATCAGACCTCTCTTAGGTATAGAGCGTAGTGAGATAGAGGCGTATTTATGTCAGGTAGAAATCCCCTTCATAACGGATTCCTCCAATCTAACTGAGGACTACAGTAGAAATAAAATTCGTAATCGTATTTTAAAGTATGCCGTAGATGAAATTAATTTAGGAGCAATTGAGAATATCAATGAGGCTGCATCCTTACTTAGAGAAGCATTTATGTATATGGATGAAAATATAAAAAGAAGCTACCAGAGGCTTGTAAGGCAGGATAACGAGATTTATCGGTTATCGGTTCAGGCACTTCTTGAAGAACCAGTAGTGATTAGGAAGGGCATATTGATGATGCTATTGGAGAGTCTTGCAGGGAGGAAAAAGGATCTTGAGGCAAAGCATGTAGAGGCTATTTCCTCTTTGCTTGATAAGCAGGTAGGCAGACAGGTGCATCTACCCTATAGAATGATAGCGGAGCGGGAATATGAAGATATTATACTTTATCATGATAATGAAAAAATAGATATAGCATCAAAAGAAGCATTTTCGCCTGTAAAATTGGAGATACCTGGCAGAGTAGATATACCCTGGCTTCAAAAATCTTTGGTAACAGAAATTATTGAATATAAAAATAATATACCTATTCCGAAAAGTAGTTGTGAAAAGTGGTTTGATTATGATAAAATAGAGAATGCTGTTGAAATAAGAACCAGAAAAGAAGGGGATTATATTCAAATCAACTGCTTTGGCGGTAATAAAAAACTAAAGGATTATTTTATTGATCGTAAAGTTCCTCATAAATTAAGAGACAGTAAGCTTCTGATTACGGATGGAAAGCATGTTATGTGGATACTGGGTGACGGGGAACGGATGAGTGAAAGATATAAAGTAGAGGAAGCTACTAAGAAGGTACTTTCGATGAAAATGATTGATTTGGAGGAAATTAATAATGACAGGTAAAGTTAGAGTCATGATATCAGAGGATCAGGTTAACCTTAGAATCAAGGAGATGGCCGAACAGATCAGCAGCGAGTATGAAGGTAAAAGTGTTCATCTTGTGTGTATATTAAAGGGAAGTATTTTTTTCACCTGTGAACTTGCCAAAAGACTTACAATACCGGTTACTCTTGATTTTATGTCTGTGTCCAGTTATGGAAGTGAAACAGTTAGCTCAGGCAGAGTCCGGATACTAAAGGATTTGGATGAATCAATACAGAGCAAGAATGTTCTCCTCGTAGAGGATATCATAGACTCTGGAAGAACCTTGGCATATCTAAAGGAGCTTCTTGGGACCAGAGCACCAGAAAGCTTAGAGATCTGCACCTTACTTGATAAGCCTGACCGCAGAGTAACAAATGTAGATGTAAAGTATGTAGGCTTTGTAATCCCGGATGAATTTGTTGTTGGTTATGGGCTTGACTATGACCAATATTACAGAAACCTTCCTTATGTCGGAGTTGTGGAATAGGAAGGCTGGTTTTCATATATAGTACAATACAAACAGAGGAAGGTGTATTATCTAATACAATTGAGTGATTAAATGATTTTAAGGAGGTTATTCAGTGAGAAAACAGATGAGAGGATATGGTTGGTATATCATCATACTGCTGATCGTAATTGTAGCTTATTATTTATCCAGCAGCATTGATTTTAAGGGTTCGGATGATTATAACTATGCCAAGTTTATTAAGGATATAGAACAGAAACATATTAGTGCCATTGATGTATATCCAAACGTTGAGGTATATACCGGAGAGGTTACTGTTACTACGACAGAGGATAAAGAAAAAAGCTTCTTTGTACCGGATGTAAAGGAAATTGAAAGAATAGCAAAGGAAGCAGGGATAGAGGAATATTATTTCCATGATATTGATAAGCCAAACTGGTTTTTAACCTCTGTCCTGCCGTATATTCTGGTGTTTATCATTATTATCGTATTGTTTTCCTTCCTATCTAATCAGGCATCGGTTGGCGGTGGTAACAGTAAGGTAATGAATTTCGGTAAGAGCCGGGCCAAGATGACGACGGATGAGAATAAGAATACGACCTTTAAGAATGTGGCAGGTTTAGATGAGGAAAAGGATGAGCTGAAGGAAATTGTTGATTTCTTGAAGTCTCCAAAAAAATATATACAAGTCGGGGCAAGAATTCCTAAGGGAGTGCTCCTTGTGGGACCTCCGGGAACTGGTAAGACATTACTGGGTAAGGCGGTAGCAGGGGAGGCTGGCGTACCGTTTTTCTCAATCTCCGGTTCGGATTTCGTAGAAATGTTTGTTGGTGTCGGTGCATCGAGAGTCAGGGATTTGTTTGAAGAAGCAAAGAAGAATTCACCCTGTATCGTATTTATAGATGAGATAGATGCGGTTGCTAGACGAAGAGGTACTGGAATGGGCGGCGGCCATGATGAAAGAGAGCAAACCTTAAACCAGCTCTTAGTCGAGATGGATGGTTTTGGCGTAAATGAAGGTATCATCGTTATGGCTGCAACGAACCGCGTGGATATCCTTGATCCTGCAATTCTTAGGCCCGGTCGTTTTGACCGGAAGGTTACGGTTGGGCGTCCGGATGTTAAGGGCCGGGAAGAGATACTTTTAGTACATGCGAAGGGAAAACCGCTAGGCGATGATGTGGACTTAAAGCAGATTGCACAGACGACTGCAGGCTTTACCGGTGCGGATTTAGAGAACTTATTGAATGAAGCTGCGATTGGTGCGGCAAGAGATAACCGTAGTTTTATTAATTTTGAGGATATTAAGAAGGCCTTTATTAAGGTTGGTATCGGTACTGAGAAGAAGAGTAAGGTAATTACCGACAAGGAAAAAAGAATTACAGCTTATCATGAAACAGGTCATGCAATATTGTTCCATAAACTGCCTGATGTAGGCCCGGTTTATACTATTTCAATCATTCCAACCGGTAATGGAGCTGCAGGCTTTACCATGCCGCTTCCGGAAAAAGATGAGATGTTTCAGACTAAGGGCAGAATGAGGCAGGAGATTATAGTAGATCTCGCAGGCAGAGCTGCCGAAGAAATAATATTTGATGATATTACAACTGGTGCGTCTCAGGATATCAAGGTTGCCACCAAGACTGCCAGGGCTATGATTACCCGTTATGGTTTTTCTGAAGCGATTGGTATGGTTAATTATGACAACGATGATGATGAGGTATTTATCGGAAGGGATTTGGCACATACAAGAAGCTATAGTGAGAGCGTCGCAAACCGTATTGATGATGAGGTTAGAGCAATTATTGATGAGTGCTATAAGGAAGCGAAAAGAATACTGCTTGAGAATAGAACTGTAATGGATGCTTGTGCGAATCTTCTAATAGAAAAAGAAAGAATTACAAGAGAGGAATTTGAGGCTTTATTCGGTAATGAAATAGTAGGCTAAAGTAAAGGGTGGGTGTACCATTAGGGATAGAATGAAGTTGGTTGTAATATTTAAGAAAATTTAAGTATTAAAATAGTATTGTGCATTTTGACGGAATTAAAGTGAAAAATTTGTAAAGTTTGTGCACACTTATTTTAAGCACCGTGATATACTATGCATGTAAACCCCAATACATTATATAGTTTTTGCTACACCCCCATAAGTAACAAAAATACCTTCTCCGAAAAAGGACAGTCCCATAACTGTCCTTTTTTACGTGCGCATGTATCCAGCGAAGCTGGACCACGACGGGACGCAATCTAATGGCTAATTACATAAAAACCAAATATAAAATGATAAAACAGTATGGTATGAAAGAATGGAAGGTTACCTTACAGCTCTGCCTGAAAGACATCTTACTTGACAGGTACTGCATAATAGATTATAATATGGAAAACGTTTTCCATGAATTTGTATTATCTTCTATAAATACAATATATTGATCAGGGGGATATATGGCCACAATACATGATATTTCCAAAGCCACCGGATATTCAATATCTACCGTTTCAAAAGTAATTAATAATTATAAGGGAATTAGCCCGGCCACCAGAAAGGTTATTGAAGCTACAATTAAGGATATGGATTTTATACCGAATACCACGGCAAAATCACTGGTGATGAAGAAATCCTGGACAATTGCGGTGATTCTGGAGGATGAGAAGGGCACGGGCATCATGCATCCTCATTACAGTGCAATCCTGCAGAGTTTTCAAAAAACCGCAGGGCAAAATGGATATGACACAATATTCCTAAACAGGAATATTGGAGGGCATGAAATTTCTTATCTGGAGCATTGCAGGTATAGAAATGTGGACGGAATTTTGCTGGCTCTCAGTCTACCCTTTGATAAAAAAATAAATGTTATATTGGATGGAAATATACAGATGATTTCTGTAGAGTCAGGTTTTCCGGGGGTACAGGCGGTAGTTTCTGATAATGAGATGGGTACCAAGCAGGCTATGGAGCATTTATATCAGCTGGGACATAGAAAGATAGCACACATAGGCGGTCCGCAGATGAAGGCTGGAGCAGGTATGGAGAGGTATAGAACATATCTAAGTTTTCTTGAGGAGAAGCAGCTTCAGCAAAAGCCGGAGTATTATGTGGAAGCAGCCAAATTTAATGAAGAAGCAGGAATGCTTGCGGCCAGAAAACTTTTGCAGCAATGTGAGAAGGATATGCCGACAGCTGTTTTTGCAGCCTGTGATTATTATGCTCTGGCCTTGATTGAGGTGCTGGCAGAGAAAGGATACAGGGTACCGGATGATTTGTCTGTAATAGGTTTTGATGATATTAATATAAGCGGGTATTATAACGGAGGGATTACAACCATCCAGCAGAATAGAGCATATATAGGAATGCTTGCGGCACAGCTGCTTGTGGAAAAAATGCAAGGGTTATCAGATGACGTAAGCTATAATGAAGTGATAAAAATACCCACCAGCTTGATAATCAGAAAATCAACAATGGCGGAGGCTTCATTACGAATCGGCGGCTCAATAAGTGACTCATAGGACATTTGGATTAAGCAGAGAGGGACAGGAATATGGAAGGCTCATTGGCAAACAGGTTAATTGATCGGATTTCACAGTTTACGGAATATAATATCTGCATCATGGATGAAAACGGTATGGTAATAGCCAGCAGACCAAAGGAGATTGTCGGTATGTTTCATGAGGTGGCTTATCAGATTATTAAGGGTGATAAGGACATTATGATTGTCGAGCATGGAGCCGAGAATTTCAGAGATAATGTTAAGGAAGGTGTGATTATTGCATTATTTACCAACAAGACAAAGATCGGAGCCCTTGGTATCCTCGGAGATCCGCTTGAGGTTATGCCGATAGCGAAGATGGCTAAGCTGTCTGCAGAGGTAATGTTGGAGTTCGAGTTCTATAAATATGAAAATATCAAGAAATACAATTTGAGCGAGCAAATGCTGCACCTTATCTTCTTTAACGATAATTATAAACGGGAGGATATTGAACCGTATGCGGTTGCAATGCAGCTAAGTGAAAAGCTGATGCGCGTACCGATTTTGATATCAATTAAAAACTGGGCAGGGAATGAAGATAAGGTTATGAATATCATAAGAAGCAACCCGATGTACAGCAGGCAGGATTTATCTGATCTTACCAGAGACGGATGTATCTTTGTGCTGAAAAGCATTGAGTGCAAAATTGAAACGGTAATGCAGGATTATAAATATATTATTGGTGAATTCCTGAGCCCATTTCTTCAGTATGCAAGGCAGAATAATCTGAAATACGGAATCTATATTGGTCCGATTCAGGATGATATCCTTTATTATCGACAGGCATATCTTTTGTGCGAATGGATGAATAAGTATATCGGCAAAACAGGGAACTTTTATTTTTATGATTATATTATTAAGTATCTTGAGACGATGGTAACACTTCCGGAATTCCATTCTATCTTTCTGGTACTGAAAAAGCAACTTGGTAAAAAATTTGTGAATAATTATGTCGAATTGATTGAAGTACTGATCAGTACGGACTACAACCTTGTTAAGGCAAGCGAAATTATGCATATTCATAAAAATACGCTGGTGTATCGACTTGATAAAATTCGAGAGGTATTAAACATGAATCCTCTGGTTTGCAATGCGGACAGGCAGTTTATGGACTGCTTTTATTTCTATCTTAAATATAAATAGCCTCATGTAAGGAAATGATTTAATCATAGAATTTTAAAAAGGAGCGCTCCCCGTATAAGGGAGGGCTCCTTTTTGACTGGTGTGCCCAGCGAGCGCACATTTATAAATGCTTCAAAATAATTTTTGTTTAGGCAGAACAAAAACCTTTTAAAAAAATTAGTCCCTCAGATGATTAATAATATAAGAGGTTACATTATAATGAACCTGTAAGTAATTAATAACGTTATTAAACTTCAAAACACCTTATGGGAGGATATTTTATGAAGAATTACAAAAAAATGATGGCGGTTCTAATAATTCTGGCATTGGGTATATTCTCAATGACGGCATGTTCAACAAAATCACCGGATACTGCAAAGACGGATCAGGCGACAGCCACTCCAGTTGTCAGCAGCAGTCCTGCTGATAGTAGCCCAGCTGATACGTCAAGTGGGGTTATTAGTGATGTAACGGCGACCTTAAAGCTGTATGGCCCCGGATTATTTACCGAGGTAGGTGAAAACGGGACAACAGATATGGTAACAGGAATGGAAAGACCTGGCTACAAGGTATTGGTAGAAAGATGGAAGGAGCTATACCCTAATGTTAAGCTGGAGATCGAACCGATTCCCTGGGATAACTGGAAGGCAGCAGTTCAGACAGCAGCATTATCGGGTGAATATGACATTCTGATTCACGGCAACGGCAATGCGGATTATTGTCTTGATCTTACATCTTATATTGATGCGGACCCCGAGGTGAAGGATTCTATTACCTTCTATCCCTACCGGAGAAATCCGGAGAATATGACGGAAACCCACCCCTACGGTTTATCCTATTCGGTGAATCCGGTACTTGTAGTTATCGATAAGCAGATTTTCCAGAACTATAATGTTGAACTTCCGGATGCATCCTGGACACTTAACGACATCGTGGAGCTCGCAAAGAAGACAACTGGTACGGATCCAGTGACAGGCAAGCAAACCTATGGTATCAGCATGATTAAAGCCTCTGATGCAAACAAGAATTATATTTTAATGGGCAGAGCCTTTAATAATGAAATTCTGGATTTTGCACCTGAGTTAAAAAACACCAAGGTTAACTTCAATACGGATAAGACCGCTCAGATCTTTGATTATTTTAAGACACTGGGAAATTACAGCAGCCCGGATTACTTAGAGGGACTTGATCTGACAAATGCTTATACCGCCGATAACAATATCGCTATGGTTTGGTCGGAAAGTGTGTATAACATTTATAACAAGATAAAGGTGGCCGGTCTGGAGGATCGTTATATGTTCCTGCCTCTGCCAAAAATTCAAGAGGGTGAGCATAAAGGCATAACCAGCAGTAATGTGGGTGATTTGAATATAGCCATTTATAAAGAAAGCAAGCAAAAGGATCTTGCATGGGCATTCCTTAAGTTCCTTGTAACTGATCCTGAGGCACAGCAGTGGCTAATTGATACCAATGCCATTCCTTCCAATGTAAACTTCCTTTCGCTGCTTAATGATGTAATGCCTGCAGAGTATGCGGACGCCATTTCCGAGGTTATCAAATCCAATCCAGATGGCTACAATGTTGTTGCATCGAAATGGTATGACAGTACCTGGTTGGGAACTTTCCAGAGCGACATCGTTACACAATTTGATCTGGTAATGAAGAACAATGAAACCTCGAAGCAGGCAGTCGAGAATATTCAGAATAATGTTGACAGCTATCTGCAATCCCTACAGTAAATAAGGAAGTATTCGGCAGTACGGGGGTGTAAAGCCTTACACCCCTTATTCTGCTTTATCCGGCAGTCTTGAAGGAGGAAAAATTGATATTGATGAAAGATAGGAAGCTCATTCGATTACGAGTAAAAAAGGAGATGGAATGGTATTCTTTCCTGATAGTCACGATAATAATATTAATCCTGCTTACCTATATCCCTATGTTGACGACGATTAAGTACAGTTTTT
Organism: Bacillota bacterium; assembly: GCA_023421505.1. GTDB lineage: Bacteria > Bacillota > Clostridia > Lachnospirales > Lachnospiraceae > Mobilitalea. The sequence goes on from JAEZTJ010000056.1 coordinate 11,368, forward strand.
TTGATGCCCGCGTACTGGGATATGGGGGTAATTTCAATGGAATTACTAATTACAGGATTTTGTTGTCCAACCAATCCTTTTTAAATTCACTTTATAACACTTTTATTCTGGCACTTTTAGGTCTGCTGCAGATCCCGATCGGCTTTCTATTGGCGGTAGCGATTAACAGCATAGGCAAGGGGGCATTCCAGAGCTTCTACCGTGTAACCTATTATTTGCCAAATATTATCACCGGAGTTAGCGTTGTGCTTATTTTCCAGGTGGTATTAAAACAGAATGGCGGTCTTTTAAATAACATACTGTCTGGATTGACAGGTCAGGAGGTAGCGATTGGGTGGCTCTCCAACGCGAAATACTCACATTTTGGTGCCACTATATTGAATGTATGGCAGAATCTTGGATATGCTATGCTGATCAATCTTGCAAGTCTTCAGTCAATTCCTGCCGAAATTTATGAGGCGGCTGAGGTGGACGGAGCCAGTGGGTTTAAAAGAATTTTGTATATTACAATTCCCAATATGAAATCCTGCTTTTCATTCCTTGTCATTACTACCATGATTAGTGGAATTGCCCGATTTACCGATTTGTTCATTATCGGTGGGAATACGGCTACGGGAAGACCGGGAGGAACATTGCAGACCCTGCTGATGTATATCTATCAATATAGCTTTGAATATCCCCAATACGGAATAGCTTCTGCGGGAGCAATGATTCTGTTTATTATAACCTTTACGGTAACCTTATGTAATTTAAAGATCACGGGCTTTTTCAGAAAAAAGGTTGATTAAGCTTATGGGAAAGGAGGAGCTGCCCATCTGACATCAAAGATTATTACGTGGAGTAAGTATGGCAGTTATATGACATGAAAAAGAAAAGACTGAAAAAAGCAATCATAGTCGTTGCATTGTTAGTTATGCTGATAATTATATTATTACCTCTGGCCTGGTGTATTTCCCTGTCCTTTGACCGGAAGGCCCTGAATACCCTGCCGTCCTTTTCCTTGATTCCTCATGAACCGTCGGTATTTAACTATGTGGCGGTCTGGAAGGCAATACCGATGCTGCGTTATTACGGAAACACCTTGTTTCTGACAGTGATCAATACCCTGATATCCGTGTTTACTGCGCTTATGTGCGGATATGCCTTTGCAAAAGGAAAATTTAAATTCAAGCAATTTTGGTTCATCTTTATGCTGGCAGTCATGATGATACCATTTGAATCAAGGATGATACCCTTATATATCCAATATAAGAATTGGGGGCTTTTAAATTCTTATTATCCTTTGATTTTAGGAAGCTTTGCCTATGTGTACGGTATTTTCTTCGCACGGCAGAATATTGAGGCAATACCGGATTCCCTGCGGGAATCAGCATTTATGGATGGTGCCGGTGAATGGAGGATTTTTATTCAGATAATCATTCCGCTGTCCAAGCCTCTGATTGCAACCCTATCGATATTGCAGGTAATCGCCCATTGGAATTCCTATCTGTGGCCGCTCGTCGTAATCCGCTCCAATGTCAAGCAGGTAATATCTGTGGGTGTGGCTATATTTAACGCACAGGAGGCTGAGATTTACTTTGGACCAAGAATGGCGGTAGCAGTGATCAGTGCCATACCATTAACGATATTATTTCTGTTTCTTCAGAAATACATTGTTCAGAGTATAGCCCTGAGTGGTGTAAAGCAATAAATAGTAATAGCTAGAATAGAGTAAACAGATTAAAACGGAACAGATTTTAATTAATATAATATGAAAATATAAGAAAAGAGGTCGAATGATTATGAAAGCAGTGATAATAGGAGGCTGTGGGCATATCGGTACTTATCTTGTACCAAAACTTGTCAAGGCGGGATATAAGGTAGTGAATGTCAGCAGAGGAAACAGCAAGCCTTATAAGGAAGACAGTACGTGGAAAGAAGTCGAGCATATCATTATTGACAGGGAAGCGGAGGACAAAAATGGGACCTTCGGTAGAAAAATAGCTGAACTGAATGCTGATATTGTAATAGATTTGATTACCTTTAAGGCAGAAAGCACCTATCAAATCGTTGAGGCACTCAAGGGCACAAATATTTCCCAATATCTTTTCTGCTCCTCTATCTGGGCCCATGGTCATGCAACCGTAGTACCCGCACCGGAGGATCTACCCAGATTTCCTCTGGAGGATTACGGTATCAATAAAGCAAAAAGTGAGGCATATCTGCATGAACAGTATCGAAAATACCATTTCCCCGAAACTGTAGTCATGCCCGGTCATATTACCGGAGCCGGATGGAACTGCATTAATCCGACAGGCAATCTGGATCCTATGGTGTTCCAGAAGATTGGAAGGGGTGAAGAAATAGTAATTCCTAATATGGGTATGGAAACAGTACATCATGTTCACGCCGATGATGTTGCCCAGGTATTCATGAATTCCATTACCTTCAGGGGACAGGCACTCGGTGAAAGCTTCCATGCGGTTGCTCCCCATGCCATGACCCTGCTGGGCTTTGCAGAGGCGATGTTTGACTGGTTCGGTACTGAGCGCAGGATTTCATTCCTTCCTTGGAAGGAATGGTGCGAGTATACAAATGTCCAGAGCTTTATCAACAGTACCTATTCTCATGTGGCCCACAGTGACAATTACAGTATTGAAAAGGGGAGACGGTTGATTAACTATAATCCCCGTTTTACAATTCTGCAGGCAGTACAGGAAAGCGTAACCAGTATGCTGGAGCGTGGGGTAATCACTCTGAAATAGTCGAACCGGCATTAGCCTGACCGGGAAGTAAAAGAATTGCCTTAACGGAGATTCAACAGCAAATAAGGAGACTTGGAATGAAATATACAGATTTAGGAAAAACCGGCATTAAAATATCACGTATTACCCATGGCTGTATGGAGCTGGGAGGCGGACGCTGGAAGGTCCTTGACAAGCAGCATAATATTGCACTATTAAAAACGGCTTACGAACACGGAGTGACCACCTTTGACACAGCCGAGGGTTACGGTGCGGGAGCGTCCGAGCTCATCGTGGGCGAGGCATTGAAGGATATCAGAAGTCACTGTGTCATAGCAACCAAGGTACTACCGGAGCATCTTCGCGCACAGGATGTGAGAAAAGCAGCCGAAGGAAGCTTAATGAGACTGGGAACCGATTACATTGATCTGCTTTATGTTCATTGGCCGAATGCTTCTATCCCCCTGGAAGAGACTTTGGGAGAATTTGACAGACTAAAACAGGAGGGCAAAATCAGAGCGATCGGTGTATCCAATTTTAATCTGGAGCTGATGAAGCAGGCGTTAAGCATAACCAGAATCGATGCGCTGCAGCCGGAATATAACCTGCTTCAACGGGATATTGAAGCAGGGGTGCTTGAATTCTGCGAGAAGAATCAGATCAGTGTGTTAAGCTATAATTCCGTTGCGAAGGGAATTCTCACCGGAGCATTCCACTTCTACGGTGCTAAATTGGATGCGGAGGATTTCAGAAATCAGAAACCTCTATTTTCACAGGAAAACATGCAGATGGAGCAGCCTCTGCTTGACCTGCTTAAGGATATTGCTGGAACATATCAGGCCTCAATCTCCCAGGTTGCGGCAGCATGGGTTCTGGCACAAAGGGGAATGAGCTCCGCTATCATTGGAACGCAGAATCCAAAGCATTTTACGGAAAATATAGAAGCAATCGAGCTTGAGCTTGAGGATAAGGAATTGAGTCTGCTGAGTGACATAAGCAAGAAGGTTATCAGCAGACTTGTATAAGAGGTGCCCTATGGATAAACAATCATCAGATACAGGCATTATTTTCGATATCGATCATTTTGCCGTTCATGATGGTCCGGGGATCCGTACCTGCATTTATTTCAAAGGATGTCCCCTAAGCTGTCAATGGTGCCATTCGCCGGAATCACAGTTAATCGATCCCCAGGTATTATTTGCACCAAGCCGCTGCATCGGCTGCGGTGCCTGTGTGGCGGAATGCCGCTATGGCTGTCAGTTCCTCCATCCGGGAGGGAAAAGAGAATTTCTGCATGACAAATGCAATGCCTGTATGGAATGTATTCAGGTATGTCCCACCGGTGCCATGTTCCTGTCCGGTAAGAAAATGAAGGTAGAAGAAATTATGGAGGAGGTTCTGGCGGACAGAGTATTCTTTCAAAACAGCGGAGGCGGCGTTACCTTAAGCGGCGGTGAGATTCTTTTACAGGCGGAATTTGCCGGAAGGCTTCTGTCCAGGCTTAAGAAAGAAGGAATCCATACCATAGTAGAGACCTCCGGCTATGGAGCAACGCAGGAGCTGCTTCATCTGGCGAAGTATGTGGATATCTTTTATTACGATTATAAATTAGGTGACCGAAGTGAGTTCGAACATTACATCGGCGGAGATCTCAGTGTAGTATTACATAATCTGGAACGCCTGCGTGAGGTTACGGAAGCGATTGTTCTGCGAATTCCGCTGATTCCGGGAATAACGGACACGAAGAGCAATATAGAATCTGCCTATCAGACAGCACTGCGGTTGAATATAACTGAGATTCACCTGCTGCCCTATAACGCAGCAGCAGGAGCAAAATACGAGTGGTGTGGAAGAACCTATGAATTAGGGGATTTAAAGCCAGATTTTAAACTGTATGACGAGTTGAAAAATATGGCTCCCGATGGCCTGAAGATCAATATCATGTATTAACAGTTGACGAGATATACCACCGGACGGTGGCAGAATAGGAGTTGATCATGTGAATAATTTTAACCTAGCAGCATATGCAGAAAAAATTGTTGAAAGCACTCCATCAGAGCGGGTAAAGACACTGATGGAGGATGTTCGGAGCAATATGCTGGTTAAGAACACAAAAGTCGGTGAAATGGGCTCCGTACTGAACGAGGAGACAGGCAGGCTGCCAGTCATTATCCGAAAAGCGATGGCAGAACGGCAGAAGCTCAGTCTTGCACCCGCAGGTATATGGGAGAAGCAGATCTTTGCCGGATGCTTTACTCTAAAAGAGGAAAAGCTTGTAAATACCTATACTCTTCCGGAATTTGCATATCCGGAGGAAATGAAAGAAGGAGAAAATTACGGCTTTGGCATCTATTCCATGTTTGGACACATATCACCGGATTATCCCAGACTTTTAACAATGGGGACCAGCGGTATCCGGAAAATGGCACTGGACCGGCTGTCCAGTGTGACGGAAGAAAAAAACAGGGCATTTCTGACGGCAGTACTGATTTCTCTGGAAGGACTTGAGATTTTTGCAAGACGTAATGCAGAAATGCTGTTGGCAAAGGCTGCCGGAGAAGGCGACGCTCACAGGCGGAAGGAGTTATTGCGAACGGCAGATGCTCTGAAGCGCTGTCCGATGTATCCGGCGAAGACATATCTTGAGGCGTGCCAATCCTCCTGGCTTTTGCACCTTGCGCTTCAGCTTACGGATAATTATCTGGCACTTGGAAGACCGGACCAGTATCTTTACCCCTACTTAAAGCAGGATATTGAAGAGGGAAGATTGACCATCGAGGAAGCGCAGGAGATAACCGACTGCTTTCTGCTGAAATTTAATGAAAGGTCACAGGATAATGAAGTGGCGGCTCAGATGATGGATCTGGAGAAGGCACAACAGGAGAATGAAAGGAAATGGGCGGAGCGTAAGCTGTATGACATCGGACAGCAGCGATATAATGTTCGGGATACCGTGGATGCAATCAACCACTGGAATCAGAATGTCATTGTAGGAGGCCTAATTCCGGAGTCCGGTGAAGATGCCACAAATCTGCTGACGGTTATGATGATAGAGTCTTTTCGGCGGCTGAGGATGACCAATCCCGTATTATCAGTACGCATACATAGAAACACACCTGAATTTCTCGTAAGACAGGTTGCAATTACCCTAAAGACAGGTGGAGGACTGCCGGCCCTGTACAATGATGAGACAGTGGTTAAGGGTTATGAGAACTTCGGTGTGGATGCGGCATTGGCACGGGATTATGCGAACAACGGCTGCTGGGAGTGCCTGCTGCCGGGCAAGACGGACTTTTATTTTATAAAACTGAATGCACTAAAATGTATGGAATGGGCTTTAAATCACGGCGTTTGCCATGTGGATGGCAAAAAGGAAGCACCGGATCAGGGTGATGTGGCAGAGATTACCTGTTTTGACGAGCTGTATCAGCGGGTTTTTGATAATATCAAATATGTGATGGATACAGCGGCAAAGCATATGGTGGAAACGCAGCATCTGAGATCTATTGTGGCCCCCACCCCCCTCTTGTCGGCCTTGCTGGACGGTCCGGTAGAAAAGGGTCTTGATATGACCCAGATGGGAGCAAGATTTATTCTGGGTGGAACCATAGCGGAGGGCATCAGTCATGTCATAGATTCCTTGTGCGCCATCAACGAGGTGGTGTTTAAGGAGGACTATTGCAGCCTGCAGACCGTAGCGGAGGCGATCGACCATAATTTTGAGGGCTATGAAAGACTTAGGGTGAAGCTGGCTTCCTGCCCAAAATACGGAGCGAATAACCCGGTTGCGGATGAAATTGGAATAAGGCTTACGCATGATTATGCCGAATATATGAAAATAATTGACGAAAAATATCCGGAAATGAAATTTATGCCAGGTATCGGTACCTTCTCCTGGTATATAGCAGTAGGCAACGGAACCGGTGCCAGTGCTGACGGAAGACTGATAGCGGAACCGGTTGCCAGTAATTTTTCTCCCTCTAGGGGCGCTATGACGAAGGGTATTACAGGCGCACTTTTGTCCTTCAGTAAGATGAATCTGGATGCTATGCCGCTTGGATCACCTTTGGATCTTGGACTCTCCGGCAGGTATATCCTGGGTGAGGAGGGTACTGTCCGAATGATAGGCCTGATCAAGGCGTTTTTGGAGCTGGGAGGAAATCTTCTGACAATCAGCGTGGCGGATACAGATACGCTTAAGGATGCACAGAAGCATCCTGAGAATTACAGGGATCTGCGGGTACGTATGGGAGGCTGGTCAGCCTATTTTACGATGCTGAGCCGAGAGCAGCAGGAGTATCATATTCGAAAGAGTGAAGCAGGATTTTTTTGAGAAAGGTATGAGATGAAATGAAGAAATGTATGAACCAGGCGGATGATTTCGTAATGGAAAGCCTATCCGGTATTTACAAGGCCTATCCGGATTTCTATTCTGCGGCCGGCGGTGATCTGAAGGCTGTTGTGCACCCCAGTAAAAAGGACAAGGTCAGTATCATTACGGGAGGCGGCTATGGCCACCTGCCGGTGTTTTTGGGATATGTTGGTGAAGGATTGTGTGACGGAGCAGCGGTAGGAAATGTATTTACCTCTCCTTCCGGTACGACGATACAGAATGTAACCAATGCTGTAAATCATGAGAAGGGTGTATTGTATCTGTTCGGCAATTATTTTGGCGATAGTATGAATTTTGAAATGGCATCGGAGTTTGCCGAAATACAGGGAATAGAGACAGCCATCGTAAAGGTATCCGATGATATGGCCAGTGCTCCACGGGATAGGTATACGGAACGGCGGGGGATTGCGGGAATCGTTTATGCCTACAAGATAGCTGGCGCTGCTGCGGAGCTTGGCCTCAATTTGAAGGAGGTTAAGCGGATAGCGGAGAAGACGGTTGCCAATACGGTTACCTTCGGCGTCGCATTTTCGTCCTGTACTCTACCGGGTGCCGCTGGACCTAATTTTGAGATTGATGACGGAGATATGGAAATCGGTATGGGGATCCACGGTGAACCGGGAGTCAGAAGAGATAAAATGAGAACAAGCGGAGAAATAGCGAAGGAGCTGGTTACGGCAATTCTAGACGACCTGTCTATGACGGGGAAGGAACGTATTTCTGTTCTGGTGAACGGTCTTGGCAATACGAGCAGGGAGGAACTGTATATCCTATATCATGATGTGGCAAATCTGCTGGAGCAGGAGAATATTACGATTGCAAAAGCCTTCGTGGGTGAATACGCCACATCTCTCGAGATGTCGGGTTCCTCCGTAAGTATCTTAAAGCTTGACGGAGAGCTGGAGCCACTGCTGCTGCAAAAAGCATATACGCCGTTTGTCAGCTTTTAAAGGGAAAAGCATATTGAATAACGAAGGGTGTGAGTAAAGAATGGCAGAATATTCAATGGATGATGTGAAAAGGATTTTGAATAAAATTGCTGGCGAATTTATTTCCGCTAAGGCACGACTGACGGAGATTGACAGCAAATTAGGCGACGGTGATATGGGCATATCGATGGAAAAGGGAGCGGTAGCCGTAAAAAAGGCAGTGTCGGATTTTGATTCGAAGGAGAAGAAAATCTCGAAGTTACTTTTAAGCTGCGCGGCAGCATTTAACAATGCGGCGCCTTCTACTATGGGAACTCTGCTCAGTATGGGCATGATGGCAGTAGGAAAGGAATTGGCAGATAATACCCAGATAACAGAAGCGGAGATCGCAAAATTACCTGGAACACTTGCGAATGCCATTGCAGTTAGAGGAAAAGCCTCGGTAGGTGATAAGACGATCCTGGATGCCCTGGTACCCTATTCGATATCACTTCAGGATACCTATGAAAAAACAGGTGATTTACGTATAGCGCTAAATCAGGCTTCTCTGGCAGCTTTTGAAGGAATGGAAAGCACAAAGGGAATTATAGCAAAAACCGGAAGAGCTAAGTGGATCGCCGAGCGCAATATGGAATACCCGGATGGCGGTGCTGTTTTATGCTATCTGGTTGCAAAAAGCTTTATAAAATAGGGAAGGAGTAAAATTTAAGGAAATGACGATGAAAAATACCGCAAATACTTGCCGGATAGAAGAAAGCATCCTTTACGGAATCAAAACACTGACACTATCGAATGATTTGGTTTCGATAAGAATATTGGTAGGAAAGGGTGGAGAAATTAACCGGATTACCTATCTTCCGAAGAACTTACAGGTCCTTCTGGAGGATAATGAGGTTATGAAGGCGTATGAAGGCAGAGACTTGGAAAAAGATAGACTGGCTAATTATTCGGAGCTGTTTATGGGAGGCTGGCCGGATGTAATTCCCGGCTTCGGATATTACGGTGAGGTGGCCTATAAGGAAAGACCCATTGGTCTGGCAGCTACCCTGCCCTGGTTATGCGAGATACTTAAAGAAAGCGATTCCTGCGTCAGCGTAAAGCTTAAGCTGCGCATGGAGCTGTTTCCATTGTATCTAGTCAAAACCTTTACCTTAAAAAAGGGGGAAGCGGCTATATCCATAGAGGAGACAGTAAAAAATGAGGGGAAGCAGCAGGCAGCCGTGACCTGGACGCAGCACGCGGCCTTCGCCGGAGACTTTCTTGACGAGACTGTCAGAATCAGCTTTCCCGCAGAGAAAATCTTTATTCCTTCCCAGTTTGCAAATAACGGCGGTAGGGAAGAGGATTATATCATGCCGGTTGAAAAGGTCCGGATGCCGGACGGTACATACCATGATCTTCGTACCATGAGGGCAAGAGCCAATGACGGACATCTGGTGTTTACACAAAAGCTTGACCGGGATTATTACGAAATGTACAATCAGGCAAAAAAAATCGGTTTCCGAATGAAATGGGATAAAGAAATATATCCGTACTTACGCTGCTGGTACCAGAATACATCAAACGGATATTCCATTGCTCTGGAGCCCTGTAATTATTACTGCCATACCTTTGAGGAATGCGTGAGGAATGGAATGTTCCTTTTTCTTGAAGCAGATGAAGAAAAAAGCAGTGTGATCCGTTTCTCGTTTTTTGAATAAGGAAAGGAAGCTGCGGTAAACCTGATAAGATTTAAGATGCGCATTGTCTCGAAAGCGAGCCAAATAAGCAGCGCGGAAATGAGGAATACTATGGAAGAATTAAAATACTTTTATAATGGTGAATTTAAAAAATCAAATACAAATATTTATTATGATTTATATAATCCTAGTACCGGTGAGCTTACCGGAAAAGCACCCTGCTGTACCAACGACGAGGTGCTGGAGGCGATTGAGGCCGCGAAGGCAGCCTTTCCGAAATGGAGTGCAACACCAGTAATCAAGCGTACACAGATCTTGTACAGGGTGAGGGAGCTGCTTATGGAGCACATGGAGGAGCTTACACTGCTGGTTGCGCAGGAAAATGGTAAGGTGTGGTCTGAGGCGGAAGGAGATGTGCTAAAAGCAAAGGAAGGGACGGAGCTTGCGATCCAGGCAGCCTCGCTTATGATGGGTGACAGCCTGATGGATACGTCAAAGGGCTATGATACCGTGCAATATCGTGAGCCTATTGGTGTATTCGTCGGAATCGTTCCGGTGAATTTTCCGGCTATGATTCCCTTTGGCTGGATGGCACCCGTATGCTTAGCAAGCGGCAATACCATGGTTTTAAAGGCTGCCAGTCTAACGCCAAGGACTGCCCTCAGAATCGCACAGCTTTATAAGGAAGCGGGGCTGCCAGATGGGGTATTGAATGTAATAACCTGCTCCAGGAATGAAATTAATACAATTTTGGATCACCCTGATGTAAAAGGAATAACCTTCGTCGGTTCCACTCCCGTGGGAAAGATGATATACGAACGGGCTGCCGGAGCCGGGAAGAGAGTTCAGGCACTTTGTCAGGCAAAGAACCATGCATTGATTCTGGCAGATGCGCCGGTTAAGAGAACTGCCGCCGGAGTAATAAACGCCGCATTCGGCTGCGCCGGTCAAAGGTGTATGGCGCTCAGCTGCTGCGTGGTGGAAGAAAGCATCGCGGATGAATTCATGGAGGAACTGGTCAGACAGGCTAAGGAAATTAAAATTGGGCCGGCCTATGACAAGACGTCAAGACTGGGGCCGATTACTTATCAAAAGCATTATGAGGAGGTTATCGGCGATATCAATAAAGGAATTGCGGAAGGAGCAAGTCTGGTGCTTGATGGCAGAGGCCGTGTGGTAGAGGGATATGAGAAGGGCTATTATATCGGACCCACGATCTTTGACCGAGTAACGGAGGATATGACCATCGGAAACGAGGAAGTATTCGGACCCGTACTCTGCATCAAACGAGTAAAGGGTTTTAAGGAAGGCTTAGAATTGATGAACCGGAATCCGTATGCCAATGGCTCGGTTATTTTTACCAGAAGTGGTTATTATGCCAGAGAATTTGCAAGACATACAGATGGCGGTATGGTGGGAATTAATGTCGGTATTCCGGTGCCGGTGGGTGTATTCCCGTTTGCGGGTCACAAGGATTCATTTTTTGGGGATCTGCATTGTCTCGGAAAGGATGCATATCGCTTCTACACAGAGAGCAAGTGTGTAACCTCCTGCTGGTTTGATGAGGAGGAAATGTCTAACACGAAGGTATCCACCTGGGACGGAACCATATAGGAGGAGTAAATGTATAAAGGAGAGAATATGTCAGACTTTATTTTTGGAACAGCGACAGCTTCCTTTCAGATTGAAGGAGGAGCGGCGGAGGGAGGCCGTACGCCCTCTATTTGGGATACTTTTTGTGATTTACCGGGAAGGGTAATAAACGCAGATAATGGGTCAATTGCCTGCGATTATTTTCATAAATATAAAGAAGATATAGAACTGATGCATCAGCTGGGAGTGAGCAGCTACCGGTTTTCCATCAGCTGGTCAAGGATATTTCCGGCAGAAGGGGTGTATAATCCGGAAGGTATGGAGTTCTATATGAATATACTGAAGGAATTAAAAAAATATAATATTTCCGCAATGATAACGCTTTACCATTGGGACTTACCACAGTGGATTGAAGAAAAGGGCGGATGGCTAAACCGTGATACAGTAAATCTGTTTGCAGAATATGCAAAGAAATGCTTTGAGGTCCTGAATCAAGACGTAAGCTTCTGGGTAACGCTCAACGAACCCTTTTGCTCCTCGTTTGTCAGCTACCTCGAGGGAAGGCATGCACCAGGTCATAAAAATATCTCAGAAGCAGTGAAGGCTTCCCACCATCTGATTTTAGCTCACGGACGGGCTGTACAGGAATACAGGAAGCTGCATGGAAAGAAGCAGATTGGTATCGTTTTGAACCAGACTGCAATCTATCCTGCCAGTAACACAGTAGAGGACCGTCAGGCGGCCAATAACCGGGATGGCTGCCTTAACCGGTGGTTCTTAGATATTGTTCTGAGGGGAAAATACCCGGAGGATATCCTAAATTTATATATTTGTCAGGGATTAACGGACCTTTCGTTTATGAGGGAAGAGGATTTCGGGGTAATGTGTGAGCAATTAGACTTTCTGGGCATTAATTTTTATTCCCGCGCCACGGTGGAATTTGACTCTACCATCATAAGCAAAGGGAGAAATGCCTATGATACGCCTTATAAAAAAACTTTTATGGATTGGGATATCGGGCCGGAGGCTTTCGTTGAGCATATAGAGTTTATCCGGAGGAGTTATACCGATATACCGATTTATATCACCGAAAATGGTTCATGCTTTGATGATATAAAAGAAAATAATCAAATTCATGATAAGGATAGAGTGGAATATCTGCTGGAGCATTTAAATGCCGTGGAAATTATGAACCAAAAGGGCTTGAATATAAAAGGCTATTACTGTTGGTCTTTACTGGATAATTTTGAATGGGCCTGGGGTTATTCGAAGCGTTTTGGTATAATCTATGTGGATTATGATACTTTGGAGAGAATACCTAAGGACAGCTTTTATGCCTATCAAAGCTATATACGCGAATACAAAAGTAAAATAGGAAGGCAATAAATGTGTCGGAAAAGAGTAGAAAATGATTAGAAGCCCGCTGCAGGACAATTGGTTTATGCACAGAAAGGATAGTCAAAAGATATTACCGGCAACCGTACCAGGGAGTGTCTATCATGATTTGCTGCAAAACGGAGAAATGCAAGATCCGTATTACCGGGATAATGAAGAAAAGGCACTCCGGCTGATGGATAATGATTATATTTATGAGACGGTCTTTACCACACCGGAGGATGTGATGAAATGTAATAAGGTAGTCCTGTACTTCAGCGGATTGGATACTGTAGCCGATATCCGCATGAATGGCAGCCTTCTGGGACATGTTGAGAATATGCACAGGGAGTGGGATTTTGATGTGACTTCCATATTAAAGCAGGAAGGGAATCAGCTCAGTGTATATTTTTATTCACCCAACCGTTTTATAAAGGAAGCCTATGACAAAAACCCTGTTGAGGGGACGGATAATTGTTCCCGGGGATTTCCTCTGTTAAGGAAAGCCCACTGCATGTTCGGATGGGACTGGGGGGCAAGACTGCCCGATGCAGGAATATGGCGTGAGGTTATGCTTTTAGGGATAGAAGAGGCCGCTATTAACAGTGTATATATCAGGCAGAGACATAAGAAATCCGGCGTGACATTGACCCTGGAGGCAGATATAAGATCCGCAAAAGGAGAAGCTTTGGGCTTTTACGGAGGAGCTTATCAATGCTTCGTAACGATAAAGGCACCGGACGGCACGGTTTTGATTGACCGACAAAACAAGGATGTGATCGAGCTGTCCGATATCAAATTATGGTGGCCAAACGGATACGGAAGACAGGATTTGTATACGGTCCGCCTGGAATTAATGAAGGATATGGTATGCCTGGATGTATGGGAACGCAGAATAGGCCTTCGCACCATGTCGGTCAGCCGTGAAAAGGACTGGTATGGAGAAGAATTTGCCCATGTTGTGAACGGAGTAAAGCTTTTCGCAATGGGGGCAGATTATATACCCGAAGACAGCATACTCAGCCGGGTAACTCCTGATAGAACCTATCATTTGCTTAAGCAGGCCCAGATAGCAAATTTTAACTGCATTCGTGTCTGGGGAGGGGGATATTATCCTTCCGATGCCTTTTATGATGTCTGTGATGAGCTGGGGCTTATCGTATGGCAGGACTTTATGTTTGCATGCGCCATGTATGATCTTGGTAACGGTTTCGAAGAGAATATCATCGAAGAGTTTAAAGATAATATTAAGCGGATCAGGCATCACGCCTGTCTCGGACTCTGGTGCGGCAACAATGAAATGGAGTTGTTTGCGGATCAGGGAAAGTGGGGTGCATATGGTCTTAGAAAGTCGGATTATGTCAAAATGTATGAGTATATCATACCCAAGATATTGAAGCAATATGATCCGGAAACCTTCTACTGGCCGGCAAGCCCCTCCTCCGGTGGAGGCTTTGATATGCCTAACGATGAAAACAGAGGAGATGTGCATTACTGGCAGGTATGGCACGGCGGTGCGCCGTTTACAGAATACAGAAGCTATTATTTCAGGTATGTTTCGGAATTCGGCTTTCAGTCCTTTCCTTCCTTGAAAACAATTGAAACCTTTACCGAGGAATCGGATCGCAACGTATTTTCCTATGTCATGGAAAAGCATCAGAGAAATGCAGCTGCTAACGGAAAAATAATGAGCTACTTGGAGCAGACCTTTCTCTACCCGAACTCTCTTGATTTATTGGTATATGCATCGCAGCTGCTGCAGGCGGAGGCAATCCGGTACGGAGTAGAGCATTTTCGTAGGAACAGAGGTAGATGCATGGGAACCATAATCTGGCAGTTGAACGATTGCTGGCCGGTAGCCTCCTGGGCTTCCATAGATTATTACGGGAGATGGAAGGCCCTGCATTATTACGCAAAGAGATTTTTTGCACCTCTTTTGATATCCTGCAAGGAGGAGGGTATCCTGACACAAAATTCGAATGTAAATGCCGAGCCCTATGAAGTAAGAAAGGCGATTACCCTATGTATATCCAATGAATCAAGGAAGAGCAGAAATATTACGGTAGTCTGGTCCCTGCGTAATGCCAAGGCTGAAATAATTGAGACGCACAGCACAGAGCTCACGGTTAAGGAATTGTCCTCATACTGGCTTAAACAGGTTGAGTTATCTCATGCAGCGCTTTATTCCGAATATGTAAGCTATTGCCTGCAGGAAAAGGAAGAGAATATCTCTAGCGGAACGGTTCTGTTTTGTCCGCCGAAATATTTCCACTTCGAGGACCCGAAGCTTGAACTGACAACGGACGGACGTGATATTATCGTAACCGCAGGTGCTTATGCCAAAAGTGTTGAAATCAGGAATGGAGAGGATGACTTGCTTCTATCAGATAATTTTTTTGATATGGATGCGGGCATGAAGAAGGTTCGAATTCTTAGCGGCAGGGCTGACCGGCTTATTGCAAGAAGCGTGTATGATATTAGGTAATATTATGTATGCACAGGGGCACAATGCCGTAGAAGGATCGGAAGGGCTGCACTGCCCCTGTGTTGAAAAATAGAAGGAAGGTAAGAAGATGCTGGAACTGAATAGTCAAAAGGTCCGAAGATTAGCACCTGAAAGTGATTCACTTAAGCTTGGTATGGGCTGGAATACGGAGGATTTGGGTAAACCCCAGATTATGGTGGAAAGTACATATGGAGACAGTCATCCCGGAAGTGCACATTTGAACCATTTCGTGGAGGAAGCTATAAGGGCGGTACAGGATGCTGGCGGGAAAGGTGCCAGATATTATGTGACGGATATCTGTGACGGAATTGCGCAGGGACATGATGGTATTAATTACTCGCTGGCATCCAGAGACATGATTGCCAATATGATTGAAATACATGGCAGAAGCACCGGATTTGACGGAGGAGTCTTCATAGCAAGCTGTGATAAATCGGTTCCCGCAATCTTAATGGGAATCGGAAGGCTGAATATGGCATCAATAGTAATCACAGGTGGAGTCATGGAAGCAGGCCCGGATTTGCTGACACTTGAGCAGATCGGAGCCTATTCCGCCATGTACCGGCGGGGAGAGATATCCGAAGAACAGCTCGAGTATTATAAGCAGCATGCATGTCCTTCCTGCGGGGCATGCTCATTCATGGGGACAGCTTCCACAATGCAGATTATGGCAGAAGCCCTGGGACTAATGCTTCCCGGCACCGCATTGCTGCCGGCTGCCGGCAGTGAGCTGAAAATAGCCGCTTATGAAGCGGGAAAAAGAAGCGTTGCTCTAGCTGCCAAAGGATTAAAAGCAAGAGATATCGTTTCCATGAAATCCTTTGAAAATGCTATTATGGTACATGCTGCTATTTCAGGTTCAACCAATGCCCTTCTTCATATTCCTGCAATTGCCCATGAATATGGATACACGATTGATGCCGATACCTTTGACAGAATGCATCGTAGGGCCCACTATCTTCTTGATATCCGTCCCACCGGCAAATGGCCCGCACAATTCTTTTATTATGCCGGCGGAGTACCTCGGATTATGGAAGAAATCAAAGCAAAGCTGCATCTGGACGTTATGACGGTTACAGGAAAAACCCTGGGTGAAAATTTGGATGAGTTGAAGGCTAACGGATATTATGAGCGGTGCGAAGGATATCTTGATAAGTGGAATTTAAAAAGAGAAGATGTGATTCGTTCCTTTGACAATCCCATCGGGACGGATGGCAGCGTAGCTATCCTGAGAGGGAATCTGGCGCCCGGGGGAGCTGTCGTCAAGCATTCCGCCGTGCCTTCACAAATGAAGAAGACAGTTCTCAGAGCAAGGCCCTTCGATTGCGAGGAGGATGCCATAGAAGCGGTGCTAACCAAAAAAATCAGACCCGGTGATGCGGTCATCATCCGTTACGAGGGTCCAAAGGGAGCAGGAATGCCGGAAATGTTCTATACGACGGAAGCCATTGCCTCTGATATAGAGCTAGGGAAAAGCATTGCCTTGATAACGGACGGTAGATTCTCAGGAGCCTCTAGAGGTCCTGCTATCGGCCATGTTTCTCCAGAAGCAGCTGACAAGGGGCCTATTGCCTTTGTTGAAGAAAACGACCTGATTGAAATTGATATTCCAAGGAGGAAGCTTAATATCATCGGAGTTGGCGGCGAGCTTAGGTCCGGTGAGGAGATAGAGCTTATCCTGAATGAAAGAGCACAAAGAGGCAGGGAC
This sequence comes from Bacillota bacterium, assembly GCA_023421505.1. Lineage (GTDB taxonomy): Bacteria > Bacillota > Clostridia > Lachnospirales > Lachnospiraceae > Mobilitalea. Next base: position 28,273 of record JAEZTJ010000056.1, read on the forward strand.
TTTGAGGTGAAATATAAAAAAGGTGTTCTGAAGCAATTTACAAATCAGGCAGTATCCCCTATGGAAGGCGGCTATATGAAATAAATGGAAAGGTCAGCTATCAATTATCTTTTGGCTTTTAATTGTAGGTTCAATGAATGCTGATAAGCATACTTTTTATACTCAAGAAATGCTATAGTGCATAATTTATGGTTCATGTATGATGTTACTTCCAATTAAGTAAATAGGATTTATTCTGAAATATTGTGCGTATACTTAAATTAGATAAAACGCGTAATTAAAATGAGAACCGGGAAGGTAAATAATACCGTACCGGTTCTTGCTAATTAGAATTATATTTTAGGTAATTGCAAAACGATATATACAATACTTACAATTACTGAGTGTCGCATAGCCTAAATTATATTTTACTGAAAGGAAATATTTTTATGTTAATCGTATATAACAATTTTATGAAATATACCTTTTTATTTATAACAGGCGGTTTTCTATATGGTATGATAGAAAACTCTTTCAGGGGATATTCCCATATATCCATGTTTCTTGCAGGAGGAATTTGCTTTATCCTAATTGGCCTTCTGAATGAGGTTTATTCCTGGGATATGGCACTGATTAGTCAGATGGTAGTTTCTGCAATTATTATAACCATTGTTGAATTAATATCAGGCTTAATCGTAAATGTCTGGTTAAAACTTAAGGTATGGGATTATAGCGAACAGCCTTATGATTTTTTAGGACAAATCTGCTTACTTTATTCAAATATATGGTTTTTACTATCTCTTTTTGCAATCCTTCTGGATGATTACCTGCGTTATTATTTACTGAAGGAAGAAAAACCTCATTACAGGATTTTTTAAGGAACTAGAACGCAGTACTTATCAAGTAACTGTATTGGGTGATAGGAGAGCTTAGAGGTTCGAAGACCCTCATCACCCACATCTTCTTCACGATTAATATACTTAATACCGTATTGCAGCATATCACTGGCAAATTCTTTCACTATCATCTGATAGGCGCCTTCATAATCCCTGATTGCTTTTTCAATATGACAATATAAGGTATCATTCACAATTTCACCAATAGACATAGCAACAATCTTGCCATCAACCTCAATAAAACCACCTGGCAGCTTAAAGGTATCAAGATACGGTATTAATTCTAAGGTGCGGGCTAATTCTTCCTTTGCAAGTGCTGCTCCTTTACCATGATTTTGTTCATAATCCTTTAGAAACTCTATTACTCTTGAAGCATTGTCGGAATTTATTCTTTGATACGTATAATCTGGATACAATTTTTTGAACTTATTAATATGATTTCTCTGTCCACTATATCTTCGTCCTGCCATTTCAGCTAAATCCGTTGCCAGATACAGATAATCAGCCCAGTCTCTGCTAGGAGCTCCCGGAATTGTACCGCGGTACTGATCAACCAGTATGGAGATGACTTCTTCAGGAACAGTACAAAACCAGAGAGGCAATCCATTGACCTCGCAATATTCCTTTAAAGCCTCCATGGCTTTATCGAAGGAGCCTCCGCCTACCGGATAAGTAAAGGAGACCCTGTCTAAAAACTTTACTTTATATAGAATCATATCGTCATATATGGTAAAGCTTGTATTGTAAAAATCTCGCCACATGTACATAGCACCAACAGTATAATCACTGGTGCGGCTGATTTTGTATTTAAAATATTGAGCTGTTTTCATGATGTTTTCAGCTGTAATGCGATCAAATGTCAGCATAATAATTCTCCTTAGTCTGTTTAAACCCACATTCTATATAATATGACAAAATTCACTATATCATATGTTGCAGTATATGTCCAGACAACACCTTAGGCATATGATAAGTGTTATCTCATATGTTATACACCTTTATTAACCTAAAAATCAAGAAAAACTGCAAGCCATATGAAAAACGGTAAGCTATATGAAAGACAGCAAGCTATAAAAAAACGATAAGCTTTATGAAAAATGATAAGTTATACAAAAAATGGTAATTTATACAAAAAGCTAAGCTGCTTAAAGATAGAAAAATATCAGAAGCTGTAAGCCAATAAAAATATTAACGAAAGCGAGTGGAAAGTGATTTTTAAAAATATATGAAGCTTTGTGATTAAGATAAAAAATGGTATATTAAATTTTTATAAACCAGGTAGATAATCCTTAAAGAAGTATGTTAGAATTATGAAGTTGGATTAAATATGCTTCTGTAGCGGCAGAAGGGTGGTAAAGATGAAAATATTACTTATTGCAATGAATGCAAAATATATACATTCTAATCTTGCTGTATATAGTTTGCGGGCATTTGCTGATAAATATGCTGATAATATCAAAATTGTTGAACTTACGATAAACCATTCAGAGGAAGATATCCTGAAGGTTATAGCGAAAGAGAAAGCCGATGTAGCAGCCTTCTCCTGCTATATCTGGAATATAGATATCGTAAAAAGGATTACATCGAATCTAAGAAAAATTCAGAAACAATTAAAAATATGGTACGGTGGTCCTGAGGTATCCTATGATATTAATAGCTGTTTGCGGGAAAATCACTTTTTAGACGGTATTATGATCGGTGAGGGGGAAGAGACCTTCCTTGAAATTGTCTCGTATTATGTAAAGGGAACCGGAGAACTTAATCATATCAAAGGGATCGCGTATAAACCCAGTGCACTACTAAGCAATCAGACCTGTACTGATATAATAATAACACCTGCAAGAGAGCTTATAGAACTAGACTGTATACCGTTTCCCTATCAGAAAATGGAATACTTTCAGAACAGAATAATTTACTACGAAAGCAGCAGAGGCTGTCCTTTTTCCTGCAGCTATTGTCTATCTTCCATTGATAAGAAGGTAAGATTAAGAAGTATAGATTTGGTTAAGAAGGAATTGCTGCTTTTTATTGAACATAGGATTCCACAGGTAAAGTTTGTCGACAGAACCTTTAACTGTAATAAAAATCATGCAATGGAGATCTGGCGTTTTATCAAGGAAAATGATAATGGCATTACAAATTTTCACTTTGAAATTTCGGCGGATATTCTGTCAGAGGAGGAACTGAAGTTATTGGCTGAATTAAGGCCGGGACAGGTTCAGCTTGAGATCGGAGTACAGAGTACTAATCCTGAGACGATAAGTGCTGTTCGTCGGAGAATGGACTTTGCTAAGCTAAGCAGGAATGTGAGCAGATTAAAGGAGGCTGGAAATATTCATCAGCATCTGGACTTAATCGCAGGATTACCTTTGGAGGATTATCAATCCTTTAGAAAATCCTTTGGAGAGGTTTACGCCCTGAAGCCGGAGCAGCTACAGCTGGGCTTTTTAAAGGTTTTAAAGGGTTCCCTCATGGAGCTTGAGAGTAGTAAGTATGGTATTACCTACTTAGATACACCCCCCTATGAAGTCCTCTTCACCAGCTACTTAAGCTATGAAGAGCTTATTCATATTAAGGGCATCTGTAAAATGGTTGAGATGTACTATAACAGCTTACAGTTTACTTACTCCATTGGTTATCTGGAGCATTTCTATGATATGCCCATGGATATGTATTCGTCACTGAATGATTATTATGAGAGCAAGGGATATGATATGCTTGCTCATAGCAGATTAAAGCGATACGAGATATTACTTGGATTTTTTACCGAAATCGTGCTTACATTAACACCACAGGATTATAAGAAGGATGAAATTCAACTATTTAAAGAAATTCTAACCTTTGACCTGCTGCTGCGGGAGGGAATGAGACAAAGACCAGCGTTTGCTCCTCAAAAACTGGCACAGGGTAAGCTACGTGAGTTATATGCAAGCTATCAAAAGGATAGCAGATTAATGCATATAGAAGCATTTTCATATGATATCATAGCATCCTCTCAAGCAGGGAGAGCTATTAGAAAGAATAGTATAGTGCTTTTTGATTATAGTGAGCGTGATCCCCTTAGTGGTGCGGCAAAGCATGCAATTATTAGTCAGGATTGCAGCTGATTGTATTGGGATTATCGTTCAAGTTAGGGAGGTTCATTTGACTGGTAAAAGAATTACAAAAACAGAGCGTGAGAGAATGGAGCGTATTCTTCAGGCGCTTAATCGTGAATACAGTGAAGAGTATCGTTGTTTTTTGAATTATGAAACACCATGGCAGCTTTTGATTGCAACGATATTAAGTGCGCAATGTACGGATGAGAGAGTGAATTTGGTTACAAAGGAATTGTTTCAAAAATATAAGAGCTTGGAGGCTTTTGCAGAAGCAGACCAGCAAGAGCTAGAGAAAGATATTCATTCGACTGGCTTTTACAGAAATAAAGCAAAGAATATTATAGCTTGTGCAAAGCAGCTGGTTAAGGACTATCATTCAGAGGTTCCGAAGGATATCGATGCATTAACTGATTTGGCTGGTGTGGGAAGGAAAACAGCCAATGTGATCAGGGGAAATATCTTTAAGGAGCAAAGTATAGTCGTAGACACTCACGTAAAACGGATCTCTAGGCGATTAGGATTTACGAGAGAAGAAGATCCGGTTAAAATCGAATTTGATTTGATGAGGCTGCTTCCGAAGGAACAGTGGATCTTATATAATATTCAGATTATTACTCTGGGACGAAGCCTGTGTACGGCTAGAAATCCTAAGTGTGGCGACTGTTTTTTGCAAGAAGATTGTAAATATAAAGATAAAAAATAACTTATATCAATAATGTATATGGACAAGGCCTAAATTGTGCTTGATAGATGGATGAAAATATCTTAAAATTATCCATAACTGCTGAACTGGTACGAGCTGACAGAATAGGATGAAAGGCTATGGATATAATAAATTTAGGAATGAATGCTTAATTTTAAAGCCTCGATTAATTTTTCCTTTGCCTGTATCTGAAGCTTTGTGTGTGGTATAAGCTCTATAAGATGATTGATTTTTTCAGGCGTTTTCTGCAGCTGATATAGCTTTGCTAAAAGCTTATAGGTTTTTATGACGTCGCAGTAACAGGCGGTGGCATATTCGAGCACAGCGATGCAGTCAATAAAAGAGCCTTGAATATATAATCGTTCTGCCCATTTTTGGAGTATACTTATCAGGGTAATATAATTGGAATCGTACTCTGTTAATTGTTTAAGATTGGCCGCCCCATACTTTAGCTTTAGTTCTGTATTAGTAAAATCTCTAAGATTAATCGCTTTTTTGCCGGAAAGAGATACGATAGTATTACGGTAAGAATTAATTGTATCATCAGAATTATCCTTTAAAGGTAACGTTTCTGTTGATATTATGATATAATCTAAATCGGTAATATCCTTACTGCGACTGAAATTTGCTTCTTTTTCACGCTTTAAAAAATCATTCAAAGCTTTCTTTGACTTGCTGGAGGTTGTATGAATTTCGTAATTAAGCCATAGAATAAAAATAAGAGCAATGAGTGTTAATACGGGTATTTGCATATGCTTATAACCAAGCCTTTCTAAAAGGAATAGACATTACTCAGGTAATAATATTTCTTGATTGTATACACAAGACATACGTATTCCATCGCTCATTGGCATAGTATCAGCTCCGGAATTGTATTTATTGTGTATATTAAACCTATATTTAATAAGTTTGTAATTAGTTAACTATAATTAAGTTAAAAGAGGTGAGAAGAATGAATTTTAATAATAAAAAAACGAAAAAAATTATCTCAACAATTATAATAGTAATCCTGATACTTTCCTTGATTATTCCATATGCAATCAGCTATTTGGTATAATGTATATTAATTCAATATACATAATAGAGGCTGAAAAGTCAATCAACGAAAGAATGTCTTGAATAATCTTACGTTTATGATACAATAGGAAGAGTTACATAAAAATACATATGATTCATAGGATTTAAGCTATTTATCATTAGTAATGGAGGATGAATATGAGCAGGAATAAATTTATATTATCCGTAATATTCCTTTTGTCAATATTTTTATTAATCTCCGGTAAGCCTGTGCAGGCATCTGCGGCGGTAGCTGCTAAAATATGCAACGGTGTCTATATAGAGGAGGTAGATGTTAGCGGAAAATCGAAGGAGGAAGCGCAGGCTGCTGTCAGCGAATATATAAACAACCTACGAGGGAAAGGTGTTGCGATCACAGTAGGTGAAAATGTAGTCTATGAGACAATGGGTGATTTGGGCTACACGGCTGATCCGGGTGAAAATATTGAACAGGCATTTAATCTTGGTAAGACTGGTAATTTAATTAAAAGATATAAGGATCTAAAGGATATTGAGAAGGGTAACGTGCAGCTGCCGTTAACCTTTACTTATGATAAAAGTGCAATTAAAAAAATAGTAAAAAAGGATGTAAGTGCTTTTAATATCGCACCTGTAAATGCATCCGTATCCATGAAGAATGGGAAGCTTGAATATACTGACCATAAAGTCGGCAGTAAGGTTAATGTAGATGAGACGATAAGATTGATTGACGAGGCCTTAAAAAAGTGGGACCGTCAGGATATTGTAATAGAAGCGATAGTGGATGAAGAGCTGCCAAAATATACGAGAGATATTGTAGAGCAGTGTAATACAGTCCTTGGCTCTTTTACAACGGAGTATGCAAGCTCAGCAGAAGGAAGAGCCGCCAATCTGGCGAATGGCGCAAGATTAATTAATAATGCGGTATTATATCCAGGTGATGAATTTTCAGCATACGATTATTTAGCACCCTTTACAGAGGCGAATGGATATTTTGTAGCAGGAGCTTACTTACAGGGGAAGGTAATTGACAGTGTCGGCGGAGGTGCCTGCCAGGTTACAACTACTTTATATAATGCTGTATTAGAAGCAGAGCTTGAGGTAACCGAAAGATCCTCTCACTCTATGACCATCAGCTATGTTGAAAAGTCCAGGGATGCTGCTATAGCCGGAACAAGTAAAAACTTTAAATTTAAAAATAGTTCAGACTTCCCGATTTTGATTCAGGCAGCCACAAAGGACAGAAAAATAACCTTTAGTATATGGGGACATGAAGATAGAGATACGAAAAATAGAAAAATTAAATTCGAATCCGTTATACTATCAGAGACTCCCCCTCCGGCAGATGAAATAACGAAGGATCCTACTAAACCTAAAACCTACTGGGTAGTTACTACACCAGCGCATACCGGCTATAAAGCTGAACTATATAAAGTGGTATATGAAAATGGAGTTGAAGTAAGCAGAACCTTTGTAAATAAAAGCTATTATCAGGCGGCTGCAAGATGTGTAACTGTTGGAACCAAAGAGGATAAGAAGGATACGAAAACAGCAGATAATGCAGACAAGGGGACAAAAAAGCCGAAACCGGATAATAAAGATGATAACCAGGATGAAGATAATAATCTGACGAATCCCGATGGACAGCTTCAGGGTGAGATATGGGATCCTTCCTGGGATTTAGAATAGAAGTGAAAGCTTCTATACTTACGATATTGGCTGTTTAAGGGCAGCAGAATAGAGGAAACGGATGAAGCTTGGTAAAATATCAGAAACAGTCCTAAAACGGTCTGTACTTAATCAAATAGGACATAGACGAGATGAGATTCTGGTTGGACCCGCAATTGGTGAGGATTGCAGTATCCTTGCGGTTGAGCAGGATGAAGTGCTTGTTCTATCAACTGATCCGATTACAGGTACAGTAAAAGATATCGGAACTTTAGCGGTTAATATTACTGCGAATGATATAGCTTCTAACGGTTCTTTGGTTATTGGTATTATGCTAACGATACTTCTTCCGGAGGGAACTCAAGAATCGGAATTAAAAGACATGATGAAGGATATCGAAGCAGAATGTAAAAAGTTGAATATAGAAATAATTGGCGGTCATACTGAGGTAACGAAGGCAGTTAACCAGCCGATTGTTACGGTAACTGGCGTTGGAAAAATGAAACGCGATGAAATCATCAAGACAGCAGGTGCGGAGCCAGGTCAGGAAATTGTTATGACAAAGTGGGCTGGTCTTGAGGGTACGGCTATCATAGCGGCTGCAAAGGAAAATGAGCTTAATAAGAAATATCCAATAAGCTTCATAGAAAATGCAAAAAAAATGATCGAATCTCTTAGTGTTGTATCCGAGGCGATGGTTGCCCGAGCGGTAGGTGTCACTTCGATGCATGATGTTACAGAAGGTGGAATTTTTGGAGCTCTGTGGGAAATCGGTGCGGCATCTAAGGTTGGCTTAGAGGTTGATTTAAAGAAAATCCTATTAAAGCAGGAAACAGTTGAGATATGTGAATATTATGATCTTAATCCCTACCTGCTGATCTCCAGCGGATGCATGCTTATCATAACAGATAAAGCAAATCATCTGGTGGAGCGATTACAGGCAGAGGGGATTGCCGCTGCTGTGATTGGTAGAATTACAGAGGGAAAAGACCGGATTATCATTAACGGAGAAGAAAGGCGATATCTTGAACCTCCAAAAAGTGATGAGCTATATAAAGTTATGTAATACATTTAATCTAATAAAGCTCTTACCTGTTGATATAGTGCCGCAATGCCACCCAAATTCGTGGATTTGAGGCAGAATGTTAGTTGGGTTGAAAAGAAGTACATTTTTCAACCGGCAAAAAGCACTAAGTGTGCTTTTCACTCAGTATTTGTATGCCGCTTATGCGGCAGATGGGGGTTAGTATGTTGGAAAAAATCTTATCGGCAATTGATAAAAACAGTAAAATATCGGCAGCAGATTTAGCCATAATGCTGGGAGCGACTGAGCAAGAGATTACATCTGCGATTAAGCAAATGGAGGAGGATGCAGTGATCTGCGGTTATCCTACCTTGATTAATTGGGATAAAATACAGTGTGAGAGAGTAACAGCTTTGATTGAACTAAAGGTTACGCCGCAGCGCGGCTTAGGCTTTGATAAAATAGCAGAGCGTATCTATCAGTTCGATGAGGTGCAATCGGTATATCTCATGTCAGGAGGATTTGATTTAACGGTAATTCTTGAAGGCAGGACAATGAGGGAGGTTGCCAATTTCGTATCAGAAAAGCTGGCCCCGATGGATGCTATTTTAAGTACGGCTACTCATTTTGTATTGAAGAAGTATAAAGAGCACGGTCTTCCGCTTGTTCATTCTAAAAATGATGAAAGGATGTTGATTACACCTTGAGGAACCCATTATCGAAGCTAGTTGTAGATATGCCTCCTTCCGGTATACGGAAGTTTTTTGATATTGTAAGTGAAATGAAAGATGCTATATCATTAGGTGTAGGGGAACCGGATTTTGATACACCCTGGCACATTCGTGAAGAGGGCATCTATTCACTCGAAAAAGGCCGGACCTATTATACCTCCAATGCAGGTTTAAAGGAATTAAAGGAAGAAATCTGTAATTATTTAAGTAGAAGATTTGACTTAAATTACGATTACAATAAAGAAGTTATTGTTACGGTTGGCGGCAGTGAAGCGATTGATATTGCACTTCGGGCAATGTTAGAGCCGGGGGACGAAGTCCTGATTCCAATGCCATGTTATGTTTCTTATCATCCTTGTACGGTTCTTGCAGGTGGAGTACCCATTATTATTGAATTAAAGGGTGAAAATGATTTTAAGCTTACGAAAGAGCAGCTATTAGCTTCTATAACGGACAAAACGAAAATACTGATACTTGCATATCCGAATAATCCTACCGGGGCAATCATGGACTATAATGATTTGAAGGAAATTGTGGATATTATCATTGAGCGTGATATCATCGTTATTTCGGATGAGATTTATGCAGAGCTGACATATGGAAAAGAACATGTATCGATAGCATCCTTTCCGGGAATGAAGGAAAGGACAATCGTGATCAACGGGTTTTCAAAATCCTATGCCATGACAGGTTGGAGACTTGGATACGCAGTTGGCCCTGCTATGATTATCGAGCAAATGATTAAAATTCATCAATTTGCTATCATGTGTGCGCCTACAAACAGTCAATATGCAGGTATTGAAGCATTAAAAAACGGAGATAATGATGTAAAAATGATGCGAGATGCCTATGATAAGAGGCGCAGATATCTATTACATGCCCTGCATAGTATGGGGTTAGAATGTTTTGAGCCATATGGGGCATTTTATATATTTCCGTGTATCAAAAGCCTGGGCATGACTTCAGATGAGTTTGCTACTGAGCTTCTGAAGGAGGAAAAAGTAGCTGTGGTACCGGGTACTGCTTTTGGCGATTGTGGAGAGGGTTATCTTCGAATATCTTATGCTTATTCCATAGAAAATTTAAAAATTGCATTAGGAAGAATTGAGAGATTTGTTAAAAATCACAGAAAGTAAAAAGATTGACGAATTAGTTGAAATTATGTTGACTTATGTGATACAATGGAGATAAGTTTTAAAGATACATAGGAGGTGATTGAGTGGCTAATGTAAATATAAATGTTGAACATATCAACCCATTCTTAATGGCTTCAACAAAGATTTTAAAGGAAATGTGCTATGTAGAAGCCACAGTTGGTAAGCCATATATTAAGAGCCCTGCTTTTTTTGATGATACATTGATAATTCTGATCGGATTTACAGGAGAGATGAAAGGCCAGGCAATGATAGCCTTTAATAAATCAATTGCATGTGATATTGCATCTAAGATGATTATGATGCCTGTTACTGAGATGGATGATCTGGCAAAAAGTGCTATAGGCGAATTGGGAAATATGATTATGGGTAATACTGCTACAATATTCTCAACTAAGGGCATTGCTATAGATATAACACCACCGACGATAGGGAACGGAACTATCTCATTTGTAACCAGTTTTGCACAGAATATTTGTATTCCTTTAATATATGAGAATAATAAAACAATAGAAATCAATATTGCAATAAAAGGTGATTAAGTCACCTTTTTTCTTTGTATTTTTACTAATTGTCTATTATTAATTGGTATTATGGAGGTTTTGAATGAACATAGTATTACTGGAACCGGAAATTCCTGCAAACACCGGAAATATTGGGAGAACCTGTGTTGCAACAGGAACCAGGCTGCATTTAATTGAACCCATGGGTTTTCGTTTGAATGAGAAGGAGATCAGGAGGGCTGGTCTTGATTACTGGAAAGATCTTGACGTAACTGTATATGATAATTATCAGGATTTTCTAGATAAGAATCCAAATGCTAAGATTTATATGGCGACAACTAAGGCTCTGCATTCCTATACTAAAGTTGAATATGAGCCAGACTGCTATATTATGTTCGGTAAGGAAAGTGCCGGCATACCGGAGGAGCTTCTGCTTGCCAACAAGGAGAATACCATACGTATTCCAATGATAGGCGATATCAGATCCCTTAATCTTGGCAATTCTGTAGCAATTATTCTGTATGAAGCACTTAGACAGAATGATTTTGAAGGCATGAGGCTTGAGGGTAAGCTTCATCACCATAGCTGGGAGGAAGTATAAAAATGATATGCCAGAAATTTTTTCTGGCATATCATTTTTTGAAATTTATTAAAATTGTAACCTTGAATAAAAAGTTCTCAAGACAGGGTGCGTACCTCGCCGCGAGTGAGGTATTGCTTTGTAAAACGCTAGAACGAGGAGAATGCTTTGTTCACTTCGTTATATTTGCTCATCTACTACAATACCTTTAATTTCTTCTTCGGTCAGATTTTGTTCTACAGCATATCGCTTAATATCATCCAGTAATAATAACTGATCTGTTTGTTCAGGGGAAATTGCAGCCACTTCTTTTGGCTTCGTTTGATCACCGTTAAGCTTCTCTTGAGTCTCTTTTTGCTTCTCGGCATCTTCTTTAGCATCCTCAATCTTCTCCTCAACCTGTTCCTTGCCTTCCTGCAATAGCGCATTCACGACTTCTTTGCTGGCGTCTTCTATTATTTTAGCGGCTTCTTTTTGAGCGTCTACCATAGGGTGAGTTTTAAGTTTGGCTAAACTAATCCCGATCAGGGATCCGTTAATTCCAGAGATACCATTTCCTGCATTATCTACTCTCTGTTTCCATATTTTTTCCATGGAGTCATATTGTAAGGCTTCCTTCTGATAATCTGTTAAGGGTCCCATGTTCTTAAGTTTATTATATTCCTCATCAGTAATCTTTTCAGGTTCAAAGATACTCTTTTCTAAGAGCTCTAAATCCTTTTGCTCAGCACTGTCCTCTGTTATACCAAAGGAAGCTTTAAGATCAAGCTTTAATGCGTCTAATCTTTTGAGTTCATTCGTGGCTTGCTCGGCTTGCTTAGCTAAGGCTTTCTTCTTTTCATTTAACTCTGTCACAATATCATCTGTTTTTAATTCATTCTTGTGTTGGTCTAATATTTTTTTCATTGCATTTTTTTGACCCATCACCTTTTTCTCAGTAATAGGATCAAGAATTAAATTAGAATTTCCAGCAAAAAAAGTACTGGGATGCTTATTACTCTTTTTGTCTGTTAATTTATGGTTAAGTTGATCCTTCCCATTAAAATTAGCTGGCAAATGATTAATCTCACTTGATTTTCCGTTGATAAACATGATTATTATCCTCCCTGATAAATATTTCACTATAAAAAATTAGTTTATATAAAAAATAGTGGTAATATAAAAATAGTGAATGCTTATTGCTTTTTTCCTTGCTTTATGAGTATGTGATCAATGGATTGCAGAGGTCTTTGTAAAGTTATATCGGTAAGAATGGGATGGAAGTTAATGGTATAGTTTGATAATTTTTAAATTCTTTACCCTAACACAATTTCAACCAGAAACATAAATTCATAAGTTGGGATTAAAAAAGCACCTTTGCAGGCGCTTTTATTAAGTATCCTCTTCAATCGATTTTGTTAGTGAGAAGATAAATTCAGTGCCGACTCCTTCGGTACTGATTACGTTGATGTTTTCATTATGAGCCTGGATAATTTCTTTGGTGATGGAAAGTCCAAGACCGGTACCCTTCTTATCCTTACCTCTGGAGGTATCTGTTTTATAGAAGCGTTCCCAGATTTTCTTAAGCGATTCCCTTGGAATGCCAATACCATAGTCCTTAACTGATACAAGAACCTTATCTCCCTTTTCTTCAGTTGAAATCTTTATTTTTGAATTCGAATGGCTGAACTTGATTGCATTATCAATCAAATTGTATAAAACCCGCTGGATTTTACCCATATCCGCATTTACCATAATTACCTTAGAAGAGAAGACAAGGTTTAAGGATATTTTTCTTTCCCTGCAGGTACCCTCAAAGCTTTCCGCTGTTTTCTTGATAATATGATTAATATCAAAGGAACTGATATCAAGGAAAGCACCCTTATTTTCAAACCGGTTTAATTCTAATAAATTCGAAGTTAGCTTTGTTAGTCTGTCGGCTTCGAACAAAATGATATTTAAGTATTTATCCTGCATTTCGTATGGAATAGTCCCGTCCTTTATCGCTTCTGCATAACCCTTGATGGAAGTCAGCGGTGACCTGAAATCATGGGATATATTTGCAACAAATTTTTTTTGATAATCTTCAAGGTTAGCCAGTTCACCAGACATGTAAGAGATGGCAGCACCAAGATGCCTGTATTCAGCTAATCCTTTTAAGATTAAAGCATAATTGTAATTACCTAACGAGTATTCCTTCGCAGCCTTCATTAAATTCTTCAGCGGTATTGCAGTAATAAAATATAGATAAAGGAATGATAAAAAGAGTAAGGGCAGGAAAATAAGAAAACATATATTGATTATATTAAAGTAAAATACAGCCTCGTCCGTAACATCCTTTTGTGGATAATGAAGAATGATATAGCCCATCAGCTTATAGTTATAGGTTACCTTACGTGTAACGCTGAGCATTCGTTCGGAGAAAATGCCCTCGTAATAGTTGTTCTCGGTTTTGTTCGCGTTCAGTAAATGTGGATCAAGCTCATATACATTTTGCATCACAGCATTACCAAAACTATCTACCTTTATTATTCCGTCTGAATCAACAAGCCAGACGCGGATTCCCAAAAAGGCTTCAATCGATTTTAACTGTATGCCCAAGCTTTCCGGATTAAGATTTTCCCCGTTAAAGTAAGCATCATACTTATCCTCAAGTAACTCTGTCTCATCGATTAAGAGATCAATTTTATTCGCTTTTAGCTGCCTTTCAAGAAAAACTGTGCCAAAATTGTTCAGAAGTACAAATATTAGTACTCCGGATATAAGAAAACATATAATAAATCTTGACCACAGAGTTTTCTTCATAGCAAACACCAGCCCTCCTACTTCCTTTGTATTTTAGTTTCGAATTTATAGCCAATTCCCCACACTGTAGATAAATTCCATTCCGTATGATCCTTGATCTTTTCCCGAAGACGCTTAATATGTACGTCTACTGTTCTTGTATCGCCAAAATATTCATAACCCCATATATGATCCAGAAGCTGTTCCCTAGTAAATACCTGATTTGGATTAGAGGCAAGGAAATAAAGCAGCTCCAGTTCCTTAGGAGGCATCTCGATTGTATCGCCATAATACTGTACGGAATAATTACTGATGTTGATTAATAAATCCGGATAGGCAACATATTCACCGATAGGAAGCGGTGGCTGTTCTGGATCCTCCTTAACCGCAGGATGGAAGCGTCGAAGGACTGCACGCACTCTTGCGACTAGTTCCTTAGAATCAAAGGGCTTAATGATATAATCATCCGCACCTAGCTCAAGACCCAATACTTTATCAAAGATTTCACCCTTGGCTGACAGCATAATAATTGGAACAGAGGAGAGCTTACGGATCTCGCGGCAAACCTCATATCCATCTATTCCGGGAAGCATCAAATCAAGCAGTACCAGATTAGGCTGATATAAACTGAATTGGTTAATAGCAGCTTCTCCGTCATTTACAATCATGGTGTCAAAGCATTCCTTTGTTAGATATAGGGAAATAAGCTCTGCTATATTCACATCATCATCTACGATCAGTATCTTCTGTTTTGTTACCATCATTAACTCCTTTCATATTAAAAAGTTGTTATAGATTATTGCGAAACTATAAAGTTTTAATAATTGTATACACAGCATATACTATTCCTTCGCTCCAACGCTCCTACTATTTGAATTCAACAATCGTAACACCGTGGTCTCCCTCGCCGAAACCTCCTACGCGGTAAGATTTAACGTATTTTAACTTCTTAAGATGGGAGTGGATTGCATTTTTTAGGGCGCCTGTACCTCTTCCGTGAATGACAGTTACTTGAGGCAGGTGGGCTAGATAAGCATCATCAAGATATTTATCCAGTTCCGGCAGGGCTTCATCCACCGTCTTTCCGATTAAGTTAATCTCCGGATGTATGGAAGCGGATTTTGACATCTTAATTTTACCGCTCTGTGTCTTACTATAGCCTGGGGCAACGATTGCTTCCTCCTCAATTAACTCGAGATCCTTAATATTAACCTGGGAACGAAGAATTCCCATCTGAACAAATAAATCACCCTTCGCATTCGGCAAGGTACTGACAGTTCCTTTTAATCCTAAGCTGATGACGTTTACGGTATCGCCAACCTTAAGCTCCTTTGCAGAGGTTTTACGGTTTAGCTTATTCTGGTGTTTCTGTGTGGCTGCTTCACTGCTACTAAGCTTCTCACGGAGGGAATTACGTTCATTTTCCATATCCCTAATATTACCGCCAACCTGCATCCATTTGTTATACTTTTTAATACTTTGATCAGCAAATTCCTTCGCTTCCTGAAGAATATGGGCGGCCTGCTCCTTCGCTTCCTTAAGAATACGATCCTTATTCGCATCGAGAGATTCATTCTTGCGTGCCAGGTTTTTCTTAAGCTGTTCAACTTCTTCTTTATATCTTGATATTTCACTCTGTTCCTGTTCAATGGTAATACGGCTTGCCTCTAAATCACTGATTAAATCCTCGAAGCTCTTGTCCTGCTTACCAATCAGTTCCTTGGCATTCTCAATGATATAATCCGGAAGTCCAAGCTTTGAAGATATCGCAAAGGCATTGCTCTTACCGGGTATTCCGATTAGCAGACGATAAGTGGGCCTTAGCGTCTCTACATTAAATTCACAGGAGGCATTCGATACGCCTTCTGTGGATAAAGCATATATCTTCAATTCGCTGTAATGCGTTGTCGCCATGGTACGGATATTGCGCTGATGTAGAGAGGTTAAAATCGACATGGCTAACGCAGCTCCTTCTGTCGGGTCAGTTCCGGCACCTAACTCATCAAATAAAACCAAGGAGTGTTCATCTGCCTTATCTAATATAGTAACAATATTAGTCATATGAGAGGAGAAGGTACTTAAGCTTTGTTCTATACTTTGCTCATCACCAATATCGGCATACACCTCTTCAAATACAGATAGCTCAGATCCTTCAAAGGCTGGGATATGAAGACCAGCCTGTCCCATAAGCGTTAATAGTCCGACTGTTTTTAAAGATACTGTCTTACCGCCAGTATTGGGCCCGGTGATAATTAACATAGTAAAATCCTTACCCAGCATAATATCGATGGGAACCACCTTCTTATAATCGATAAGCGGATGGCGGCCCTTTTTGATGTTAAGTCTTCCCTGATTATTAAAAACAGGCTCGGAGCCTTTCATTTGTTTTGACAGAGAGGCTCTTGCAAAAATAAAATCAAGCTCAGACAGGGTTTCAAAATCATAGCTTAAACTATCTGCATATTCTGCAGCCTGGTTACTTAGATCAGCAAGAACCTTTTCTATCTCCTCCTGCTCACGGATGGAAAGCTCTTTTAATTCATTATTCAAGCGGACGATTGCCATAGGCTCTACAAATAGGGTAGAGCCGGTAGAGGATTGATCATGTATCATGCCCTGAAATTGATTTTTAAATTCAGAACGTATTGGCAGACAGTAGCGTCCATTTCTCATGGTGATGATATTATCCTGAAGCATGGTTCGGGAAGAATTCAAGATGGAGGAAAGCTCACTATGAATTTTATCATTGGTACTATGGATGGAGCGTCTGACAGTCTTAAGCGCAGGGCTGGCATCATCTGCGATTTCTTCCTCTGAGATAATACATCGCTTGATTTCGTTATTTATGGGGGTAAGAGGTTCAAGTCCAGCAAAGAATTCAGTTAAGGAATCCTCGGTCTGTACTTCATTATCCTTGCCGGTATAACCTCCGTAGGCTTTGATTCTTAAAGCTGCATCCAAATCGGAGCTTATATGCAGCAGCTCGACAGCACCTAAGGTGGAACCGATCTTTAATCTCATGATAGAGGGTCTGATATCATGTATTCCGTTAAAGGAGATACTTCCTCTTCTTAAGATACGGGAAAGCGCATCGCTTGTTTGTTCCTGTAATCTCTTTATTGTATCAAGATCAGAATAGGGCAGCAGATGTGCACATAGCTCTTTTCCATATCCGGTTCCGGCAAAAGAGGTCAATTTATCAATAATTTTATTATATTCAAGAGTTCTTAATGCTTTTTCATTCATAATATGGGCCTTTCCAAACAGTTCTTATAAAATTCTATTCATCTAGCGGAAATTCAGTTACATATCTATTTTACCTTATCTTGTAAAGAAATAAAACATAAAGTTGATGAATTTTATAATAGGTATAGGTATTAAGTGTGCCGGATTTGATACACTGAAAATTCTGAGAGCTCAACATAATATACCATGAGAGCTCAACATAATATATTATGAAAACTAGAGGCGTTACAGCTTGATAAAAATTGAAACAGGTTAAATACATCATAAAATCTTATATTAATCAATATAATTAAGATAAAAATTAATATAATTAATAATGTAATTAAATATGTTAATTTTAGTATTGACAATATCAATTAGTAGAGGTATATTGTATTTAAATTGCTGAATTGGAATCCGAGGTTCCTGTTTGCAAATTTAACTTCCGGTTCAGCATATCCCTTGCAAGACTAAATTCCGGAGAACTAAACTGTTCTTAAAATTCTGGAAGTAAGTATTGCAAAAGTCTAT
>JAEZTJ010000008.1 GCA_023421505.1 Bacillota bacterium
TCCTCTGCTAATTATTTAATACACTTCATATTTATGCAGATAATTTACGTTTATCATTACTACTTGATTTGATTTAGCAGATTCATCAAACTTCATTAATCGCTATCTTATATTCAGATCCGTTTCCAGTCTATTTTAAAATCAATTTGAATAATGAGTATCCTATGGTATAATTGAGACAAAATTATACACAAAATATTAAATAAAGTATGCAAAGTAGCTTTGAAAATACAGCGGGCATAAGCATTCTATGCATTATCTTTTAATGCAGGATGTGATTCGACGGTAATGTTTTATGAGGCTTCACGACCGAGATATCTTTATATTGGAGAATAATTATAGGATGTAAGTATGTGTAAAATAATAATTAAGAAGAATTAGAAAATGGTAGGAGGAGTTTAACATGAGCATAGGAAAGCTTATTGGAGCAGGAAACACAGCAGCCGTATATGAATGGGGAGAAGGTAAAGTACTGAAGCTGTTTCATCAAGGGTATCCCTATGAGGCGGTTGAGAATGAATTTCGTAATGCTATGGCAATAAGAGCAATGAATTTTGCAAAACCAAAAGCATATGAGATGATTTCTTATGAAGAAAGAACAGGAATTATTTATGACAGGGTGGAAGGAGAAAGCCTGCTTGATTGGATTATAAAAACCGGTGATGTGCAAAAATGCGCTGTATACATGGCAGAGCTGCATAAGTCAATTTTCAGTAATCCTATTAGTAAAGCACCAAATTATAAGAATTTCTTAAAGCAGCATATCCCAATGAAATTATTATCTTCAGATAAACAGGAAGAAGTATTAAAAATGATTGAAGATCTGCCTGAGGGGAATACACTTTGTCATGGCGATTTTCATCCGGGCAATATATTAATATCGGGAGATAATACATATATTATTGATTTCATGAATATCTGCCATGGAGATTTTCTATATGATATTGCAAGAACTGTATTTTTAATAGAGTATACTCCTGTGCCTGCTGAATTTGACAATAGAGATACGTTTATATCTATAAGAAGACAACTGACAGATTTATATCTAGACCAGATGAATGTTACCAGAGAAATGATACAGGACTATATATCGGTTATAATTATCATAAGAAAGGGTGAATGCCCGAACGAATAAATACTGAAAATTCAAATAATTATATCTAGGTCTGTTTATTATATCTCATGCAAATATTAGGAGGAAGCATTATGTTACTCGGCGCATTAGAAGCAGGTGGCACAAAAATGGTTATGGCAATTGGAAATGAAAAGGGTGAGCTTTTAGACATAAAAACCATACCAACAGAGACACCTGATGTAACAGTGAATAGAATGTTAGACTATTTTAAAAACAAGGAAATATCTGCTCTTGGGATTGGTTCCTTTGGCCCGATTGATCTTAACCGTAATTCGAGTACCTATGGATTTATAACCTCAACTCCAAAACTTCCCTGGGCAAATTATAATCTCGTTGGTACCTTCAAAAACTTCTTAAAAATACCAATCGGTTTTGATACCGATGTAAATGCCTCGGTACTCGGAGAAGCGGTCTTTGGATGTATGAAAGGACTTTCCTCGGGAATTTATATCACGATAGGTACCGGTATCGGCGTTGGCGTATATTCAAACGGGGAACCGCTTCATGGAATGCTTCATCCGGAGGCAGGACATATCTTATTAAGTAAACATCCTGATGATGCTTTTCCCGGCATATGCCCCTTTCATTCTAATTGCTTTGAAGGCTTGGCCTCCGGTCCCTCCATAGAAAAACGCTGGGGAAGAAAGGCAGAGGAATTAAAAAATCATATTAAGGTATGGGAATTGGAAGCCTATTATATTGCTCAAGGTATCGTAAGCTATATTCTTACTCTCTCTCCGCACAAAATTGTACTGGGAGGCGGTGTCATGAAGCAGGAACAGTTATTTCCTCTGATCCGCAGTGAGGTAGCAAGACTTCTTAACGGCTACATTAAAACTGAACAAACCGCAGAACTTGATACTTATATTGTTCCTGCTTCCTTAAATGACAAACAGGGGCTCTTAGGCTGTATTCAGTTAGCAAAGCTTTCACTTATAAAATGATTAATTCTTTTGTTTTCTATTAACCTTTCCAGTTCTATGATGTGCCAGCAGATAAACAAGAAAACTGATGATTAATGGAAGATAAAAGGTTGTAATTCTACTTAGTATCATCGCAGATGGCAGGTCTGAAACAGGATAAAATTGCCCATATAAATTAAGAAAGGATTTTTCTGCTATTCCGACAGAGCCGGGAAGTGGGACTGCTGCAACTGCAATATTAATAAAGGCCTGTCCTGTCATAAGTTCAAAAGCATTATACTGGTGATATCCAAAGCTTAGATATACCAGATAGGAAACCATACAGTAGGATATCCACTGCAATGCTGTGACTATGAATACCTTAACGAACAAATCAGGATGCTTTAAAATCAACTTTGCTTTGTCCCTATAAGCAATCAAAAGCACATCCATTTTCGCCTTTGCTATTGCCGGCTTCTTAATCCAATGGAGTTTTTCTCCGAGCTTTAAAGCATAATTAACAAGAAACGGAACTACCTTTTTTGAGAACATAAGAGCGGATAATATAACCGTAAGACCTATCATAACTAGGGCTCCCGCTAACAACAGATAAGGAAACCAATATTCTGATTTCATAAAGATCTGCTTTTGGGTGATGACAAAAATACCACCCATTAATACAATTACAATCTGACTGGCAAATACCATAAAAAAGATTGTAATTGCAGATATATCTACGTGAATCTTATCTTTATTCATATAATAAATCTGCGCAGGCTGACCGCCGCTGGCTCCCGGTGTGATTGCACCAAAATAGTTGCCGATATAAGCATATTCAATACAGTATTTCATTGGTGCCTTTGACCCTAAAGCTCTCATAATCAAACGGAAATTTAAAGCTTGACAGCCAGCAAATAAAAACATCAGCCCAACTCCAGCTATCAAATACAATGGATGTATGCTTTTAATCACTTTAATTATTTCTGTAATTGAATAATCTTTGAAAATTACTAAAATAGTAATTACCATCAAAGCAATAATTACCAACAAGCTTCGAAGCTGATTTTTTTTACTAACAACATGCTCTTTCATTAACAGATATCCTCATGCAGCATATCTTCCTGCTTTAAGTATGATTGCCGGTTACATCTTACTATTATAACCTTTATCCCTTCATCCTATTATTAGAATATCGTATTCATGAAGTTAAAAATACCGAAACAAGTGTAGCCTGTTGTGAACAAACAATGCTTTGTATTTCATATTAACCTCCATGCTACCAAAAACCTGCGAATTTGGGCAGCGCACAAATTTGCCGATTGAAAAATCTATGATTTTTCAACCTATCTACTGTGTTTATAATTGAAAAACCTGACAAAGCTCTTAGAAATTAATACAAAAAGATAGGGCCTCACCAATATCCTTAAGATACAGTTTGCCCTACCTTCTCTCTATATAAATCAAGTCATCAAAAGATGAAGTGACTTCGTTCGTTTCTACACCAAATAGTTACGCATGTTCTTTAATGCTGATTTTTCCAGCCTGCTAACCTGTGCCTGCGAAATATTAATTTCTTTCGCAACCTCCATTTGTGTCTTACCCTCAAAGAAACGAAGCTTAATAATATTGTGTTCTCTGGCAGAGAGTTTATCCATCGCTTCTTTTAAGGATATTTCCTCAATCCAGTTCTCTTCCTTATTCTTTTTATCACTTACCTGATCCATAATATAAAGAGCATCACCGCCCTCTACATAGACAGGGTCATATAGGGATACCGGACTTTGAATAGCATCAAGCGCGTATACAATGTCCTCCTTGCTGATGCCAATCTCCGCAGCAATCTCACTGATTGTGGGTTCCTTCTCATTCTTCTTGACTAAAGCCTCCTTGGCATAAATCGCTTTATAGGCAGTGTCCCTTAAGGAACGGCTGACACGGATTGCATTATTATCTCTTAAATATCTGCGGATTTCTCCGATAATCATCGGTACGGCATAGGTAGAGAATTTTACATTCTGAGTGATATCAAAATTATCGATTGCTTTCATTAACCCAATACACCCTATTTGAAACAAATCATCTACATTTTCATTACTGTTGGAAAATCTTTGGATGATGGAAAGTACAAGACGCAGGTTCCCCTTAATATACAGTTCTCTAGCTTCTTTATCACCCGATAATATTCTTTGAAACAATTCTTCCTTTTCACTGTTTTTCAACAACGGCAGTTTAGATGTATTCACACCACAAATCTCAACCTTATAAAGAGCCATAACGAAACCTCCGAATCATATCATTTTCTATATAAAATGATTCACTTTTTGGCTCCTGTTTATACGATTAATCGCTAAGAAATAATTACCAAATTATGTTTGTTATTCAAACCTGACCATCTCCTTTTTCAAACGCTTGATTATCTTCTTTTCAAGCCTTGATATATAGGATTGAGATATTCCAAGTAAGTCAGCCACTTCCTTTTGCGTTCTTTCTGTTCCGTCATCTGTATTTAAACCAAATCTTAAGTCTACGATGACTCTTTCCCTCTCAGAAAGCTTTGACAAAGCCTTACGCAACAGCTTTCGATCAACCTCTTCCTCAATGTTGCGATAAATTACATCTTCTTCTGTGCCGAGTATATCAGATAGCAACAGCTCATTTCCGTCCCAATCAACATTGAGCGGCTCATCAATCGATACCTCCAGCTTTGTTTTATTATTACGTCTTAGATACATCAGGATCTCATTTTCAATACACCGGGAGGCGTAGGTCGCTAATTTTATATTCTTATCAGGGTTAAAGGTATTAATGGCCTTTATGAGTCCAATCGTTCCGATTGAGATAAGATCCTCTACTCCAACCCCGGTATTATCAAACTTCTTTGCTATGTATACTACCAGCCTTAAATTATGTTCAACAAGGAGTGATTTCATCTCAGCATCCCGGTCTGTCCCGAGGAGGTTAATTACTTCTGCTTCTCTGACCGGGTCCAGCGGTGGAGGTAATACTTCAGCTCCACCTATATAATGAATCTCTCCTTTATGGCCAAAGATAATTGTTTTTAAGTCCGGTATCATCCGAAACTGAAACTTATTCTGAATTGATAACTTTAATAGCATAGATAAACCTCCCATTTTTCTTCAATCTGAGTAAATGACGGATTTTTATTCAGACTTTAAATTAGCTCCTTATGCAGTAACACATGATAGTCATCCTTCGTAGAAAGGTGGTTATCACAAATGGCCGCGGTCACCTTCTCGTTACATATTATTTCCTTCCCCGTATGAATTAACACCTTATCAAGCAGTAGTCCAATCATCATTCCTCTGGTCTTACCAATCGATTGATATGGTATAAAACGAAGCCTTAATTCCTGTTCCTGCATAACTGCGGTTCCTATATTGGCTTCTCTACCTTCCATATAATTTTTAGTTGCTTCAAATTCCTTATATACCTGCTCCTTCAATAACTCCTTTGCCAGTAAATTCTCCATCACCATTACCGGCTTCTTAAAAACAGGATCATACAAGCAGTTTCCTGAATCCATAAGTGCCTGTGTATGGATGCTTTCTCCATTTAAGTAAAGCTCAATTTCATAAATCTCTTTTTTATCACTTCGATACCTGTTTCGTAAAAAAAGGAATAGATATAAAGCGGGAACGAGACATATTATGATAATTATGACGAATTTTAAGGAAAAATTACTTATTACAAAAGAGTTACCAAGACTAATCATAGTCTCTCTAAAATCAGTATAATAATAAATAGAATTCATTAATCCACCGATAAAATAGGTAATCAAATATAAGGCTGCTACCTGTTTCATAAGCTCCCATTTCTTCATCCTGCCGAAGGCTACAGTCAGCATAAGAATTGCTGCAAACACATTGAGAAGAACAAATCGTATCACCTCATTCATCCAAGGGAATACACCTGCAAGTACAGCAAAAGCTGCCCCAATTGCCGACGCTGCAAGCCTCTTCTTTAAGCTGCTGTCCTTCCGATTCACCTTTTGTAATATGAGTAGCAAGGTGTAATCTATGAAAAAATTAAGGATAAAAATAATATCCGGATATATCTCAAGATACAAATTTCACCTCCAACAATTTGTCAGTTGCAATTAAGTTTTCCTGTTTTCTTAACCGCTAACGTACAATAAGATTATAACTTGTTTGGTTTCCAAAATATGTCAATTCCTGTTGTTCAATTCTTTGTTTTCATTTACTATATTTTACAGCAAGTGAGTTAATCTGCTTACGAAAAACAAAAAAGGCTGTTAGATTATTTTAATCAAAATAATCTAACAGCCTTAATTTCTTATGTATTATGCTTTTTCTATTGAATCAGTCAATTTAGAAAATATAGTATTTATTTTATTTATTATGACGATTTTTCTGTAGAAATTCCGGTATTTTAATACCACTTGGATCAGTATTGGTGTTATTTGGAGCTTTGGCTGGTTGACTTACCGGACGTCTTAACGGGTCCGTCTGGTACAAACTCTGAGAACTTACCTGGTTCTGTGAAGGCTGTGCTTGTCCACTGTAAACATTGCCGGAGGAATAAGGTCTGCTCATGTTAAGCTCGGGCTTAAAGGCAGGTCTCACTCCTGAGGAGGTGGATTGGTGTCTAAGGAAATCCGGAGTCTTTACCATTTCCTTTGACTTGCTGTCCAAACCGGTAGCAATCACTGTTATTGTAGCCATATCCTGATTAACATCATCAAACATTGCACCAAAGATAATATTTGCAGAGTCTCCTGCCAGTTCCTGAACTAAGGTAGCAGCTTCATTCGCTTCAACCAAACTGATATCACCGGAGATATTAATAATTACATGGGATGCACCCTGTATAGTGGTCTCAAGTAACGGACTGGTGATAGCCTGTTTTACAGCATCAATACACTTATCATCACCGGTTCCGATACCTATACCGATATGTGCCACACCCTTGTCCTTCATTACAGTCTGAACATCTGCAAAATCAAGATTAATTAATCCAGGTACATTGATAAGATCAGTAATACCCTGTACACCCTGCTGCAGCACTTCATCCGCTTTACGAAGTGCATCCGGCATAGTGGTACGACGATCTACAATTTCTAACAATTTATCATTAGGGATAACAATTAAGGTATCAACATTCTCCTTCAGGCGATCAATACCGCTAATTGCATTCGTCATACGGGTTTTTGCTTCGAATTTGAAAGGCTTAGTTACGATACCTACAGTTAATATTCCCATATCCTTCGCAATCTGCGCTACGACTGGTGCTGCACCAGTGCCAGTACCTCCGCCCATTCCACAGGTTACAAAAACCATATCAGAGCCTCTGATAATCTCAGCTAATTGATCCCTGCTTTCTTCTGCAGCCTTTTGTCCTATCTCAGGCTGTGCTCCTGCACCTAGTCCCTTGGTAAGCTTTTCTCCAATCTGAATACATAGAGGTGCTTTACAGTTTTTTAAGTGCTGCTTGTCCGTATTCACACAAACGAACTCAACACCCTTTATATTCTCTTCTATCATTCGATTAACGGCGTTATTACCTGCTCCTCCTACTCCAATAACAAGTATCTTTGCTGTGGTATCCGCCTCATTTGTTCTTATTTCAAGCAAGGTTAATTCCTCCTTTATGGTAATCTACAATTTCAAGACAAGCAAAATCACTCCATTTCAACCTGCCTTTTATTCCCCATTTATATATCCCGTTATGTACTTTTTAGGTTTCTGAACGGTTCCCAATTTTCTACTAAAACCACATTATCGTGGGATTAAATCGTGTTTAGATACAATTTGTGGTGTACTATAATTCTACTTTATATAATATCTTTAAATTCCCAAATAATCAAGCGTTATTTTTAAAAAAAATGAATTATTTGCGCCTATTTTATCTGATTTGACGATTTTTTTGTCTTACCAGGAACATAGCCTGATCCCTTACTATAATTTCTCATATCAAGCTCATATACGTCCGTTCCCTCAGCCTTTTTCAGTATGTTTGAAAGATCTGACAAAGGTGCATAATAATTATTTTCCTTACCAAGTAAAACCTTAATATTCTTGCATTGCAAGGTAACCTCATAGCTATCGCTAAAGTTAACCTCATCAACATCAAGCTTATATTGATTAATCAGCTTCGTTAAGTCCAAGATGATATCAAACAATTCATCCTTTTGTACCTTTAGCTTTTGATGCAAAATTATTTTGTCAAATTCCAATCCGTTTATCACTGGAACCTTCTCAATTTTATTGGGTGAGCTTTCTACCACAATACCATCCTTATCAAAATAAAGATATTCACCCATAAAATCAACACAGCCGGTTACTATTTTTTCGTATACATAAATTGTTACTTTATGATTATTAACTAGCTCAACATCAAGCTTTTCAACAAACGGTATCTTAGGTGTATCAAAATAGCGGTACTTTAAATAGAAGAAAATCGAATTGTAATCCCATCTTGATTTTAAGACTAAGGCTCTGACCTCCTTATCTGTATAACGAGTTGCTCCTACCACTTCCGCCTTTTTCACACTGAAGCTAAACAAAAATACCATAATCGGAATACCCAAAAATATTAATATCGCTATCGCCTTTCGGCATAATCTCTTTTGTACGCTATTAGAATTCCTTTGCCTATTCATCCTGATACAACCTCCATGTTACCGCTAGGTATCTCATATGCGTTAGTGATATCGTAACTTTAATTCCCTTTTGTAGATAAAAGTATCATCCTATGATATTTTCACTGCAATACCTGATCTTTGCACCTAATACCGATAAGTCCCTGCAGATATCCTCATAACCCCTCTCGATATAAGCTGCTTCCCGTATGATGGTAGTTCCTTCCACAGACAGACCAGCTATGACAAGAGCAGCTCCGCCCCTTAGATCATGGGCGTTAATGATCGCACCATGTAGTTTATCAACACCTTCAATCAATGCTTTATTTGTATCCTTCTCGAGATTTATAACCGCTCCCATTTTCTTCAGTTCATCAACATTTTGATAACGTGATTCAAAGATTTCTTCAATTATTGTACTTTTTCCTTCGGCCAGACATAATACGGACATAAGCTGCGACTGCATATCTGTTGGAAAGCCTGGATAGGGCTGAGTTTTAAGAGCATCTATGGATAGTGGTCTATGTTTACTGCATATTCTAATAACCTCATCTGAAGTCTCTATCTCACAGCCAATTCTTCTCAAAATTCTGGTTATTGAATCGAGCTGTCTACCTGGAGCATTCAGTAAAGTGACCTCTCCCCTTGCAGCCGCAACGGCTGCCATATATGTTCCTGCAACGATTCGGTCCGGTGAAAGTGTAAATTCTACATCATGTAGCTTCTTCACTCCTTCCACCTCTATGAATGCCGAGCCTTTACCGCAAATCCTTGCACCTGCCTCTATCAGATAGTTACATACCTCAATTACCTCCGGTTCTCTTGCGGTATTGAATATTCTGGTAACTCCCTCTGACAAAACTGCCGTAAGTATCGCATTTTGTGTGGCACCTACGCTGGGAAATTCTAAAAAGATATCGTTACCGATAATCTTATCTGTATAGCAATGGATAATACTGCTATCCTCTCCCAGAAATTCCTGTGTCACATTCATTTTCCTAATTGCATTGAGATGGAAATCAATCGGTCTTTTTCCGATCAGACAACCACCAGGATATGCAATGGTTACTTCATGAAATCTGCCCAGTATTGCTCCTAGAAATAATATGGAGCTTCGCATTTTTCTGACAGAATCCTCTGAAACATGTGTTACATTTGCCTCAGTACTGTCAACAATTAAAGTATTTTGGTCCCAGGTTGTTTTGCAGCCCAGCTCCTCTAAAATCTTAACCATATGAAATACATCCAGTATTTTAGGACAATTCTTAAGTTTTGAAATCCCTTTATTCAAAACAGTAGCAGCAATTACTGGTAATGCTGCATTCTTTGAACCTTGTATTTTTAACTCGCCTTTTAACTGCTTCCCGCCGATGACCTCAATACTCGACATAGCACACCTCAGACAATAAAGGAAATATACTACTACTATATGAATTCCTATTTGTCCGCGTGAATCTGTTAACATAACATGCCTGCCCTTTAAATTAGTCTGGGACTACTTCTCACCTTTGATCTGGTTAGAAACACTTAGTACAATTCCCATTTCAAAAAGCAGAACCATGACGGAGCTTCCTCCGTAGCTGATAAAGGGTAGTGTATTACCGGTTGACGGAATGGAGTTTGTTACTACCGCAATGTTAATTAATACCTGAACTGCGATATGCGCAAGTGCTCCAGTGGCAACCAGGCCACCATATAAATCTACAGAATTTATAGCAATGATAAAAATACGCCAGATTAATAAAATAAATAATAGGATTAGGGCAATTGCACCAAAAAGTCCCAGCTCCTCGCAAATAACAGAGAATATCATATCATTATGGGATTCTGGAATAAAGCCTAGCTTCTGCATACTTTCACCAAGCCCTTTACCGAATACCCCTCCTGATGCAATTGCATATAATCCCTGTAGAATCTGATATCCTTTGTCTGCTGTCTCCACATGAAGCCAGGCATCGATACGGTCTGAACGATAGGAATTAAAAAAGAAAATGAAGATTAATACCATTCCTACCAGCAGCATTCCTGATATAATATAATATGCTTTCCTCCTGCTGGCAACAAAGCAGATCGAAACTAACATAACAGCAATAATAATCGCAGTAGATAAATTTTCAACTACAATCAAGCCTAAAAGCGGTGCAATAAATAAGCATATTCTTAAGAAGCCAGTGAATTTATCAAGCTTTTTTGGTGCAAGGCTTACTATGTAGGCGGTAAAAAGAATAACTAATATTTTTGTCAGCTCAGAAGGCTGGAATCTGCCAAGCGGTCCCATATCAATCCAACGCTTTGAACCTTTTGTTGCACTGCCAAATACCAAGACGTAAGTCTGCAGCGAAAGACACATAAAATATAAAATAGTAACCGGTTTCAGTCGAATGATCGGAAGATTCCTGACATAGATATGATAATCAATCTTTGAAACAATCAACATGATTAATAAACCAATTCCTGAGAAAAGTGCCTGCCTTACTAAAAAATGCATGGAATCTCCCATTAATCTCTGTGCATTATAAGCACTCGTACTATAAATCATGACCAGACCGAAGCACACCAGAAAAAGGATGAGAAATAACAGACTGTAGTCATAATAGCTATGCATTTTTCTTTTATTGGTTTCTGCTAATGTTCTGCCCATTAAAGCCTCCTAAAGCATTTCTCTGACATATTCCTTAAATAGTTTACCACGCTGTTCATAATTATCAAACATATCCCAGCTTGCACAGGCCGGGGATAGCAATACAGCGTCCCCTGCTTCAGCCTTTTTGGCGCTGACATTAACTGCCTCCCTTAAGCTGTTTACCATAATGATTCTTGTAAAGCCATGTTTTTTTGCTGTCACTGCTAACTGTTCCCTTGTCTGACCAAGAAGAATAAGATATTTCACCTTTCCTTCAAAGGAATTAATCAAATCATCAAAGGAAACCTTTTTATCATACCCTCCGGCAATTAATAAAGTAGGGCCTTTAATAGCTTGAAGTGCGCGGATGGCAGCATCGGGATTCGTTCCTTTGGAATCGTTATAATAAGTAACTCCATCAATTGTTTCAACATATTCAATCCTGTGCTCCACAGCCCGAAAATCAAGTATCGTCTTACGGATATACTCAAGTGGTATCCCGATCGTAATCGCTGCCCCGACTGCAGCCATAACATTTTCATAATTATGTTTTCCTAATAACTGAA
This sequence comes from Bacillota bacterium, assembly GCA_023421505.1. Classification (GTDB taxonomy): domain Bacteria; phylum Bacillota; class Clostridia; order Lachnospirales; family Lachnospiraceae; genus Mobilitalea. The sequence goes on from JAEZTJ010000008.1 coordinate 11,846, forward strand.
GCTCATTAACATTACATACGAATTCCGTCTTTAATTTATTAGAATAATATATCGTATCGCCATCCAGATAAATTCCCTCCGTCAGCTTACGAGCACTGCTAAAAAACATGATATCCGTATTAAGGCGCGAAGACAACGTTCTTAATATCTCATCCTCATAATTTAGTATACAGAGCTCGGTTTCTGTCTGATTCATGGCTATTCTTTCCTTAGCAGCTATGTAATGATCCATTGTATGATGTCTGTCTAAATGATCTGGCGAAATATTCAGTATAATACTGATATCGGGCTTAAAGGTATGAATTGTCTCGAGCTGAAAGCTGCTCAGTTCTATAACGGTAACTGACTCTGCAGAAGTATTAAGCGCATGATCACTATAACATTCACCAATATTTCCAACTACAAATACCTCGCTAAAATAGGCCTTCATAACCTCCCCAACCAAAGTGGTTGTAGTAGTCTTCCCATTCGTCCCGGTAATTCCGATAATCTTTCCTTTCGTAAAGCAATATGCAAGTTCAATCTCGCTCCAGACAGGAATGTTCTTCTTTGTCAGTTGTAGTACATCCGGATGATCTAAAGCGACGCCCGGACTAATGATTATCAAATCAAGCATAGGTAGTAATACTTCTTTCAGTGTCCCCGATAAAAAAGTAAACTGCCTGTTCACCTCTAATTTGTCTTTAAAATCTTCTTTTGTAAGCTTTGTATTGCAATCAAATAACCAAACATTTGCACCGAGCTTTTGCAGCAGATGTGCCGCACTGATTCCGCTTTTTGCTGCTCCGTATACCAATATGTTTTTATCAGTCAGCTGCATACAATTCCTCCCATACCGGATTTCAAAAGCAAGATTTAGTTAATTCCCATGAGGGCAATAAGACATAGTATTGTTGTAACAATAGAAAAAACTGCCACAACTCTGGTTTCAGCCCAGCCCATTAATTCAAAATGATGATGGATTGGGGCCATCTTAAAGATACGCTTTCCTCCTGTCAGCTTAAAATAACTTACTTGAAGCATAACTGATAATACCTCAATTAAATATATTAAAGCAACAATCAGAATAAAAAGCGGCATCTGCAACATATAAGCAGTTGCTGCAACAAAGCCCCCCAAAGCTAGGGAGCCTGTATCTCCCATAAAAACCTTGGCAGGATATACATTAAATAAAAGAAAAGCAAGTAAGCTTCCTGCTACTGCACCGGTAATCGGTGAGATATCACTTTTCATTCCAATCGCAACCACAGTAAAGAAAGTTGCTATCAGTACAGTAACGCTGGATTCAAGTCCATCAAGTCCATCTGTAAAATTGGAGCCGTTCACGGTTCCAAGCACAAAGATAAAGAAGAAGGGGACAAAAAAGTAGGATACATCGAGATACTTACCTCCGGAAAATGGAATTAGCATTGTTGTTCCCACATCCGTAAAATTAATCAGATAGTAACCTAAGATAGCAGTTACTAGAATCTGACCTACCAGCTTCTGCCAGGCTTTCAGTCCCATACTACGTTTCATTACTACCTTGATATAATCATCCATAAAGCCTATGATGCCAAAGCCCACCGTTGCAAATAGAACAGGAATGATACCCTTATAATCCTTAATATAAATTAATGCAGTAATCGCAATACTAAGTATAATAACTATTCCACCCATCGTAGGTGTTCCTGACTTCTTCTGGTGAGACTCAGGCCCTTCCTCACGGATATACTGCCCGAATTTTAACCTTTTTAAATAAGGTATTAAAAGTGGACACAAAACTGCACAAACTCCAAAGGAAATGATAACAGGTAATATTACTCGAAAATCCGAAAAATTCATAACATCCTCCATTCTGCCGAAATTACGCGAATTTGAGCATCAGCACAAATTCGCATTGTGAATTGATAAAGACAATTCACTTTTCTCCATCTACGTGATCGACACGTTCTCGGCTTAAATCTTAAGTACTAATTCTATTTTTTATTTTTAGTAATCCTTCGACTGCTAAATCATTTGTGTAACTTATCAGGCTGCAAAACGCCATACTTGGTTATTATACTTGAAACATTATTAAAAAACAATACAGGAATGTTGAAGACAGCTTATTACATCTTTAGTCTCCGTAGTATAATACGATACTGCTTTTATTTTTCACTGTTTCACCCGGAAGCGGGAACTGTTCTTTCACAATATTTCCCTCTCCGGTTGGATATAATTCACCAAAATCATATATTTTAAGCAAATCCTTCACTTCCTTCTTCGTCTTTCCCACAAAATCTGGAACAGTAAAAGAACCTACATTATAATCTTTTATTTCACTTTCCGAATATTTTTCCTCTATCCCCAGATAAGGAAGAATATTATCAAATAATTCGGCTATCACCGGTGCAGCAACTGTACCACCATAATATATTCCAACAGGCTCATCTATTAGTACAATTGCAATTACCTGCGGATTTTCAGCAGGTGCAAAGCCGATAAAGGAAGAGATATATTTATTACTGCTTCTTGGCAGCTTTTCTGAGGTCGCTGTTTTCCCACCGATACGTAATCCCGGAAGATAAGCCCGTTTTCCTGTACCGCTCGCTACAACTGCCTCAAGTAACTGCTTCATTGTCTCAGAGGTTTCTTTTGAAATCGCATCACTTACGGTATTATAATCTAATGCCTTAATCTGATTACCATCTGGTGTTCTTACACTCATACCAAAATGCGGTGTAACTAAAGTTCCGCCGTTTACTACAGCGCTTGCTGCAGTCAGAAGCTGTAGAGGCGTAATCTGAAAGGATTGCCCAAAGGACATGGTTGCCAGTTCAACTGCCTTAATATTCTCCTTTTTATGCATAATGGAATTGGCTTCACCGGGCAGATCAACTCCGGTCTTTTTAAATAATCCCAGCTGAGTAAAGTATTGATACATTCTGTCCACTCCAAGCCTCGCACCTAATTCCATAAATACGGGATTACAGGAGTTTTTTATTCCATCCACAAAGGTCTGGCTGCCATGTCCGCCAGCCTTATGGCATCTTATAATACGGTCTTCTACTTTCTTATAGCCGGGGCAGTAAAAGGTATCCTCAAGCTTTACAACACCTGCTTCTAATGCCGCTGTCGCAGTTACAATCTTAAATGTTGAGCCCGGTTCATAGGTATCACTGATACAGGCATTTCTCCACATACCGTTCAAAAGCTCATTCATCTTCTCTGCGTTTAAAGTCTGGTCTGCATAGTCGTCTGCAATTTCATCAATTAATTGGTATGGGTTATTCAAATCAAACTCCGGAACATTTACCATCGCATACAATTCCCCATTCTGAGGATTCATAACTATCAGCTTAACATTATTCGCACTTTTTGACTCCATTACCTTTTTTGCAGCCTGTTCAGCATATTTTTGAATATTTACATCCAGACTGATATATAAATCATTACCTGCCAAAGGTTCTATTCTATCCTCCGCAGCATTCGGAATTTCAACACCATACGCAGTAGTAAGCGTTAATATGGTGCCATCTATTCCTTTTAAGAATTTATCATATTTTACTTCAAGACCAACTATTCCCTGGTTGTCACTTCCTGTAAAACCTATTACTTTGGAGGCTAAAGAACCGTATGGATAAAAACGCTTATAATCCTCATCCACCATTACGCCATCTAAGTCGTATTCCCTGATTTTATCCGCAGTTTCCTTGTCTACATTAGATTTTACTCTTTCAATAGAAGAAACCTTCTCAACTCTTTTTCTTACCTTCTCTTCACTCAAGCCTAATAATTCTGATAATATCTTTATAACACGCTCAGGATCGGTTATCTGTGCATGAATGACTGAGATCGTGCAGACGGGCTTATTTGTGGCTATTTCTACTCCCTTTGCGTCAAATATACTGCCTCTTTCTGCCTTTATTGCCCTCTCTCTTTCGTGTAGCGCCTCTGCTCTCGCTGCATATTCTTCTGATTTGTATATCATTAAATAGCCTAATCGTATCGTAAGGCCTAGTACAGCTATCATTATGATTAATACGACAATTAATGCATTCCTTTTGTTATATGTTCTATTTCTGGCCATGAAATCATAACCTTGCATATCTTATCGTTTCATTTTATTACAAAGACTACTGCTTTATTCATGGATTACTCTATTGGGCGGATATTAAACGGATTATCTGAAGGAGGTTCCTCTTCTTTAGCCGAATTCTCCGGAGTTTCATCTCCAGAAGGCTCCTCTTCGTTTGATGCATTTTCTTCATTATCCGATTTATCTTCCTCATTTTCTGTATCACTGTTGTTATCAACATTGGCGTCTTCCTCTCCACCATTAACTGCTTCTTCCTCACCTTTATTCGTATCCTGCTGACCCGCTGTTGGTGTCGGTGTAGGAGCTAATGTGGGTAGTAAGTAATCTATCTCACCTTTAGGGAATATTTCAAGAACCGGTAGTATCTCTTTGAATAATTCTTGCGCAAATTGTGTGGCAACAGCACTGGAGGGATGTTCAACCTTTGGTTCATCGATATAAGTGTAAAGTACCATTTCAGGATTGATGGCAGGGGCGCACCCAATGAAGGAAACTATATATCTAGTGTGGTCACGAGGCTGCTTTTCAGCTGTACCTGTTTTTCCCCCTATGGTATAGCCTTCTAATCGGGCTCCCTTTGCGGTTCCTGCTTCTACGGTCTGATATAAATACTCCTTCAGCAATTCGGAGGTCTTTTCTGAGACGGTTCGGCGTACCAATTGCTTATCAAACTTTTTAATTGTAGCTCCGTTATCATTTACAATCTGCTTTAATACATGAGGCTGATAATAATAGCCGCCGTTTACAACTGAAGAAAAGGCTGCAGCGATTTGAATCATTGTTGACTTCGTAGACTGACCAAAACCACTGACTGCCAGTCCGGCTTCGTCCTTCAGTTCTTCCAAGGATAATATATCTCCTAATTCTTCACCGGGTAAATCTATTCCAGTCCTCTGTTCAAAGCCGAAGTTTTTTTCATATTGATAGAATATGTTTCTGCCTGTGCTGCGAGCGATCTGCATCATTGCATCGTTACAGGAATTCATCACAGCCTGTCCCAGGGTTTGATTACCATGTTCCTTAGTACAGTCAATATCCCATATACCTATTTTCTCTCCTCCATCGCAGATAAAGGTACTATTATCAGATATAATATTCTCCTCAAGCGCAGTGGCAACCGTAACCGGCTTAAAGGTTGATCCAGGCTCGAAGGCGCTGCTGATTATGTCATTTTTCCATATAGAATTAAGCGTAAAGGTCTTGTCCTCATCTGACATTGCAGCAATTTCTTCTTTTGTGTAATATTTCTTTAAATCATCTGGCGAGTTTAAATCGTATTCTTTATTAGAGGCCATGGCAATAATGCTTCCGTCATTCGGGTTCATGACCAGAATACCGACACCAAATTCGCCCTTACTTCCAATATTTGCTTCAAACTCATTAATCTTTTCTTGAATAATTCTTTGGACCTCTGCATTTATTGTTGTAACAATGGAATTTCCGTTCTCAGCCTTCTTTACGATATGTTCAATATCAAGCTCCGAGTCGTAATATCCATATTCTCTGCCGTTGGTTCCATTGAGCTCCTCATTATAAAATTGTTCTATACCGAAGAAGCCTTTATTTTCGGTATTACTAAAGCCAATCACATCACAGGCAAGCGCTTTGTAAGGGTAAGTTCTAACATACTCTTCTTCAAAATATACGCCTATAATATCTTCATTCTTTTCAACAGCCTTCTTAAACTCTTTTACTTTATCATACTTAATTTGTTTTTTCACTATAACATATTGACTATCAGGTCTATCTTCCAAAATTGACTCTATATCCTTCTTATCAATTCCAAAGCCTTTTTTCAGTGCTTCCTTGGTAGGTTCTATACAATCTTTATTCTGCCCCAGTAGCTTCGGATCAAGAATTAATCGGTAATGGAGTTCACTATGAGCGAGCACAGTTCCGTTAGCATCAAGTATATCTCCTCTTTGATAAGGCAGAACTGAGCTTACATAGGTCTGCCTCGACAGAACTTTTTTGGTGTACCGATCACCATCAATCTGAACAATATAGACAAGCCGTATCATTAAACCAACCATAAGCAGTGTTACAATACAAAATACAAGCAATAAACTTGCTTGCATTCGTGAATTAAATTTTTTAGTTGTTTTATCCGTAATTTTTTCCATAGTAGTTTGACCTCATTCCATGTCCATAAGATTAATCGGGTATCTCCTTATATTTTAATGTATAGTCCACATCACTGCTATGGTATTTTATTACAGTATTCTTATTGGGATATACCATTCCCAATTCTTCTACTGCATATTGATATATCTCATCAAGGTCAACTGCTTTATTAACTACTTCATATGCAGCATCATTATCCTTAGTTAAAGTAACAAGCTCCTGCTTCTTTATATCGATTTGCTTATTCATCTGCGTTACATCATATTGAAGCTTTAGAAACTCCACACATACATATAAAGTTGCTATAATTGCTACTGATAATACTAACAGAGAGGCTAAATTAATTCCTGATAACGTCTTTGTCTGTCTCTGCTCCTGTCTGCGGGGTGTAGGGAGCTCGTATTGTTCCTCTCTCCCGTAATCAGGTACAGGATTCATTTTTCTTACAGTATTTCCCTCTATATAGCTTGTCCTGGTTTTTTCGTACTGATTATTCCTTCTGCTCTCCATGCAAGAATCACCTCTCCTGGTTAATACTCTCAACTATCAATACCTGCGAATTATCGCATTGACTTTTCAAACACCCTCAATTTCGCACTTTTTGATCTCTTGTTATAGGTTATTTCCTCCTCCGAGGGAAGTATAGGCTTTCTTGACACTACTTTTCCTGAAGGCACCTTACCGCATACGCAAACCGGAAAATTGGGCGGGCAGGTACAGGGATTTTCATTCGCTTTAAAACAGGCTTTCACAATCCTATCCTCCAGTGAATGAAAGGTTATAATACACAATCTGCCTTCTGGTGCTAACAATTCGATCATATCTTGTAAGGTATTTTTTAATACTTCTAATTCCCTGTTGAGTTCAATCCTGATTGCCTGATATGTCCTCTTAGACGGATGTCCGGTACCTACTCGCAGTTTCATGGGGATTGCTGCCTTGATCGCTTCATTTAGCTCAAAGGTTGTCTCAATCGGCTTTTGCTCTCGTATTCTTACGATGTGCTTAGCAATATTCTTTGCGAAATTATCTTCACCATAATCACGGATAATTCGATAAAGCTCCATCTCACTGTAATTATTGATAATATCTTTCGCTGTTAATGGATTTCTTGTATCCATTCTCATATCAAGAGGTGCATCTTCCTTATAGGTAAAACCCCTCTCAGGTGTATCCAGTTGATAAGAGGAGACACCAAGATCAAGAAGTATTCCATCAACTTGTCCAATCGATAAGTCCTTTAGTATCTGCCGAATATTACTGTAATTACTTCTCACTATAGTAACTCTGTCCTTATACTGAGCCAATCTCTCCCTAGCTGCATGAATTGCCGCCTCGTCCTGATCAATGCCAATTATACATCCGCTAGTTAAGCGTTTGGCTATCTCCGAGGAATGTCCTGCGCCTCCCAAGGTGCCGTCAACATAGATCCCATTTGGCTTAATATTTAAATTATCTATTGTTTCTTCCAACAATACTGACTTGTGTTCAAATGCCATGATTACCTCCGGTTACGCATAGTTTATTAAAAGCTTATACCAAACTGCGTCATATGCTCTGCAATAGCATCTACATCGTCAAAATCGTTATTATTCTCCCAGCGTTCTTTACTCCAGATTTCAATTTTGTTAAGTACTCCAACAAAAACGATATCCTTTTCTAATCCTGCACTTTCACGAAGGACTTGAGGTATTAAAATTCTTCCCTGTTTGTCCGCTTCGCATGCAGCGGCTTTACCAAAAAACCACCTTTGCAATTGTCTTGCTTCTTTTGTACCCGGAAGCTTTCTAACTTCAGCAGCGAAGATTTCCCATTCGTTTTTTGGGTACGCAAACAAACAACCATCAAGACCTAACGTTACAACAAATTCTTCTCCTAAATCTTCTCTGAATTTGGCAGGTATGATGATTCTTCCTTTGGCATCTATGGAATGTTCAAATTCACCCATAAACATATGGTATCACCTTCTTTAGTCCCACTTTGATGGTCTTTTACTCCACTTTACACCACTTCGCTCCACTTATAGGTACATTCTATATTAATTTAGGGAATTTATCAATAGTAAAATCAAAAAAGCAAAGCCCAGAAACCCTTATTTTAGTAGGTTTTCCGGGCTTTTTCGCCATCTTACCACAATATGTAGTATCAATTATCAAAATCGAACAAATTATGTCAATATATAGTCAAAATAATAGGCTTGGGAAATTAGTCCCAAGCCCAAATGAATAATTCCATGTTATTTTTTTGCCTTTGCTAATGCTTTTCTTCTCTTTATAATCAATAATATGCTTGAAGCCAGTACAATAAGTGCTGATAAAAGCTGCGATACCGCTATCTGTGTACCCCATAGAAATAGCTGATCGGTCCTAAGTCCCTCCATCCATACTCTTCCAAGTCCATAGCCGATCAAATACAGAAGCATCACTTCTCCGTCAAACTTCTTATGCTTTGTGAATAGAATTAATATAATTAGTAAGCAAAGATTCCACAAAGACTCATATAGAAAGGTAGGATGCACCTGTATATATTCGATTCCATCCACTGTTACAACATGATTACGTATCTCTAAGATACGGTTAAGTGCTGCATCTTTCCCTTCATATATCTCCTGTAATCTGGTAACAGGCACTGATTCCTTGAATACATCATCTACAACTCTCCTGTCCACCTGCATAGCAAATAATCCATTGGTATACGTTCCAAAGGCTTCTCTGTTAAAAAAATTACCCCAGCGTCCAATAATCTGTCCTGTTATCAAACCGATGCAGCCTGTATCAACCAGCAGCCAGAAGGAATATTTCTTCACTCTGGTGTATATAATTGCAGTAAGGACAGCTCCTATGATACCTCCATAGATAGCCAGTCCGCCTGTTCGAAGATTAAATACTGATAACGGATTATCTGCAAACTCCTCCCAAGCAAAGATTACATAATAAATTCTTGCACTAATAACAGCTACTACTATCACTATCAAAGCGAAGTCCAGATACAACTCTGTATTCTGTCCAGTTCTTTTTGCCATCCATTCAGCAATCAACCAGCCAAGCAGCATACCTATACCAATCACTAAACCATAAAACGCAATTCGATAACCAAATACCTCAAATCCGGAAGCAACATTTTTGAATTCAATTCCGAGATTCGGAAAATTAATATTGGTATTTATACTATCCAGCAATTTCGTCACCGCTTTCTGCTTCAATTATTCCATTATACGTTAAATCGGAATAGAACCACATCTCCATCTTGGACTACATACTCTTTTCCTTCAGAGCGTACCAAGCCTTTTTCTTTTGCTGCATTATAGCTTCCACACTCTACCAGATTCTGATAGCTTACAATTTCTGCCCTGATAAAACCGCGCTCAAAATCGGTATGAATTTTTCCGGCGGCCTGCGGAGCTTTTGTTCCTACTTTAATTGTCCAGGCCTTTGTTTCTTTCGGACCTGCAGTCAGATAACTAATCAAGCCAAGTAAGCGATAACTGGCCTTAATTAACTTCTCCAATCCAGATTCCTTAAGACCTAAATCCTCCAGAAACATTTTCTTCTCATCATCCTCAAGCTCTGCAATTTCCTGCTCAATTTGTGCACAAATTACGAAAGCTTCCGAGCTCTCTTGTTTTGAAAAATCTCGTACCGTTTTCACAAAATCGTTATTTAATCCATCCTCTGCCAGATCTTCTTCCTTTACATTAGCTGCATAAATTACAGGCTTAGCAGTGAGAAGATTATAGTTATTAAAAAATTCCTGCTCCTCCTCATCCTCGGTTTTGAAAGCCTTTGCCATCCTGCCTTCTTCAAGAAATGCTTTTAACCGTTCGAGCATAGCTAATTCCTTTGCCTGTGCTTTATCATTCTTAGCTCCCTTGGCAACTCTTGATATTCTTCTCTCTAATATTTCAAGATCAGAAAATATCAATTCCAGATTGATTGTCTCAATATCCCTTAATGGATTAACCGAACCATCGACATGAATAACATTACCATCCTCGAAGCAACGTACAACATGTACGATTGCATCTACCTCACGGATGTTGGATAAAAATTGATTACCAAGTCCTTCGCCTTTGGAAGCTCCCTTAACTAGACCAGCAATATCTACAAATTCAATAGTAGCAGCAACTACCTTCTCTGAATTATATAAATCCCCCAATACCTTTAATCTTTCATCCGGAACTGCTACAATTCCTACATTCGGATCAATGGTACAAAATGGATAGTTAGCAGATTCTGCCCCTGCTTTCGTTAAAGAATTAAAAAGAGTGCTCTTACCGACATTGGGTAAGCCTACAATACCTAATTTCATTTGTGTCTTCCTTCCTTAATATACATTCTGATTGACTTAATAATCTTATTTCTTCTATTAATGAATTTAATCACTAAAATAGTATGAATAAACTAATCCTTTGATTCAATAACAACTAATATTCCTTCTGATATTTGAACCATCGCTTCTTCTGCTTTGATCTCATTGCTGATACCTAGGCTGCTTCCGGTAGAATAGGTTATATGGTTTAATGGATACTTAAAACCGGTTAAGGTTAAACCACTCACCCTGTCACTAAACGGTAGCAACGAGATATATTCACCGAATTGATTCATTTTTTGAATAGTAAAGCTCTTATTCTTAAGATATATCTTATTATAAGGATCAAGTAGGAAGGTATCTATCTTAAGCTGCATCGGAAGCAGCAATAAGTGGATATTAGCAAGTACATGATCCAGTCTGGTTCCCGTTGCTCCGACAATATGAATTTCGCCAGCATTATGCATTAAAGCAAGTTCAATTGCAATTTGCGTATCTGTTTTATCCTTTTCTGTAGGAAAGGTTTTTATCGGAGTAGAAATCTCCTGATACTTCCTAAGTATCGGTTCAGATACGGAATCAAAGTCTCCAACAATAAAATCAAGCTTAATATTTAGTCGATCTGCAGCATTCAAACCATGATCAGCAGCAATAATCATAAAATAATTTTCCTTATCAATAATATCTGATAAAAAGGAATCTTCTATCATGCCACCAGAAATAATTAACATTTTATTATCTTTGCTATTCATTTTATACCCCTTAATACTTCAGGTCTAGCCTATGAAATCTTAAAGGCTATTACTAAATTCATGAAACTGCTTTTTAAATTCCAATACATTTTCCCTAATATCACCCTTAAATACTGAGGTACCGGCAACAATCACATTCGCTCCAGCTTCCATAACAGCTCTTACATTCCCAACAGTTATGCCACCATCTACTTCAATATCAGGATTTACACCCGCTTTTATAATCATTTCCTTTAGTCTTCTGATTTTCGTTAAAGAGCCAGGTATAAAGGCTTGTCCACCATAACCGGGATTAACTGTCATAATTAATATCATATCTAATTCATCAAGAATATATTCTAAAACCTGAAGCGGAGTTGCCGGATTAATTGATACTCCGGCTTTCATACCCAGTTCTTTAATCTTTGCTACCGTTCTATGAAGATGGGTACAGGCCTCGGCGTGTACTGTAATTAAATCCGCACCGGCATTTTTAAATTCCTCTAAATACCTGATTGGCTCATCTATCATAAGGTGAACATCAAAAATAAGCTTCGAATTCTTACGGATCGAAGCTATCAGGGGCATACCAAAACTAATACTGGGAACATAGATACCATCCATAACATCAATATGGAGATATTCGGCTCCGGATTTTTCAAGAAGGCCGATCTGCTCCCCTAGTATATTAAAATCTGCAGCAAGTATTGATGGAGCAAGCTTAATCATAGTATTATCTTACCTTTCAGAACGTAATAATGACATTTCTTCAAAAATTTAATATCGTTTCTGGTTCTTTAATTCCTCATATAAAATTACATAATTATCATATCTGGTTTTGCTTATTTTATTATTTTTTAAAGCTTCCTTTACCGCACAACCCGGCTCATTCAAATGACAGCAACGAGTAAAACGACAATCCTTCTCATAACCGCTAAAATCAATAAAATAATCCTTAAGTTCTTCCTTCTCAAGTTCATTAATATAAAGAGAGCTAAATCCGGGTGTATCCATGACATACGTATCTTCTTCAACGTAGATTAATTCAGAATGCCTGGTAGTATGCTTACCGCGTTTAATCTTCTCACTAATTTCTCCTGTCTCCATCTTAGCCTCGGGTTGCAGAAGATTAATAAAGGTTGACTTTCCTACTCCAGATGGACCGGCAAGAACGGTAGTCTTCCCTTTTATGAGTCCATAAAGTTCGGAAAGTCCATTTCTTTTACGCATACTGGTAAATATCACCTTATGACCGCAGCTCCTATAGATTTCCTCAATTAATGCGATATCCTCCTGATTGACGATATCCATTTTATTAAAGCATATGATAGTATCTACCTTCTGCTTCTGCATCATAATAAGAAAGCGGTCCAATAGGTTTAAATTTGGACACGGCTCCGCCGCTGCAAACAGGATCATTGCCTGATCAACATTTGCAACAGCAGGCCGAATCAATTCATTTCTTCTTGGTAATATATCTGTAATAGTACCTTTACCTTCCGGCTGATCATCTGTATTGATCTCCACATCATCACCCACAAGAGGTTTTATCTTCTGATTTCGGAATAATCCCTTTGCTTTACATTCATAAATGATATTTTCCTCTGGTGAATGAACATAGTAAAATCCTGCAATACCTTTGATAATCTTTCCTTTCAAGTTAATTCCCCGCTGGTTCATAGGTTACTGTCCAGGTATATGGCTTACTCTCACCCGGCAGCATAAATTTCTTACCATTTACATACATAGTTACAACACCGTCTGTTTGACTTTCTGAATAGATCTGATCCGGATCAGAATAATAAGGGAAATCTGATGCCGTCATCGAACCCGAAAAAATAGGTTCCTTGTTACCATCCTGTTCTAGTACCAATTTAATCTCAACACTCTCGTCATCCTCAATATTGAGATAATCAAACGGATTAATATCATCAATTGCTAATTTTCCATAATAGCCGGTAGGCTCCGGACCTGAACTAATTGTAATGTTAATTTTTGATCCCGGTGCTACCTTTTCTCCTTTTGAAGTGCTTTGATAAGTAATATGATCCTTTGCGAAATCATTGGAGGTTTCATATCCAGTCTCACCTATTGATAAACCAACTAAAGAAAGAGCAGCATTTGCTTCTTCTAGTGTCATATCTATAATATAGGGAACTTCAACCTGATCTGCAGCCTTATCCTCAGGGCCATTACTGATAAAGACCTTAATGGTATCACCTGATTTTACCGGTGCTTCTCTTACAGGATCAGTCTCAATTACATGACCCTTTTCGATTGTATCACTAGGGATATATTCCGCTTCCATCTTGAGGCCCTTTTCCTCCAACTTTAACCTAGCATTTGCTTCAGTCAGTCCATAGATATTTGGTACCTCAAGTGGTTCTGCTCCAAGGCTTATGGTAAGGATTACTTTAGAGCCTTTCGTATAAGGACTGTCTGCATCCGGATACTGCTTCATTACCTCACCGGCTTCATACTCGTCAGAATAATCCTCTTTACCTGCATCTATGAATGCATCCGGATCTAACTGCTTAATTATTTCCTCTGCATCCTCTCTGGTAAGGCCAAGAACCTTAGGTACATTATAGGTCTCTCCATCTTTTACATCGCCAGGAGTTATCGTTGGATATTCGGAAGGAGCAACCGTAACAGTAACTTCACCGGGGTTATTCGGTGTATCCCCCTTCTTACCGCGCGTTAAGAACCAACCAACAATGACAAAGATAACTACTGCAAGTACTACAGCAGTAATGATTGTACCTACTAAGAATACTTTTTCAACCTTGGAATCCACTGTGTCTAAGTCTTCCTCTTCCTCATCAGTCACTTTTGCAGCCTGTAAGTTCTTTGTCGGACGTACATCCTCATCAACATAAGTCCCGCTTTTAATTCTGCTTAAATCATCCGATATATTAATCGTAGGCGAATCGTTAGCAACAAACGCAGGAATTTGAACAAAATCTCCATCCGGATTAGAAATTGCTCGCTTTAAATCTGAAATTAGTTCTGAAGCGGAATGATATCTTCTCTCCGGCTTCTTCTGCATACATTTTTGCACTATTTTGTCAATACTAACAGGAATTTCGGAATCTAATTCACGTAGAGGCATTGCCTCCCCCTGAATGTGAAGTAATGCAACCGATACCGTATTATCTCCGGCAAAAGGGACTTTACCGGATAACATCTCATAAAGAGTTACACCAAGGGAATAAATATCACTCTTTTCATCACTGTATCCACCTCTTGCCTGTTCCGGTGACAAATAATGTACTGACCCCATAGCATTGGAGGTAATGGTATTAGAATTGGTTGCCTTTGCAATTCCAAAATCTGTTACTTTTACCTTTCCATCTCTTGAAATAATGATATTTTGGGGCTTAATATCCCTATGGATTATGTGATTATCATGTGCTGCTTCCATTCCCTGAGCAATCTGAATACCAATTCCGACTGCTTCCTTGATTTCAAGCTTACCTTTTCTTTCTATAAAACGTTTCAGAGTAATGCCTTCAACAAGCTCCATTACAATAAAATGTAATCCGCCGTCATCACCTACATCATAGACATTAACAATGTTGGGATGAGATAAACCTGCAGCAGACTGAGCTTCTCCTCTAAATTTATCTACAAAATTTTTATCACTGGAATATTCCGGCTTTAACACCTTAATTGCAACAAATCGGTTTAATCTTTGGTCTTTCGCCTTGTAAACATCGGCCATGCCGCCAGAACCAACCTTATCTATTATCTCATAGCGGTCACCGATGATCATACCAGGTTTCAACATTAACACTCACCTCTTTTTCATACTTTTATAATAATAATAGCTATGTTATCTTTACCTCCGTTTTGGTTGGCATATCTCACCAGTGCCAAAGCGGCAGTCTCCAAATTATCATTCTCTCTGATAATCTGTTCAATCGTCTCATCCTCCAACATATTCGTCAGACCGTCCGAGCACATAAGTACAATATCTCCATCGTGTAAGCTTACTTCAAAAAAATCAGGTTCTAAAGTCTCATTACCTCCGATTGCCCTGGTTATTATGTTTTTATTCGGATGGCTTCTGGCTTCACTGCGATCAAGCTCTCCGGTTTTCACCATCGCTTCAACTAGGCTATGATCCTCCGTAATCTGCCTCATTTCATTACCTATGACATACAGCCTGCTATCACCGACATTGGCAACATACATTTCATTCTCAAATATGGCTGCAGCCACAAAGGTTGTTCCCATACCCTCAAAATCAATCTGCTCTTCCGCTTTACTTCGCAAGGCTTCATTTGTATCCTTTAATGCTGCTTCAATCATAGAAACCGGCGATGTTAGCTCACTATCCCTTATTCTTTGCGTAAAAAACTCCACACAGAATCTTGAAGCATAATCTCCCGCATTATGTCCACCCATACCGTCTGCTACAATAAATAAATTAGGCAGCTTACCGACAGCTGTTTCACTGCAAAAAACATAATCCTGATTAATTTTGCGTCGTTCTCCAATATCCGTTATTGAAAATGCTTTCAAGACTGCACCTCCCAGTTTCCGCAACCTCTAAAGACTATTTTTATCAATATAGCTCTTTCTTAGTTGTCCACAGGCAGCATCAATATCTGCGCCCATTTCTCTTCTTATAGTAACATTAATTCTGTTTTTTTCAAGTATAAATTTGAAATTTTGTATTTTTCTGCTCTCTGATTTCTTGTAATTCCTTTCTTTTATAGGGTTTACAGGAATTAGATTAATATGGCAGTTCATCCCCTTTACAAGCCTTGCAAGCTCCTTTGCATGCTCCTCCTCATCGTTAACACCATCTACCAGACTGTATTCAAAGGTAAGCCTTCTACCAGTCTTTTCATAATAATAGGAAAATGCACTGAGCACTTCCTTTAAATCGTATTTTATTGCAACCGGCATCAGCTGCTTTCTTATTTCATCATTCGGGGCATGTAAGGACAGTGCTAGGGTTACTGGTAAGCCTTCCTCCGCAAAGGCGCGGATCCTATCAGGGATTCCGCAAGTGGAGACAGTAATATTTCTTGCACTGATATTAAGTCCCTTAGTATCAGTTATCAATTTAATAAAACGAATCAAATTATCATAATTATCAAGGGGTTCCCCCGTACCCATAACAACAACATTCGAAACACGCTCGCCAGAAATAGCCTGTATTCTATATATCTGCTCCAGCATCTCAGAGGGAAGCAGATCCCGTTCCTTCCCGCCAATCGTGGAGGCGCAAAACTTACAACCCATCTTACAGCCTACCTGGGAAGAGATACATACACTGTTACCGTGATGATATTTCATTAGTACACTTTCTATCACTCTGTCATCCATTAGACGAAATAAATATTTTATGGTTCCATCTGCTTGAGAATGAAGGGAGTCTACCTCAGTAAGTACCGTAATCGGGTATTTCTCTTTCAGACTTTCTCTCAAATCCTTCGGTAAATTTGTCATCTCATCATAGCTAACTATAAGCTTAGCATGCAGCCATTCATAAACCTGCTTGGCCCGAAAGGCAGGTAATCCTAATAGTTTAAACTCTTTCGTCAATTCTTCCTCATAAAAGGATTTTATATCTAAGCTATTCATTTTTTCTATCCTGCTCTTTCTCGTATACTATTAACGCCCATATTTTGAGTGAACTCGCGACTTGCCTAACTATTTTTTTCGAAACTTCGAGAGAAAGAAACCATCCGTATGCTGTACCCCTTGTAATAGCTGTAGATATCCCTGCTTTGTAGTCTCATTAATCAGTTGGGTGGGTAGGCTAGAATCAAGACTTACCGGTTCAAAATCAAAATTATCGATAAACCATTTAAAATTTTCCAGATTCTCTTCTCTATCTATCGTACAGGTACTAAATATCAATATTCCACCAGTTTTTACATAATTTTGAACAGTTTTTAAAATTATTCTCTGTAATTCTATCAGTTCTTTATGTTGATTTTGTGTCAACTTGTATTTTATGTCAGATTTCTTTCCAATTACCCCCAATCCACTACAGGGAAGATCTGCTATTACTACATCTGCATAGCCAAATAAATCGTGATCGGGCTCTGTTGCATTCCAAACCTTAGTAATCACATTCGTAAAGCCCATTCGACGTATATTTTCATCGATTAAATTCTTCTTGTACTCCGAAATATCCCTTGCTAATACAAGCTTCGCCTTTTCTGCGGCATGTAGCGCTTTCCCTCCCGGCGCGGCGCAAACATCAACTACATAATCAGTTTCTCGTAAGTCTGCTGCCTCACAGACTAACATAGAACTCACATCCTGTACTGCAAAATAACCTTTCTGAAAAGTACTCAGTCTTTCCAGATAGTCGTAATCCTTAATGATGAAAGCGTAATTTAGATAATCGCTTTGCGTAACTGCGACTCCCTCCTCCTTAAGCATTTCCTTTAGCTGCTCTGGAGATACCATTCCTTTATTACATCGAATCGTAACTTCTTTCTCCTTTAACGAAGCCTCCAGTATACTTTCGACCGTATCAAAGCTGTATTGTGATAGCAGCTTTGATACCAGCCACTGCGGTGTGGAATAAGCTATCATCAGATACTTAACCGGTTCCTTGCTTTTATCTGGAAATTGAAGCTCTGCTTTCTTTCGCGAGATATTTCGAAGTACTGCGTTCACAAAGCCGGAAAGCTTTACAAAGCCCCGTTTCTTAGATAATTTAACAGCCTCGTTACATACTGCAGATGCAGGCACTTTGTCCATATACATAAGCTGATATACACTAAGACGTAATAAATTCCGAATAAACGGCTTCATCTTCGTAGACGGAATTGTAGAAAATTGATCAATCATATAGTCCAGAGTAATATATAATTTAACTGTACCGGTAAATAACCGTGAAATAAATGCCCTATCCTGTTTGTCAAGCTGCTGGTATTTCTTTAGGGTATGGCTAAGTACTGTATGGCTGTATTTCTCCCCCTCAAGTACTTCGGATAGCATATCCAGAACTATTTCACGGGTATTAATAAGCTCAGTCACGATTTCTTCCTCCACCGAATAAAATAATTAATCTTAATAACTGTAAAATCGTAGCAGCAGCCGCTGCTACATAGGTTAGAGCTGCTGCATCTAATACTTTTTTGGATTGCCTAAGCTCATCTCCGTACAAAATTCCTGTTTCACCTAATTTTGCTATTGCCCTTTTGGAAGCATTAAATTCAACAGGAAGTGTAATGATTTGAAAAAGCACTGCTGCAGAAAACAAAATGATACCTAAATTTATCAAAAATTCATTATAGCTCATGAAAACACCAAGTAAGATGATTGGCCAGGAAGCCATTGAACCAATATTTGCTACAGGTACCAAAGTACTTCGCAGTATTAATGGTGCATAGGAGTGTTGATGCTGTAACGCGTGGCCACACTCATGAGCAGCCACCCCGATTGCGGCAAGAGAAGACTGTCCATATACCGAATCTGAAAGTCTGAGCACCTTTCTTCGTGGATCATAATGATCACTTAGATTACCGGAGACTCTTTCTATTCTGACATCATAAATTCCGGCTTCTTTCAGCAGGCGATCAGCCGCCTGTGCCCCGGTAAGACCTGACATACTCCCAACCCGGGAATATCTCGTAAAGGTCGATCTTACTCGACCTGAAGCTGCCAAGGAAATAACAACACCAATTAATACCAATATATAGGTTCGATCAAAATATGGATAGAAACCATAACCCATACCTACACCTTCTTTCTAATTCTGCTGCGTCAACTAGTTATTTATAAATATAATATCAGTAAGGTAATACTGTATTGCTATTGTTACTTCTTATATGGGCTTTACTGCTTCAAAATATTAACTTATTCAATTCTTATATTCATATTGGCTGCTTACAACCTAATTTCGCACCCTTCATCACCGGATATCCTCTTAAAAATGCATCTGCGCTCATTCGCTTTTTCCCTTCTAACTGCAACTCCTTGATGACAAGAATTCCCTTTCCGGTCATGACTGCCAGAGAATCCTTACGAAGTTCAATCACTTCACCGGGTATCGCCTCAGAGTTACTGCCTTCAAGGCTTTCTTCAACTGAAGCCCTCCATAATTTTAAGGTTTTTCCCTCTAAAAAAGTATAAGCACTGGGCCAAGGATTTAAACCACGGATTAGCCTCTCTATACTTACTGCAGGTTGGGTAAAATCAATATTTCCCATTTCCTTATTTATCATTTTAACATAGGTAGCCTTATCATTATCCTGCGGGACTCTGACAGCACTGTTATCCTCAAGCTTTTGTAAAGCTTTTAATAATGTCTCCCCACCAAGCTCCGCCAGCTTATCAAAGAGACTGCCTCCTGTCTCCTCCTCCGTAATCTGAATACTATCCTGTAATATAATATCTCCTGTATCAATTCCGACATCCATATGCATAATCGTGATACCGGTCTCTTTCTCCCCATCAATAATTGAATATTGAATCGGGGCGGCACCGCGGTATTTTGGAAGTAAGGAAGCGTGTACACATATGCAGCCTTTTCTTGGTAGATCAAGTAAAGGCTTCGGCAGTATCTGTCCAAAAGCTGCTACAACAATAACCTCCGGAGACAATTCCTTAATAGTTTGTAAAAATTGCTCCTCCTTTACCTTAGCTGGTTGAAATACCTTAAGTTCATGCTTTATAGCAAGCTCTTTTACAGGAGAAAAGCTAATTTCCTGCCCTCTTCCCTTCTGCTTATCAGGCTGTGTCACTACTCCAATTATCTCATACTTTGATTCAATTAATTTTTTCAAAATAGTAGCCGCAAAATCAGGCGTTCCCATAAATAAAATACGCATCATTACCTCCACTGTGTAAGTGAAAAAAGCACACTTATAATGTTATTGTACCTCTTCGTCCTCAAATGTATTACGAAGCTCGCCTGTCTTTTTTTCTACATATAATACACCATCAAGATGGTCTATTTCATGACAAAAGGCTCTCGCGAGAAGTCCTGTACCTTCGACAGTAAATTCTTTCATATTTTTATCAAAGGCTTTTACCTTGACATAATTGGGCCTTGTTACTGTACCAACCTTCCCCGGTACACTTAAGCAGGCTTCATCTCCCGTCTGCTCTCCCTCAGTTTCTATTATAACAGGATTAATTAGAATTAAAGGGTCATTACCCTCCTCTGATATATCGATTACTACAAGACGCTTCAATACTCCCACCTGCGGAGCTGCAAGCCCAACTCCATTTGCCTCATACAGAGTATCAAGCATATCCTCAATTAAAGTAAGAATTTTTTTATCCACATTCTGTATTTCTTTACTTGCTTTATTCAGTACCGAATCTCCGATTTCTCTAATATTTCTTATTGCCATTCTTATTTTCCTCTCTTTACTTCCACTTCAAAATAGTATCTATTGTATACACTGCTTACAATTTATTAGTATCGCTATTACTTATAAAATAATGAAACGATAAAATACTTCTGCTTTATAATATATTTTCTCAAAATAATTATTAATAATAGCATAAAGGTATTCTATTTATCAACAAAATAACTGAAAAGTATATAAACAATTCACAAATAAAGTATAAATTAATAGCCGCTCATGGGATTAAAATCAAATTGCAGGCTACAGCCGGCAAAACGCTCCGAATACTTAAAAAATCCTTCCATATCATTCTTAATTGTAATTAAAGTATTATAGTTTTCATTTTTTAAATATATAACCCTGCGATAGATATCATTTGCTTTTGCCAAAGCTGCAGGAGCAGGACCAATCATTTCAGTAAGTATACCCTGCTGCTTTAGATAAAGCTTAACTGCCTCTCCTAAATGCGCCGCCGCCTGTTCAGCCAACTGTTCTTGATCAGAGGTAACTAGCATTAAAAGTATATGTGAGGTCGGCGGATACTGCATCATTTCGCGATATAAAAGCTCCTGATCGTAAAAAGCTTTATAGTCTCCGGCAGCTGCTGTAATAACGCTGTAATGCTCCGGATGATAGGTTTGAATTACTACCTCTCCCGGGAGCGTATCCCTACCTGCTCTTCCTGCTGCCTGACAAAGTAACTGAAAGGTCCTTTCACTGGCCCTAAAATCTCCGGTGTATAGCGATAAGTCAGCCGCAATAATTCCAACCAGTGTAACCTTTGGAAAATCATGGCCTTTCACAATCATCTGTGTACCAATTAGAATATCTGCTTTATGCTCTGAAAAAGCTGATAAGATAGCATCGTGACCACCCTTATTCTTTGTTGTATCCGTATCCATTCTTAATACGCGGGCATTTGGAAATTCTTTTTTCACTAACTCTTCTACTTTTTGCGTCCCTGTCCCGAAGGCTGCAATATATTTCGAGCCACATTCCGGGCAAATATCCGGTTTTGTAGCCTCGTACCCACAATAATGACATACCATCCTCCCATTATGATGTGAAGTCATCGATACATCACAGTGTGGACATTTTATTACAAAGCCGCAGCTTCTGCAGGAAATAAAGCCTGCATAACCTCTGCGGTTTAAAAATAACATAATCTGTTCCTTCTTATTTAATCGGTCAATAATTAATTCCTTTAACTTTACACTAAAAATCGATTTGTTTTTATTTTTTAATTCTTCTCTTAAATCTACAATCCAAACCAAAGGAGGCTCTGCCTCCTTCGCTCTTTTAGTTAAAGCATAGAGCTTATATTCACCAAGCCTTGCTCTATAATAGGTCTCTAAGGATGGAGTTGCAGATCCTAAAAGGACGGAAGCGTTCGTAAGCTCAGCACGTTTGATCGCAGTAAGAACCGCATGATATTTTGGAGATATTTCACTTTTATAGCTTCCCTCATGCTCCTCGTCAATTATAATCAAACCAAGCTTTTGAAAGGGGGTAAATAAAGCCGATCTCGGCCCTATGATAATATCGATCTCACCATTTCTTGCTCGTTCACTCTGATCGTAGCGCTCCCCCTGCGACATCCTCGAATTCATGATAGAGATACGCTCTCCGAAACGTTTATAAAACCGCTGTACCGTCTGAAAGGTCAACGCTATCTCCGGAATCAATAATATTACCTGCTTGCCCTTATCTATAACTGAAGCAATTATTTCCATATAAACCTCAGTCTTACCGCTTCCGGTAATACCATGGATCAGATATGTACTGCGTTTTCCCTCCTCATATTCCTTCATAAAATCGTCAACAATATATTGTTGTTCGTTATTTAATGCAACTTTCTTATATAATTCACTTTTGTTTTTGATTGGATTACGATAAAGCTGCTCTGAAATAATCTTCATTATTCCCTGCTTTTCCATTCCCTGCAGAGTAGTTCTCGGAATATTCAGCTTATTAACAGCCACCTCGTAACTTAGAACTCTGTTCTTCATTAATGCTTCAAGAAGCCGTAATTTTGCTTTATTATTTTTCCTCTGATACTCGAAGTAGAGTTGGTTTGCCTGTTCCGGCTCAATCGACAAGCTGATGCTTCTTTGCTCCTTTATCTTAACCGCTTTTTTTACTGGAATAACTGTTTTCAGTGAGTCATTCATAGTCCCGCCAAAGGTTTCCTTCATCCAGTAAGCCAGATAGATCAGATGGCTTTCTATCACCGGTGCTCCCTTCACCACTTCAGTAATCGGCTTTATCATAGCTTTATTAATCTTCGGCTCTGTCGACAAGTCAACAATATACCCGTTAATCCGTCTGTTTCCCTTACCAAAGGGTACAATCACCAAAGCTCCGATGACAGCCTCCTCTATAAGCTCCTTCGGAATAGCATACTGATATGTCTTATCTAAGTTTTCATGGGAAATATCAATGATAATATCAGCATAACTTTGAAAAGACATAACGACCTCCTATGTATTTATATTCGAATTATATCAATTACAGGCCAAAATATCGGCGATAAGCTCCCGCTCATCCATATGATATTTGACTCCCTTTATTTCCTGATAGTCTTCATGTCCTTTGCCTGCAAGTACTATAACATCGCCCTCTTGCGCATTATCTATGCAGTAACGGATTGCTTCCTTACGGTCATCTATTTCCACATATTTACCGGGACCCCTTTTAACGCCAACGATAATATCATTGATAATATCCTTTGGTTCCTCATTTCTCGGATTATCACTGGTTACTACAGTAAGATCAGCAAGCTTAGAGGAAACTTCGCCCATCTCAAATCTTCTGTCCCTTGATCTGTTTCCACCGCAGCCAAACAGACAAATTAAACGTTTTGGGTGGTATTCTTTAATTGTTGTCAGTAAACTTCGAAGGCTCATTGCATTATGTGCATAATCAATCATCAGGGTAAATCGATCCGATACCGGTACGAGTTCTACGCGGCCTCTTACATTGACTTTATCAAGTGCTTTTGTTATTTCCTGAGTGCTTACACCAAAGTGCCTGCAAAGAGCTATGGCACTCAGCGAATTATATACATTAAATCTGCCGGGAACATTCATCTCGACTTCAAAATTCATTAAGCCCTCTACACCGTAGGAGATACCAAGATAACCCGGGCGTTCTATTAGTTTTACATTGGTTGCACGGATATCCGCCTGCTCGCTAAAGCCAAAGGTCTCAACCTGGCAGCTATGCCCCTTTAGTATTTCCTGCGCATGCTGATCATCCATATTTATTAAGCCGATTTTACATTGCTTAAAAAGCTTGCTCTTACAGCGAAGATAATCCTCAAAATCCTTATGCTCTGCGCCTCCGATATGATCTGGCTCTAAGTTGGTAAATATACCATAATCAAAGGTAAAACCTGCTAGTCTATTTAGCATGAGTCCCTGGGAGGAGGCCTCCATCACCACATATTCACAACCTGCTTCTACCATCTCCCTAAAGGTTTTCTGTATAATATAAGATTCCGGAGTTGTATTATTAGCCGGAATTATTTTCTCTCCGATAATAGTTTCTATGGTTCCAATAAGACCAACCTTCTTTCCTGTATTCTCGAGGATCGACTTTATCATATAGGTGGTGGTGGTTTTTCCCTTCGTCCCTGTTACACCAATTGTTGTAAGCTTTCCTGCCGGATGATTAAAATAAGCAGCTGACATACATGCTAATGCCAGTCTGGTATCTGCGGTCTTTATTACTGTTACCCCTTCTGGAAAGATCATTTCCCGTTCTACAATAATCGCCGCTGCACCCTTTCTTACAACCTCCTCGAGGTAATTATGTCCGTCGGTTACAGCTCCTACAATACAGATGAATATAGAACCTACTACCACTTTTCTTGAATCATATACTAGTTCGGTAACAGGGGTATGTAGTTCTCCCTGTAAACAATTATATTCAAATTCCTTTAACAGCTGATCTAAAAACATATTCTGCCTCCTCGAATTCTCTACTTAATTCTATATTATAAAACAATCAGATTATTACTTTTCCCTGATAAAGATAACAATGCTATTAGCCTAGTCTATCTCATATATAATTATAGGCTAATAATCTAATTTGTAAAGAAAAAGACATCTTTTAAATAATATCTTCCTTAAAACATCCTCAATATATAAGCAAAATAGACTGTAATACTATGAATAATTTTCAGTTCTTACTTATGTTAATAGGTCAGTATAATAGTGTCAAAAAGGGCTTTGTACCTATGAGCCACCAAATTATCCGGCTATTTGCACATACAAAAAGACAGGCTAACCTGCCTTTTCTTATTATACTATATATACCAATTAAGGCAATTGACTATTATGAGAATTACACTTAAAAATTATTACTTAAGTCCGTATAATGTAAATCAGGTAATTGTTCCATAATAATCTCGGCAATAAGATTGTACCAACTCTTACATCTGTCTAAAATAATAGCATCTCCGGTAATCACATTACCTATTTTCTCAAGTATAACATCAGCATTATTCACAAGCTCAGCTTTCACAGTAAAGGAAAATGAGGTGAGCAGCTCTAATAATCTCAGCTTCAATCTTCCAGTATTAGAAACCGGTGCATCCAGGTAAAAAGTTACCTCTTCCATTTCAAGCACTTCAAGCTTCTCTCCTATCAGCCGGATCGCAGTCTCCGTCTGATCAATCAATCGATAGGTGCCTCTTAAGCCAGCCAGATCCCTAATGCAATCATCCATACAACGAATAAGCGTCCCGTCTGAAAGTGCTACTTCTAAGGTGATAATACTATTCAAGCCGTCAATATAAACCCTTCTGCCAGGTAAAGCATTGATAAGCTTTTTCTCCTGCCTAAGCCTTAAAGAGCTTTGCGTCGCAGTTGCCCTAACGATAGCTAATCTCTGACGTTCGGAAAGCATATAGTGATTGCCTACAAAGGTAGACGCATTTTTGATTGGATACCCCTGCTCCAGCAGATATAGTAAATCCTTTTGTGCCATCCTAAGTAGCGCAGCGCTTTCTTTAGCAAATTCCTTCTCGTCTGAAGGGACAAAGCCCCGTCTGCTGTCAGCCATCCTATCACCTTTTCATGCAGTGTTGATTGTTGTTATAAATTATTACCCAAACATACTATTTTTATCATTACTTCCAATTATATTCCATATTCTTCGCGGTAGTATCTGATGTATTTCCCTAATAATGTATTGATACAGCCAATTAGCTTACTAATGGCGGAGGTAGGAGCTTTTTTACTCTTCCAGATATTTAAGCAGCTTTACCCTTTTTCCATCGGTTTTAATCATAATCGCTCCACATTTGTAAGTAATCAGAATATCACTTTTTATTGCTTTCAGTCTATTCAGTAATTCTACATTAGGGTGACCGTATTGGTTCATTAAGGTTATAATATTGATACAATTTAACGATGAACACGCATGGTGCTAACGATAATGTACAGTGTGTATGTAATTTCTTTAGCAAAAAAATGCTCACTATGCGTTTATCGATACCGAACAGTGTGCATTACTTATGTTTAAAACAGATATAACTTGTCTCACTCCCACTCAAAATTTTCTTTCCCTGCACCTGTTTCGAAACAATACTTCACAATCCCCTTATCGATATTCGTATATATTCCATTATCGCAGATGATAGCAACCTTTTTTCCATCCCCTTTCAGTACAAATGTCTGTTTGTTCATTGCTGTAGGAGCAAGAAGGGCTGCCTGCACCCCCTTTGTAAACCACTCTGGTGCTGTCCCCTTATATTCACTTACTTCATCAACATTTTTGGACTTGTGTGGCTTTCCTTTACTTACTCCATAACCCAAAGCAATGATGCTTGCTACTTTTCCTTTGGATGATGCCTGCATCATTTTCTTTACTTTCTCTTTATTATAAGTAGCACCAACCCACCATGAATTAAGACCTAACTGCTGAGCCAATAGCGCCACATCAATACCGCAATATCCCAGCTTTTCCTCCAAATCATTTGTCTCATTTCCTGCCAAAATAAGATAATTGCGAACTCCCTTGGTCATAAACAATTTTACAAAACCGCCAAATGCTTCTTTATTCTCTGTGATGATTTTCATGCTAAGTCCATATTCATTATTCAAATCATTTATCCTTTTTTTGATTGTCTCCAAAATTTCATTAGATACCTTCTGGTCTGTATATTTTCTTACTGTGTGACGTTTCTCCATTGCTTCTAGTGTATTCATTTTTTCCTCCATCTCGATAATTTGAATTTTCCTTGCTCTTTCAACCAGTTGTTAAGACAGAACCAGTTTCTTAAATATAATTTTTTCTGTAAGTGTTCCCCAATCTCCGCTGTATTGAAACCCTTTCATATTAGCCATCGCTGCTAACCCATGCACGGCTGCCCACATAATAATCAAGTTATCATGATACTCGGACTCAGCAATATGATTCCCCTCCATGCTTTTTATAGCATTCTCTTTAAAAATACAAAACGGCTCAAATTCCGAATCAAACTTTGCTTCGGTCAATATGATATTGCAGTCTTCTGTGTCATAAATGAATGAAAAGTAATGTGGATTCTCTGCAAAGAAGACAACATATGCTCTGCCCATATTTATTGTAGCAGCTTCGATTGGACCCATCTCGGCCGCCTCACATAATACATCAGAGAATTTTCTTGTGATATAATCCTTCATCTCTGCTAACAATGCATCCACCGTGGAGTAATGATTATAACAGGCGGTAGGTGAGACTCCGATTCTTTTAACCAGCTTTCGCAACGAAAATCCTGCTCTCCCCTCTTCATGAATCAGCTTTAAACCTTCCTCTAGCAGTTCAATTTGTAAATTCCCATGATGATATGGTCGTTCTTTCAATCTATCACCGTGCCTTTCTTTTTCTATCTTAATGTCAAATTATATTTTAATGTTTACACATGTTAATATAACGTAAATGTTAATATGTGTCAATATTAAATATCGTAAACTAAAGGCAATAACCAATACATAATTTTACAACTTTTATTCATGCGATAATCTAATCAGCAAAGCAGTCCGTCAAAGTATTTGATAGGTAGCTTTTACTATACTTCAATTTCCGCATCAAGCAGTTTCCGTATCGATAGATCATTACAAAAAGAAAAAAGCCAACAAGAATTTCTTCCAGTTGGCAAAGTTTCTACTATATTATAATATAACCTTTCTTCATTTTTGATTTAAAATTTTTTACCATAAAGAGGTGCTTTTCTTACATTCTTTTTTGAAATAGTTTATGTTTCCATTTCCCTATATAGATATAAGCTAACGATATTCTCTTAACCAAAGCTTCTTTCCATCCGTTTTAATAGTAATTGCTCCACTTTCATAGGTTATTAATGTTTTACTGTTACTCTGTTCCAGTCTCTTTAGAAGCTCTTGGTGCGGATGCCCATACCAGTTATCTTTTCCGCAGGAAATTACAGATATCTCTGGCTTAATCAGCTTAAGGAACTCTTCCATTGTTGAGTTTTTAGAACCATGATGCGCCACTTTAAGAATATCATAATCTATAGCAGGTCTTAAGCTGGTATTTGTCTTATCGAACATACTCCACCTTTTTGTATTTTGTAGAAGGGTGATTATCTGATCCTCCCCATCCTTCTCTAAATCTCCGGTTAAAAGCATATCAAAATTATCATAGGTTATACTTAGTACGGTTGAATAGGCATTACTGGAGTTAGAAGTATACCCAAATGATGGATGAAGACAAAGCATTTTGATTTTATCATCTACAATACAGTCTTCCCTTTTTATATATGTTATTGCGATTTTCTTATCCTCTGCCAGCTTTTCAAGTTCCATATAAGCCTCATCCTTATCAGCAATGGCAGGCAAAACAAGTTGTCTTATGGTTATTTTACCTTCCATAATCATTTCTTTCAGTCCACTGATATGATCACTGTCCGAATGAGTCATAATAGCATAATCAATATGATCCTTTCCCTGAAATAATAAGAAAGGTTGAATTCTATAGATCCCCACCTTTTTCACATCACTGCTGCCACCGTCTACTAAATAGGTAGTTCCGCTTTTGGTTTCCATATAGACTGCATCCCCCTGCCCGACATCTAAAAAGGTAACTTCAAATCCGTCGTTATTCTTAGGCAACAGTAAAATAATCAAAGAAGCCAAAAGGAGGATTACAGAGGACTTTTTCTTGAATTTTTTAGCAATTGCTGCAAAAAGGAAAATAAACAATGCACTTAAAAATAAACGGAACATGGTAGGCCTGCCGATTGTGACTAAATGATGCGGCAGCTGATTGCCAACCCTGCATACCGCCTCATAAAATTTCAATATGTAATTCGCTCCTCCAATGAAGAAGACTCCAAAGGGAAGATAGATTGCACCGATTATTCCTGCCAGGATGGAGGTCAGTGTCAGAATTGTTACTAGGGGCAATATAATGAGATTAATCAGGATACTATAGACTGGAATTTGATAATAGAAATATAAGATAATGGGAGTTGTCGTAATCTGCGCACTGAGGCTTAGGTAAAAACTCTTTACAATTGAGCTTTTGGAGGAATATAACTCCTCCAGACAGGGATAAATCAAAGCAATTCCAAGGATTGCCCCATAGGATAAAAGAAAACCGACGCTGCAAAGCTGGAGCGGATTTTGAATTAGTATGATAAGTGCACTGAGAGCCAGCGCAGACAGCATATCATAGGTTTTACCAAACAAGGCTGACATAAGCATTACCGCCATCATAACCACCGCACGATTTGTGGATACACTAAAATCAGTTAATACACCATAGCTGTAGATAAATAATATGGCAATAAAAGTAGCAGAAAAGATAGGAAGCTTAAGCTTTTTCAAGAGATAGAATACCGCCATACCGATTAACGAGACATGCAGACCGGAGATAGCCAGAACATGAGAAATACCATTTCCCTGATATAGCTGTTTTATTTCTTCGTCCAATAGATATTTTTCCCCTAATAGCATCGCAATCAGCGTTCCTGCTTCTTTTTTTGAGAGTATACTATTATAAACGGATAAAAGCTTATTTTTTATTTTATCCAAAAAAGCATGATAAATGGAATAGTGTGCATCTGTAAGCTCAATTTTGTCAGCTATCAGCTTAAAATCTATATTTTCTATCTGGTAGTAGCTCTTTTCATTGAATTGGCCCGGATTAACGGCCTCAGAGAATTTAGTAAGCGTTCCATAGACGGTGATTTGATTACCGACAAGATATTCTGAAGTAATAGATGGATCTTGAGGAGCCATATTATTTTTCTTATCGTAACAGTAGACAATAACCTGATCAGAAGTATATTGATCTCCTTCTGCTAGAAGCATGGTATTATTCTTGACATAAAGTGCTTTACCCCATTGTTTTATGACAACCATGCTGATTTTACCAGTAAGCTGACAGGGTGTTTCTTTATCAAAGGTATGATAAATTGACGGCAGATGAAGCTGTTCTCTTGTATCCAAAAAACCAAATAGTAGTAATAACGGTAAAAGCCAAAGAAAACAATCCTGCCTGGTTATCACCTTCTTCTTGATGCGATACATCAATACATAGATTAAAAAAGTGACTATGAACATAATCGATATTATCACTGCGATAGGGAGCTCCTGCCACGCGAAATACATACCGGTTATAAATGCTCCAAACATAAAGAGCAGCGGACGCTTAATCAAACGCATTCCTCCTGTCTGATAAGAGCCTGCTTTTACTTAAGTAATCACAGGCCCTAAAAATTAATATAATATTATCACCAAATATAACAGATTTCGTTGATTGCTTATCATTACTCCACTCGTTGATTAATGATTGCGAAACTATATAGTTTTATTAAATGTATACACACTAGATACTTTCCTTCGCTCCAACGCTCCTTCGGGCTTAACTTCCGCTTCGGAATAGTATCTAATGTGTATACAATAGTTATAGTTTATGAGTTTCGCAAATGCCTAATTAACGTAATTAATACCGCAATTCACTTATAACAGTATCCAAGCTACTATTTATTAAGTGATAGTTGGAAATTGATCCTACAATTTAATTTGGTGTTTCTACAAAATCCAGGTTTTCATCAAATTCCGCATCAAACGGTACATCCTTCCAATAAATCTTTTGAACCTTACTCTCTATTGTAAACTTAACCTTATCAATATCTGGAAGTTCCACTAAGGTATTCACAATAGAATAGATTGCTATATTTTCATCTATATCCGGTATTTTCTCCATGAACTTACTATTAAAATCCACGGTGCAGATACTGTCTGCTTTTGATACATTAAGAAGTACTGTGCCTTCCGGAACCGTACGATACATACCAGCTTCCGTAGGCCCATTAATCAGTTGGTTAATAACCATTTCTTCTATAGACTGGGTTCCGGAATAATTAATTTCTGTCGTATATCCTATCAGTTTTTTTCCTGCTTTATTAGCAAAATAAAGCTTTACTTTATAAAAGGTATTGTCTTCAATATTATCTATAAAGTCATGTGCTGTAAAAATTCCGACTGCCTTCCCATCAGAATCCTTAAGCGGCTGCCCCTCTTTACTAAATTGAATAAATTTCACGCCTTCAATCTGACTGAGGGTTTTAACGATAACAGCCCTGCAAAGAACCTTAGCTACTTTTGATAGCGTATCATAGGAAGAATTAAAATCTATGGTTAAATAACCTGATTTTTGTTTAAAAATAAAACTTAAATCAGTATCCTCTGCTTCCTCCTTTTCAGTAGGGAGCGCACTCTTATATACCGCATTTTCAGGTGCTTTCTGAAGGTTATATAAAAGCTCATGGATTTGATCCTCTGTTGCTGTGCTGATTAATACATAATCTTCACTGACAAGTCCGGAGGTTTTTGAATTGATATAGTATACCTTCACATTACCGGCAACAGAAGCTTTATTATTACTATTACATGCTCCAAGTAAAACACTTAATATAAGAAAAAAGATAATCAAAGCTCTTCTCTTCATATTCTTTTCCTTCCGCCTTCCGTTCAAGCCAATTCATATTCTTTTATACGATATAGTTTAAAGGAATTCTTACATTGAAGGTAGACCCTTCTCCTTCCTTACTGTAAACTTTAATCGCCCCGCGGTGCATCTGTATTACATTCTTGGTAATAGCAAGTCCGAGTCCGGTTCCTCCCGTCTCTCTGGATCTTGCCTTATCAACCCTATAAAAACGTTCAAATATAGAATCCTGTGCATCCTCAGGAATACCGATACCAGAATCAGAAACTTTAATAAAGAAATACTTATGGTCAGCATTTAAGGATACCCTGACCCATCCGTCTACAACGTTATACTTAATGGCATTTTCAATTAGGTTAGAGATAGCAAGAGACAACTTTACCTCATCAACCTCAGCAATGACCGGTCGAAAGCTTTCATAAATAATCTCAATATTCTGCTTTTTTGCAATTGGTGTAAGACGCTTTAAGATCTGCTCCAGCAGCTCATTGATATTAACAGCTGCTATATGCATATCTCCTGAGGTCTTATCCAGTTTAACAAGGGATAATAAGTCATTAATAATCTTATTCTCCCTCTCAATCTCATCTGTAATATCTAAGAGGAATTCACGATATAATTCAACCGGCGTATCCTCCTGCATAATTAAGGAATCGGCCAGAACCTTTATCGAGGTAATCGGTGTCTTTAGCTCATGGGATACATTCGATACAAACTCCTGTCTGGAATTCTCCAACTTCTGCATTCGATTTAACATATGATTAAAGGAGTCCGCTATCTTTTCGATTTCATTATACCCCTTTACTGCTATTCCTTCTCCCATATTATGACCATCTGTCATTCGATCAATAGAATTCACAACACTGGTTAGGG
Organism: Bacillota bacterium; assembly: GCA_023421505.1. GTDB lineage: Bacteria > Bacillota > Clostridia > Lachnospirales > Lachnospiraceae > Mobilitalea. Next base: position 44,239 of record JAEZTJ010000008.1, read on the forward strand.
GCTTGGTTAAAATACCCGAAAAATAGATTGCAAATACCATGATAAGAACCGCTAACGTGATTGCAAAAATAAATATTCTTCGTTCCATACTATCTCGAATGCTTTGGATATCCTTCGTCGAGAAGCTCATAAAAACAGCACCCATGATTTCCTTCGACTGATTATGGGTGACCGGATATGACATACTTAAATAATGTGTATTCCTGTTATGATCGGGACTTTGACCGTTACCGCTTAAGCACTTAATCATATCTTCCGATATTAAATACTTACCCTCTATTAAAGAATAAGTATCCTTAATTACTTTAAAACTACTGTTAACTATGATGATTCTGCCTTGATATAAATCTGCAAGTCTTATCACATCATTGTTTATTTCGGTATCTTCTCCGGTGGTCAGATAATCCGAGGTAGTCAGCTTATTGGAAAGTGCATTCCCCTGATTTTGTAATAGCGATATACGATATTTGACAGCATTCTCCTCAAAGGTACTAAGTAAGACGTAGGAAAAAAAAGAAAGAGGTACTACTCCTAATATAATGAATACCATCAACAGGTAAACTCGCATACTATTTAAAAATTGTAATTTACTCTTGATTTTGGAAAAAATATCCGACACCCCATTTTGTATGTATAAATTTTGGTTCACTTGGATTGCTTTCAATCTTTTCACGCAGTCTTCTAATGTGTACATCTACGGTTCTGACATCACCAGGATAATCGTAGCCCCATACAATATTTAAAAGATTCTCGCGGCTGTATACTTTGTTCGGATTAAAAACGAGCAGTTCCAGTAAATCGAATTCCTTAGCAGTCAAATTAACTTCTTTTCCAGCAATATAAACTCTTCTGTTTTCGCAATCAATCTTCATCTCACCGTAAGTTGCTGACTTTGAATCTACATTATTCGCTGCGGTATTCTTACTGCTTCGACGCATTATGGCTTTTATTCTTGCTTTTACCTCAAGAATATTAAACGGTTTCGTGATATAATCGTCCGCACCATATTCCAGCCCTAAAATTTTATCCATATCGTCGCCCTTCGCAGTGAGCATTATAATCGGCATCGAAGAAAATTCCCTGATCTGCTGGCATACCTCAAAACCTGACAATTTTGGCAGCATTACATCGAGTAGTACAACATCATACTCCTTTTTTTTAGCTGCTTCCAAGGCTTCCTCACCGTCATAGGCACAGTCAACCTCCATGCCGTCCTGCTCAAGGCTAAACCGAATCCCTTTCACTATTAACTTTTCATCATCCACCACAAGTACTCTTTTTGCCATCTTAATCACCTCTATAATAGTATGGTAGCTACTTAAAAAATTCTAATTTAATTATCTATTTTACAGTAATGAAGGAGGAAATACGATTATATAATCCTTCTTTTATACCTGAAATATTCATCAATTCTTCAATTGACCGAAAATCTCCGTTGGTACTGCGATATTCAATAATACTGTCTGCTTTTGCCTGGCCAATTCCGGGAAGCTTCATCAATTCCTCTGCGGTTGCAGTATTGATATTAATAAACTTCGAGGTTTCCTCCGTCTGCTTTACAGCATTTTGACCGCCTTCTGCATATTCCGATGCAGTAAGCTCCTTTACCTCATCCTTAACAGGAATATATATTCTCTCGCCATCCGTTACCTTCCTTGCCTGATTAACATAATCTCCTGCAGCATCCTTACATAAGCCTCCTGACATTTTAATCAGATCGCTTACTCTTGCTCCGGCCTCTGTCTCATATACTCCGGGATTTTTAACAGCTCCACAGATATGAACATAGACTGACGAATTATCCTGTAATGCTAACTGCTCTTCTGGTGCTTTGGTAACATTCGCTTTCATCATGTCAAAATCTGTATTATCCTGACCAGAAGTATTTGATACTTGAGTATCCTTTGATTTCTCTCTATTATCCAAATTTGTTGAAGAAGCAGATATTATTTTCTGAGAATCCGCATCTTTCATTGTACAGCTGTAACAAATACCGGATATCAGTAAAAACAAGCAAGCTAATAAAAGCATAACATATTTCTTATTCATTATCATCTTTCCTTCTTTCAAAAAAGATGACTTAAAAGCACCCTCTATACTTTTAATAATAAGACATTCTTATTTTACATAAATTGCACATCATTTACAATAGGAATTATAGCTATAATTAAATAATTATCCTAGACAATTTTCGCGATTCCATTTAAATACGATGATACCTGCAATAATTAGAACCAAACCTATTAGCTTCCTCCACTCAAAGGGCACCTTCTCACAGCCACATAAGCCAAAAGCCTCGATTAGATATGCCACAATTAATTGGGCGGATATGATAAACATATTAGCAACCGCCGGACCAAGTGTATCTACACTTTTAATTACAGTATAGGTGATAAAAGCACCCAAAACACCACCAAGGAGCATATATTTGTGATCCACCTTTAAAAGTGATGAAAAGCTGCCTTGTCTGCCGGTTACAACCCATGCCCCCAGGCATACAATCAAAGCCGAAAACTGAACAAAGCTTGCTGCCACCCAGATACCGCTCTGTTTTGTGACCCCTGTATTCATTACCCCCTGCGTACTCATTAAAGCGCCGGAAAGAATTGCAATTAAGATACCCCACATAAATAACACCAAGCCTTTCTAATGATTTCAAAAGTACCTTCTTAACATTTCCAAGTTTATTTTCAACTATTCGCAGTATTATATAATCTCATAAGTTTTCATATTAACATCAAACATGCCTACCCTTTAAATTAGTTTGTGCTTTTTGAGCATAAAATTGCCTTGTATGCGAGGCTTTGGGCCTGGTTTTCTCAATAAAGTGGGACGACGCCTCAGAACACTCGAATGTTTATCACATAGATAACTAAAGTATAGCGTGTGACTATTAATCCATAAAGAGACCGTTTGCCGCCATCAGTACTTAGGTTGTGGCAGATGTCCTCCTAGTCACAACCTTATGTACCGCTATGGTGCGGTAACCGAGTGAGAACGTGTCTCTGTTGGAATAATAGTCACACGCTATTTTTGTAAATCTAATGTGTGATAAACATCACTAATGTAAAAAGGGTGCCGCCCAATTAGTGCGACAGCCCCACTTCATACTTTTTTATTTCAACTCACTTAAGCAATCATCCAGTATCTGAATCATCAAATCCACATCACTCTTTTGAATAATGAGAGGTGGAACAAAGCGGATTACCTTCGTTCCTGCAGATATTAAAATAAGTCCCTTTTCCATTACCTTTGGTATAATATCTTTAACCGGTATTGAAAATTCCAGTCCCTGCATTAACCCCATACCCCGGCGTTCTACTATGATGTCATACTTCTCCACTAGCTTATTTAACGCTTCTGTAAGATATGGTGCTACTTCCTTTACATTATCAAGCACCTTCTGACTTTCAAAGAGATCAAAAACCTTATTCACCGCTGCAGCCACAAAAGGATTACCGCCATAGGTCGTACCATGGTCACCGGGTTCAAAGGCAGAAGCCACCTTTTCTGATGCCGCAAAAGCACCGACAGGTACGCCGCAGCCCAGAGCCTTTGCTACGGTTACGATGTCTGGCATAACTTCAAACTGCTCATATGCAAACATTGTCCCGGTTCGCCCCATTCCACATTGAATTTCATCCAGAATAAGAAGGATACCGTTATCATCACAGAGCTTTCTTACTCCTTTTATAAACTCCTTAGTAGCCGGATATAAGCCACCCTCACCCTGTACTGTTTCCATAATTACAGCGCAGGTATTCTGCTGAATTAATTCCTTGACACTATCTAAATTATTGTATTCGGCAAAAACCACTCCGCCTATCAAGGGTTCAAAAGCATCTCTGTACTTCTTAGTGCCGGTAATGCTCAAAGCCCCCATGCTTCTTCCATGAAAAGAGTGGTTCATGGAAATAATCTGACTGTTTGAAATCCCATGCTTTTTATAATAATATTTCCTTGCAAGCTTTACAGCACCTTCAATTGCTTCTGTACCGCTGCTGGTAAAGAATACTCTGTCTAGTCCTGTGGATTCGACAATTTTTTTTGCCGCTTCCACTGCCGGAACACTATAAAATAAATTAGATATATGAATGACTTTATCAATCTGAGCCTTTAAGACATAATTAAATTCCTTATTCCCATAGCCTAAAGCAAATACCGCTATTCCAGCAGCAAAGTCTAAATATTTTTTGCCCTCTGTATCATACAGACATACTCCCTCACCGCGATCTAATACCATCTGATAACGGTTATAAGTGTGCATTAGAACTTTTTCAGCTTCTTCAATATACTGCTTCATTTTCTAACCCCCTCTTGATCAATATTAACTTCCTATCCTATTTTGCAATCGCTTCATTATCAAATATACTTGCTTTATCAATGATAGCAGTTCCGATGCCTTTATTCGTAAAGAACTCTAACAACAGACAATGTTCCATTCTTCCATCCAGAATATGTACCCTGGAAACACCATTTTTGACTGCATCAACACAGTTTTTTAATTTTGGAAGCATACCTCCGCCTATGAAACCACTGTCCAAAAGCTCATCTGCTTTATCCAGTGTAAGCACGGAGATTAAGCTGTCTTTATCCTTGGGATCGGCATAAACGCCTTCAATATCAGTTAAAAACACTAGTTTTTCCGCACCGATGGCTGTCGCTACGGCACAGGCAGCATCATCCGCGTTAATGTTATAATTCTGGTAATTATCATCTAAACCGATTGGTGCTATCACTGGTACAAAATTATTATCAATCAGGGTATTAATAAGTTCTGCATTGACCTCCTTGATGTTACCAACAAAACCGATATCCTGACCGTTAACAGTTCTTTTTTCAACCTTAAGGGTACTTCCGTCCTTACCGCTGATACCGACTGCCTTAACACCCAGCTTTTCTACCATCTGAACCAGGTTTTTGTTTACCTTGCCCAGTACCATTTCAGCAACCTCCATGGTCTGTTCATCAGTTACACGAAGTCCCTCCACAAACCTTGATTCATGACCCAGAAGACCAAGCCATTTCGTTATCTCCTTACCGCCACCGTGTACGATGATTGGCTGCATACCAACTAACTTTAAAAGTGCCACATCCTTAATTACATTAAGCTGTAAATTTTCGTCAAGCATTGCACTTCCGCCATATTTTACAACGACTTTCTTATTATTAAATTTTTGTATGTAGGGAAGCGCTTCTATTAGCGTCTGAGCTTTGATTAATATTTGATCCATTTGTTCCATCTTATTTTCCTTTCTTTTCGTTACAATAATGGTAATTGTATTCCGGAAGCCGAATCACTAAGAACGATAATCTGCGTTAATTTTTACATAATCATACGATAGGTCGCAGCCCCAAGCAGTAGCTGTTGCATTACCGGCTTTTAAATCTGCCGTCGCCTTAATTTCCTTACCGGAGAGGATCTTCGTAGCTAATTCTTCGCTATAGTCAGTAGCCATTCCATTTTCTACAAGCTTAAGCTTACCCTCAGTACTTTCAATATAAAGGTCAACCAAATCGGGATTAAAGTCAATACCAGAGTATCCCATCGCACATAGAATACGTCCCCAGTTAGCATCATTGCCGAATATTGCTGTCTTAACCAGATTGGAGGTAATGATTGATTTACTGATAATGATCGCATCTTCTTCTGTCTTAGCACCAATCACTTGAGCCTCCAATAGTTTGGTAGCTCCTTCACCGTCTGCTGCAATTTTCTTGGCTAAATCAGTCGTTACTATGCTTAATGCTTTGCAAAAATTCTCATAGTCAGTATTTTTTTCTGTTATCGTTTCATTTCCGGCAAGACCATTTGCAAGAATTAACAGAGAATCATTCGTTGAAGTATCACGATCAACAGATATCATATTGAAGGTATGCTTCACATTCTCACTTAATGCTTCCTGCAAAAGCTCCTTACTGATTGAGAGGTCAGTAGTAACTACCCCAAGCATTGTCGCCATATTAGGATGGATCATACCGGAGCCCTTCGCCATACCTCCAAGGATTACTTCTTTTCCTCCTGCCAGAAAGCTTACTGCGCATTCCTTGGAATAAGTATCTGTCGTCATAATTGCTTCAGCTGCCAGTAGACCAGCCTGATCGCCCTCCTTCAATTCGACTGCAAGGAGTTTTGCTCCATTTTCAATTACTTCTATCGGCATCTGTTTTCCGATGACACCGGTGGATGCTGTATATACAGCTTTTACCGGAATATTTAAGGCATCCGCTACTGCTTTTGCCATTCTTTCATTATTAATATCACCCTCTGTACCGGTACAGGCATTTGCGCAACCACTGTTTAGGACAACCGCCTGAGCAAATTCACTTTCATTTGTCACTTTTATACCCCATTTCACGGGAGCTGCTTTTACCAAATTCGTAGTAAAGGTACCGGCACCTACAGCCGGAGTAGTTGAGTAAACGAGTGCCATATCCTTTCTCATCTTCTTAATTCCTGCATTTACGCCTGCTGCTAAAAAGCCCTGTGCTGCTGCAACTCCACCATTGATTATATTCATAACTAACCTCCATCTGCCGCTTAAGCGGCTATAAATTTGCCCATTAACTGGCGCTTCCTCTATCTGTTATTCTCTATAATATCTATATTATAATAATTTAAATCTGTCCGTAACGTCCATCCCGAGGAACTTAAAAACTGATTACCCAGTTCGTTTTTGGTAAAACAGACTAATGCAAGCTTTGTAATTCCTTCTGCTTTCATTGCATTAACAACGTGTTCTATGAGTTGCCTCCCGATGGACTTCTGTCTGTACTTTTGCTCCACACAGGTATGATAGATATATCCCCGTCTTCCATCATGTCCGCTAAAGATTATACCAATAATCCGGTTATCTTCTACAGCTACAAAATTAGTCGTTGGATTTCTCCTTACAAATCTTGCAATCCCTTCTTCTGAATCGTCAATACTTCTTAATCCGATTCCCGGTGTGCTTCTCCATAGACTTACAACCTCTTCATAATCCTTCATTGTAAAATTGCGTAACATGTAGATCTCACCTCCGGTGTATCCGAATAAATATAATGTATATTTCTTTTCCTTGAATAAACATTTTAGCCACTATATTCATTTTGCTTAAAATAATATTTCATAATTATACATCCGGATTAAATTTTATGCAATACCTAATTTAATTTTTTTATATCAATACAACGCGCAAGCAGGTTATCATAGATTTTCGCAATTGGGAAACCTACCACGTTATAATAATCCCCTTCAATCGCTTTAATAAATATACCGAATTTACCTTGAATTGCATAAGCTCCCGCCTTGTCCATAGGTTCTCCGGTAGCAATGTATTCCATGATCTGCTCTGTAGTCAAAGCTTGAACATGAACCTTGGTGCATACGGCAAAAGCGGTTTCTTCTCTTTTTCCATCTTTACCTATAATAATGATACTGACACCTGTAAACACTTCGTGCACATCATCAGAGAGCATACGAAGCATCTTTTGCGCATCCTGCATATCCTTTGGCTTACCCAGTGCGTGATTTTTATAAAATACCATAGTATCTGCACCAAGAATGATTACTTCCTTATATTCCTTATGCTCTGCCGATAATAGCTTATCAACCGCATCCGTTTTTAGTCTGGCAAGGGCTTGTACCATATCAGACGGCTCCGTCTCCTCAACCACCTCTTCTACATTGCTTGTTATTACCGTATAGGGTATTCCCATTGTTTCCATGATTTCTCTGCGTCTCGGTGATGCCGATGCCAATATAATCTGATACATAATGCCCAACCTTTCCCTTCCTGTATTTACCAATTATAGGATTGGAGTATCAAAACCCCTCGAACTATTAAGCTTCGTCATTTTGCGCAAACACTACTCAATCCTAATTTACCAATTATTATAATCAATTATTAGTATATGTAAAGGGATAATCGAAATCTGATTACCCTACTGGAAAGAAATATAAATCGGTGTTGCATCGCTTGCTCTTCCTATATATAATAGGAAATGAAATTAATATTGAATGATTGCAAAGCAAAGCTAGTTTGTATCCACAGAAGGCTCCTTCACAAGCATTCCGATTATTCAATATTGGAATAGTCAATTAAAGTATTTTTGTATTTTTATACTTTTATTCACTTTTTCTCTTGCATAATAATTAAATGTGTTGTATATTTAATCACATATAAATTGGTACTTTCAGTATCAATACAAAAGTAATATTCATCCCAAACAAGAAATTACTTATTATAATGATATTTGCCGAGATTACAGGCAGAATGGAGGAAGATATGAAAGAAAAGGTTATTCTCGCTTATTCAGGCGGTCTTGATACTACCGCTATCATTCCCTGGTTAAAGGAAAACTATGATTATGAGGTTGTATGTGTATGTATCGATGTAGGTCAGGGAAATGAACTAGACGGTTTGGAAGAAAGAGCCAAATTATCAGGAGCCACAAAATTATATATTGAAGATGTTGTTGAGGAATTCGTAGATGATTACGTTATGCCCTGCGTAAAGGCAAATGCAGTATATGAGAACAAATATTTACTGGGTACTTCCATGGCAAGACCTGTAATCGCAAAGAGACTTGTAGAGATAGCAAGACTGGAAGGTGCGACGGCAATCTGTCACGGTGCAACAGGAAAAGGAAATGATCAGGTACGTTTTGAGTTAACAATCAAAGCACTTGCTCCTGATTTAAAAATAATAGCTCCCTGGAGAATCTGGACCATGTCCTCCCGCGAAGAGGAAATTGAATATTGCGCAAAGCACGGTATTAACCTTCCCTTCTCCGTTGACAACAGCTACTCCCGTGACCGTAACCTATGGCATATCAGCCATGAAGGTCTTGAACTTGAATTACCTTCGAATGCACCCAACTATGATCACCTGTTAGTACTTGGCGTATCACCCGAGAAGGCACCGGAGGAGGGCGAAACCATAAGCTTATCCTTCGAAAAGGGTATTCCTACTGCGCTTAACGGCAAGAAAATGTCCGCAACTGATATTATCAAGGAGTTGAACACACTTGGCGGCAAGCATGGCGTTGGTATTGTAGATATTGTAGAAAACCGTGTTGTAGGCATGAAATCCCGTGGTGTATATGAGACACCCGGTGGTACCATACTGATGGAAGCACATATGCAGTTAGAAGAATTAATCCTTGACCGTGCAACCTTGACTGCAAAGAAGGAAGTTGGCAACCGTTTCGCAGATATCGTATACGAAGGAAAATGGTTTACTCCTTTAAGAGAAGCTTATCAGGCTTTTATCGATGTAACTCAGGAATATGTAACAGGTGAAGTGAAATTAAAGCTTTATAAGGGTAATATTATTAAACAGGGAACTACTTCCCCATATTCCTTATACAATGAAAGTATTGCTTCCTTTACAACTGGTGATCTCTATAATCACCATGATGCGGAAGGCTTCATTAACCTTTTCGGCTTATCCTTAAAGGTTCGCGCTATGAAGATGGCTTCCTTAGATAAAGAATAAAAATAAAATGATAAAGCCTCACCTTATATCTGTCTTGCTCTTTTATAATTGAGCAGAAGATATGGGGCGAGGCTTCTATTTTTAAATATTATTTATGCTTACTTCAGCTTTAGCTTCTCCTGTCAATCCTCTTTTTCTAGAATTGTAAAGCCAGTGTTAATAAAACTAGGGCCAGTATTCTCACCAAGTATACTTGCGATAGCCTCAGCCATACCAAGATATCCCATAGTATATGGATTTTGTTCAATAATTACTTTTAAGCTACCCTCATTTAATTGTCTCTTCGTTATATCTGATCTATCAAAGCCTACACCAACAATTCTATTATCATATGCTTTATTTGCATATCCTACACCCTCACTGGTACCTTCATTCGTACCAAATAAACCCACCAAATTACTATTTTGATTAATTAATTCCTGTGCTGCCAGCTGTGCATTGTAGGGTTCACCATTCGTATATACAGTTTTTAGAATTGTATAATCAGTTTTTTCTGCAAAAGCGTCCCGGAATCCCTCTTCTCTCTGCAGGGTAGTTGATTTATTGATTATACTGACAATCCCAATCGATCCACTTTCCAAGCCCTGGCTTTCTAGGTATTCAATCATTTTATTCCCTGCCGCAAATCCTGCCTCATAATTTTCTGTTGACAATGTAGTTACTGCTTCTTCGTTAGCAGGTGCATCCACGTAGATCACTTTTACCCCTCTTGCTTTGGCATCTTCTATTGCCCCTGAGATTAGCTTCGGATTATCTGCTGCAACTAAAAGTGCTGCCGCTCCGTCATCAACAGCATTATTAATAATTGTAATCTGCTTATCCGTATTCCTCTCATCCGGATATCTCCATAAATATTTTACACCTGTAAGAGTTGCCATATCAGCTGCTCCTTGATTCAAATATTTCCAAAACTGATATTTTTCATCGGTTGTTATCAGATAAACTTTATAATATTTTAATAATGATAATGATGAGGTTGATATATTCCTTATACAATTCCGGTTCCATATAGCAAATAGTGCAAAAGCGAATGAGATAACTAATATATCTATTATTATCTTTCTATGCTTCATCTTGACTATCTTCCCAAAGGTATTTGATTATCCATAATATCAAAACCTCTTTCTCGTACCATCTTAAAATAAATATATTCTTTTTATCGGTGTTAAAATAACCATTTAAATAATATTTTCATAATAAAACTGTTGTTCATATTCTCTTGAACCAATTAATTCTTTACTTTTTTAATCTATCTGCCAGCACCTTCGCTACCATCAAAGAAAGGATACAGGCAGCTACTATTATAAAGTAATACATCCATAAGCTATGATCTGCTGCTAAGGTATTCATCCCCAATAGTTTATCACCAATGACATAAGGGATACATTGTGGAATATACTGAGCAAAACTGGTATGGCTAAGCGCAAAACAAATACACATATTAGCTATTCCAAAGATTAAACCAGATATTGAAAATTTACTTACCAAAGCAATGCAAAAATACATCGGTATTAATAAAAAGTGCATAATTCCCGTATGTAATAATGCTTTAAGTAGTTTAAACAACAGCTCTTCCGGAAGCATCGAACCAACTAATCCATTCCCTGTAATAAGTGTTGTAAAAAAGAAAAATGCAACGGTAAATACTATTACAAAAAACAGTATAATCAGTTTTACAAGTACCAGATAAAACCTTTTATAAGGGTAACACAAAACCAATTCCATGGTATTTTCTTCATATTCTCTTGCCCACATATAAGTTGTAAATGCTGCAAAGGTAAGTAGTGACTGCACGTTAAAGGAAAGCAGTGAGAGATTAGCTAACTTAGGCCACTCTACTTTTTCCTGACTGTAAAGTGTCAGACAGGCTATAATTCCCGGCAATATCCCTCCTGCTATAACCAGCCACCAAATATTTACAGATCGCAATTTTTTTATCTCTGCTCTCAAAAGTCTTCTCATATCGATTATTCCTTTTGCTTCATTTTCTTGATGGATAAGTAAAGAAATATTCCTGCGATCGCTACTAAAATCAACAACCCGTACAAAAGGCCCATATTATCATAAACTGAGCTTCCAAAAAACTTTACTACGAAAAGCATCGGTATTAAATGAGGAAATAGGTGTCCGTTTTCTGAAAATATAAAAGGAAATGTCATCATAAATAACACTAAAAATATTAGTGCTGCACCAGAAAAACTACGTCTTAAGAGGCTCATATATATCATTACCGGAATAAGAAAACTAAGAGCTCCCGCACTGATTAATCCAGCCCCTATGTATTTTAGCAGCAGATTTATATCAAAGCCGCCTATCACCGTATTAATCACTGATAACAAAATAAAGGTAACTACCTGAGTAAACCATAACTCAAGTTCTATTACAATTAGTTTAGAAATTATTATCCTTACCTGTGACTGCGGCGTGATTTTTATATATAGCATCATATTTTCCTTATATTCCCTAGCCACTATAAAACACCCAAAGATTACAGTTACTGAAAAAGGAATTAACTGTACAAATACGCTATTACTTTTTACTACCTCAAAAAACGATTTATTGTCAGTGATTGCATACATTATCGTTATCATTGCAATCGTACAAAGCAGTGATATAATAACTAGAACCTGTAAAAATGTATGTTTTAATTTTTCTAGTTCAAAACCTATCAGCTTTCCCATGAATTTACCCTCCAACTTAACCTATGCACCTGTGATCTCCATAAAATAATCCTCCAATGAAGATTTTACTATATTGCTCTCAATAACCTCTATTTCATTTTCAACTAACAATTTATTCAGTTTTCCATTGCTTGATTGTTCTATGAATGGGAAGGAAATTGTATCACCTGATATCTCTAAATCAGCTGTACCTAAATATCTTTTAATGAGTACTGCTGCTTTTTCAACAGCATTCACTTTATATACTACTGTTTGTCTGCAGTTGAGCTGAAAATTTTCTTTACTGATTTCCTCCAGTAATTTTCCTTTGTTTATAATACCTATTCGAGTTACTATTTTCTCAACCTCGGATAAAATATGTGATGATATAAGAACCGTTGTCCCCTCTGTAGCTATTTTTACAATAAGCTCCCGAATCTCTATCACACCCTGAGGATCAAGTCCATTAATTGGTTCATCTAATAATAATAATTCCGGTTTATGTAATAGTGCTCTTGCAATTCCCAGTCTCTGCCTCATTCCCAGAGAGTATTTTCCAACTTTCTTCTTCCCTTCCTCAGACAGACCGACCGTTGCAAGTTCCCTATCTATACTGCTTTTATCAGAGATGTTCATCATTAACCGATGAATATCAAGATTCTCTCTGGCAGAAAGATTCATATAAAATCCTGGTGCTTCAATAATTGCCCCCATTTTTCGTAAATTATGATGCATATTTTTATCAGTAGCAGTCTCTCCAAAAAGCTCAATCTGTCCAGCGGTTGGTTTAACCAAGTTCAGTATCATCCTCATTGTCGTGCTCTTGCCAGCACCATTTCTACCAATAAATCCATATATTTCTCCCTTTTTCACATTCAAATTAACATCCATAACGACCGGCGTTCCTTTGTAGGTCTTTGTCAATCCCACAGTCTTAATCATATCCTCCATCTATTCCTCCTCCTTACTCGTCCCATATTTTTTAAGAAAAAATTCAATATGCTTTGATAATTCCTCCTTTATGATTAATTTTACCTCATCTGTTATCTCACCACAGATTAAATACCTATGAAACAAATAAACTACCATAGTGTGGTAATCCATAACCATTCGCTCCACCTGATCCGTTTTTAAAAATCCCACCTGCGTCAGCCAGCTAAATATTATAATTTGGTTACTTACTGCTTCATCAAACATAATATTGTGATACATCTTTGCAGCTACTTCATTGATTCCCTGCTCAATAATCAACATCCTAAGGAAACGATTTACTCTCTCTTCCATCAGATAATTCGTGAAGTAATTATGGCATACCATCAAAAATGCTTCCTTTTCTACCTTTGTAACTTTAGCCATCTCGGTCGCAAACTTCGGTGGTATGGAATACATGGTATTTTCAAATGATTGGCATAACAAATCAAATATTTCCTGTTTATTTTTAAAATGATAATAGATTGCGCTTTCTTTAATTCCCACTTTATTGCATAGATCTCTTATTGATACTGCACTATAGCCTCTCTTTGAAAATAATTCTAAAGCAGTATCAAGGATTATCTGTTTCGTATCCTGCTTTTCCTTTCTCAATTTATGATCAACCTTCTTTCCATCTATTTTTTGAATATTTTGATATTGTTTCTATATTACAATCTGGGCATAGTAATATAAAAAGGGGTTATTTGATTGATTGCTATAATTGGAATAATTTACTTTTGCTTAACACTTGTTACCATTATACTTAACATATGTTAAGTTGTCAATCAAAAAAATGTCTAAAATAAAAAGGCGCCATATCTACAGATATGGCGGTAACTTTTATAAGCTCTGAAGTTAAAAATTAGTTTTCAATTGTATGGACGAATAAAAATACTCTCGTAACCACAAATAGCGCTTCGTTGTATATTACTTACTTACCTTGGAAGACGTTATTTAACTTTGAACATAACCTCCTCAACTTCGTACAACTGACCAGATCCCTGCCAGCCAGCCCCATCAAATATCTCTTCCAAATAGGTAACATAAAGCTTCTGTTTTCCAGTACTTAGTAAAGACAAATCCGCTGTAAACGGAGCCTCAACGGAGAAGTTACCGCTTGCTCCATTTAACAGCCGGTAAGACACTGGTATTAAACGAAAACGCTGATCCTTCGGCTTTGACAAGTGCATGTTATATCCATCAGCGATAATCGACAGCGTTTGCCCTGCGTTATAACTGCCTCCCTCGCTGATGCCTTCGATTTCACCCCGGTGTGCTCGCGGCGAAGTACCGCCTGTACCTATATATTTCCATTTGGCATAGAGGTTAGTATCCCGGTATATTGGCGTATCCTTGGTATAGGGACTTCCCGCTCGTTCCACATTGTCAAACCAGCCAAGAAACTCATAGCCGTCACGAATCGGATCATTTGGGGTTGAATATTCCATGGCATGCGCTACTCCTATGGAATTCGGCTTTGACGATGATGACCGTTCTATCGCGTAAACAATATTAGCACCATAATAAGTACCCGTTCTGATATACAGCGTATATTTCTGCCCTACGCCAAACTCGTAATTCATGAGCATGCGCATCGTTTCGACCCGCAGCGTATACTGATCACCAGTCATTGACTCTACATCAACCTCCACCCAATTGTCACCATGCACCTCTTCTTTATAATGCCACACATTTTTGATGATGAAATCTGCATAAATTGCTTTGGTCTTCTTGTTCGTTTCCCACGGCGTATACCCCGAAGTGATGACAGAGTAATCTTGCCTTGTTTTAAGTTTCTTAAATCTCGAAGTGTCCACTTCACCCCAGATTTGCTTAATCGCAGTCACCTTCACACCCAGTTCTGAATCAAATTCCTGTGTGTGTAAAAACAACTGTGGGTTCGTATATCGCGCTACAACTTGGTAACCTTCAATGTCAAGGGGCTACGAATAACTGTCTATAGATATCGTAGTGTCCTGCTGCCGAGCTAACTGCCGAGCCTCTTCATCACTCAAGCCGGGAGAAATATATTGAAGCACCAAAGTCAAGATGGTAATCATGTCCTGTGAATTGTCCCTATCCTTGAACGCCATCGTAAAGGATGGATTGTCGTGCCCGTTAAGCGAATAACTAATGTCATAGCTCAGATTCCTCAGTTCGAAAGAGATGACGCAAATATTGTTGCTGCCGTTCATGAAGTGAAGTGTAATTTCTGTTCGCTCCGTGTCCTCAAAGGATACCCGCTCCACATCACTAACCTTGATTGGAAGCCTGTGCTTAGTAATAGCACTTATCAGTGCATCATGGAGTTCTACAGCCGGATTCTCGGGGTACACATAGGAGTTTTCTGGGGCATCCTTCTGCGTGGGCATAAGGGTAAGTTCGTTACTACGTTTGGAAGGTAACCCAGTTTCATTTTTTCCGCACATTGACAGTGTTGCTATCAGAAGCAATGCCGTAATAAATGCTAGTGCCCTTTGCAAAGCCCTTTTGTTAGTACCATCTTTCTTTAGCGCCAGGTGTAATCTCAAGCTAAATCACCCCTATTCAAAAAGTGGTTTTATTCTTGGAACCACATAGTGGCTACCACCGCGGTTTTTAACATCCTCCACCATTGTGATGACCAAAAGAGGCTGCTTAGCATTCTCTTCCGCCGTGAACAAGACAAACCAGCCTAGTTCCGTACCTGAAGTATCAGCTTGTGACAGTTTGATTTCCGCTGTCCCTGTTTTCCCTGCCAAGGTAACGCCGGGGATACGAGCTCCCGCTGCTGTACCTCGTTCGACCACTTGTATCAGATTATTTTTCATTATTGATGCAGTTTTCGATGTAAATGCATTCTCAATCCAAACATCCGGCACGAAGTCTGTGTTGATCAGTTGAGGTCTAAGGATATTGCCGTCGTTTATAAAGGATGCGTATATCACCGCGAGATGGACAGGGTTCACTAGAATCTGTCCTTGTCCAAAGCCGCTGTCCGCAAGCTGGATTTCCGATGAGAAGTCCTCTGTGTTTGAGATTATCGAGGAATATAGCCCGTACTCAAAAGGAAGCCGCTCTTCAAAACCAATTCGTTTGAGCTCCTTGGCAAAGGTATCGCCTCCAATTTTCAGTGCAGCTTTGCCAAAGAAAATGTTATCTGAGTATATTAGTGCATTCTCAATATTAGCGGGGCCACTATATTCCTCAAGCGTAGTAATGGAGTAGCCACCCCAACTGCCGTCCTTTTGCCAACGCCGTCCGCTGGGTCCGAAATCATCGCTTGGGGAAATGATGCCAGTATCTAGTCCAATTGCCGCAGTTACCCCTTTCATGGTGGAGCCGGGGCACTGTGCTGCTTTGAAACGGTTGTACATCGGCTTATTTTCATCCTCATTTAGTGCGTTCCATCTACTCGAAGACATTCCTAATACGAAATCATTCGCGTCGTAGGTCGGTGTACTCACTAGGGCAAGGACTGCGCCTGTCTTTGGGTTTATAGCGACTGAACAGCTTTTGTCCTGAGCGAATTGGTCGTAAAGTTTACTTTGTATTTCGGCATCGAGTGTAAGATGCAGGTTACTTCCGTCCACCTCCGACACTCTGGCTAAAACCTCCTTTTCATTCCCACTACTATCCACAATGATAATCTCGGCTCCGTCCTTCGCCCGAAGCTGCTCTTCATAGATGCGTTCAAGACCAGCCTTGCCAAGGACACTATTCCTATGATATCCCTTAGATTGAAGCGTCTCCAGTTCCTCAGCGTTGATATTCTGAATATAACCAATCAGATGCGATGCCTTCATCCCTAAAGGGTAGTACCGAACCTTCGCATCTGTAATCAAGATGCCCGGTACTTGAAGTACTGCATCCTTAAGCTCTTGAGCGTCTTTGGAGACCATCTTAAGCGGTACGAAGCTGTCTTCCTTCACCCAGGAGGCAGCTAGCTTCTTTTTTATGCTAGAAGTGCTCATATCAAGCAGTTCGGCAATCTCTGCGATGTCTGCCTCTTTGCTTGTATCCCGCATTTTTCCGGGCACAAGCCCAATAGAGGAAGCAGTACCTTCGCCGGCGAGCATCACACCGTTACAATCAAATATCTCTCCACGTTTTGCAGTGAGTACATTGACCCGTATCTTATCCGACCATGTGAGGTTGGGAAATATGGTAGACGGACTCCAGTCCATAAAATATGCCCCACTTTCCATATCCTTAAGTAACGTAATTCGATTCTCATAGCGGATTTCGCCTGCCACTGTATCCATTCGTACAGAATAGCTCACAACTGCGGTATTCTTCTCCTTGCTTGTATCAGTAATTTTGAGTTCAAGTTTCTTTGCCTCGATACCGTCGTATATGTTCCTGTGCTTTGCAGCAAATTCGTCCTTTGAGATTCGCTCTTTACTAAATGAACTCAGCATGTCATAGAGCCGCTCATAGTCCTTTGCCTTGATGCCGTCAAAATACTGCTTCACTAGTTTCTCTGGCTCCGCGTTCCTTTCGACATCCGGCAGGATAGCAGTCAGCGGATTTTCGTGTGTAACCATTGAATAAGTTATTGTAACTGCAGTCACGATTATGACGAGACTGCAGAGTATTGCAACAAATTTAATCGTACGTCTTCTCTTCATAATTCACCCTCCATTTCCTACATATGTAATATTTTATATCTTACAACAGTAAGAATTAAAAGTCAAGGTAAGGGCATCTGTTATGGATGCCCTTTCAGTGAAACTATTAGATATAATTTAATAAATCCTCTTGTCAGCTAATATGGAAAGAGCTATTTTCGCAGCTTGGCTGCCATTTGCTTTATCGCCATCAATATACACAGTAAAAACTGATGTATGTCCATCCTTCTCAACGTATCCAAGGAACCAGCCACTCTTCATGCTACTATTTATCTTAATTGTTCCTGTTTTACCAGACAAGGCGGCACCATTATGCTCGGACAAACGCAGGATACTCTTCATCCTAGCAACATTATCCGGTTTGAAAGCAGTTTCATTCCTATATAGCGAAGTCAGTAGTTTGACTTGCTCAATCGGGGAAATCTTGAGGGAGGAGGCCAACCAGTAGGTATCGATTCCACCGGAGAGGTCGTGGTTGCCGTAAGCTATTAACTCAAACCATGAATTAAGCTTCTCTTTACCGACCTGCCTGTCAAGACTCTGAAAGTACCAGTTTACGGAGTTTTGTATAGCGCTCATCAGGTCCTGATCTCTATTCCATGCTTCAATGGGGTACAATGAGCCGTCCCAGCGAACAATTAAGCTTTGAGGAGTGATCACCCCTTCCTCAAGGGCAATCAAGCCGCTGTATATCTTATAGGTGGACGCGGGAGATACTCGCTTTGTACTTGCCGCTTCATTATAGATTGTATACTCGCTGCTGTCTAAATCATAAAGTACGAAGCTTCCCTCATAATCACCAAAATAGGAGGACAAATCCTCATATTGAACATTATGTTCATCAAACTCATAATATTCGTCCTTTCCTGTCGTGGTTGCCAGTGCGGTAACTATGGGAACCTGACCGAGAATCAGCACCATAATTAACGTGAAAATGACAGCACTTTTTATCCTCTGGAATTTTGTTTCTGATTTAAACTCGGCAATTTTCTCTATTCGCTTTGTTAGCTGGCGCTTTGTACTGCCTAACTCCATCGAGAGCGAGAAGGTTTTTCTTCTTGAAAGCCGTTGCGCAAAGCCAATCACTGTTTCACCATATTGGATGTTACTCTTAGCAGGCAGGCAATTCAAAACGGAGAAATCACAAGCGATTTCCCTATCCTCCCGGATTTTCCGAAAGGTTATATACATAAGAGGATTGAACCAATAAATTACTTGGAGCAGACAGAGTAAGTTGTTAACAAGACTGTCCCGGCGCTTACAATGCACCAGTTCGTGCAGAAAGATATGATGCATATCCCGCTCATCGAAATGTTTAGTAATTTCAAAGGGAAGAATGATAAGCGGCTTTAATACACCTATCGTCATCGGGGACTTTACAAGAACGGACGTACCAAGCGAGACCTTTCGTTTGATGTTCAGCTCAGATTTTGCCTTGAGAAATAACTGGTTAAGCTGCTCCTTAGCTGATAACTTCACGGATTCCCTGACCAGCCGTAGCTTATGGCTGCATAAATACAAGACAACCCCGAAGACTATCGCTCCGGCAAGCCAGACGATAGTAAATATAAGAAGATACCGTTCTGGCATAAATCGAGTCGCGGAAACGGAGAAATCCTGCATCCAATCAAACCCGTCAAACGTGCTCCTAGCCTGATTCTGCACAGCCGCGACCTCTGAGATAGTGGCTGTAGCGGTTGATCTGTGCGTAAACCATTCTGTAAAGCTGCTAAAACGCAGGAACTTAGCCGGAAGTATCGGTATCAGCAAAATTGCTGCCATAATAAGATCAATATTGTACTGCCAGTAAGGAGAGATATGATGATTAAGGCTCTTCTTAACAAAAAGTACAATAAGGATTATAACGGACACTCCAATCGACATTAATATAAAATTGGAGAGAACACAAAACATACAGTTACCTCCCTTTAGACAGCTTCTCCTCCAATATCTGTCTGAGCCTTTGCAAATCGTCTTCAGACAGCTTATCCTGTTCTACATAGTTTATGACCATTGAACTTAATGTGCCGTCATAGAAACGGTCAAGAAAGCTTTCACTTTCTCGATCCAGATACTCAGTTTCGTTAACGGCTGGAGTATAGACAAAGACCCTGCTGTCTTTTTCATACCTTAATACGCCTTTTTTTACCAGACGCGAAAGCAGGGTTTGAATCGTCTTAGGCTTCCACGATGTCACCTTTTCAAGTTTCTCTACAACTTCATTGGTGCTGATGGGCGCGCTCGCCCAAACAATCTTCATCACTTGATATTCGGCATCTGATATGGTAGACAATTTATTCATAAGTATCCTCCATTTCTTACGTTTGTAATAAAAAAATTATACAGAGGGGGATCCTATTAGTCAATGGGGCAATTTTATTGTTGTCCTGCACAAAGATGCATCCACCAAAGGATACCGCAAACTAATTCAATCAACAAAATATTTACTTAAAAACCTCTCCACTGCTTTTTCATAGCCCTTTGGATTTATACAGCAGCTTTCGGCATGTCTTGCCCTTCTCACAAGATAGATCGCCTTATTTTTCTTCTTGCAGGCATACATTTGCTTTGACATGTAGGTGGGTACAAAGTTATCCCGCTTTCCGTGAATAAATAACACCGGCGTATCAGACTTACTGACTGCTATGATCGGCGATACGGCTCTAAACCAGAAGCCGGCCCTGACGTAGGAAACACAGCTTTCTACAGGGATTAGAAATCCGGGAAGATGATAATACTGCTTTAACTGGTGGCGCAGCAGCTGCTTCAAATCTGAAAAGGCACAGTCAGCAATCACACAGCTAACCCTGTTATCAATCTCAAGATGTAAAAGAACGGTAGCCGCTCCCATTGATTCTCCATGTGTAATGATTTTGCACTGTTTTCCAAATCGATGCAGGCACCAGTCAATTACCTTTTTTAAATCATATTTCTCAAAGTATCCCATAGTCGTAAAGGCCTTACTGCTTAATCCATGATTCCTATGATCATACATTAATACAGTAAAGCCTAATTTCAAGAAAATCTCCGCATATTTGATACTATCATATTTTGCACAGCCAAGTCCGTGACAAAGTACAGCTATCTTCCGTATTCCATTACAATTTAAGTTATTATCCGGTTCAATCAGTTCACAGGATAATACACAGCCATAATCTGATTTAATATGAAACCTCTCTATTTTCCAGCCTTCATAAACCTTACTGTTAATCTTATGACATCTTACTTCCCTCTGATAGCCCTTATCATACTGAAGCATTCTCGGCTTTATGATTAAGCTCGATAAGCACCATAACCATTCGCACAAAAACAAACTGATTAATTGAAGCATCCTATCATCTCCTGCTTTTTATCAGTATTAATGCCCAACCACAGCCGGTTTATACATCGTTTTCTTCCTCAGTCCTTAACCTCCGGAATAAAGCTGTCAAAAATAAAGAGCTCATAGAATTTCTTACTGCTTTCATAATCTTTCTGATTCTGAATAGTCCAGGCTACGGTCTTCACTCTGTATAGCTTTCGGCATATGGTATAGGAAAGACCTGTTTTATATACATGATGATAAGCGATAAAATCCGGCTTCGTATAGAAGTTTAATAAAAGGTGCTTTAAGATAAAATATTGAAATTTACTTCCTGCGATCTTCTCCCTGATGAAATCCGTAGACAGCTGCCCGCGTACCACACCTGGACAATGCTTCCGATACCAGACTAAACCAAAGGGATTAAAAGATTCGATGCAATAGACTCCCTTATAGCCTTTTAATATTTCGGAAACTTCATTGCATAAGCTTCCCGGTCTCCACGGAATCTTAAGTTCTACAATTAAGGGAACCTTACCTCCAATCACTTCCAAAACCTCCTGAAAGGTAGGTATCCTTTCCTCCGATTGAAATAAACGAAATTCCTTAAGTTCCTCATAATTACATTCTGCCACCTTTAAATCTGCATTACAGGCACGTTTTAAATTATAATCATGAATAACTACCGCAACCTTATCCCTCGTTAGTTGAACATCCAGTTCAATCCCATAACCCTTCTCCACTGCCAACCTAAATGCCTGAAGGGAATTTTCCGGCGCGTCAGACTTGTTATTATGCAGTCCGCGATGTGCATAAAGCCATCCGTCAAAATTCATACTATCAGGATTGTGCCTAAGCTTTGGCATAATAGCAAGTAAATATAAGATAATCACTCCAACAATAATTGATATTATAATTACAAAAAGCATCATATGTATTACTCCAATCTTTAATCTGTATCAAAGTTATCGAGGATCTCCTTTTTCTCCGGTCTCGAATCTCCATGTTTTACAAACAGCATAGTACAAAGGGATGCGACAGAAAAAACAACTGCATAAGGGAACAGGGTCCGGTAGGAGACATGCTCAAGAAGTGCACCGGATACAATCGGTGTTATACTTTGGGAGGACATAGAAAACAGATAATAAATTCCTGTATATTTTCCCACATCTGAACCCTTACACATCTCAACCACCATTGGATAAGAATTAACGTTAATTGCCGCCCAGCCAATACCAGTTATAGAGAAAATAGCAACCACCCAAGTGGAATAATGAATAATCAACGCTCCGCAAAGATAAGAGGCTGTTACCATAACAATACCAATGATAATCGTCTTCTTCCTGCCAATACGACTGGAGATAATACCAATAGGGACATAGCAGATAATCGCTGCTCCCATCGCTACCAGTAACGGTAATGCAAAGCCTCCTGACTTAATTCCCCATATCTCCTCTGCATATCTTGAGTATGCGGTTGTCACTGCATTATAAGCAAAGAACCATAGGAAGATCGATGCCAGAATAAAACCAAAACTCTTCCTGACTTCTTTCTTCATCCCAAACAGCTCTGTAGGATTAATGTCTTGTTCCTTATCCTCAACTTGCTTTTTAGAGTTTTCCTCCATTTCAAAGGAAAGCTTTTTTTCCTTAATCGTAATTACGAGAAGCAATACCGCTATCACCATGACAGCTGCAACTGCAAAGAAGACTTTCATATAGCTATACTTATCATCTTCCTTCACAAGCTTCATAATAATCAATAAAGTAAATGCCCCACCAAGTGACCCCATAAGATTAATTACTGCATTTGCTTTACTTCTTAAGGGCTTTGGTGTAATATCCGGCATAAGAGCTACGGTCGGGGAGCGATAAGAACTCATAGCCAGTAATACAACTCCAAGAAATATAATAAACAAAATCAGATTTCCCCTTCGATCGGCTATCGGAAGAAATATCATAGAGATTACGGCTAATATTGTTCCTACAATGATAAAGGGAGTCCGCTTTCCCAAAGGAGTGTCTGTCTTATCGGAAATTGCTCCGAATAAGGGCAGCATAAAAAGCGCAAGTACATTATCAAGTGCCATTAACGCTCCTGTTATGGTTTCACTCAAGTGAAACGTATTCTTAAGCATTAATGGAATAATATTGTCATACATTTGCCAAAATGCACAGATTGATAAAAATGCCAGTCCCACAAAGAAAGTTCGCTTATAGTTAAGTCTCATACCTTCCTCCATTCTGCCTGCGTATACAGGCTGCCCCATAATCTTTTATGATATAGCTTCTACTTTATTTGTTTATCGTAGTAAATACATACGTACCAATTCCCACAGCAATGGTTAGATTAAGTGAATCCACATCCGGTGATTGAGGAATGAATATACTGGTACCTGCCTCTAGAAAATCATCCGATAGTCCAGTTGCTTCATTCCCAAATACAAGTGAGTAAAGCTTTACCTTAGGACAATTTTGAAGGGTTAAAGTATTCTCCCCTTTCAACATAAAAGTGAAAATCTCATGCTCCCTAAATTGCTCCCTGTACTCTTCAAACGACCGGTACAGATTAAAATTCAACTTAAATAGTGCCCCCATCGAGGACCTTACTGTCTTTGGATGATAGAGATCAGCTCCAGGTAGAATGATTGCAATATCATAGATACCAAAACCAACCGCTGTACGAAGGATCGTTCCCAGGTTCCCCATATTACTGGGATTTACTAGCACAATATGCGGTTTATCCTTAGAAAGCTCTTTCGTATATTTGTTAAATACACCTGCAACATAGCAATTTTCCTTGTCACTGAGCTTTGCAATTAATTTATCATTATACTCAAACGGAATATGCTTCTCGTTACATAGCTTTTGTAAATTCTCCCTGTCGGTAAATCCAGTATCAATTAGCACTTTATAAACCTTATCCGGCCTCGACTTAATCAGCTCATAGGTTGGAAATGCTCCTAAGGTATAAGAGTAATCCGCATCCTTTTTATAGGACTTTATCTGTTGCTCTGAATTACCGGCAACTATTTTGTCATTTATCATGCTTTCCCTCATTTCTTCGCTGTGAATAGCTCACAGCTTAATCAATTCCATATTTCTAGAGCTATGATTATTTTACATTCTTTCTTATAAATGAACAAGTAAAATAAGTAAAATATGGTTGATATTTTTGTAAATACCCTGGGGTTTTCATAATAAAAGCCGTATCATACTAAGGTACGATACGACTTTTACTTTTTATATTAACCTTCCATCTGCTGCCAACATCTGCGAATTTGGGCAGCGCACAAATTTGCCGATTGAAAAATCTTTGATTTTTCAACCTAATTTCCATTCCGCCGCCAAGCGGCGGCACAAATAGTGATGAAGATGCTCTTTCTTCACACTAACGCCCATGCTTTTTGGGCATAAATCCTGAAGAATAGCGTCTTTTGCTATTCTTCCAAAGGCTTGCATGTATTTTGCAAGACTATTCACACTAAACCTCATGCCTGCCCTTTGAATTAGTCTGTGCCGAGGATAACGCAGGCACAAACTTTGAGGTGTGAATTATTCTTTTCAATAATTCACATTATATTCTTACTGTCTACTCTCTCCGATATATACCAGCGCAAGCATGCCGGGTCCAGTATGGGTTCCGATGATTGGCCCTACTTTGGAGATAACAATATCCTTCACGATATTTTTTTCCCGAATAATTTTCTCAAGCTCCTTCGCCTGCATTAAATCATCTCCATGTCCAATGATAATTGTCTGAGAAGTTAAATCCGTTCCTTCTGCCTCTATTTTATTAACCATATACTCAAGCTCGGCACGGGAACCTCTTATTTTTGATACAACAGTAAGCTTACCACAATCATCCGTACTAAGGATCGGCCTGATTTTCAGTGCAGTTCCAACGATCGCTTCCAGAGAAGTAATTCTTCCTCCGCGTTTTAAATGAAATAAATCCTTTACGGTAAACCAATGCCTGATATTTCTCTTCTTTTGTTCCACCCAGTCTCTTAATTCATCAATACTCATACCATTCTTCTTTTGTATTGCAGCGTTCAGAACCAAAAGTCCTTCACCGACAGATGCGCATAAAGAATCAATACTGTAGATCTTCTGATTAGGAAACTCTTCCTGCAACTCTCTTAATACGATCTGTGAGGTATTATAGGTTCCGCTTAAGCCAGAGGAAAATGCGATATAGATTAAGTCTAAGCCTTGCTTTAATATATCCGTAAAGTATTCTACAAATACAGCAGGAGTGATCTGGGTTGTCCGTGAAACGGCACCATTTTTAAGCTTATTATAAAATTCCTCTATTGTCAGCTCTCTTTCATCCGGATAGTGGGAATATTCTGCATCATCTATATGTACACCCATTGGAATTATATTAATTCCATATTCCTCTATGACACTCGCCGGCAAATCCAGTGTAGCATCACTTACGATAACATATTGCTTCATGATTAAACTCCTTTTATATTCAATATTCAGATAATTGCTAAATCAATGAATAGCTAATATTTACGTCAATTTGCACCTTCATAGCCTATACCAATGTGATGCTTATTAACGCTTCTACCTTAAAATAATTTAAGTAAATTTAAAACCATAAACCTATTCTACTACGAAACTATATCGCAGCGCAAGCCGCAATGCCTTTATATTATAAAACATTTCTTATTACACTATAAGGTTAGCAAATAACATTACAACTGGAATTGTGAAAAGCGACAGGATTGTTGTAACGGCAAACAGCTCAGACGCATATAAGTAATTTTTTCCGAACCTAATAGAAAATAAATTAATGGTTACTGCAGCGGGACAAGCACAAGCTATTATGGAGGTTAATAATACTGTTTTTTGAATAGGAAAAAGACTGAAAAGAAATAACATTAAAATGGGTAAGACAATTAATTTATAAAATGTTACATAATATATTCTGATATTCCCAAATATTTTTTTCAAATCTGTTTGCGCTATAGTAACACCTGCCACCAACATCGCGAGTGGTGTATTCATATCGCTGATATAGGTAATTGATTTATTTAACATGTCCGGTAGTATAATTTTCAAAATAAAAAAGAGAAATCCTGTAAAGGTAGCTATTACAGCTGGAGACATAATCGCTTTTAAGATAGATTTTCTATCACTCTTCCCTGACATGGTTATCATACCGTGGGTCCATAATACAAGATTAAAGATTGTTAAATAAGCAGTTAAATAAAATACGCCTTCGCTATGAAATATACCATTCACAAGCGGAATTCCGATAAAACCACAGTTAGAGTAAATAACTGCAAATCGCTCTATGGGTAGTTCTTCCTTATGCTTCTTTCCTCTTAATACGATACCAGCCAGTATGATAGCAATGATATGTGTAGCCAAAGCCAAAACCAGTGAAATCAGCAAGCCGGTTAATAAACTAGCTTCAAACTTGCGCTGATAAGAGCTAAATATTAAAATTGGATTTACCAGCATTAATATCAGATCTGATAATTTTCTATTCATCTCCTGATCGATTAGTCTGATTTTATAACATATCATACCTACAATTATGATAAAAGACATAATTACAATTTGATTAAAGGCAGTAACTGCAACCGACATAAAATTCCTGCTTTCTTATTAATATTTGTAAAAATAAATTTAAAATAATTTGAATTTGTTGACGCATATCTGACGATAATCTATTATGCACTCTTTTTCTGATTCGTTCAAGTAAAAATAATTTTATTTATATCTCGAATAGTATTACAACAACCCTGTTTAAATCATAGAAAACAGGGATTGACAGTATAATAGATAAAAAAAGGAACTTATATGGATTTTATAACACTTATTCTAGTAGCTTTAGGGTTGGCTGCTGACGCTTTTGCCGTTGCAGTCACAAACGGTATGTACAGCTCTAAAATCACAAAGAAAAATGCATTAAAAACCGGTCTGTCTTTTGGTATCTTTCAGGCCCTCATGCCAATACTGGGCTATTTTCTGGGAAAATCCTTTTCTTCCATTGTGCACCGGTTTCAGCATTGGGTCGCTTTATTTCTTTTAGGTGCAATTGGAATTAATATGTTAGTCGAAGCAATTAAGGATAAACAAAATAGTGATAAGGACCAACCGGCCTCCGATTTGTTCCGGCCTAAAACTCTGATTATGCAGGGGATTGCTACAAGTATTGATGCATTAGCCGCAGGCGTCAGCTTTGCTGTCCTTGAATTAAATATATATACTGCTTCCATTCTCATCGGGTTGATTACGCTTGTTTGCTGCTTTCTGGGAGTTTACATCGGACGTATGTTTGGCACACTGTTAGGAAGAAGAGCTAGAGTTTTCGGAGGTATGATATTGATTATTATTGGTTTAAAGATATTCATTGAAAACCAATTTCTATAAGTTTACCTCTTTATCGCCTTTAATACCAAGAGGCATCAGATAGAATAATCTATTGATTATTTACTGGCAGTATATGATAATAATAGATATTTCTAACACAAGCTTATTAGAGAATATAACAAGAACCGGAGGAAAAAGAATGAGCTATGAAGATTGCTTTGATAAATTACCTGTGCTAAATACCAAAAGACTTATACTGCGTCAGATCAATAGTAGCCCGCAAGACGGAAGTGACTGTCTGGAATTTATCAATGATTACAGCGTATACCGTTATTGGGGCGTATATGATGAAGCGAATGATCCTAACGGTAAGCATCGTCCTAAGAAAAAAATCAAGCTTGATTATCACTATAATAATACAATGAAAGAATATAAAGCAGGCCGTGAATTAACTTGGTTAATGATATTAAAGGATAGTAATAAGGTAATCGGTGAGATAGTGCTTTATGATTTCCGACTAAAAAAGCAGGCAGATATCGGTTATCGTATCAATAAAAGCTATTGGGGACAGAGCTTTGCACCAGAAGCCGGACAAGCCATGCTTAAGGTTGCTTTTGAAATAATGGATTTAAGCCGTCTGCAAATCCGTTGCTTTGAAAGTAATCCTGGCTCTATGAGAGTTGCACAAAAGTTAGGCTTCCGACAAGAAGGAATGATTAGACAAGGTGCTATCATTAATGTAATGACTGATTATTATATATTCGGACTTTTGAAAGAAGAATATATAAGATATCCCATTGACGATAGGACTGTAAAGATTATAAGATGATTTTGATATTTTAATCATTTTTAAATTCTGATAGGAGGAAACAAATATGAAAGCACTATTTATTGGTGGTACGGGAACAATCAGTACCGCAATTACTGCACTTGCTCCAAAATGTGGTTTTGAATTATATCTGCTTAATAGAGGCAATCATTCTGAGCGTGTACCTGAGGGCGTCAAGGTGATAGAAGCAGATATCAATGATGAAGCAGCAGTAAAAGAAAAATTGAAGGATTTGTCCTTTGACGTAGTTGCTCAGTTTATCGCTTTTGATACGAATGCAATTGAGAGGGATATTCGCTTATTTACCGGTAAGACGAAGCAATACATTTTCATCAGCTCCGCCTCCGCATATCAGAAGCCATTATCCTGTCCGATTATTACAGAAAGCACTCCACTTTATAATCCCTTCTGGGAATATTCCCGTAAAAAAATAGCCTGTGAAGAACGTCTGATGAAAGAGTATCGTGAGAACGGCTTCCCGATCACAATTGTACGTCCAAGCCATACCTATGGTAATACCGGTGTTCCGCTTGCTATTCATGGTAGAAAAGGCAGCTACAGTGTGATAAACCGTATTAAAAGCGGCAAGAAAGTAATAATACACGGTGATGGGAATTCCCTTTGGACCTTAACCCATAATACGGATTTTGCTAAAGCATTTGTAGGGTTAATGGGAAATATCCATGCTATAGGTGAAGCAGTTCATATTACCTCTGATGAAAGCCTTACCTGGAATCAAATTTATGAAATTATAGGAAATGCACTAGGTATAAAGCCAGAAATTGTTTATGTTCCATCGGCAACTCTTGCCAAAGCACACGATGAATTTACCGGCAGCTTACTTGGTGATAAAGCTCATTCTGTTATTTTTGATAATTCCAAAATAAAACGTCTGGTTCCTGGTTTTGCAGCTACGGTTCGTTATGACCAAGGAGTAAGATTAACTCTTGATTATATAGATAAGCATCCTGAACTTAAGTTATCCGATCCTGAGTTTGATAATTGGACAGATGAAATCATTAAATTATATGAAGCATACGAAAGCAAACAGCCTAAATTACTATAAGTAAAGGAGTTTTCATGAAGACACTTTATATATCTGATTTAGATGGTACTCTCTTATATCCTGATGCAGCACTTTCATCAAAAACTATATCGATCATTAACAATTTAATTGATCAGGGAATTGAATTCTCTGTAGCCACTGCAAGATCCATTGCTTCTGTTAAAAGCATTCTTAAGGATATTAAAATTTCTGTTCCAATAATTCTTATGAATGGAGTATGTATCTATGATTTAAATAAGAGTGAATATATCAGCATAGAATATCTTCCCCATAAAAGCATCCAGCTGCTGCTTACGACAATTAAGGAATATAGACTGAAGGGTTTCGCTTATAGTATTAAAAATGGAGTGCTATCAACGTATTATGAAGATTTGAGCAGCAAAGCCCTTGAGGATTTTTATAAAGAACGGGTCAATCTCTATCAGAAACGTTTTACCCAGATAGCTGATTTTAGCGATCTATATGAAGAACCGCTGATGTATTTCGCACTACTAGACAGACGAGAACGTCTGGAGCATATATACGATGTTATCGAAGCTATACCCGATTTGAACTGTGTGTTTTATAAAGACAATTACTCACCCGACTTATGGTACCTCGAAATTTACAGCAGCAAAGCTTCCAAATTTCATGCCGTACAGTATCTGCGCAGCTTATTAAAGCCTGATCAAGTGATATGCTTTGGAGATAACCGAAATGATTTTCCTTTATTTGAGGCCGGCGATGTGAAAATAGCTGTTGGTAACGCTGTCGAGGAACTGAAAGAAAAAGCTGACTTAATTATCGGTAAAAATACGGAGGACGGAGTGGCTGTTTGGCTTGAGAAGCATAGCAAACTTACTGATTAAGAGTGAGTCTTTACACCGGCATTAAGATTGTGTAAAGATGATTGAATTATCTTTTTTTGTCTGTTATAATTTTAATAAATTAACCATGTTGCCAAATAACATATAGAAAATACAAATACAGAAATGGAGCAAATTATGGATAATGAAGTTAAAATTAATAGCCAGACAAAAGAAAATTCTTTTTATTTTAATAAACATTTTAAGATATTAAACTTTAAAAAAATAAGCTCAAAGCTAGAAATTATCAATTTATCCCTTAAAATTGATATGAATAAGCTTTATTTTGGTTTTATTAATGCCAAGAAAAATACATATGATATTCCAATAAACAGTATCGAAAAGTTAGAAGTGAAAACGAAGCTATCCTTGTCAGAACTTTTAATAGCTGCAATCATTTTAATTGGAGGAATCTTAATAACCCCCTTCTTGTTTCTAATTGTGCCGTTTATTGTGTATACTAGCATCAGTTCGTATATATTGATATCAACAAAGCAAAATGGAGTGATAAAAATCCCTTTCTCCAATAAGAAGGATGCTGATGAATTCATTCAATATTTTTACGAAATTTATATATAGTAAAACAAATCGAGTAGGAGGAAATTTTCATCACAACGGAGATTTCCTCCTACTCGTCTCAATTATAGATATATTATCGAGAAAAATGAAGTAACATTATTTAAAGCTTCTTCTTTGTAAGTCCGGGTGGCCTTCCAAATGTGCCGAGTCGTTAAACCGCTCTAGATAAAATCGTTCTAATTCGGAATGATACACCAATTGCGTAATACTTGTATTTTCTAGGGATGTTGCAAACAGAAACCGCTTCGCCTGATTGCTGCCAAAAAGCTCCGCGAGCAATGCCCGGATAGTACCTCCGTGCGTCACCACCGCTATATTTTTCTTACCGCTTTCTATCATTTCTCTGATTACCGGCATAGCCCGCTTACAGACAGCTTCTCCGTTCTCTCCGCCTGGATAAGGAAGATCCTCAAGAAGCTTAAGCTGTTCCGCTTTGAATGCTCCAAAATACTCATCATTATATTCATCGCTCTTACCCTCCATAAAGCCAAAGGATATTTCTTTTATCTCTTCCCGAATAATAATCGGCAGCCATAGAGCTTTATTTATAATTTCAGCAGTCTGTCTTGCCCTGATCAGCGTACTTGAATACAACGCGTCTATTTCATAGTGCCTAAGCCTCTCCCGCAAAAGCTCCGCCTGCGTGATGCCCTCAGAGGAAAGCTCCACATCCACATTGCAAAGCTTACTGTTTTGTCTTCCATGTCGTATCAGATATAAATTAATCAAAACCTGCCACCGCCTTATCTTATGAGTTTACATACTGTTCTATTGCTGCCTTTGCTGTCTTTTGAGTTCTAAAATATCATTATAAATCATCATCATAATACCAAAGGCCTCCTTACTGATTAGACCAGCCCTATGTGCATATTCTACAATAAAACAAGTATATGCAACGAATTTAAAATGATTAAGGAGAAGATCAAAACGCTCCGTATCATAATATTTCTTTATAATATTCCAGTTATAATCACTGATTTCCTTCACGGTCATAATTGGCTGTTCCTTAAGTAATTCTCTTATTTCATCCATTTTATTTTCTACAAAAAGCCCTTTTAAATCCGCATCAAGTTGTCCAAGTTCCTCATTCATGTGCCTGTGCTCCTTCCTGCTATAGCCGTTTCTTTTATATTATAACAGCCTTCCACTCATTCTATCATGATAGTGAATTATTTTACAAGAAAAAATAACGTATCCCAAATAGCATGTACCATTTTGGGATACGTTATGATTTGATTATTGGATATTAAGCTGTTCTGCTTCTCTTTTTTGATAAAACGTCAAAGGTTACTGCAGCAAGTAATACGATACCTTTAATTACCTTCTGAAGATTGTTATCGATACCCATAATAGACATACCGTTATTGATAACACCCATGAAGATTGCACCGATTACAACACCGCCAACTGTACCAGTACCACCATATGCGGATGCACCGCCGATATAACAGGCTCCGATGGCATCCATTTCGTAGTTAGTTCCTGCTGTTGGTGCAGCAGAATTAAATCGAGCCACACAGATTAATGCCGCTACTGCACTTAAAAACGCCATATTTACATAAGCTAAAAATAATACCTTATTGGTATTAATACCGCTGAGCTTTGATGCCTTCTCATTACCACCCATTGCATATAGATAACGGCCCGGTACAGTCTTCGTGGTAAAGTATCCATAGATCATAACAACAACAGCAAGCATGATTAAGATCGTAGGAACTCCCTTGTGATTAGATAAGGAGAAAGCCAACGCCATGATAACTGCAGATATGATAACTATTCTTACAATTACGGCTGTGATAGAAGCTAATTCATATCCCTTTTTACGTTTATTCATTCGTGAAATTACCTGAATTGCTATATATATCACACATATCACTAATCCGATTACAATACTTAAAATATTGATGGAACCGCCAAAAACATCAGGCAGATAGCTGTTAAATAGATTTAAATATTTATCCGGAAATGGTGATACGGTTAATCCGCCTAATATCATAAGCGCCACACCACGCCATAATAGCATACCCGCTAAGGTTACGATGAATGCCGGTATACGAAGGTATGCAATCCAGAAGCCCTGAATGATACCGATAATGATACCTACTGCAAGACATATTGCGATTGCCAGCCACATATTCATACCTTTATTAACAATTAAGGTTCCGGCAAGTGCACCGATTAAGGCTACTACAGAGCCAACTGACAAGTCGATATTACCACCTGTCAGAATACACATTAACATACCTACCGCCAAAACAACAACATAACCGTTCTGCGCAATTAAGTTCGTTACATTCTGGGGAACAAGAAGTGTCCCGCCGGTCTGTAAGGTAAAGAACAAGGTAACAACTAAAAGTGCAATTATCATTGTATTCTTTTTCAATAATTCTCTTACTCTATCCATATCTATACTCCTTTACTTGACTTTAATATCTGACCCATAATAAGTTCCTGCGTAGCTTCCTCTTTCATTACCTCACCTACGATACGGCCTTCATTCATGACATAAATTCTGTCACACATACCTAGAAGCTCCGGTAATTCGGAGGAAATCATCAAAATTGATTTTCCCTCGGCGACTAACTGATTAATAATGCAGTAAATCTCATATTTCGCACCAACATCAATTCCACGCGTAGGCTCATCGAGGATCAAGACATCTGGATCAGCAAACATCCACTTACTCAGTAATACCTTCTGCTGATTACCACCGCTTAAGTTACCTACAGTTTGTTCTAAGGAAGTACATTTTGTTCTCATCTTTTTTATAAATGAATTTGAAGCAGCAATTTCAAGATTTTGGTCTATGATTCCATAATTACTTACCTTGTCCATCTTAGCCAAGGTAGTATTTAAACGAATAGGACTGGAAAGAATTAAACCATCTCCCTTTCTATCCTCCGTAACATAGGCTAATTTATTTTCTATGGCTTGCCTGGAGCTGTTTAATTTAACCTCTTTCCCGTCAAGCAGTAAGGTTCCAGTTATATTGGTTCCGTAGCTTTTACCAAATATGCTGAGTGCCAGCTCGGTTCGACCCGCTCCCATCAAACCTGCTATTCCGACTACCTCACCCCTTCGAACCTTAAGGGATACATTGTCAACGGCCTTGCGTCCACTGTCAACAGGGTGAAATACCGTCCAGTTCTTTACTTCTAAATTTGTATTGCCGAGCGTAACATTCTCCCTTTTCGGGAAGCGGTCCGTCATAGTTCTTCCAACCATGCCCCGGATAATCCGTTCTTCGCTGAAGCTGTCATATTTTTTATCAAGTGTTTCAATGGTGGAACCGTCACGAATTACGGTTATTTTATCTGCTACATATGAAATCTCATTTAATTTATGAGAAATAATAATCGAAGTTAATCCTTCTTTTTTAAATTGAAGCAGCAGATCAAGTAATTTACGAGAATCTGCTTCATTTAAGGATGCGGTAGGTTCATCGAGAATAAGAAGCTTTACATTTTTTGCAAGTGCCTTCGCAATTTCAACCATTTGCTGCTTGCCAACTCCAATATCCTTGACTAAGGTTCTTGATGATTCCTGCAGGCCTACCGTAGCAAGCAGTTCATTTGCCTTCGTATAGGTTGCTTCCCAATTAATGTTAAGTGATTTACCCTGTTCATTACCGAGAAACATGTTTTCCCCTATCGTCATATAGGGTATAAGGGCAAGCTCCTGATGAATAATTACAATGCCCTTTGCTTCACTGTCTTTTATAATATTAAATTTACATTCTTCTTCCTTATAACGGATTTCACCTTCATAGCTTCCGTAAGGGTATACACCACTTAAAACATTCATTAATGTTGACTTACCCGCACCATTCTCGCCAACTAGTGCATGGATTTCGCCTTCTTCTACTTGGAGGTTTACATTATCTAATGCCTTGACTCCGGGGAAGCGTTTGGTTATATTTTTCATTTCTAGCAATATCGTAGCCAATTAAATCCCTCCTGACTAAACCAAATTAATTCTGTCAAATATCCCTAACTATGATCTAATTTCAATAAAGTGAAATGTAAGACTAATACTTACTTTCCTAAAGAAATAGGGTGCTGCAGGATAACCTTCTTCTACAACACCCTGATCTTTTTGCACTTACCGTAACTATTCAGTTACCACAAATGATTTATTATTTTAACTTGTCTTCGGTATAGTAACCGGAGTCAATTAATAATTCCTTGTAATTATTCACATCAGCAAATACAGGCTCGCAGAGGAAGGTAGGAACAACACCCTTGCCGTTATCATAGGTCTTTGTATCATTAACAGGAACATCCGTCTTATTAACGATTGCACTAACCATTTCAACAACCTTATCTGCTAAAGTACGGGTATCCTTAAAGATTGACATGGATTGTGTTCCTGCAATAATATTCTTAACGGAAGTAATATCACAGTCCTGACCTGTTAAGATTGGGAAATTATCCTTCGTATAACCAGCATTGACTAATGCATTTGTGATACCGATTGCACAAGAGTCATTGGAGGAAAGAACAACATCAAGCTTCGTACCATTCGCATAATAAGCTGTGATAAGGTTTTCCATTCTCTTCTGTGCTTCTTCTGTTGACCAGTTTAAGGTAGCAACTTCTTCGAATTCCTTCTGTCCGGATACAACATTTAATTTGCCGCTTTCAATATAAGGCTTTAATACGTCCATAGCGCCGCCAAAGAAGAAACGTGCATTGTTATCATCAGGTGAACCGGTAAATAACTCGATATTGAAGGGACCTGCCTGGTTAGCAAGATCTAATTGATCCACGATATATTGACCCTGAATGGTTCCTACCATGTAATTATCGAAGGTTGCATAGTAAGAAACCGCATCACTATCCATAATTAAACGGTCATAAGCGATAACCGGAATGTTCTGGCTTTTCGCATTTGCTAAAACTGTACCTAAAGAACCGCCGTCGATAGATGCAATAACGAGAACATCACATCCGCCTGTAATCATATTTTCAATCTGTGATACCTGAGTAGCGATATCATTATTAGCATACTGAAGGTCAACGGTATAACCAGCCTTCTCTAAGGATGCTTTCATATTTGCGCCGTCTTGGTTCCAACGCTGTAAATCCTTTGTAGGCATAGCCACGCCGATTTTTTTAGCGTCATTCTTCGTCGTATCTGTATTACTATTAGATGTAGTGGAAGCCTTACCACAGCCTGCCAAAACTCCTGTAAGAACTGCGATACACAATAAAATACTAAGTATCTTTCTCTTCATTAAATAAATCCTCCCAAAAATAGTTTAGTGATTTGCTACATAAAGAGAATATCATAGTTCAAATAGGACTAACTTGTGATGTACTGTATATTTTTTATATGTAAATCTAAATAAAAATCCATCCTAAAATAGCGCAACAAAAAAATGCTAATGATAAAACAATAAATTCCTATCATCAGCATTTCCATCTAGCGTCAGTGCTTTTTTGCATTCATAGTATAGAATAGCAACCTGCTATTCTTCATAAGCCTCATATATATGAGGCTTTGGCCTCGTTTATATGAGGCTTTGGCCTCCAATCACCTTAGCATGTCTACATGCATTATTCTACTATATTACTTAAGTACATTCAGATAGACATCCTCCTTCTGCTGGAAGCCGCCTTCTATAATAACCTCATCAATATTATCCTTCGTTACTGCAATCGGCTCCAGCTTCATATAGGGAATTTCATAACTGCCGTCATTTATAGTAGAAGAAATATTAAGCTCTTCTCTCTTCACTAATTTTACAGCGTATTCCGCTGCTGCCTTAGCAAGCTTATCAACAGGCTTATACACAGTCATGGTTTGCGTTCCTTCAACAATTCGCTGGCAGGCCGCAAGATCTGCATCCTGTCCTGTCACAATCACTTTCCCAGCCAGCCTGTTCTCTGATAATGCCCGTACCGCCTGACTGGCAAGATTATCATTACCGCACATTACTCCATCAATTATTTTGTCTGTTTTCATTGCTTCATTCACAGCATGATACGCTTCCTCTGCCAGCCAATCCTTCGCGTAAACACTGTATAGAATAGTAAACTTTCTATCCTTTATCAAATCCCTAAATCCCTTCTCTGCCAGAGTGACATTATGGTCCGTAGTTGGGCCGAAGATAGTAATGATATTCCCTCCTTTAGGGAGATGCTCCACGAAGGTCTTAGCCATCAAGCTTCCGACCTCTTCATTATCAAAGGAAATATATAAGTCTGTATTGGCATTACGAATTAAACGGTCATAGGCTACTACAATAATTCCTTCTTCCTTTGCCTTCCTTATGATATCTTTACAGGCTTCCGAATCAACCGCAACAACAACTATGACATCCACCTTTTTTTCAATCAGATATCTGATTTGAGAGATCTGTTCCTTCACATCCCCATTTGCATTTTGAACATTAACCTCAGCACCAAGTCCCTGCGCTGTTGAAACAAATACATCTCTGTCTCTTTGCCATCTTTCAATCACAAAGGAATCAAAGGATAAGCCAATCTGTATTTTATCCGACTCCTCCTCAGGCTTCTTATTATCTTCCATATTATTACTGCAGCCTGATAAAATAACACTTGTAATCATCAATACAATCATCCATGCTTTTCTCATAACCTACAATCCTGCCCTCCTATCTTCAGGCTATAATTTCTCCCTGTACTCTGTTGGTGTGACCCCTACCTGCTTCTTAAATATTCGACTGAAATAATTCGGATCACTATAACCGGTATCAATACAGATATTTTTTATACTTAAATCACTTCTTTGTAGAAGCTTTTTTGCCTGTTCAATTCTTATATTCGTTAAGTATTCAATAAAATTCTCTCCTGTCTCTTCCTTGAAAAGCTTACTAAAATAATAGGGGCTAATATCAACAAATCTTGATACATCATCAAGTGATATATCCTTACTATAGTTTTCCTCAATAAAAGTTTTTGCTTTGGTGATAATACTGCCTGTGCGCTCTTCCTTTTTTGATACAACATTACGACAGGCCTCAGTAACTTTATCAATAAACCATTTTCTGAGCTTTTCATAATTATCAATTTGGTTTAATGTCGTAAGATAATCCTTACGGTATCTAAAATGATAAATCATACCGCCGCTTAAAAATGCCTTCTGCTCCGCAAAAAGAATAAACTCTAATACCTTTAGCTTAATATCCATCTCACAGTCAGGATATTTTTCTATCATCCAATCATAAAATCGATTCGCCTGTGTCCTCGTCCCTTCTAAATTTCCCTTTTCAATCATATCAAACATTAACTTCTCAGTTTCAATCGGATAATCCACTGCATATCCACAGCCTATGGGCAGATCGTTAACATGAACGACTCGTCCCTTACTGCCGTGAATTGCATTCAGTGCTTCTTTATAAGAAGTGACTAACTTATCTAGTGGGGTTATTGAACCAATTCCGACCTTAAACTGCATGTCTGTTCTTTTTATTAGATCCCTGATTAACCTTCTGGTCTTTTCTATTAAATTTATTCTGTTGTCATAATTAATCTGCTCGACGTTACTGGGGAGAAATATCACTATCTTATTTACCATAATAGGCCCTACGATACAGGTAAATTCCTCCTTTAATCCGTCCCTGATGATCGGATAATATGACTGTGCCTTCACACTCACCCCAACCGGATTAGTAAGCATACCCTCCTCCATTGAATCTCCGAATTCCATTACTAAGATCATGCCGTAATCATCTTTAATTCCCAATAGATTTTGAAAATTATCCTTAATTCTTGTATAATCATCACCGGAAATAGCGGCATAGATAAAATCGTTTTCCAGTATTGGAACAACGATTTCCAGCTTTTCTCTTATCATAAGGTCATCGCTTCTTTTTTGACGCTCTTCATCAATCATTTTCATTGCTTTTTCAAGCGTTTTCACTATGACGGTATGATTCACCGGTTTTGTTAAATATTCCAGTACTCCCAAATTAATCGCTTCCTTCGCATAGTTAAACTTATCAAAGGCTGTCATTACAATAAAAATAACAGAAGGATTGTTTTTTCTAATCTCCTTCATTGCCTCTATTCCATTAATTCCGGGCATCTGAATATCCATAAAAGCAATATCCGGTTTGAATTTTTCTGCCAGTTCAATTACATTTCTTCCTGTTGTTGCATGCTCAACGATACAGCTTTCCTGAAAATTTTTATCAATTATAAAACGAAGCGAATCAATTACAATCCCTTCATCATCTGCTAACATTATTTTATACATCGCATACCTCATTTCCACGCTGCTTATTTGGGTCGCTTGCGAGACAATGTGCATCTCAAGTTTGTGTCTGCGCTTAAGTAGATTCCTTTGGGATATGGATCGTAACACTGGTACCCTGATTATGACCTGCACTTTTTATATCAAAGATATCCTCCCTGTTAAAATAGAGACGCAGTCGATTGATTACATTCCCTAAACCGATACCGTTAGAATCCTTTGTTACAGTTTTTGTATTAGTAGAAGCAGGCTCCTCTGGATTGTAATTAATAATCCCTTCAATCGTACCTTCTTCTATGCCAATCCCATTATCTTCAATACTTATATAGATATAATTATCATCCTGCGTTACAAAAAGCTTTATAAAACCCTCATACTCGATATCACGAATTCCATGATTAACAGAGTTCTCTACAATCGGTTGTAATATCATACTAGGTACACGCACCTCTAAAACACTTTCGTCTATCTCTTTAAAAAAACGAATACTGCCTGAAAAGCGGACATTTAATATATAAATATAATTATCCACTAGCCTAATCTCATCGCCAATTGAAGAATCCTGACTGAAGCTCTTCATATTAAAACGGAAGAAATCAGCCATATTCTCAATATATAAGCAGGTTTTATCAGCACCCTCCATCATTGCCAGCTGTGCACCCGCATTTAGTGTATTAAATAAGAAGTGGGGGTTGATCTGGGCCTGAAGATATTTTAACTGTGCGTCTTTTAAATGATTTTTCATCATCAGTTCTTCTTCCATCATTTTACTCTCTAGCTCCAGGCTTTCCCTGGTCTGAATAATATACTGCCGTATACTGATTATCATATTATTAAAAGCCTTGGTGACGATTTCTACCTCATCGGAGGCCTCCACCTCTATGAGCTCCACTTCAAAATTACCTCCGGCCACCTCATAGGCTACTTTGGTTAATTTCATTAATGGCCCTGTAATACTGCGGGTTACAATAATAATCAGTATCATATTGAATAAGGTTATCACCAAAAGAACTATCGTGCTAATAATCTCTAACGCCCGCAAGGACATCTGTAAAAGCTCATAATTAATAGAATTATTCTTAAATTGTTCATTATTTAAATTGTTGATATAAGTATTAATATAACCAAAAATCTCAGCTGAAGCTTCATAATTGTTTTTATATTTTTCTATATTACGTCCACGCTTAGCATCAACAGTTACATTAACAAGCTTAAGATAGGTAGCTGACATGTTTTTGATATTTTTTTGCATCAATGCCATATCATTATCAATAATCCTGTCCTCCAACTCAGAAACAAGATTAAAATATTGCTGTTCGCTGCGATAGTAATTTTCCAGAGCCTCAGAGCTTAATGTATTTAAATAACTATAAACATATTTCTGTATATCTGTCAGAGAATTAAGAAGCTCGTTTAATCCAACATTACTGTTATATACAATATCAATTCTTCTAATTGATCTATTAATGTTGTAGTACATATACATATTTGCAAAAAAGACTACGCTTGCGGATAAAGCAAAAACAGTAACCAATCTGCGGCGTATCGATCCGTTTTTCTTTTCAGCTTCCATCGTTTACCTCATTTCTGTGCTGCTTATTTGGCTCGTTTCATTCTTATTCCCTTTTATTATCGATAAGGTAATCTTCTACATTATCCGCATTGACCACATTGATATTAACGGAGTAAAAATCACTTACCCGTCCGGTCTTTAAATATTCGGCTAAGGCCTCTACACAGTATGTGCCCATTTGTTCGGCATTGATCGTCATTGTAGAATATATTATATTCTTCGCGATACCCTGCAATATAAGCTCGGAGGCATAGTAACCGATGATATCAATTGTACCAACTTTATTATAGTCCACAATAGTCTGGTAGGCGCTTAAGGTATCAAGGGCAGTAAGACATACGAGTACATCCGTCGGTTCCTTTGTATCCATAATGATATTACGGATATCCTCCTCCGAGCTGAAGGTACTTCGTGTATTTATACTTTTGGCTTTTACTAAAGCACTATTATTCTTCACCTCTTCTATGATACTGCTGTATATTACTGATTGACTTGAGTCCATTTGATTATTATTTAAAAGAATTGTTATATTTCTTTTCCCTGCATTTACGAGATTTCGTACCTGTCTGCTATAGACTTGTCCCTGATTATAGCTGTTTATACCAATAAAGCTTTTCCGTTTGCTAAGCGCAAGATCTTTGATTAATGTAACAACCGGAATTCCGGCTGTATCCGCATCATTAATCAGGTCAGTAATCCCCTTCTCTTCATTTGGCTCTATAATAATACCGTCTACCTTGGAAGCGATTGCAATTTTCATCAAATCATAAACAGAATAATTATTTGACAAGTTACTTCCTATTTTTTCTATATAGATACTTTGTTCCTTACCCGCATCCTTTGCCCCCTGATAGACAGCATCCCAAAAGGGTTCATCTGCATTATCAGAAATAATTGCAAAATGATAATTGTATTCTGTGACATTAACCTGATCCATAATATTCAATTCTGAAATACGGTATTGATAATAAGCCAAACCGATTAGGATTATTACAATTCCTGCTACAATACTGCTGATTACTGAAATTTGAATAATTTTATTATTCTTATTATGATTAGTTTGTTTTCTCATGATTTTCCTTTATTGTTACCTTATTATTCAGTGAATACTATTTGTTTAAGCTCTAGTTAAAGCAAGCCTTTTATAAACTTAATATGAATATCTTCCTTCTGTGTCCATTATTATTAGTATCAACTTTTTTTCTGTGGAATATGATAATAATAGTAAAAGTGGAAAGGGAGTGTTTCTTTGCCTATTAAGATATTTATAGACCAAGGTCACAATCCTACAGGGTATCCTAATGCCGGAGCTGTGGCAAATGGATTAATAGAACAGGATATTACTTATCAGGTGGGCGTTTATCTGGCTAATTTACTGAATAACGATCCAAGATTCGATGCAAGATTATCAAGACCAACTGCAAGTACAGTGCTTGGAACCAGCTCTGCAACAAGCCTTGCAGAAAGAGTACGTCTGGCTAATGAATGGCCCGCAGATTACTTTCTTAGTATTCATGCCAATTCCAATCCTAATCCAGCCATCAATGGTACCGAAATCTATATCTTTCAGCTTAATACCCAGGCGCAATGGTTAGCAGAACAAATTATGCGGGGAATAACTCAAATGGTGGGAACAAAAAACAACGGAATTCGATTAAGGCCCTCCTTATATGTATTAAGGAGATCACAAATGACCTCCCTCCTAATTGAATTAGGATACTTAACCAACTCCTCGGATGCCGAGAAACTGCGAAATAATCAATACCAATTTGCTTATGGAATATATCTTGGTATCATGAGGTACTTCGGATTTGCTTAAAAGTACAATAGGCCGGCTATTTAAGCCGGCCTATTAAAATTGTTCGAAGTGAATTGAAAGACTACCATTCCCAGAATAATACAGCAAGCTGTAACATCGAAAATAATTCATTTAAATAAGCAAAATAATTCATCAAAAATTCTTCTTTACAAATTTTGAAAATAGTGTTATATTTAATAAGTATTTAATTGTCATGTATGAACTCACATATTTTTGTAAGTCATTACTGTTTAATGATTTACAAAAATATGTGATTTTTATTTATGCTATGGAATGTTTTATGATGTCAATATCCAGATCAATAAAATACAATAATATTATAGGAGGTATCTTTCATGAACAAAGGTACAGTAAAGTGGTTTAACTCACAAAAAGGATTTGGTTTTATTACTAACGATACTAATGGAGAAGATGTATTCGTACATTTTTCAGGTATTGTTTCAAATGGCTTCAAAAATTTAGAAGAAGGCCAAAAAGTAATATTTGACTTAGAAAAAGGTAAGCGTGGTATGCAGGCTGTTAACGTAACTATTGCATAAGTAGCTTAAAGCTTTATAGGTTAATTAATATGCTCAATCTTAGTTAACAGTTTATGTAATACTGTTAGGCAGGATTGAGCATATTTTTGTTTATTGATATTTAAGCATTACTTAAAATACCTATTTATGATAGGGCTGATTATTGATAATCCGATATGCTCGGTAAATCTGTTCTAGTAATATCATTCTCATTAGCTGATGAGGAAAGGTCATTTTAGAAAAGCTTAGTTTATAATCTGCACGTTTAAGAACCTCAGCAGATAGACCAAGGGAACCTCCGATAATAAAACTGATATGGCTGTTACCGGTGATTCCTAAAGTATTTATTTTATCAGCCAGTTCTGTAGAGGATAGCATAAAACCATCTATTGCTAATGCAATGCAATAGGAATCCTCCTTAAGAGCCTTTAGGATCCGTTCACCTTCCTTTTTCTTTATTATCTCCTCAAGAGCTTCCCCTGCATTATCAGGCGTTTTTTCATCTGCAAGTTCTATCAGTTCCAAGGTGCAATACTTACTTAAGCGTTTTGAATATTCCTCTACACCAAGCGTCAAGTACTTTTCCTTTAGTTTACCCACACATATCAATGTTATTTTCATGCTCTGCTTCTTTCTCCCTCGCTTCCTCTCTGACATATTCATATAACACGCCATTTCTCACGAGTTTCAGCTTGTCTCCTTGAAAGCCGCGTTTACGCAGCTCTTTCTGAAAATTATATAACATAAAGCCGTGGAAAACGATTAATATATTCTCCTGCGACCAATCAATTCTATCAAGAAATGCATTTATCCTTCTTATTGTATCCGTTCTATTCTCCGGTTGGCTTTTTGATTTAAAATACCAGGCAAGCCTTCCGCAGATATGCCATAGCTCAAAAGGCAGCCTTATCCGCTCTGAATGAAGAAACGGTGCATTATCCACTTCTCTAAGTAACTTATCTATTATAACATTACCACTGTAAACCTCATTCGCAGTTGTAATAGCTCTCGGCAAATCACTGGCGTAGCAGACATCCCATTCTATGCCGTACATCTCAACCTTCTTTTTTATAACCTTAGAAACCTCATATTTCTTAGACCACTCCCGAAATTCTTTAGAGGTCATCATTTTTTTATGAGGACAATTCACTTTAAAATGTCTCAGCAATCCTATACGCATAATTATGTTCCAATCCTAATGTATTTTCAAGTATAAGGTTACCTGAATTAATAAACTCAAATATAAACTCTATTATATCTGCAAATAGGAATTAATTCA
The DNA here is from genome assembly GCA_023421505.1 of Bacillota bacterium. Classification (GTDB taxonomy): domain Bacteria; phylum Bacillota; class Clostridia; order Lachnospirales; family Lachnospiraceae; genus Mobilitalea. The sequence goes on from JAEZTJ010000008.1 coordinate 88,324, forward strand.
ATCCATCCTCTTAAAATACATAATTTTCAATCATAATATATTATTTCTTAGCCAATTGCCTGCCCTTTGAATAGGTGCGAATTATGTTTTCTATAATTCGCGCTAACATAACATGCCTACCTTTTGGAATATTTTTAATGTTTTTATGTAACTATTTTTCCTATTCTGACACATTTATGAACCAAAATGTTAACAAAAAATCTTTATTCTATCCATAGTTTTATCATATATACCATATATACTAAATATTAGAAAGTGATGTATTCACTCTCCTCCTCCCTACATTATAAATATTTAAGAGGATGCCATATGCTATGCGTATGGCATCCTCTTACTTTAATTTCATAGTTTCTTTCTGATCTTCATTTTATTTTTATAATATTTTCACAATATTGACACATTCGATTTGTATACTATGTACATAGACAGTGATAAAACACTTTCTACTCCCACCCTATTATACGCTATGGTTATACAGCTCCCCTGCTGTATAACGAGTAAGAGGCCTTTGTGAATAGCTGAATAAGCTATGCTGCAAAGGCCTCTTTTCTGTCCTTTTATACGTTTCTATTCCTTTTCACTATCGTATTCTCACTATTTTTTCTGTTGAAGTTATCTAAAATATGTATCTAAAGAAAAACTAATAATAAGGGCCCTATCGATTTTCTTTAATACATCCCTGTCCAAGTGACAAACCTTTTCCTTTAATCTTGATTTATCTATCGTTCTCACTTGCTCTAATAATATAACGGAATCCTTGACAATACCATATTTTTCAGCATCCAATTCAACATGGGTTGGGAGCTTTGCTTTATTCATTTTAGATGTAATGGCCGCACAAATTACGGTAGGACTATGTTTATTACCTGTATCATTCTGAATAATCAGAACCGGCCTGACACCACCCTGTTCGGATCCGACAACCGGTCGTAAATCCGCATAGAAGATATCTCCTCTTTTAATTACCACTTTATTCACACTCCAATATTAGGCTTAACCTTATTATTGCCAGTTTCTTCGTGTGTATTCCATAAAGTGTATTCGTTTTACAAATTATTCACATTCCGGTTCTAAATATACTCTGGGAATTCTCTTGCCAACATTACATACCAGTTCATACGCAAAGGAATGGGACCACTCAGACAATTCTTCTGCTGATATGTATGCTTCACCGTCTCTCCCCAAGAGAGTAACTATATCTCCCTGCTTCACATCCTTTATATCCGTTACATCCACCATAAACTGATCCATGCATATTCTGCCTATAATAGGTGCATATTGTCCATGAATAATAACCTTACCCTGGTTTGATAAATTTCTGGAATAGCCATCCGCATAGCCGACTGGAATGGTAGCTATCCTTGTTTTCTTATTAGTAACATAGGTAGCTCCGTAGCTAACACCAACACCTGCTTCCACATCTTTTACATAGATTACATGCGATTTTAATTCCATCGCTGGAATTAGTTTAATATCTGCTTGATTTACTTCATCTGAAGGATATATTCCATAGGTTGCGATACCACAACGAACCATATTATAATTAGCTTCAGGAAATTCAATGATACCTGCACTATTCGCAATATGCTTTACCGGTATAAATATCTTCTCCTCTTCCAATAGGCGATTAAAATCCATATATCGTTGTAACTGCTTATTTGCACTTGTCTTATCTGTCTCATCCGCACATGCGAAATGAGAAAATAAACCTTCTATCATAAGGTTTGGAAGCTCGGCAATCCGTTTGATTTCCTCTATACTTTCCTTTTTATCTGAGTATCCAATTCTTGTCATGCCGGTATCCAGCTTTATATGAATTTTTGCTGTTTTTCCCTGACGCTTTGCTTCCTCTGATAAAGCTGCTGCCATATCATACTGGAATACTGTCTGTGCTATATCATAATCAACTACGAGATCATATTGTTCCTTTGGAGTAAATCCAAGAATAAGGATCGGTATTGTGATACCTGCTTCTCTTAATTCTACTGCCTCTTCAATGATAGCAACTCCATAAGCATCTACACTGCTGCTTTCACCAATTGCTTTTGCTAACGGTACTGCGCCGTGACCATATGCATCTGCTTTAATAATCGCCATGATTTTTGTATCCGATGATACTTTTTTTCTTATCTCTAAAAGATTATGTCTGATTGCACCCAAATCAACATTAGCCTGCACTCTGTAATAGTGTTTATCACTCTTTCCTACATACTTATTATCCATAATGCTTTCGCTTGCCTTTCTCCTGATTTCATCCGTTAAATGAATTCAACCAATTTGTTTCATTAACCAAATAATTGCAGTACTTGATCAATGGAAGCGATGATATCACCTGCCATCATAGAATATCTGCTCATTTTCTCTGCTGCTACATCTCCCGCTAACCCATGAATATATACAGCCAGGCAGGAAGCCTCATAAGGCTGCATTCCCTGTGCAATCAGTGCTGCTAGTATTCCGGTTAATACATCACCGCTGCCCCCGGTAGCCATTCCATTATTACCGGAAACATTGATATACTTTCTTGCTGACTGAGCGACAATTGTACGCGCATCCTTCAGAACATATATCAAATTATTATTATAAGAACATTGACAGGCAGTGTCAATTAAATTATTGACAATATCATAGATTGGAACATCAATTAAGCGGGATAGCTCCATCAAATGAGGTGTTACAATCATCTGCATATTAGTAAGAGAGGCTAAGAACTGCAGTCTATCCTGTATACGATCTTTTATGATAGTATCTTCTGATATAATATCTTTTTGTTCATCCGAAGCATAATCAGCTGAGCTATTTGTTTTAAGCTGTATATTATCAATCATTTTGGAGATTAAGGTAATGGCATCAGCATCTATGATAAGAGGAACCTCTGCTGTTCTTATCACTGCTTCAAGTAGCTGCCTTGCCGATTGTGAAAGGCCTAGGCCTGGGCCTATAACAATTACATCTGCCCAGGGAAGCTCTGCCAACAACTTATTCTTTAATGCTTCCGGTTCAAAGCCTTGTTCATCATATGCACTAAATAAAGCCTCTGGTAAGGAGGTCTGAAGAATAACACGATTCTCCTGTGCAGTTAATATCTTAACTAGGCCTGCTCCCGTCCGGTATGCAGCCTTGGCGGACAGATAAGCTGCTCCACTCATCCCTTTACCCCCGGCAATAATTAAAACTTTTCCATAAGAGCCCTTATTGCTGTAATTTTTCCGAAGCGGCAGCATTTTTATATCTTCAGTTTCAAAGTAAACCGTATCAGGTCGAACCTTTTCGGCTGCAAGCTCAGGAAAACCTATATCGGCTATTGTAACTTCTCCGGAATAATCAGCACCGGGATATAAGATTAGACCTTGCTTCAAATATCCAAAGGTAATCGTAAAATCAGCCTTAATAGCAGTATTCATGATCTTACCGTTATCAGCCGAGATTCCGGAAGGAATATCCACCGAATAAACAATACAATTCATTCTATTAATCTCATTCATTACCTCAGCATAAACGCCCGTTACCGGTCTTGTAAGGCCAACCCCGAAAATCGAATCAATTATTATATTATATTCATTAAGCTTGTTACTGTTTTCTATCTGAATGCCCAAATTCCTTGCTATCTCAAGCTGTTCCTTCATCCCTTCGGTTGCTTTATTTTCCTCCCCAATAAAAAGAATAGCAACAGGATAACCCTGTAAATACAGAATTCTACCTGCTGCAATCCCATCCCCACCATTATTACCATGACCACAGACTACCAAGATACGGTCAGTCTTCTCAAGCCGCTTCTTCATTACTGCTACTACTTCTAAGGCAGCCCGTTCCATCAATACAGCCTGGGGGATTTTTATATCATGTATGGTATATTCGTCGATTAGTTTCATTTCTTTTGAATTCACAGCATATTTCATATACCTGTCTCCCCTACTACAAATGCATTAGAATAATCTTTCGTATTTGAAATTGTCACATGAATACCTGTTATCTGTTGTTGCTTTGCAAGCTCTTCTGCTTTGCCGTATAAATTCACAAATGGCTTTCCGAGAGGATTACGAAGCACCTCTATATCAATTGGGCGAAAGCCACTAAAACCTGTGCCGAGCATTTTAGCCACTGCTTCCTTAACTGCAAAATTATCAGCAGCCTTCTTCTGATCGAGTCTTATTAATTCTATTTCTTTTTTTGTGAAAATTTTCTCCAGAAAAATTTCTTTTTCACTAGCCTTGACAACACGGTCTATTTCGATTAAATCTACCCCGATTCCGGTAATCATCTAATACCTGTGCCTTTCTTATATATATAATTAATTCCTATTGTTTTGCTGGTCAAAAAGCTCCATAAGCTCAGCACCAAGGATATCGTGCATGTAGGAATAAATCTTAGAATTTTTAGTCTCCAGATCCTGTTTAATCAGAATTTTTTGCTTCAATTCCTCTCTGATTTTAGCGATCCAATCCGCAACATCCTTTAATTCTGCTTTATTTTTTTCCAATCGTTCATAAAAGCATTTGACGCTTTGTGAAACTAATTCTTCATTAACCTCTTTAATCTGATAAGGAATATCTGCAAGCTCATCCATCGCCGTCTCAATTTTACTGTTTAATTCATTAATAAACTGTTTATTCTGTCCAAGCTTCCGCTCCCTTATCTTCCCGATACCATCAGTACCTATATCCATATTATCCATGATATCCTTAATCAGATTGCTTTTCAGCTTCTTCATATCCTTGATATCATTTACCAGTTTCCCCTGCTTTTTTAAAAGATTATTTACCTTTTGCTCTAGCTCTAATATCTCCGGTGTCTTCTGTTCTTCTGTAAATAATTCGTGCCAGCGGTTATCAATGGTTAGGATTGGCAGCTTTCTGTCTTTCACTACCTTATCAAAATCATTCAATTTATCTTTTCTTCCCATGTGAAGTACCCCGACCTTCGTATACATTTGCAATTTTTAGTTATAAGTCATCATTTCCTGATAATCGGTATGATAGCTTCATAAGACTTTCAGCCAGATGCACGTTTTCAACAGTTACTTCCTTCGGCAGATTCAAATCTGTTGGGGCAAAATTCCATATTCCCCTGACACCCCATTTAGCCAGTTCAGCGGCAATCTGTGGAGCTTTTGTTTTTGGAACTGTAATTGCAGCAATATCTACTTTATTCGTCTTAATATAATCCTCCAGTTCATCACCGGCTCTTACCGGAATCCCTCTGATCTGTGTCCCTATCAGCTTAGGACTAATATCAAATATGCTTCTTACATAAAAGCCTCTGCGTTCAAAATCAACATAGTTGGCTAAAGCCTGACCCAAATTACCAGCACCAATGATAATCACATTATATTTTGTATCAAGACCAAGGATTTTGCCTATTTCCGAGTGCAGGTACTCTACATTATAGCCATAGCCCTGCTGCCCGAAACCACCGAAATTATTTAGATCCTGCCTAATCTGAGATGCAGTAACCTTCATCTTCTCGCTTAATTCTTTGGAGGAAATTCTAACTACATCCTTTTCAAGTAAATCTCCCAAGTAACGGTAATATCTCGGTAATCTATTAATAACTGCTTTCGAGATTTCTTTTTTATACAATGCCTTACCTCCTTGTCTTTCATGACTATTAACATAATTATATTTGATTGTTAAGAATAAGTCAATGTTTTACTGACTATAGATCAGTTGTTGCAACGAAACAGTATCGGTAATTAAGCTTGACAAGCAGAGGCTCTTTTATAAACCTTGACAAAATCAATAGTCTTACCATACAATGTACGATAATAAATAATATATGCATATTGATGAGAATTAGTTGTATATTCATTCCTATTAATACATATTATTAGCTGTCTGCTATGTAATATAAGGCTATTTCAAAATCTAGTCAAAAGCCTATTTAGATTTTGTATTTTGTCATTTTGCACAATCCATTTCTTCGAAATCGTGATACAGAACCTAGTTTGCTCTAAGTAGTGTTTGTGCAAAATGACAATGTTAATTAGTTCGAGGGGCTATTGACACTCAAATCAAAGAATTAAGTTTAAGGAAGGGAATAGGAAAATGAAAGTATATATTGGCATAGATATCGGTGGTTCATCTACAAAAATTGCAGGCTTTAATGAGGAGAATAACCTTATTGGTACTTTACAGGTCAGAGCCGCTGACCAAATAACCTCTTTATACGGGGCATTAGGACACTTTCTACACAAATATAGTATCTCCATAAAAAATATATCTAAAATAATTTTAACCGGAGTCGGTGCTTCCTTTATGAAAGAGGATATCTACGGTATTCCAACACTCAAGGTTCCGGAATTTGAAGCAATTGGTCATGGCGGACTCAACATATCTGAGCTTAAGGAAGCTTTTATTGTCAGTATGGGAACCGGAACGGCAATCGTAAGGGCCACTTCAAACGATGTAAAGCATATTGGCGGCAGCGGTATAGGCGGAGGAACTCTATCTGGTCTATCCTCCAAATTATTACGGACAAACGATATCTTAGCTGTAACTAAGCTTGCCGAAAATGGTGATTTATCTAATATAGACCTGTCTATTCAGGATATATACAGAGGGAATATTCCTTCCCTTCCGCCTGATTTGACTGCATCAAACTTCGGAAAAATAAAAAACAATGCAGCTGATAGTGATATCGCACTTGGTCTTATTAATATGGTACTACAAACCATCGGCGTACTGGCGGTTTTTGCCTGTCAGAATGATACTATTAAGGATATTGTTTTAGTAGGCGCATTATCTACTCTACCGCAGGCGGGTCCGCTTTATGAAAGCATGAGTAATATATATGGAGTCAGATTTATTATTCCTCCTAAATCAGTTTATGCAACCGTGATTGGCGCAGTTATCCCATATCTTGAAAATTAATTCCTCTTAAAAGTAGTATCCCTCCAGCTGATAAAATTCCGGTGGAGCAAATTGCATCGCTTTTTGTTATATTTGTCGTCCACAAAGGGCTCGGGGAGCTGATACTTAACGTACTCATCGTGACTTTTTCTTAAGAAAAGCACCAATATCCGAATTAGTCTTATATTTCGGATCTGAAGAATACAAAAGAATAGCATCTGAATCAGACTTTTTTATCAGCAGGATACTATATATACTAGAATTCTCTTTATCATAGGATATCTGCAGTTCATAATTCTCCTTACCATAAGAAAGTAAAAAGGTGATATTATTATTTAGTACATATTCCTCTTTATTTATTTCCGGTACTGCATTCTGAAAGGCTTTAAAATAATCCAATGTCAGATTACTCCAATCCTTTACCGCAAGTAGATCCTCCATAGTTAGGATATTTCCATCCTGTGGTTTTCCATCTGTATTATTGGTTACATTATCAGCATATGAAAATTCTATCTCGTTATCGTAATTATCCAGTAAATACAAGAGTTCTTGAACTTTTTCTTCCGATATCCCATACTCTTTAATATGATCGATTTCCATTGATTTTAGATTTTGCTCAGACCAATAAACTGTAATGCGAGTTATTTTACCCTCCAAGCGATAAGGATAACTCCATTGTATTTCATCTGCATTATCAATAAGTGCAAGAAGTATAGATGCATTTCTTAGCATCTTTAAATCAAAGGCATCTCTGTTCGTCACTTCGTTATCGAAATTAATTCTAAGGATATATGGCTTCTTCAAGGTTTCTAATTCTATTGTCGCACTGCCTAATTTATTTATATCAAGGCTTCTTAATATCTTACCGTTAGCTGATACATTACCTATATAAGGATTCTTAACGGCATATAATTGTCTTGCTAATTCGGTAACTTCCTTACTGTCTGCACCTTCCTCAGTATTATTTTTTACCCGACCCTCTGTTGCATTAGCCTTACTAAAGGGATTTGCTGCACAGGCAAACACCACCAGAAGGCAGACCAGGCCGACTATAACCGAAACCCAAATCTTCGGTTTTTTAAATCGTAGTATGTTATTAATTCTTTCCTTCGCATTTGTTTCTCCAAAGGATAACGGCCCTGTGGCTATGAAGCGACGGTTAACAGCAAAGGAAAGCAACGACTTACTATAATCATATTTTACAGCTAATCCTATATCCTTCAGAACCTTTTCATCACAACTCATTTCCATATCTTCGTTCATGCAAAAATATGCAATCCATACTAAGGGATGGAACCAGTATAAGGTTAAAATCAAATAAGCAATAGGTTTGATTATATAATCCCGTCTTTTGATATGATAATTCTCATGATGAAGTATATAGTTAAGCTCCTTATCATTTAAATGGAACGGTATATAAATTCTTGGCTTTATTATACCCAAAACAAAGGGAGTCGGAATCTTATCACACTCATATATATTTTCTCTTAGTAAAACTGCTTTAGATACCATACGATGTAATCTATTGTAGGAAGCAATACTGTATACAATAAATGTAATAATTCCTATGATCCAAAGCAGTGTAAACAAGAAGATATATACCTGCATAGGATTAATACTGGCAGCCAAATGCGCAGCCGGCAGTCTGCTATTCATAAAAGTATCTGCCTGTATAATTCCAGTCGAAATCTCCGGTGCCTTCATGTAACCGATATTCTTTGGTATATAATTCATAGTTCCCACGCTGCTCACTTTTGTATTGAAATGAAATAATCTTAAGTTAAAAACACTGATTATCGAATGAAACGATATCGGGCAAATTAATCGAAAACCCACTACTGCCCATAATCCATAGGAAAAGGCCTTGGGCACTTTTCTTATAATGATGCGAAGCAACAAGACAGCCAGGATTACATAGCTGGCAGTAATACTCATATTTAATATTCGCAGGAAGAGAGCCTGTGTGAAGTCCATCTTATTCCTCCTTATGTGAATCAATTAATCGTTTAATTTCTTCAGCCTCTTGATCAGTAATTCTCTTACCGCCAAGGAAGGAGGCTATAAACCTCGGTAAAGAACCTTCGAAGGTGCGCTCCACAAAGTAATCTGTCTCAACTGCTTGAACGCTTTCTTGTGAAATAAGAACAGATACTATGGCATCCTCATTTTTTATAAAACCTTTCTCACTCATTTTCTTAATTGTAGTATAGGTAGTTGATTTCTTCCATCCAAGTTTTTCCTTACAAAGCTCTACAAGTTTTCCTGAACCGATAGGTGCATTGGCCCATACAATCAGCATAAAACGATAGTCACTATCGCATAGCTTTAAATTATCCAAATTCAAAACCTCCTGTTCCTTGTTGGTCTGTATTTACCGACCCATGATTAAGTCTATAATCATAGACCAAATTTGTCAAGGTATTTTCTCTTATATGAATATTTTTCGCTGTATCATTCTAGGAACGGTTGCTGATAGAACGTAAGGGATGGGATACCATTTTGAAAAGCCAGTTCCACTTCTAAGGTGTCTTCGTCAAGTTTTATCCTGAAAATCCGTTAATCGTTACATTTCGGATGAAACCATTAGTTCAAATTATTGATAAGCTTAATTCTTACTTAGAAGTTTGTTCCTGCGTCGTCTTCTTAATAGCCCTAGTAGAAAATAAAGAAATCACAAGATAATATTACAGGATAAGCCTTCTTTCTTTACTTGTGTAAAATGATATGCTAAAATATACAGCAGTAAATGAAGAGCAGCTATTGCTGTGGAACAGTATTCGTTGCTCGCATATTGAATTTATATACATTACAATAATCAAATTAAATATTAATGAGGGATACACACATGATACTTGCATGTAATAATATAAATAAAGCCTTTGGTACAACCGAAATACTTAGGTCCGTCTCCTTTCATGTGAATGAGAGAGAGAAAGCAGCCATCGTAGGAATTAATGGTGCCGGTAAATCCACCTTACTGAAAATAATTATGAAGGAGCTGCCTGCCGATGACGGTGAAGTTATTCTGGCTAAGGGAAGCACAATTGGATATCTTGCACAGCATCAGAACCTGTCGTCTGAGAACTCCATTCTTGATGAAATGCTAACTGTAAAGCAGGATGTTATCGATTTGAATCTGAGCATCCGAGCATTAGAGCAGGATATGAAGCATGCTGAAGGCGCAAAGCTGGAACAGATGCTAAGTACCTATACCCGCTTGATGCATGAATTTGAAATAAAAAACGGATATGCATATCAGAGTGAAGTTACCGGAATTCTTAAGGGACTTGGCTTTATCGAAGAGGAATTTGATAAGAAGGTTAACACCTTATCAGGAGGTCAGAAAACAAGAATAGCGCTCGGTAAGCTCTTACTGTCAAAACCGGATATTATCCTTCTTGATGAACCTACGAATCATTTGGATTTAATCTCAATTGCTTGGTTAGAAACCTTCCTGCTTAACTATAACGGAGCTGTAATTGTTGTTGCTCATGATCGGTATTTTCTGGACAAGGTAGTATCGAAGGTAATTGAGCTAGATCATACGAAATGCCAGACCTTTGAAGGTAATTATTCCGATTATGCCTATAAAAAATCCATGCTGCAGAATGCTATGCTGAAGCAGTATTTGAACCAACAGCAGGAAATCAAGCATCAAGAAGAGGTTATTGCTAAGCTTCGCTCCTTTAATCGTGAGAAATCAATTAAACGTGCCGAGAGCCGTGAGAAGATGTTAGAGAAGATAGAACGAGTGGAACGTCCTTTAGAGCATAGCGAGATGCATTTTGAGTTGAAGCCGCGTATCCTGAGTGGTAACGACGTATTAAACGTGACGGATTTATCAAAATCATATAATACTCTTACTTTATTTCAGAAATTAAATTTTGATATGAAACGCGGAGAAAAGGTTGCTATCATCGGTAATAACGGCACAGGAAAGACTACGATATTGAAGATAATAAACGGACAGGTTGAAGCCGATGAAGGACAGATCAAACTTGGAACGAAGGTTCAAGTAGGCTACTATGATCAGGAGCATCAGGTACTTAATCCGGAAAAGACGCTATTTGATGAATTACAGGATACCTATCCGAATCTTGATAATACGGCAGTTCGTAATATCTTAGCAGCCTTCCTGTTTACGGAGGACGATGTATTTAAGCGGATTAAGGATTTAAGCGGCGGTGAACGGGGACGTGTCTCACTTGCAAAGCTGATGCTGTCGGAAGCTAATCTTCTGATACTCGATGAGCCTACCAACCATCTGGATATCACCTCTAAGGAAATATTAGAAAATGCCATCAACCATTATAGTGGTACCGTATTATATGTATCCCATGACCGATACTTTATTAATAAGACAGCAACAAGAATACTTGATTTAACAGAACAAACTTTACTAAATTATATTGGAAACTATGATTATTATCTGGAGAAGAAGCCGGAGGTTGAAGCTGCTTACTTAGGCAAGTCAGCTAGTTGTGCAACTGCTTCTACTACCGGTAAACCGGGGGCCTTTCCGGCATCCTTCCCGTCTCCTACATCCTCTCTTACACAAGAAAGTGATAGTGATAATAAGCAAAGCTGGCAGCAGCAAAAGGAAGAGCAGGCTCGCAGCCGCAAAAGAAAGAATGATTTAAAAAAGACTGAGGATGAAATCGCACAATTAGAAAACCGAAGTGAAGAAATTGAACAACTGCTTACACAAGAAGAAGTTTATACAAACGTATCCAGATTACTGGAATTAAACAACGAGAAAAAAAAGATTGAAAGCCGACTGGAAGAACTATTGGAACAATGGGAGCTTTTAGCCGCGGAGGAATAAATGTAACAAATAGTAACATTAAACGGTGCTATTTCATCCTTATCATGATTGCTTGATATTGATGAAATGCACCGTATTTTATTACCTGTTTTTAAGTCTATAAACCCTGTTCACTGATATTCTTCATGGTATTTTGAATATGCTCATGAGCCAAAGCCTCAGCAAGCCCACCATCTCTCTTCTTAATTGCATCAAGAATAGCTGCATGCTCCTGGCTTGACTTAGTCGCTCTACTGGGCATTGCAAGTGTAATCTTACGTATTCTCTCTACATAATGATGAAAGTCTGATAGAACATGATATAATATCTTGCTTCCGGAAGCTTCGTAAATCAATTCGTGGAATTTATTATCTAGTTCCACCATCTGATCATGGTGGTTTCTACCGGCATGAAAATCTGATAAATATAATACTTCATCCAGTGCTTCAATCTGAGTTTCCGTAATATGCTCACATGCCCATTTTGCACATAGGCCTTCCAGATGGGAACGTATCATGTAGATGTCATGAATGTCCTTGGAGGTTATACCGGTAACATAGGCTCCCCTATTGGGTATCATGGTTACCAGGCCTTCGAGTTCAAGCTGTCTTAATGCTTCTCTCACCGGAGTCCTGCTTACTCCAAGCTCCTGAGCTATCGTGTTCTCCTTTAGTTCCTCATTTTCACGATAGACACCTGACAAGATATCTTCTCTCAGCTTATTGAAAACCCGCCCTCTTAAGGAGTAATTGTCGCTCACATCTTTGTGAATGTTCAAATCTTCCAAGGAATACCCTCCTTAAATGAAATACGTTCAGGAACGCTAACGTACTATTTCATTTTCTCAATAGTCTCCATTAAATAGTCAGCAAACTCTGCTCCGGTTGCACCGGTATCACGCCCGGTAGTTACAACCTTCTTCTCTGTTACAGTACATAGATCGAGGGCACGGTAAAGCTTATCCGCTTCCTTCGTATAACCGATATGAGCTAATAACATCGCACCAGCACGAATCATACTGCAAGGATCAGCATAGATATCTCTGCCCTCTTGAACCATACGAGGAGCTGAGCCATGAATTGCTTCAAACATTGCATATTTCTTTCCAATGTTGGCACTTCCTGCTGTACCAACTCCACCCTGAAATTCAGCTGCTTCATCGGTGATGATATCACCATATAAGTTAGGAAGAACCACTACCTGGAAGTCTTTTCTTCTCTTCTCATCTACAAGCTTAGCAGTCATAATATCTATATACCAGTCATCTGCTGTGATATTGGGATATTCCTTTGCAATCTCTCTGAAGATATCTAAGAATTTACCGTCAGTCGTCTTAATGATATTTGCCTTTGTAACCGCAGTAACTCTCTTCTTACCGTTTGCCTTGGCAAATTCAAAAGCAGCTCTAATTATTCTTTCTGTTCCCTGGGTAGTTGCTATCGTAAAATCTACTCCAAGATCCTCAGTTACATGAACGCCTTTGCTGCCGACAGCATAAGCGCCCTCTGTATTCTCACGATAGAAGGTCCAGTCTATCCCCTGCTCCGGAATTCTTACAGGCCTTACATTGGCAAATAAGTCAAGTTCCTTTCTCATGGCAACGTTAGCACTCTCTACATTAGGCCAGGGATCACCCTTTCTGGGGGTAGTGGTAGGCCCTTTTAAGATAACATGGCACTTCTTAATCTCATCTAATACTGCAGGTGGAATAGCTGCGTTTTCTTCGGCTCTCCGCTCTATGGTAAGGCCTTCAATCACCTCAAATTTCACTTTACCGGCTTTTATATCCTCTGATAATAAATATTCCAGTACTCTTTGTGCCTGACCTGTAATAGCAGGACCAATACCGTCTCCACCACATACACCAATCTTAATCTGCTCCAGAGACTTATAATCAATAAAATCCCCCTGTGCTTTCATGTCTTCTACTCTTTTTAACTGACTTTCAAGTAATTGCCCAAATCTTTCTTTTGCTGCTTCAATTTTTTCTGCGGTTGTCATAATGATACCCGTACCTTTCCTATTAATAATGACCTGTGCTCCAATTATCAATCCTATACCTCGCTAACTGAATTCTATATGAATTCTACAGGTCTTGCGTTTTCACGCAGGTTAATTATACAATGATATATTACATACAATTGCATAAAAACCATCCTATATTAAAATTTTAAGATGTTTTGTATTTCTTGTCAATTTTTATCTATAAAATTTATGATAAATTACTGACCACATATGCTAATTCCCATTTCTTTCTCATATTTACTAATAATTTCAAGTAGTTCATCATCTGTGATCACGGTAACACGGCCTGTTTCATACTCATCATCAACCCATTCCTTAATTTTAACTACAATCGGATGAGCCTTATCAAGGGCTTTCTCCCCTTTTAATTTAAAGAAGGTATTAATCCAATGAGCAATTCCGGCAAGTCCTGAGGTATTGGACACTGCTACAAGTACCGGTCTGTTTAAGAATTTTTCCGTATCAAAAATATTATAGATTTCCTCGTTCTTAAGTAATCCATCAGCATGAATTCCGGCACGGGTTACATTAAAGTTCTTTCCTACAAAAGGAGTTCTTGACGGAACACGATATCCGATTTCTTTCTCATAATACTCAGCGAGTTCGGTAATTACTGTAGTATCCATACCATCGAGTGTCCCTTTCAGCTGTGCATATTCAAATACCATTGCCTCAAGCGGTGTATTGCCGGTTCTTTCACCAATACCAAATAAGGAACAGTTGACTGCACCTGCTCCATATAACCAGGCTGTTGTGGAGTTTGAAACAGCTTTATAAAAATCATTATGTCCATGCCATTCTAACCATTTAGATGGAACTCCGGCATGTGTCTGAATACCATAGATAATTCCCTGTACCGATCTCGGTATTACAGCTCCTGCAAAGTTAACACCATAACCCATCGTATCACAGGCTCTGATTTTAACCGGAATATTGTATTGCATACTAAGCTTCATCAGCTCATGGCAGAAGGGAATTACAAACCCATGAATATCGGAGCGTGTTATATCCTCAAGATGGCATCTTGCTGCAATTCCGGTCTCAAGGCACTCTCTGACTACACTTAAGTAATGATTCATTGCTTCTTTTCGTGTCATCTTCATTTTATAGAAGATATGGTAGTCGGAACAGCTAACCAAAATACCTGTCTCCTTCATGCCGATTTCCTTAACAAGCTCAAAATCCTTCTTACTCGCTCTGATCCAGGAGGTTACTTCCGGGAATTCATATCCTTTTTCCATACACTTGTAAACTGCATCACGATCTTTTTTACTATATAAGAAGAATTCACTCTGACGAATAATACCCTTCGGTCCACCCAGACGATGAAAGTAATCGAACATTGTCACAATCTGCTCTGTTGTATAAGGTGCCCTGGATTGTTGACCATCACGAAAGGTTGTATCCGTAATAAAAATCTCATCCGGCAGATTATGGGGAACAATACGATCATTGAACGCTATCTTCGGAATCTCATCATAAGGAAACAGATTACGAAAGGTGTTCGGCTCGGTTACATCTACAAGCGGGTAAATATGCTCCTCCAATTGAAGTAAATTATTATGAGGGTTAATAAAAACTTTTCTTTGATCCATATGCATCGTTCTCCAATCTACAAATATGTAAAGTATAAAATTTGTTTTATTGTATACAATTATACTTGTATTGTCAACAACAATTTTTCATCAACAAATTACAAAATTTGATAAGATTGTTAAAAACTTTGTATCGGATAAAAAAAGCCTATACTTATAACCTTTCAGTTATTAAGTATAGACTCATAAACATTATTACATCTTTTTTACTCGTTTAAAATAATCCTGACTTTCCTTAATTACGACACCGCTTAAGGCAAACAGTGCTATCAGGTTTGGAAAGGCCATTAAACCGTTAAATATATCCGCAATCCCCCATACTGCTTTTACAGTCATATAAGGTCCGATAAATACAGCAAGAATATATAGCCAACGATAAATGCTTACAGTTTTTAGATTACCGTTAGTCAAATATTCCACACAACGTTCACTGTAATAACTCCATCCGATAATTGTTGTAAATGCAAAGAATATTAAACACAGCATAAGAAGGAAAGAGGCAAGTCCTGGTTCAAAGGGAAGTCCCTGACGAAATGCATTATCGGTTACTGCTACACCCTCAAGTCCGATATTCCAGGATTTTGTTACAATAATGCTTAAGCCTGTCATAGTACAAATGATGATTGTATCAATAAAGGTACCTGTCATGGATACCAGTCCCTGACGTACCGGCTCCTTGGTCTGCGCAGCAGCTGCTGCAATCGGTGCACTACCAAGACCGGATTCATTAGAAAAGATACCTCTTGCGATACCCTTCTGCATCGCGATCATCATAGCACCTAAAGCGCCTCCTGCTACAGCCCTTAATCCAAATGCTCCCTCTACGATCTCAACGATCGCACCGGGAATAGCCGAGGCTTTATTTATCAATAATATAACACAAATAACCACATAGATAACAGCCATAAATGGTACTACTACCTGAGCAAAATCAGAGATACGCTTCAGTCCTCCGATTAAGACCATGGCTGCACATAAGGTAATAACAAATCCTGCTATCATGACAGCAACCGGATAATCCATACCAAATAAGGATACTGAGGCATCACTGATTTTGGAGGTAAAATTATTTACAGCCGATGTTATACCATTTACCTGTGTAAAGGTACCAATTCCCATTAATCCGGCAAATGCTCCAAAGAATGCAAAGCACTTTGCCAGCCAACGAAAACGGGAACCCATTCCTAGCTCAATGTAATAAAACGGTCCGCCAAGTACATGACCATCCTTTGCAATTTTACGAAATTTTATTGCAAGCAATCCTTCCGCATATTTTGTAGCCATACCAAAAAATGCAGCAACCCACATCCAGAATAATGCTCCCGGTCCGCCTGCAACAATCGCTGTAGCTACACCAACAATATTACCGGTTCCAATGGTTGCAGATAAGGCTGTACATAATGCAGCAAAGCTAGTTACCTCTCCGGCTCCACCCTCTTCATTTTTAACCATGAATTTGAGTGCTCTGGGTAAATGATGAATTTGTAAAAGCTTAAGACGTATTGTTAAATAAATGCCAATTGCTAAAACTAACGTGATAAGTGGAAGTCCCCATACAACTTTGCTATCAAGCCAGTCTATAAAATGATTTAAATCTGCCAACATAAGATGTCCCCCTTAATATCATTCTAATAAGTATGTATCTGTAAAACGCTTGTCATGTCCCACTAATGTTCATGGTCTTGAACATATTATTTTGTGAAAAATATCCGCTTTGCTATTCCATTTAAGGAAGTATATCTTTCGTGGGATTTTTCTTACTAACGCCAATACCTGCCCTTTGATTTAGTTTGTGCCAAGTGTGCTTGCACACTTTGGTTACGCAGGCACAAACTTCTTTGTGTTAATTATGCTTTTCTATAATTCACACTAACCGTGACCATGTTATCATATATTGTATCTAGTTTCAATCCACCAAAATTATGAAATAGAAGACTCCTATGCTTATAAACATAAGCCTTAAAGTCTTTTAGTAGCCTTTTCTCCCTATCTATTAATTAAATTTCTTACTAATTCATATAGGATTGGAATAAGTACTGCAGGCAGTATATTTCCACATTTAATCTTCTTACCGAAAATCATGTTAATTCCTATTCCAAAGATTAGTACAGATCCTATAAAAGAGATATTGAGTATTAACCTGTCATTTAAATAAGGCTCTATATATTTTGCCAAAAGTGTTATTAGTCCTTGATATATACCAAGCGGAATAGCGGAAAAAAACACACCAATTCCAAGGGTTGACGCGATAAAAATGGATACTGTACCATCGATAACTGCCTTCGCATAAAGCGTTGATGCATCCGCTGTCAAGCCATCCTTTAGTGCACCGATAATAGCCATAGCTCCAATACAAAACAGTAAAGAGCTACTGACAAAGCCTTCTACAAAATTCTGTCCCTTTTCTCCTTTCACCTTCAGAGATACTTTAATGAATTCACCAATTCTTTCAAGCTTGGCTTCTATATCAATTAATTCACCTATAAATGCTCCGAGTGCAAGAGAAATTATCATTAGCATGATATTAGCGGTATCTATTCCATCCTTCGTTACAACAAGCAAGCCCTGTAAGGAGCCACTGATACCAATAAAAAGTACCGCTAGACCCAATGCATTCATGATTGTATCCTTAAACCGCTGTCTCAATACTTCCTTTATGATTAATCCAACTGCAGCTCCAACGATAATTGCCGCCATATTTGCAAGTGTACCTAAACCAACCATGTTTTCTCCTAATTAATGAGAGTGCTATGCTATAATGAAATACCAATTATACAAGCCCTTCTGTCCTCTCAACTTCTCTTAAAGCATATATCGTTCTTTGTAGTAAATCCTCAAGCTCCCAGCCAAGCATCTGCGCTCCCCTCTCGATTACTTCTCTCGAACAACCGGCTGCGAACTTAGGCGTTTTAAATTTTTTCTTAACGGAACTTAACTCCAAATCCATCGTGCTCTTAGAAGGGCGCATTACAGCAACGGCACCAATCAGTCCTGTTAATTCATCAACTGCATATAACACCTTCTCCATCTCATGCTCCGGCCTTATATCAACTGTAAGTTCATAGCCATGACTTGCTGTAGCCCGATTGATACTATCATCAACTCCTCTTTCACGGAGTATTTCCTGACTTTTGATGCAATGCTCCTCCGGATATACTTCAAAATCCAGATCATGAAGTAGACCAACAACACCCCAGTATTCCACATCATTACCATAGCCTAGCTCACTGGCAAAATATTTCATTACGCCTTCTACTATTCTTGCATGCTTTAAATGAAACTCATCCTTATTAAATTCTGTTAAAAGTGCCCAGGCTTCCTCTCTTGTTGGTATCTTACCCATAATAATCATCCTTTCTATTTATTATTATCCTGTTAACTGTAAAAACAAATTTAACCATTAATATAACTATCTGTACAATTATTAAACTGTTTCATTTTGTAATGTCCAAAGTCTTTATCTAATTCCGCTTAAATCTTTAATCACCTCACCCGCAAGGATAAGCCCTGCAGCCGATGGTACAAATGCATTACTCCCAGGGATTTGCCGCCTCACCGTACATTTTCTCTCTGCTCCGGGAGGACAAATACAGTTGCTTTTGCAGCTAATTGCCATATCCTCCAAGGGCTTTTTAGCCGGCTCCTTTGAATAAACCACCTTTAATTTACTGACACCCCTTTTCTTTAATTCTCTCCTCATAACCTTCGCCAGAGGACAAATTGAAGTTTCATAGATATCAGTTACTTCAAAGCGCGTAGGGTCCAATTTATTACCGGCTCCCATACAGCTGATAATCGGAATATTTTTCTCCTGTGCTCTTATTATCATCTCTATCTTTGCTGACACAGTATCAATCGCATCAACAATATAATCGTATTTTGTAAAATCAAATTGCTCAGCGGTTTCAGCAGAATAAAAGCATTGATGAGCCGTCACGATTGCATCCGGATTAATTTCCAGTATCCGTTCCTTCATGATTTCTACCTTGTATTTTCCGACCGTTTTTCTCGTTGCTATGATCTGACGATTGATATTTGTAAGGCAAACTTTATCATCATCAATTAGATCCAGACTGCCGATACCGCTTCTTGCAAGGGCTTCTACGGTATAGCCTCCTACTCCTCCAATTCCAAACACGGCAACTCTTGCCCTCTTCAATTTTTCCATACCCTCTTGTCCAAACATAAGCTCTGTTCTGGAAAACTGATTTAGCATACCCTTCCTCCTTTCTGATCATAATCATCCAGAAAGTGATAAGTCTCTTCCTTATCATGATAGCCGATAATCGTATTTAAATTCACGTCATGAACGCTTCTAAAGATGTTCATGTCAATACTCGGATTTGTTTGCCGGAATTTTTTGATCAAGGCCTTCATCTCCTGTCGTTTGGAGCCTCCACCACCATTATCACACAACGTACAATTTTCCGTAAGTCTACAGGCACACTGGATAAACTGTAAATCATTATATTGCTTCCATGCCAGAATATCTGCCTCCTTCACAAGATACATCGGTCTGATCAGCTGCATGCCCGGATGATTGGTACTATGAAGCTTTGGCATCATGGTCTGTATCTGACCTCCATATAACATTCCCATTAGGATTGTCTCTATCACATCATCAAAATGATGTCCCAGTGCAATCTTATTACAGCCAAGAGCTTGCGCGTTCTTATAAAGATAACCTCTTCTCATTCTGGCGCAGAGATAACAAGGGGAATCCTCCACTCCTGCAACAATATCATAGATCTGCGTATCAAATATAGTAATCGGTATATCTAAAAGTTTCGCATTATTAATTATAGTCTGTCTGTTTATTTCATTATAGCCTGGATCCATCACCAAAAATTCAAGCTCAAAGGATATTTTGCCATGTCTTTGAACCTCCTGCATCAGCTTTGCCAAAAGCATTGAATCCTTACCGCCTGAGATACATACGGCAATTTTATCGCCCTCTTTGATTAACTGATAGTCATTCACTCCGTTAATAAATTTCTTCCATAAAGGCTTACGAAATTTCTTTATAATACTTCTCTCAATCTCCTGATATTGTTCCATCTCTATACCACTTTCTAAATTATTTCGATTAGTTACCCTGGCTTGTCAGTTTTTCATAACATTTATGAAAAGCCTCCAGAAAAATCTTTATCTCCTCTATCGTGGTCAGATGACTGATGCTGATTCTCCAGGAGCATAGTGCATTCTTCTTATCCTTTGAAACTGCATAAACCGGTCTCGATGGAGTTCCCGCCACAGAACAGGCTGATTTTATGGATATACAGATCCCTTCTTCTTCAAGTGCTTCACGAAAGATACCAGCTTTTACTCCCTGTACACTAATGTTCAAAATATACGGTACAGAATACTGTGAACTGTTGATTCTGACTTTCTTATATTGAAGCAGCTTATTTCTTAGTTCCTGATTTAACTCTTTAATATAGTTGTATCGTTCTTCTAGGTGAAGCTTATTAAGCTCCAAAGCTTTCCATATGGAAGCGGTTAAACCTAATGCTGGCGTACCACTCCGGTATATCGTAGTGCTTGTCCCACCGTGGATTAATGGTTCAAGAATAATATTTTCCCGTTTATAAAGAACACCGCAGCCGTTTATTCCAAAGAATTTATGCGGTGCAAAAGTCACTAAGTCAGCATAATCAAAGGAAACCGGTATTTTACCGACAGCCTGTGTAGCATCCGTATGAAAAAAGCAGTCAGGATAACCTTGAAGTAATTTACCGATCTCTTCAATCGGCTGCCTTACACCCAATTCACTATCCACAGTACAAATTGATACCAGAACAGTGTCCTTACGTAGCAGCTCCTTAAGATGCCCTAAGTCTACCAGACCATCCGCAGTAATATCTACCAGATCTATCTCATAGCCTAAAGTCTGCAGGTAAGTTAAAGCACCACTGACAGAAGGATGCTCAAGACAGGTTGATATAATATGCCTTCCGTTATTCTTATAGGCCCGCACTAATCCCTTAACAGCCAGATTATTCGCTTCACTGGCACCGGAGGTATATATTAATTCTGAAGCTTTCACACCCAAAAGCGCAGCAATCTGCTCAGTTACCTGATTAAGCCTCCCCTTTGCTTCCCTGCCCATACTATGGGTAGAATTTGGGTTTGCAATATAACGGTTACTTTCTTCTATAAAACACTCCATCACTAATGGATCAACAGGAGTATTTGCTGCATAGTCAAGATAAATCATAAATCACCTCAATATTAGCCTAAAATTATAATAATTGCGATGGAGTAATAAAACGATGATATCGCAATAATCAAATTTCACAATAGTACTATATTAATTCTAATATCCTACTATGTCAATGGAATATATGTAATTATCTCGTAGCTGCTGGTTCCTTCAAAGCACATAAAAAAACCGCCTCCTCCGACTCTTAACATGAGTACTAGATGAGGCAGCTTCATCCTATTCTTAATTACTATATTTCATTAAATTCATCCTTACCAACTCCACAAACGGGGCATACCCAGTCCTCAGGGATATCTTCCCACTTGGTTCCGGGTGCTATTCCACCATCCGGATCTCCGGTAGCTTCATCATAAATATAACCGCAAACTGAACACTCATATTTCTTCATGACACAACCTCCACTTTATGATAGATTATTTTTTTGCTACAATATTATTTATACCATATTATGAAAACATTCTCAATCATTAATATTTTCTATAATGGTGATATGATTATACTTTATAAATAAACTAGTTTAAATTCTGTATACCTATTATTCTTGTGCATATAAAGAAGTTAAAAATGCCTTAGAAACAATATTTCTAATACAATTACTATTTCTTTTATAAAAAAGGCTGCTTCTGTTATTATGATAAGAAAGATAACAGTTTACAGCCTTATTTACTCTTTATATTAGGATAAATAATTACGATACTATAGTTATATTAATTGTATATACAATGTTTACAGTTACTGACTTCTGCTATTACCTACTATGATATTGATAGCAGGGATAAAGTTACTTACTTTGTTTCTAATATATATTGGTTCAAAATACTTTCTAACATTTCCTGTCTGCCTGATTTATTGGGGGTTGTACCATTCTTTAAGGCATAAGCCTCTAATTCCTTAAAACCAACCTTACCTTCAACGATATCTTTGCCGATGCCTTCTTTAAAGCTTGCATAGCGTTCTGCCTTAAAGTTCTCAAAAACGCCATCCTCAATAAGCTTTGCAGCAACCTTTAAGCCTTTTGCAAATGCATCCATACCTGCAATATAGGAAAAGAATAAATCGTCATCCTGGAAAGAAGCACGACGCACCTTAGAATCAAAATTCAAGCCACCCTTGGTTAATCCACCTGCTAGCAGAATTTCATACATAGCTAATGTGGTATCATATACATTAGTAGGAAATTGATCTGTATCCCATCCAAGCAACGGATCGCCGGTATTCGCATCAACGCTTCCAAGTACTCCGTTAATACGGCTCATATTTAACTCATGCTGGAAGGTATGCTGAGCCAGTGTAGCATGATTTGCTTCGATATTCATTTTAAAGTAATCCTGAAGATTATACTTTCTTAGGAAAGCAAGAACCGTAGCCGTATCAAAATCATACTGGTGCTTTGTAGGCTCCTTCGGCTTAGGCTCAATTAAAAACTGTCCTGTAAAACCGATTTCCTTCGCATAATCTACAGCCATCTGCAGTAATCTTGCGAGATTATCTAATTCCAATCCTGTATCTGTATTTAATAAAGTTTCATAGCCTTCTCGTCCACCCCAGAATACATAATTCTCACCACCTAATTCTTTGGTTATTTCAATTGCCTTTTTGATTTGTGCCGCTGCATAAGCAAATACGGTTGCATTACAGGAGGTGCCTGCTCCATGAACGAATTTATAATCACTAAACGCATTGGTCGTACCCCATAAACACTTAATTCCGGTACGTGCCATTTCATCCTTTATCACTGATACAATTTCATCAAGTCTCTTGTTAGTTTCCTCTAGATTATCGGCTCTGGGAGCAATATCCTGATCATGGAAGCAGAAGAACGGAATCTGCATTTTCTCCATAAATTCAAATGCTGCATGAACTCTTTCCTTAGCTCTTTGCATCGTATCATTCGTATTATCCCAGCCACGGAACATCGTTGAGCTGCCGAATGGATCATTTCCCATGTAAGTTAAGGTGTGCCAATAAGACATTGCGAACCGGCATTGATCCTTCATTGATTTTCCCATAACTATTTCATCCGGATTATAGTACTTGTAAGCTAATGGGTTTTTACTTTGTGGTCCTTCATATTGGATTTTTCCAACGTTAAAATAAGTCATGTTTTCTTCCTCCTTTTGATTATAAAATTATACTAATATAATATTATTGATTATGGTTTTTAAAGTATTACGTAAACAAAGCTGATACAATATCATGATATATTAACAATATTTTTCTATATAATGTATCAGTTTTGCTCACTTAGTACATTAAAATACGCTTATCATAATTAGTTTTCCCAAATGTAAATATTGTAATTATATTATAATGCTATTTTAAATTAATTTCAATATCAATTAGTAAACTTATTAAACTAATGTAATTAGAAATCAAAATAATAAGTTTATAAACCAAAAAACTGTAAACACTATTATATAATTAGTCTGTCCATATAATATGCAGAAATTAGAGTTTAAATACTTGATTTTAAATGAAATAACAGGAAAATAGGCTGCTATTCTATGCTCTCAAGTTACATAATAACTCTGCATAAACAGCAGCCTAATATAAGACAATACGTATTAAGAATGATTAATCTTCCAAAAGCTTTTTGACATTTAGTAAACCCCAGCCTTGCTTTTCCCAGTGCTGCCCTAAATCAATTGCACTTGAACGTAGCTTAAGCTTAACCTCTCTATTCGTTAGTTCTGGATGAACAGACAGTAATAATGCGATTGCTCCCGATACTACAGGAGTCGCCATCGAGGTTCCGCTTTTTATTGTATACATCATTGGTGAATCACTAGCTGTTAAGCGTACATCTCCGTTTTTTGCCCGTGATGTAATGCGGCTTATATTACAGGAAATGATATTTGATCCAGGAGCCACAATATCAGGTTTTTTTATACAAAATGGTGTAGGTCCTCTGCCGGAATAATCCTTTGCCCTGCCACTGCCATATACCTCTGCCGCTATATTATCATCCGAGGAACCTACCGTAATAACCTTTCTGCTGATACCCGGAGTAGAAATAGACATCGGACCAGGACCATTATTACCCGCAGCGACAACTACTACAATTCCATTATCCCAGACAGCATTTACACCCTGAACCAGCAAAGAATTTTCATCTAAACTATCCTTTGATGATGTACCAACTGATATATTAACAATTCTAATATTATATTTTTTACGATTATCAATAACCCATTGAAGGCCTGCAAGAACATCGGAAATATTACCGTCTCCTCTATGATCTAATACTTTTACACCAATAAAGTTGCATTCCGGTGCAATACCTTTATATTTTCCCTTTGAGGAGTAACCGTTTCCGCCGATAATTCCAGCCACATGAGTGTGATATCTGTATACCCATCACTTTTATTAAAAATTCCACTCCACTATGATATCCCTTATTTTTGTTTCATCTTCTGGTTTTTCACCTATCCGGATACATACAATAAGGTTGTTAACCATTTCAATTGTTAATTCTTTGAAATCAAGGTAAATCTTTAAGTAGTTCACGAATTGATTTACATTTGATGCCTTACTCTCTGTTATTTCAATCTCTTTATTCAATTGCGACTCTTCCTCATGTAAAGCATCTAAGTCTAGTTGTAAGGTAGCTTTAATAGAAACAAAATCAGTTTCAGATAATATGTGCTTTACTTTATCAATATACATTTCAGTGATTGTTTCTTTTATATCCTGTATCTTATCTTGACACTTCTTAAGCTTTGTCTTAAGAGAAGAAATTGTCTTTGCAGGATCAGACATTTTCAATTTTGACTCAATGTATTTCTCTTGGTTCGCTATGCATAATCTCATTTCTTCCTTAATTGCATCTATAACAAAATCCACCAAATCATCGTATCGAATTGAATGTCTAGTGCACTCAACAAGTTTAGATTTTTTTGCTTTTTGACAAATAAAGTAGTCATGTCCCCCTGCTAATCTACCAGATGTCTTCGCCATTGTTCCATTACAATCAAGGCATTTAATTCTTCCGGAAAATAAATGAGGAGTGAATTTCTTTCCGCTAGTTGACTTACATGTTTTTCTTCGAAGCTTAAGCAGTTGTTGAGTTTTATTAAAAAGCTCTTCCGATATGATAGGTTTATGATTATTCTTGATTACTATCCATTCATCCCTTGGAGCAATTACTACCTTCTTGCTTTTATAACTTAATTTCTTTTCTCTGCCTTGAATTAGCGTACCAATATATGCCTCATTGTTTAAAATTCTCTTGATAGTTGTTGTTGACCAAATTCCAAACTGAGTGTATGCTTCACTATTGGGATTGCGAAACGCAAGTCCTTGCAGCTGTTTATATATAGTCGGAGTAGGTATTTTCATTTCGGTAAGTTTTTGTGATATGATATCGACACCGTAACCTCGCGAACTTAATTCAAATATTAGTCTTACTGTAGAAGCGGCTTCTTCATCTATAATAATCTTGTATTTGTTGTCTGGATCTTTTTTATATCCATAACAAGCAAACGCACCAATGAATTGGCCATCTTTCATTTTCTTTCTAAATACACTCCGAATATTTTCTGAAGTATCCTCTAAATACCACTCATTTACAAGCCCATTAATTTGACGGTTCTTTTTATTTCCCTTGACATTAGTATCAACGTTATCAACTACTCCAATAAACCTTATACCCCATTCGATAAATAGCCCATGTATATATTTCTCTACAATCTCCATTTCTCTTGTGAAGCGTGATTGAGTTTTACATATAATCGTATTAAATTCTTCATTTTCTGCGTCTTTAAGCATTCTATTCCATGCAGGGCGTTGCTTATCTGCACCGGAATAATCATCATCACTATAGACTTTATATATCGCCATGTCATGTTCCATAGCATAATCTACGAGAAGTGCCTTTTGATTCTGTATGCTCGCGCTATCATCACCGCTGTTAATTTTATCATAATCCTCTTTACTTAATCTGCAATATATTGCAGCCTTATCCATTACATATCCCTCCAAAACAAAAGTGTGGCTTAATGCGTATTGTACCACATTACCATGATACCAGCAACATTAAAACCACACCTTGTCCATTATTTTTCTTCGACTTTTTCTTCGTCAATTTTTCCGTTTATGTAATCAATCAAGATATCTGCTAGGTTCTTTGTTCTTTCCTCTAATGTTTCTCCCTTATAAATATTTATGCGATTGAACTTTTCCTTTTTTCTCTCGGATATAACACTCACATCCTTAATAGTATTTATCTGAACATATGCATTTACTTGTCTGCATATGATAACTTTTTTATCTTGCTTAATTTCTTCCGCTCCGCTCTCGCATTCCAAAACTCATTCGGCATCTTTCTTAATCCAATGCAACTCCTGCGGATACATCTATGTAAAGTCAGCTGCTTTACTGTCAAATAGCATTTATGGTGCTTACAGTAAGCTACCGGCTGCTTATTAGTCCGGTTGCCGTCAATGGTTGTCCAGGTAATTTCAGTGTTCTCCAGTAAAATCATCCTCCTTGACAGCATCCTTTATCAGTGTCTTATTTATCAAAAACGATATTCCGATCAGTAAAGCCATGCCGGTTATCATGCCTAGCACAAATATAAGTTTATCATTCATATGTCCTGGCTCCTTTCTTGATACACTTCTTAATATCTAACAATAAATAAATTATGAAAATCAGTCCAATGCGCAGCATGTTTAATATCGCAAATACACAATCCATGCCTGCTACAATCATCACGACATTAAATATCCATGCAACCCAAAATAATATTATGTATTTCATTCCACTCCACTTCCCTTCAATGCTTCCTCTGCTGCTTCTCTGGTGAGGAATACTTTTTCAAACTCGCACCTTTTTAATACTCCTCCTTGTTCCATAATGCCGAGGTCAAATCCGAACTTACTTAAGCTGATAATTTCTACCTTGCCTTGGTTAATACCTGATCTAAATGGGCTTATCCAATACACCGTATCACCAACCTTACACGGAAGCTTAATCAATAACCCTTGTTCCTCTGCTTGACGGTAAACATCCCAATCCTTGGCTATTTCTCGTGCTTTATTTTCCCAGATATTACACGATATTTTAAGGTTTTTGATTTCTTCCGGTGTTAACTCGGTAGATTTATATGCCTGCAACAATAACTCATCTTCTTGGATTTGCTGTATCATCTGTGCTAATGTCTTTCCTTGTTCTTCATGACCTATAATGCCAATATTAGCCGCCATGGCTTTATCTCCCTTCTAAGTTATAATCTGTTAATATAACCTTATATGGCTATATGGGGTTTATACGGTTGCGAATGATTAAATTAATAATAGCTCGACAAGTCTTGAATGCTCTTTCTTAAGTCTGATTTCCTTAAGTTCAATATATTTGTCTATTAATTCATCTTTAGTAAGAGTTTGAACACACCCTGCAGTAAGCTCTTTATCTATATCTAATTCCTCGGCTATGATACAGATTGCTTTTATTAATCTTTCTCTTGCTTCTGTTATATTGTCCATGATATCTTCCTTTCCGATGCAGGAGCATCTTCCCGACATTGGTGTCGGTAACATCCGATGCAGGAGCCGGCTTAGCCTGTCACTCCTACATCTATATCAAATTAATCAAATACAATCTCTGGCATCTGATATTCGCAGGAATAAAAGTCAACTATCTTCAAAAACTCTTTCTTATCTTCCTCTGTAAAGTTCCCTTTTATATGTCTTTTTCTGTCTGTTTCATCGTCATGCCATGTTGCATTGCATTTCTGTAATAGCTTTCCTAATCTTCCGTCAAACTCCATACATTTTCCTTTCTGCTGACTTATCAGCTAAATATTATTTTACATTTCCTTACTATTGCTTATCACAAACATTTGTTCTATAATTTTAATTCCAGACATCCCATGTCCGTACTATATGTTACTATCTGCTTATCACGCATCAAAGGAGTTTACCCATGCCGTTTTTACAACCAGACCATAAACCACATATCAAGCATCCATCCGGTAAAGTTGTCGAAGTCTTAGCATCTTTTAAGCCTAACGGTGATTTTATACCTCAGTATTTCCGTGTTGAGGATGATTACGAGGAACGCTTTACCTTTAAGATTGACGCTATCAGTCAAATCCGGGATAGAGTCGGTGTGAGGGTATTTGAGTGTGTTTATATGGCTTATGGTCAACGTAATGTGATTAGGCTGGCTTTTGATATTATGCGGTGCCTCTGGGTGATTGAATAGTTTCCTCCTTGCTTATCCGCTCAAACTCTATTACCCATACCCATGGATTGGCTTGCCATCCGTAGCGGTCAATGTCTGTCTTTTTCACGGTACTATTCCAGATAGAAATAAATCTTTCCTGCATCACTATAGATATGTTTTCGGTTTCCGGGTTTCTCATTCCCTCCTTATCGTAGTTGCTCCAATATTTATCTATATCTTGCAACCGTTCTACCTTAACCGCTTTCACTCTGAGGAATATTCTCGCTGCTTCCTTTGGCATATGTAATGATGGTTTCCACGGCATATTATCTTTATGTTCTCCTGTATCTTCATCAAGCCAATATGTAAAATTCGGTAATACATCTTCCGGACCGGCAGCGTAATAATATTTTTCAGTGCCTTCAATAATCTGATCGTTGCCGTCTAATTCATATCCATGTTGCCATGTTTCCCTTACATAGAGAACATCACCGATATTATATTTAGGCTTTACAACATTACTTCTCACTCCCCAGACACCATGTGAACCTCTGGAATATAAACATGCTCCTGTTTCTATATGTCCCGTGTAATATTCTCCTAGTGAATATCCGCTCCATTCTGGGTTGTATCCGTCTTTCATTTGAAATTGAAATGGATTTCTCCTTGTAACCGTCTTTCTTCCGTCTAGGATTGCCCTGACCATTTCAGTGTTAAATAGTATCGGCTTCATTTTATTTTCTTGCATCTGCTTTTCCCTCCTTTAAACTCTTACACTTATTTTTATACTTGCAGGCTTTGCAATAACCTTGGCAGTGTTCCGCTATGAATTTTATGATTTCATTGGTTGTCGGCATGGGTTGTCCTCCTTGTATGGCTCTGGTTGTGGTTGCCATGCTGTAACCTCACAGTCAATATAAACATGGGTATAATCAGGCCAATGTTCAATAACCTCATACCATCCACCTTTAACATAATAGGTATCTTCGGTTTCATCATACACTTCTAAGTCGTCGGAATTATCCCATCCCATGTCTTCGGCTTTTATGCTATGGTCTGGTATGTAAATCGCTTTGCAGGTTCCAAATCTGTATTTCTTGTTCCAGTCCATAAACTCCTTGAATGTTATTTGAACGTTTTTGTTGACTTCTGGTAGTTCGCTGTCAACTGATATCCATCCGTTATTTAATTGCTGAGTGAGTGCAGATATTGCCATCTGCAAAGCCTTATCGTGTTCTTCTGTGGTGTAAATTGCATCTAGTAAAGTTGATCTCTTTAATAGTTCTATTGACTTTTCAATCTCTTGCTTATTCATCCTTTACCTCCACTTCCTCGACTTCTCCTAATTTACAACCACAATTTGGACAGTAATTATAATCTTTGTTAGTTACGTCTATCCCACAACAAGTAGTCTCAAATGTATCATCATCTAGAAAGTGATATACTTTCTTAGATATCTGCTTTTCTAATGCCTCTATAGCCTTTTCGTATTCTTTCCACGGTTCTGTATCCTTTAAGTAACATGACTGATTATGTCTCATGCTTTTTATTACTAAGTCAAAATTATTCATCCTTGACAGCTCCTTCCTAATACACTCATGTCGTATCCGCTTCTTATGAATGTAAGTGTTTTATTGTGGTTAATTGCATTCCCTAAATAAATATAAATTTCGTCCATATCGTCCTCTGTAAAATTCGTTCCGAGGAAGGTATTTAGTCCTTTAAGCATAAATTCATGGAACTTCTTATTTCTCCATTCTGTTCTATATGGTGCTGTTTTGTGAGCTGGTCTTGAAAACCATTTGATCACTTTACATTCAACATCTTCTCGGTTATTACAGTTCGAAAGGATTATGTATTGATTGCTGTATCGATGTGCTATAAATTCATCGTTGTGGTTTATAAAGCTGTTCGGAAATGCTTTCAATAACTCTGCTATGAAATCACTCATGCTATCCCTCCGCTTCTTCATCTGATGGCATCTGGAATACTGAACGTACAATATCAGCATATTCATGAAGCGGTATATTCCCTGCCATTCTGCGGTGCTCTTCCCCCGAAAGGTTTCTAAATAACTCCACGGCGTTATAGAAATCCTGTATCATATCCAGCACCTTGATTGCTTTGGCTTCGGTTGAATAGTGTCCGATAAACAGCGTCTTCTCGTATCCGCTGTATGCTACATACCATGTGTTCGCGTTTTCTTCATCTCGGTATATGTTTCTTAATCCTTCTACTCTGTACCCGCAAATATCTACAGATTCAATGTTGTCTAAATTGATAATTGATTTCTTATCCTGTGATCTTATTAACATAACTGCTCCTTTCCTCTATGAGGTTGCTAAATCTAATTCTAATTGGTTTGGATCTTCGTTCATCCACCATGTAAATACTTCTTCACCTGTTTTCCACTCGGTCGGAAGTCCTCGTCTTAATCTCTCTTGAATCATGTGGTCAAAGGCTCGTATGTAAAGGTTCTGGTATTTGGGGTATACTGAAAATTCAAAATACCTTTTCTTTGAAGCTATTGGACAGCCTATACAACCAACTCTGTCAAACCCTCTGCAATATAGCGGATTACATTTAATCTTTTCGGAGTGTATATAATCCCATGTGTCCGTATTAGTCCATTCTAAAATTGGATTGCATACAGATTTTGCCCTAATCTCGCACTTTTCAAAAAACCTTCTTTGAATATCATTGTCCTCTGTGAGAATAATTTTATTTTTCTTTGTACTTCCGAGTATCTCCATGCCCCCTCTTGTAGATCTCTGGACACTTTCGTCCCATCTAACTCCGGTGGTTATCATTCTATTGTCGCCCGCTCCCTCTTTGAGAATTTGACAACAATATCTTGCAGCTCTGATTGGCGGAATTAATTTTTGAGGAATGAGTGTCCACATAGAAATTGGATTACCTTGATATCTAGGCTTTTCAATAGTACATTTAATTCCTTTGAGTTCGAGATCATAAAACTTCTTTTTGATGTGCCTTACCGTCTCTGGAGCATCGGCGGTTGTATGGCTGTTCTGGACCTCAAACGGTATGCCGCTTCTGATTGTTAGTTCTAATGAAACATCACTATCTTTACCGCCCGAATATGTAACTAGAAGTGGTTGCCCATAATATCTCAACGACATTTCGCTTGCCATCTTTAATCGTTCAATTGACTTCTGTTCTAAGTCCATTTAATCCCTCCTTATAAGGTTGCTATAAATTCTGATAGTTTTATCTGGTTATCTACAGGCAACGTTAACATTTCTTCACTCGCTTTTTTACAAAATTCCTTTGATATCTCAAATCCATAACTATGCCTATTAAGTTCCATGCAGGCTCTCAATGTCGTTCCGCTGCCCGCGCAAGGATCTATTACAACGTCACCTTCATCCGTGAATATCTCGATCAATCGTTTAAGTACAGCCACCGGTTTCTGTGTTGGATGAATTTTAGGATACTCTTTCCCGTCCTTCTTCCACTCGAACCAATTAAATATCATTTTGCCCGTTCCGGTTATAGGCTTTCCATTTTCGCCTATCTGCCTGCCATTGTTAAACTTAGGAAGCTTATCACGATATAGTACAACTGCGTGTTCTGTGGCTCCTACAATCCTCATATTTGCCTTAAGGACCTGCGTAGAATAATTCTTGATAAAGAATATAGGGTAGCTATTAGGAAAACCTCTTTACTCCTTTCGATTTAATTGCTGTTTGCGGTTAACATTACACCGCCTGCCTTTCTCTCTTTTCGCACCAATGAGGTCTTGATTTACATTTTTGATTAATCATTCTCATTGAAGCCATGCATAAGTAATGCGTGTTTAATTTAGTATCAAGTATTTCTTTACGATTCTCGCACCCATCACACTTTATAGCCTTTCTGGCTTCTCTTTTTGCTTTCTTCGAAGCCAATGCTTTATCCTTATTTTTTAAATACCATTCTCTGCGTCGTTTCTTTTCAACATCAATATGGTTAAAATAATATTTCCTTCGAATAG
Organism: Bacillota bacterium; assembly: GCA_023421505.1. Lineage (GTDB taxonomy): Bacteria > Bacillota > Clostridia > Lachnospirales > Lachnospiraceae > Mobilitalea. The sequence goes on from JAEZTJ010000008.1 coordinate 120,980, forward strand.
CTTTACGTTTTTCTGGATTTTTTCTAGCCCATTCTTTGGCACGTTCGCTGCCGTCTTGTCTTTCATCCCGGGTGCAATCATCAAATGGGCAGCTAAGGCATTGCTGTGGTGCTGGGCTTATGTAAGGGCATTTCATAAAATTACCTCCGGATTAACCACCTTTCTCCACTTATCCCATTCATCCTGCCATTCAGGCGGCATAGGAGTAACAATTCTCTCAATTGGTTTATTGCTGTCAACAAGGCATCTAGTAATATGATATTTTCCATCATAGATGTATCCGCTCTCTGCATAAGCAGAAACTTTGTCCTTGGGGATTCCAATAGTATCGCAAACATCTGCAAGCGGTACGTTTTTAAGCGTATATTCCATTGTGGTAGTATCCAAAACATTGTAATTGTATAAGACTTTACCCATTATCTTCATTCCTTTCCATGTAGGATTTTTCTATATAATCAACTGTTGAAATAATTCGATCTCTAAAATATTTATGAGTAAATTTGCGGTCAAGTTGTCTGGACTCTTCGAGAACTACATCCCAATTCGGCTCCTTGACAGCAATCCATTTCTTAAGGAATGCATATTCGGCGTTGAAGAAGGACTGAACCTCTTGAAATGTTGGGTTTCTTTCTTCCATCTGAAAACCTCCTATCTTTGACCGACTACACCTTTTCTGGCTCTCTGATGTACCATAAGGCTCCTAATTGCAAATTCGCGATATTCTTTTTCAATATTGCGTTTCTTAGATACTGTAGCATTAAATTCTTCGCGTTCTCTTTTATATAGAAGATACTGCTCACAAGTTGAGTGACATGTCATAGAACGGTTAGAACAATTAAAGCATGGTACTTTCGTGTTTATAGCTGTTCTCATTTAAAACCTCCTAGTTGAAAGGTAGTTCGCCCTGCAAATCCTCAGGAACTTTCATAAATCCTTCATCGTCTGTTATGTCGCTGACTCCATTGTTATCCGGAATTTTAAGAACCACACACCAGCTTTGCGCTCCATCGATGCGCTTCTGCTTGGTTGGCCTGTCCTTTGCCCTTTCAAGCAATCCTTTTTTGTCAGCCCATGAAAGAAATGATTTATCGGAGAAGTTACCTTTCTTGGCAAACTGGCTGAAAATATTTTTTTGGATGACTACATAACCATTATCATAAGCGCCCCATATTTCACCTTTGTATTTACCGTTTTCCTCTGGAATAAACTTATTACGATTGATATTGACCTCTGACATAATGAATTCGTAGGCTCTTTCATTTTCACTGACCTCTCCTTTGTTCTTAAGGAGATTTACACAGGTTTCAAAGTCGAGATATACGCCATCATTAAATATGTACTCGGTAGCAATACGATCTGCTGTCAAGAGGATGCTCATTGGTAGGATTTGTTTGTCTTCCTTTTCGACTCCCTGGTCCTTTGCTTTTTTTATGATTGCCTTTTGTGCCTGTTGCTGTATTTCACGGATTTTCTCAATTCCAATTTCTTTGACAGCATCAAGAAACAATTTTCCTGCGAAACCATAATTCTTCTTAAGTATCCCAACCACTTCATTACCATTTGGAAACATATTTTCATCGAGACACTCAACATCGATAATTCTATTGACAGCACCGCCCTGCATGGTTTCAGTGACTAAGGAATGTTCGTAGTTTGTGAGGATAATATTTTTCCATGAGGTCGAGGGATTAAGGCCTAACCCTACATTTGCACGATCTTTTCCCTTACCGGAGCAAAGCATATATACTAGGGCTGAAAAATCTCCTTGATATTTCTCTTTTACTTGCGACATATCATCTAGCATCATTGGAAGGTTATTGAGCATGTCAAGTCTTAACTCCAATGCTGTCACTGTTGACTTTGGGTCTGTCATGTAATTAAATCCGTCCGGGTTCGCCCAGCAAGAGGTTGCAATCATCATACAGACGGTTTTACCTTTTCCGGTTGAAGTCCAGAGGTTTAATACAAATGGTAGGGCGTTCAACGGTTCTAATAGTACGCTTGCAAGGGCTCCAACAATAGAAATCTTAGGTTCAAACCGATCTGATTGACGGATTTCCTTAATAAGATTAAGCCACTTATCGTAACTCCCAGCCTCATTGATGCTGTCGATGGTTTCCTTAAACTTGTTCTCGTTATCAAACTCAAATTTATCACTATATGGCATAAACTCACCTCTGGCCCATCCGAGCTTACTGACTGAATATTGCCTCTCAATCATATTCTGGTTCCATGCCTCCATTTCTGATATATATCTTACGAAGTGCTTTGCGGTTTCGCTGTTTACTCCGATTCCGATTTCGGCAAGCTGTGTCGTAGCTCTGGATGCAGATGCAACAATTCCTTTTTCGACCGTGATATCATCCCATTTGCCATAAGCTTTGTATGCTAGTTTCATTTTAACTTTGCCGGTGTTGATATTCTGCATGATACCGACCGGGATAACTGGATTGTATGAAGCGGTTATTTCTGCACCGATCATGTTAGTTCCTTTTACACCGTTTTCATTAACTATCCATGCTCCACAAAACATTTGAGGATATGGACTATCAAGGTTGGTCATAGGGGAATCACAGTTTTGCATTGATGGTAATTGTTTTGTTTCTTTTGTTTCCTTATCCCTCTTTTTCTTATAGGCCTTGTACATAGTTTCGAATTTGGATTTTACTCCGACTGCTTTAGCCTGATCGGTTATAGTAAGCAATGTTGCAGCTTGAATAAATTCATCCTCGATGTCAAATATTTCTTTGAATACTTCTTCTTCCAGTATCGTAACTGCTGTCAATGAAGCTATTTCTGTCAAAGGTTTTTCACCTCTATTCTGTTTGTGACATCTATATAAATTAAGAACATCATCGTATCAATCCTTTCGTAATTGACTGAATTTTTCTTCCCATTCCCATGTGACTTTCGGCAATTCATTTTGACAGTAACAATACATCTCTGAGAATGGTTCTTCCCTGTCAATGATGCTCTTATAGGCATATATATAACTTCCTAATCGCTTTAAATCGGCTTTGATTTGTTGTGATAGTAATAATTGCTGTTGGCGGTCGTGTTCGGCTTTTTGAGCCTTTCTGCGGACCTCTTCATCAACGGTTCCGGTTTCAGATATCTGTATTCCGAACCGCTCCGCTAACAATATTCCTGCTTCTTTAGATGTGAGGTTTTCATACAGTTCCGTGAACCTCGTAACATCTCCACCTTGACCGCATCCCCTGCAGTAGAACCCCCGATAACCCTCATAGATTATCATGCTCGGTGTCCGCTCTGAACCTCCACCATGAAACGGACACCTTATGAAGTTAACACTACCTTTTTTATAGATTTGCATTCCATAGAAATTAACTAACTGTATCATTGTTATGGAATTGCGGAGGATATGAAAATCTTCTTTAGTCATAAGGCATTTGATTGACCGAGTCAGCCAATTCATTGTATGCCTTGCACCAGATATTCCACTGTTGTGTTGCGTGCGCCAGATCTTTATTTAATCTATCAATTTCATTAAAGACGCTAGATAATATTTCAGTTACATCACAGTTTATACATCTGTGAAAAGGACAATTGTCATGCATACAAATTTCACACTCTTTCGCTTTTTCTAAATTACTCATCCACTACCTCCCACTTAATCATCGAACAAATATATTCGCCGCAAGTCACATCTTCGGGCTTATGACATTCCGGTTTGAAATTGCATAGGTTGCTACAGCTATCACACTTGATTGACCGTTTTAGAAGAGTTTGTTCGGATTTGGTGCATTTAATTTCGATTATATTAACCGCCTCCATTCAGTTTATCTTGAATGTATTTATGCATCTTTTTGAGTAGATTCAAAGCCGTTTCATTCTTGCCGAATTCATTCCATTTATCTGCCACATCTTCAAAAGCTTGTCGGTATCCGCTGTCAAAGTCAGACGGCTTCATCTTGAATTTGTAATCCTTATATAATTCACGCACCATATCAAGAATCAAAAACGTAATGAAAAATGAAACTGCATAATCCAATCTGATATAGGTCATTTGGCATCGTCCCCTTCCCAGTGCGGTTCGAATGGATTGTCAAAACAACTTCCACCGCCTAAATTGATATGACTGCAATTATCTTTGTGCTTACAGTTATCGCAAGATGAAAAGAGAAATTCCTTGATGGATTTCATTAATCTCTTAAACACCAACATCACCGCCTAACAATTCAACAATCCGTTTACCGGTTTCTTTCTTATCACAGAACACCCATTCAACCCCATACTTCTCATTCATAGTAACCATAGCCTTATATAACTCTTCTCCGGTTGTGGGACCACGTTTGATTTTCGCTCCATGGGATTTTAGTTCTGCAAGTTCTGTCTGAAAATCTGCATCCTTTGGGATGTTCCATTCTTTTCGGATTTTCTGTTCATATTTCCACTGCCTTGGATTTACCCATTCCTTGACTGCATCCAGGGAATTAATCTTTCCGCCATGTTCAACTAGTATGTAGAGTTTAATTCCATTTTGTTGTGCTAAAATCACTTCATCCCGAAACCTTGAATGTGATTTTCCGACTATATTATTCACGACTTCCTGTAGATCTTTCTTGGTATCTACACTCACCTTAAAACTTCCCATGAAGTCCATCTTCTTTAATTTATCCCCTCTGCGGTCAATGACTGATTGTACGGCATCCGTTATCTCGATATAGTCACCAACCGGCAGAGGAAGTTCGGACAGCTCATGACTATTGTCACGTAACCATTTATGCTTAATTTCGTGCTTGCCTGCTTGCTGCCCTTTATCCACTGCTATTTTCATATTTACACCGCCTTGCTATATTGGTTCGAGCCAATAATTGGGGTTGTAGTAAGAGTTCGTTCAATACTCCATCCCTTACTCAATCTCGCCCATATGGTAGCCAACCTTATTCCGGTTATTTCAGACCATTCGCCCAACGTATGAGAAACACCATTAAATTCAACAAATCTGTTATTGGAGCGATTATTCTGTTGGGTTCTCTGTGTTACCCATCGGCAATTTAAAGGTTCATATCCCTTGTCAACATCTTTGCGGTCAATGGTCAAGTTTTCATTGTAGCCATTCTTGACTGCCCATGAATAGAAGTTTTCAAAATCATTCCATTCTTTACATACCGCAATTCCTCGACCGCCATAAATATCATATCTGTTATTGTTTGGATTACCACACCTTGACCGCATTGATCTCCAAACATCATATAACCTAGTGTGCCTTTGACCATGCTTATAATTACCTGCCAATATCATCACTCCTTAATTAAATGGCAACTCATCACAATCACCTTGTGGTATATTCATGAACCCTGCGTTATCTGGTGCCGGATTTGGAACTGACCCGCCTTGTCCACCATCCTCTCGCTTACTCTCAGCAAATTCCACGTTTTCAACAAAGACATCGGTTGTATAAACTTTAGCGCCATCCTTGTTGGTATAAGAGCCTGTTTGAATATGTCCTTCAGCTACCATCTTCATTCCCTGTTTGAAATATCTCTCAATGAATTCTGCGGTCTTTCCTACGGATACGCATCCGATAAAGTCTGCGTTCTGTTCGCCCTGCTTGGCAAATTTACGATCTACTGCAAGAGTGTATCTTGCTACTGCGGTGCTGTTTTCGTTCTGGCTGTATCTTACTTCCGGGTCTCTTGTGAGCCTTCCGATTAAAATTGCTTTATTCATGTTGTATTCCTCCATATTGTTAATTTTAGTTTTAATTTTTCAACTACGCTGATAAGTGCTGCTCCAATTTCTTTTTAACTCTTGATACCTGAGATTGAGAACATCCAACAGCATTTCCTATCTCTTTCTGTTTGTATCCGTTCCGGAACATCTCAAATATTAATCTGTCACGAGGCTTCAAGGTATTATTAAAGTTCTCGAAAATGACGTTTGCTAAAGCATCGCCCTCCACATCATCATTTGATGGCATGGTTTCCAGGAAGCTAATTGTTTCACCATCATTCTCGGTGTCAAAGCCTGATTGATAGTAAAATATCTGATGATCTGGGATAGTTCCGGCTTGTGTTTCCTTGCGTTTTTCTTGAAATACTGCCGTAAACATACAACGATAAGCATATGTAGAAAAACTCGAAACATCATCCTTGAATGTCATTGCGGCCTTACAAAGCCCAATTGCTGCCCATCCATACCATTCCTCAACAGGCAAGTGATATTTTTGCAGAAATGAATATATTAAATTGTGATTTAACTCTACGAATTTTTGTTGACTTTCCGTCAATGCTACCACCACCTATCAAATTTTTTACCATGGAAACAAATCCAACGAATAACTCAATCCCTTATCTGCAACCCTAACTGTTGTATGTTTACCAACAACCTCTTGAATGGTTTCTTGAAACTCTGCCGCATTGCTATTGCCATCCGAAAGATGAAGTAAAAGAACGCTGTCAAGGTTAGCTGTCTTATTTGCGGTTACGAAATCTTTACATGTCTCAATACTCATGTGAGTTTTGAATGTTCGGTTAACTCTGCTCTGGTCAATTAGTCCCTTTGACAGCAGATCATTGATAATGGATTCGGAGTAATTCGCTTCGATGAGGATATGATTAAGATTGAGTTTCTTGAAATTAGCTTTCACATAGCTTGTATCTGTAGCAAACAACAATGTTCCAAAATCCTCATGCTTGATTATGTATCCCAAACACTCAACATCGTGTTCACATCTGAATGGTGTAATATTGAAACCGCCTATCTGATACAAATATCCGCACCTTACGATCATTTGATTGTGATAAAATAGATTTAGTGATCTATGAGTTTCGTCGGATGCATAAACAGGTATTCCAACTTTCAAATATTCCTCTGCGTGAGAAAAATGATCTCCGTGTTGATGGCTGCATACTACTCCTTGGATTTTCAAAATATCGAATGTCAAAGCTTTCTTAACTTCCCGGAAGGGAAGCCCAGCCTCTAGGACTAGGCATTCCGATTTGTTTTCGAGCAGATAACAGTTACCGGAAGATGATGAACCTAGACATACCAGTTTCATACACTCACTTCCTCGTCTTTTGGCATACAGAAAATCTGATTGTTTAATCCCTTGGCGGTTATTAGTTGGCTAAATACTTTGTCAGCTTTATCTTTTGATGAATATTGACCTAGTAATTCATGAACCTCTTTATCACGGAAAAGATATAAGCTGTTGTCTTTTGTGGCAATGATTTGCATTGTGTCTGAATTGGCTATAATGGAGCAATTCTGATTAATAATCCACATTTGACCGCCTCCTAATCTTTCATACTATCCAGTTTCATCATCTGAACCATAAGCTTTCCTGCTTCATCCTCGTATTCAGCTTCGACATTTTCACCGTTTTTACTTCTTTCCTCCAAAGCAATCATACGGTCGAGTATCTCTGTGATTTTAGCGAATGTATCTCGCATCTGTTTTGAATCCATATCAATCCTCCTAGGCCCATTCCGGCTCCTTACTTGCTTTCTTATCGGGTTTCTTGGTTTCGGTTGGCTTGTCCTCAACAACTTCACCTTGGGCAGTTTCAACATCTGATTCGTCCGGAACCACAAATTCCTCTGTATTAGCCTCCATATCAATGACATTCTTCATATCTTCTTGAACCGGATTGATTTCCTCGTTATCAGATGTGCTGTCAAAGGCCTCTTGCAGATTCGCATCATCGGAAGAATTGATAATGTTCTTACATGCCCTGGTGATAACTGTTTTCTTTGCCATCTGATCGGTGAAGTCCCCATGAACGCCTTGACCATCTTTATAGCCGTAACCCTTAGACCATGCTTTTTTTAGTTGATGAATATTCATTACTTCCGTGTAGGTGCTGCCATCTTCTAAAGTTAATACCGCATACGCTCCCTTGATTTTTGTGGTGTCAATATTCATGAAGTCTTGGGTGTGTTCATCAATAAATTTCACACCGTTCTCTATGTGATATTTGAAGCTGTCACCCTCATAAATAACCTCTGCATTGACAGTAACTACTCCACATCTCTTCGCAACCGCCATTGTTCCCTGGTATGATCTTCTGAGTGTTAATTTTCCGCCCATTGCAATGAAGTAACATTGCTTCTTTAATGGACTTAATCCCTGTATTGTCATATCCATTAATGCGGATGCGATAGATTGCTTTGTGCATACACCACTTAAAACTGGCTTATCATTACGATCTTTTGTATCTTGTAAAATTAGATATGCACTATTAAGCGCATTTGATACGCTATAGTTCGCAGGGAAGGATAATCCTAGCTGCTCCTTCTGCGTGAGCTGGGTTGTTAACCCATCGATAAACTTATTGTCAATCGCCATATCCAAGGCGGTTGTTTGTTGGGTTGTTACTGCATTTTTTTCTGTTGGCATAATTCAATTCCTCCTATAAAAATTTAATAATAGATACAATTAACGCAATTATTGAAATTACCAATGGGATATTAGGGTGTCTTTGTGGATAGCTTAAATGTTCTTTTTCCCATTGTTTCTGTTCTTTAGTTTTTCTCATTGACAGCACCATCCTTTTCCATTAAGTAAGTCGCTTCCATATCGGCTTGATGCAATGCCAATATAAGCGGATATTTCTCCATGGCGGTTCCAAGCGTGTTCCAACTCTTTTCGCCCTCATATGCTCCCATATGCCACCGGATAGCATATCTTTCAACCGGCTTTAGCTTTATGTATTCCTCGATCATCATGACGGATTTTTCACCATGACCGTATGGGATTTTATCGTCTACGGCATAGAATGGAACTGACTCCCATTGACCGCGGTCGTTCTTTTTATTTCGCATTTCGATGGTGTAATAGTAGGTTTTGCAGAGATCGTGAAGTAGTGCCATAATAATTAAGCTATCTTTGTCTATTGACTTTAAATGTTCATCCCATAAAGGGTTATAGGCTTTACTCTGTAGACATGTATAAACATTTAAACTATGTTCAAGTAGACCGCCTTCTTTGGCTCCATGAAACCTCGTTGAAGCCGGAGCGGTATAAAAATCACTCTTGCGGATGAAATCGAGAAGTTTATCTATACCTTCGCGCTGTACGCTTGACAGCAGTTGTTCAAAACGTTCTTTCATTAATCGCTACCTCCTTCTAATCCCATCAACCATTGAACGTCGACTTTTAATGTGGTCGCCAGTTTGATTAAATTTTCGCTTTTCGGTTCGTACCTTCCAGACAAATACGAACTAATAGCGGCCTTATTTATTCCAGTTGACTTAACAATGTCTACCTGTTTCAAGCCTTGCTTTATCATGCTCCGGCTAATTCGGTCAGCTATTGTCTGCATTGCTGTCAACCTCCTTTATCTGCCCGACTATCTCCTTAATCTTATGAGGTTCAGATATATTGCTTATAACCTCAAACCCTGCAACAATTCCCTGCAATCTCTCTGTTGCCTGCACCACTTCTCCCAACTGTACATTGAGAGAAGTTTTATAGGTGTATAGGGTGGGGGATAGCGGCTTACCGTCTTTGAGGAGTTGGATTTTTATGTATCTATTCACTGGCTACCTCCTTTTGAAGATTAGAATTATATTCTTCGACTATTCTGTAAAATTCAGATGCCTTGATCTCGTCCATACAGCTATGTAAATCAAAATCCATATCAGCACTGAAACTGCCGTATAAAGTTTCACCTATATGAAACAGCCGCTCGTAATATCTGCCATATGCTCTAATTAGTCCGAAGTAGTTTGGTTTTCTGGCAGGCTTAATATCGCTCATTACGTTAACCCATGCCTTTCCTATTGTTGAGCGAACCTTAAATTGCCTTGCACCGCAATTCAGATATTCTTGAGTAAAATCATTTCTGAATTTATCTTTGTCTTTTTCGGTCGGAACGATAACTAAATGCTTTTTGTAAGGGATAAAGTTGCTAGCTTCTATTCCGTGTTCTTTTGCAAAGTTATCGAAAAGATTTGCGTTAGTATTTAAATCATCAAGATATATAAAATATTCTTTATATAATTGACTATCAGGTTTGATTGTAAAAAACTTTTCCATTACTCATTCACCACCTTCAACTCCGCACCATCCGATACGCTTAACAACACCATCTGACAATCCAATTGAGGTATATTAAAATTGTTCACCCTCTCAGCGTTATCAATAAATACCGGAACACTAACATCATAGATTTTCTGCAGTGTAGCAATTATATCGAGTTCAGCTAAAATCTTATGTCCGCTATTTAATGCACTGCTGTAAGTCTGTCCATTTACCATCGGTTCACATACCGGCTTATAACCACCATTGATCTGAGTCTCGAACAACTTCCATTTAACAACCTTGAAATGCTCGTTGATCTTCTCGGATAGCAAATTCACCTTTGCCTTGTTAAACTCTTCAAGAAGATATTGCTCGCGTTCAAGGGTTGCAATGGATTGAGACACCTGACGTTGTTCTTCTTTAAGTTCTTCTACTCTATCCTTTGCATCGTCGATATGTTGCTTGGAGGCTAAAACACCTTTAACAATATCGATATCATCTTGGATGGATTTCTTTTGAGTGAGTAAATCTGCTTTAAGCTGATCTGCATTAGCGGTATTTATTAATTCAAGTTCGCCTGTTTTGATTTTTAAATCATCAGCTAATCGATGATATTCAGGTATGCTTTCGAGTTTGAAGAGCTCAACTTCACTTGGCAACTTCTCTAATTCCGCTTTCTTGCTGTCAAGGTTAATCTGCAATTCGGCTTTTTCGGCATCATACTCAACCAACTTCTGTTCGAGTTCTTCAATAGCTGCCTTGTCCTTGACGATCTGCTCATTAAATAAATTTCCCTGCTCAATAACTCCATCTAGCTTCTTCTGCTTCGCATCAATTCTGTTCTGTTTCTCAACCTCGTATTTTGACCGTAGAGAACGCTGTTTTTCTTCTGGCAATGTTTGCCCACAAGTCGGACAATTAAGGCTATTCTCGTCAAATTGCTCTGCTTCGATGGCGGATATTTCAGCTTTGACAGCAGAATAATCTTTCTTTGATTGCGTGAGAAATTCGGTGTTGCGTTCGATGGATTTTTGCTTCAATGCAACTTGGTCTTTAGTGGATGATATTGACTTTTCTACCTTCCATATCATTTCCCCTAAATCCTGCACTTGCATCCGAATATTGTAGGAGCCGTCGCTTAATTTCTTTTTTTCTGCCCTCTCAATTTCGTCCATCTTACCCTTGATATCTGCAATCTCGGATTTCAACCGATTAACTTCCTCGTATGCCTTAGAGGTATCGGTGATCTGATTTTCAACCTCGGATAGTTTTTCTTTGAGGGATGATAGCTGTAATTCCCTATCCGAAAAATCAATCTCAATAATTGTTCTGCTAACCTCATCAATCTTTACAGGGATTTCTTCTAGTTTCTTTCTCTGGACGGATAAAGCTTTCTTATTCCGGCTTTCAAGTTCCTCAACCGTGAATTGTTCAAGTAATACTGTCAAAGAGGTTAATCTTCCGTCAGATGCTATTACATCTGCATCCGTGATGTTCGATACCAACTTAAAGAGAACTTCTCTTCTATCCATTGGTTTCATTGCCATAAATGCGTTTGTGTTGGAAACATACTTGAATATTTCCTCCGATATCAGATTGTCTATGTAGCTCTTAAAATCTTTTTCCTTATATGGGATTGTGTTGACCTCGTAGGCGTTTTCGTTTCCCTGAAATGTTTGCTCTTCTGAACCTCTCTTTTTTACCCACTTTTGAGATTGAACCTTAATAATCTCCAATGGCTTACCGTTAACCTCTAATTCAGCCTTGACTTCGATATCAACGAAATCAATGTCCTTGCCATGCTTGTCCTTAGGGCGGATATCAAAGTTGGATGAACCGTTGCTATCTTTTCCGAACAATAGCCACATAAATGCATCTGCGATTGTGGTTTTACCGGAACCGTTCTGGCCTTTGACTGCGGTTCTTTGACCAAATTTGATTAGGCGGTCTTTGCAGCCTTTGAAATTTTTAATATGTAAACTTTTTAGAATGATATTCATGATATTCTTTTCCTTTCTTATTTTGATTGACGGTTAAATAACTCTTTGATTAATTCTTCTTGGGTGCATTCGGATAGTGAAGTTCTATCTGGCTCTTCTGGCTTGCTTTCTGGTTGGTAGTTTTCGAGGACGACATATTCGGAGTAATGTATTGCTTTACATGGTTCTTTTTCTGTGAATACGGTACTTCTGCTTGCTCCTATTTTTATGACCTTTGTAATATCGCCATTTTTATAATACTTACCGTAGCTAGGATCTCCGTTAACCACCCTTATCCACTCCCCAACCTTTGCCAGACGATGCAAAACACGAACCAAGCATTGTGCTGAGCCACGATTTACATTTTTCCAACTTTCAAAACTTTTCCACTCATATCCCTCTATTCCCTCATCAAAAGCCATATGACCATTTTTAAACTCATAAGTCTTGCCTTTTGTCAAGCTTCTTCCAATTTCAGAACATTTATCTTTAACGCAATAGAATTCAACGGTTTCTTCATTAACTTCTTTGATGGTGGGTTCATCTTTAGGAATATACCCTTCAAGCACAACATATTCAGTATCGTTAATAGGCTTTCCATCATGCCCATATGTAGTGAGTGTTTCGATTGATTCCCTCTTTCTTACCTTTAAAACATCGCCTTTGCGATAATCTTTTTCCGACACTAAGCCGTTGTAAATCGGAGAAACAATCTTTATCCATTCATTAGGTTGAGCGATGCGATTAACTTCATTGACGATGGGCTTTGATGGGGTGTAGTCGATTATTTCCCATCCATATAATTTGTGAGCACTACCGCTAATATCGCAAAATCCAAGACCAAATTTATAATCATAAATGGTTTTTTCTTTGTAAACATCCCAGTTAGTATGAGAAGGAGCTAATTGATTGCCATGCCACTTAATCCCCTGCACATCACATTCTTTCAAAAACTCCCTAGCCTTTTCCTTGGTATCACAATGTACTGCGAACTTACCGGCTTTGAAGCCTGTCCAATCAAAAGAATTAACCGCTGTATCTTCCATGACTTTTCCATCGAAGCACTCAGCAATCCATCTTCTCGGTGAGCCCTCAATGCTATATCTCATGCCCCATTCGGTTTCTTTTGCTTCTGTGATTGTAACGATGTTTTCAGAAAACCTGCACATATCAGTCCAAATATTAAATACACCATCGGTAGCCATTTTATAGAGGTCTTTTTTGACCTTTACGCGATCATTGATCTCGTATTTATCTTGTTTGATAATGTGGTATGTGGGCTCATCTCCAATAATGATATCTGGTTTGATTTCCACTGGATTAAATCTGTCGATTACCCTATCGATAACCATCTTGACAGCGGCTTTGAGATCATATCCACAATCTGATAACTTGATATGCTGCGTATACTTGTTTTCGCCGTCAGAAATAGTTGCAACAACCTTGTTTTTCCTGCGGTATATACTGATAGATTCATACGAAGACGTTTGGCATTCAATCAAATATCCTTTGTAACTATTGTTTCGATTCATTAATTCGTTAAAATCAGAATAAGGCCCGCTTTTACCTCCGTCTTCTCTGGTGCATATTCCGTCTTTAAATTCATATATTTTGTCGTTTTTAAATACTAAGTCATCTAATAAATAGCAGTCTTTAACGCACCTAACCTTAAAGTTTCCATTCATCTTGACATATCCTCCATAATCTGATATTTTTAATTTAGAATATTTAACTTATCGCTCGTTTAGTGTTGGCGCACTGGCGAGCCTTTTCTTTTGGGAAAACTCCTTTTCTCCTGCTTTCACAATGCGGACATTCATAACCGGTTGGCGGAATTCTCTGAACAATGCTTATATTCCATCTTTGACCGCATGTCCTACAAGTTTTAAACCTAATCTTCAATGCAGCTGCCTCCTTGGATTAATCTCGTTGTCAAGTTTCCAAAGGATGGCTAAATTACCGAAAAAGAATATGTAGCATAGAAAAGTGATTATTACGGCTCTCTTGACATTAATTGTTCCACTGTCAAATAGCATTGCTGTTACTATTGCGGTGCAGATCAGAGAAGCCATGAAAACCTTTATTACAACCTTTACAATGCTTTTTATCATGCTCCCACAAGCTTTCCGACAGCACGCCTTAGCATACTTTTCTTCTTGATCTGCTTACCTCCATTGACTGAAACATGTCCCTTCTTTGTTCTGCTTTCCTTCCATAGGCAACGGAATGCCTTAATGGTTTTGCCGTATGATTTCTCGGCTTGATGACGGATTACCGAACGCTTTAACTTTCTGAGACATCCGCTGTAATCATGTGGTTTTGAAACTCTCTTTTTGGTTTTCATAAAAACCCTCCTTATAATTTATTAATCAATTCATGCATCTGCATTTTGATTTCAATTTTCTGTGCCTCAAGTTCTGTTATAACTGATTTTTCAGTTTCTTCTGATAATCCCCAACACGTACACTGGTTGATACTTACTTGAATTCCCCAAAGCTTTTCTTTCAAAGTTTCAAGTGTTGGATTTAAAGAAATGTTACAAGTGCGACATTCAAAATTCATTTTCATCCCTCCTTAATTTTCCTATATCTCTCAACAACCTCTCGGCTGTATCGGCTTGAACAAATTCCTTGCGACCATAATTCCCTGGTCCGGCCCTCTCCCATGTTGTAACTCATTAGTATTCGATGAACATCTTCGTACTTCTTTGACAGCAATCCCAATATGTAACATCCACACTGAATATTCTGCCTTGGGTCGTAGAAGTCGGTAATTCTTAATTCCTCACGAAGCCATTCAAAATTACAGCTGTTAATCTGCATTAATCCACGGTCATGAGTGCCGTTATCGTTGTAGTTGATTGCTTCTGCTTGTCCATCTGATTCGTGACCGATCAATGCTTTTACGAGTAGACTGTCAATGTTGTATATGGCTGAATAATAGGCTGCGTACAAATCAATTGGATCTTCTTCGGATGCTGTCAATATGGTGCTTATACCTGCAATTGGTGTCTCACATGAAGCTTGTACACTATTTGGCAGCAGTAAGAAGAACGCTGTCAACAGAACTGTCATTAGTAGAAATTTTTTCATATCATCCACCTATAACGCAAAATGGCGATTTGGCATTTTGTTGCGCAGCCTAGCATTGTAATATTTTAACAACGTGTTCATCATCTTAACCGCCTGTTTATTAGTAGTTAAATCGCACTTGGATTCTCTTACAACCTTAATCGGTGCTACAACGGAAAGTTGTTTTGCAAATGTCTTGTTATTAAAGCAATCATCGCATCTATAGATATTTAAGAATTCCGCTACTCCTTCTAAAACTTGATTGTTTAATGAATATCTATCTCCGTTCCATGTTTCTTTAATTAGCCATAATACTTCATCGAGTACACTTGAACCGTATTTCTTATATATCTTTTCAACAGAACCTATTGCACATATTGAATTATCACAACTTGCAGCAGTTATTCTAAATCCATACTTACTTGCTATAGCATTGATACACATAGCTGCTTCATTTTTTGATTCGATTTCAGCATTGAATATCTCTGTTTTTCTTAGATGCTTTATCTCGCCATGTGCTCCATTTAGTTTAGTGAAGTAATCGGCTTCCTGTTCATACGTCAGACCTTCATATACAAGAGCCATGATGCCTTCTCTTTTCACGTTTTTGCATAGCATAATGCGATGCTGACCATCTATTGCAAAATAACTACCATTCCTCAAGCTTGCGGTTATTGTTCCTAATTGCGTTTCATCAAAGCACTCACTCTTTTCTTTAACCCATGCAGTATCGGCAGGAGTCCACGGTCTTTGATATTTATCAATCCTAATAGAATTGACTGGTAAAAACTGATAACTAGACTTAATTTTCATTACATATCCTCCTTAATAAAATCATTGATTTTGTTTAAATTATTGATTGTTTCTGATAATTCAGGTTTTAAAAATGTTTCATCTTTTAATAAGTTCTCGGAAAATAAAAACTTATTAATCGAAATATTAAAATCATGAAGTAATTCTTTTAACTCATTTGCTAATACGTTTTTCGATGAAGCAATTAAATCTTCGCTTGGTGTATTGTGATTTCTCATTTCTTCATAATAAGAATTGAGAAGTTCATCGGGGTATTTCTCGTTTAGCTCTCTTGTTTTTGCCATTGTGAGTCCTGCTGATTTTCTGGTGGATTGGCAAGATTTACATTCAGTTGCTCTTCCGTAGAATTCTGATATAGGCTTTTCTTGACTACATATTGAGCATGTCTTGGTTTCTGGAATGCCTTTAATTTCGTTGCAAATCTTACTGACCGCCTCTCCTTTTCTTGCACGTTCAATTTGTTCGGGTGTGCCTTTAGTAACAATTGTTTCAACTCTTGCTATAGTGCCTTCTGATGTACCGGAGATTTCGGCTAGGGCTTTTCGGGTGGTGCCTTGACTTATCGGTTCTGACCAATTGGTCATAAGCGATTTTGCACTTTTTTTATCGCCACCAGCCAATGATTGCCTTCCCTTTGCCTTTTCCTCCAATATAGGCTTCAACCTCAAAGCCAAAACCCCACGGTCAAACATGGATAGATTTCTTCTTCCGAATTGGTTCCTAATAATCCATGCGATTACATCGCTTCTGCTGTCAAACTGTTTGTCCACCGTCTGAAACTCAATCTCATTATCCGTACAAATCTGATAACGATTATGTCCATCAATCAGAATGTCGCCCCATGTTACCAGTGCATCACGGCAACCTTCCCGCATGATATTTTCCTTAAGTTGTACAAATTCTTCAGCTGTCAATGGCGGTATCAGGCTTTTGAACTCTTCATCAATTTTCAATATCACCTTCTTTTCACCTACTTTCTTCAAATTAAATCCCCAATGGTTACCCCTAGATATGTAGCGATCTTTTGAAGCTTGTCCAGCTTGGGATGAGTTCTCCCTGCCTTCCAGTCATAGAGCGTTGCCGTGGAAATATCAGTGTCTTTTGCTACCCGATAAATTGTTAATCCCTTTTCCTCCATCAATTTTTCAAATTTTTGGTACAAATTAATACCTCCTTTCCGATATGTAAAATTTTTCATTAAAAAGTTGCGAAAAATCCTTGCATCTATATCGGTTTTCTGCTATACTACCAATTGTCGAGATTGGAAATGCAATACAACTGAATATAGATATAAAGTCGCTATTACTATAATCGTTTTCCGATATATTTATGCTATCACAAGTTTCCGTTATAGTCAATAGCCTTATTAACCGTTTTTAACTATAATTATTTATTTGTGAAAGGTGCATATTAATCATGTATGAAACATTCGAAAAACTATTAATTATGAACAATGTCACGGCTTATAAGGTGTCTAAAGATACTGGAATACCATACTCAGCATTATCAGAATGGAAGATGGGAAGAAGCACACCAAAGCAAGATAAGTTAATGAAAATAGCAGAATATTTCGGGGTTTCAATAGATTATTTATTAGGAATTGATAATGAAACAAAGTTTAATGTAAAATTTTCTACAGATGAGGAAAATATGATCTTTCTTGAAATGATGTCAAACATGGAAAAATTAAATATAAATGGAATGAAAGAAGCTCGCAGATACATGGCGTATTTAGCCGGGATACAAGAATATTTAAAAAATAATGACGATAAAAATAGCGCGGAATAAACCGCGCTTTATTTTTGCTTTATTAAGTTTTACTAATCAATTAAACGACAGATATACCTTGCGGATATACTATAAAATACAGTTTTTCTGAGTTCCATTATCGAATTAAAGATTTCTTTATACTGTTCTATATCATTGCAAGAATAAGCTTTTTCAAGTTCTTCCTGCATCTCCACATATTCTTCATTATTTTGCAATTCTTTCTCGCATTTAGATAAAATAAACCCCCCTATTTTTGTTTCAATTTGTTTGTTTATTACGTTTTCGTCATCATTAAGTGTCTTGTAGATAATTTCCATGCTTAATCCCCCTTGTACTTTACAATAGTTACCAGCGGCTGGTTATATTATATCAGAACATATGTTTGTTTTCAATACATTTCTTAAATTTGTATATAGGTGTTTCCGTAACAATATCGGTGTTGCCTATATATTTATTGCTTATATTGCTTGCCATTAACTGGTATGCTATCATGCTTTTCGAGGTGTTTTTTATGTATGATAGGCAATTGACAGCAAATAGAATATACATGGCACGTAAGGACAAGTATCTAAAACAGGAAGACGTCGGAAACGCACTCGGCATCAGACAATCATCTTATTCTGATCTGGAAACAGGCAAAAGAGATATGACAGTTCCAGAGCTACTTATCCTTGCTGATCTATTTGACGTGCCTATTCCTTGGCTCCTTGGCACAAATAGCATACCACAACTTACAGACAAAGAATGTCTTGAGGTTGAAAATTATATAAAATATTTAATTGCAAAAAGAAATAAATAACCCCTAATATCTTTTGCCGAGATATTAGGGGTTTGTTTTTTTATCCGGTTTATTTTCCCCTAATTTTTGCGCAAGTCTAATAAACACTTTGTCAGTGCCAGACTTGCAATTTATATTGTTATCATTTGGGGAATAATAACCGTTTTTGTTGCTTTTTGTATGCGTTACTAATTTAACATATTCAAGAAGATATTTCCATAGAATTTCATATTTGAAATATTTACATAAATTTTACATTTTTAATATCTGTTTCGAATATATCTGATAAGTTTAAATCATAACCTAATCGAATAAATCCGTATGTGATCTGATATGCTGAAAAGAAACTAGGGCTATTCTTTCCATTCTTAATTTTTGATATTTCTGACTTACTTAATGATGATGCTACGGCTAACTCCTTAATGGTTATATTGTATTCATACAATAACTTCTGGATGTTATTATAAATCCGATCATTTACAACAATATTAGCCATAGTATCGCCTCCACTCCATTGTGAAGATAAAAGTTATGATTGATACTTTTATTATAATACATAAATGCTATATTGTATAGCGATATTGTCACACAATTTGATATATTATTTATATTTATCTGATAATATTGTAAATTGTTGGTATATTTACCATTATATTCCAATATAATTCGTATCATATTTGGCAATCATGCGGAGAAATATCTTCTCTTATTCCTTTAAACACTGCCTGACGCAATGAATTCTTTGTATTCGGCATATATTCAACGGTGCATACTAGATTAGGTTCAATCCAGGTAACCGGACCTGTTTCGCCATCAACTTTATTATCAGGCTTCATGGTAAATGGTGAATACGTAATAATTTTACAGTTATGTTGAAACAATACATCAAGCTTCACACCGAACTGGACAGCTCCACGATAAACCAACTTGTCACCGTTATATTTAGCAAGTAATAATGTGTTCATAGGCCTTTTTCTAATAAACCCCACGATAACAAGTTCCTCATCTGCCACCCTCTTGAACTTAACCCAATCATTTGACCGCTTATCATATTGATACCGGCTATCTTTGCGCTTGCCTACAACACCCTCCAAATTGTTTTGAACGGTCATATTGTAAAGCTCTATACCAAACTCTTCAATATGTCTCGATACGGCAATTTTCGGACTTTCAACAACCACGTTTGACAGCAGTTTCTTGCGCTCTATCAACGGCATATCAACGACTTCGCGGTCAATGTGATAAATAATATCATAAGCCACGAAAGAGGCCGGAAGAGCCATATAGGCCTGCTGTATTTTGAATTTATCTGATAATATGGTTCGCCTTTGTAATTCATAAAAATCTGGTACGCCGTTCTTAAGCACTATTAATTCGCCGTCAAGGATACATTTGGCTTTGACTTGTTTATGAATATTTAGCAATTCTGGGAATTTTGATATCAAACAAAAATCTCGTTTATTCCGCAGATCAGTGTTATTGCAGTCAAGGTAAGAAATGCAGCGGATGCCGTCAAGCTTGAGTTCGTATATCCAATTAGGGTCATTAAAGGCTAGCTGTTGCTCTTTGATTAACATTGGATGAATGCCTTTTAAGTCAAATATGTCCATGTGTTAATTCCTTTTATTTTTAGTGTAACAAATAGAAAGGTTTTTATGACAAAGAAAACACCGCCGGAGCGGTGCTGTTTATTTATTGTAAATATCTTTAAATGTAAATCCTAATGCTTTCATAGCTTTTTCACGATAAAACAGGAACCAACTTTCTCCTATCCTGCGTTTTATCATTTTACCATCGCAATCAGTTTTTAAGCTCTGGCTTGCCTCAAGATAGTAACAGCGACCATTCGTTGCATCTCTTTCGTAGTCAATGCCATCTAGAACAAAATTGTTTTCATTGATAAAGAAGGTGTTGTTCATATAAATCCTTTCTTCGGTTTAGGGACGACCGGAAACCTTAGTGGTTATCTACACAACATAAACACCAATTGATCTATTACCGCTTACATACTTACTGAACTGTCTTGGAAAGTATGGTTCTGGTTTTTCTTGTTCGTTCCACTTGACCCATATCTGAACTAATCTGCCTAATACGCTGTGATTCTGAATTGAAACCTTCTCAACAGTTCCTTTTCTCTCTTTATATCCGTCAAAGCCAACTATTTCAGCATTAAGTACATTTGAATAATTATCACTAAATTCAATCTTGTTAATTTCATTTTTCATAATATCGGCCTCCGCTTATTTTATTGCCTATGAGCGATTGGAACTCTCTGGCTGTCGGCATTACAACCCTTTCGGGCTGTCCTCTGCGGTTAACCAAAATATGATACTGTTTCCCCTGTTACGCTGTCATGATGTGTAATGATTGTATAACCGAATTTCTTTAAATCCTCTGTATGTGACTGTATTCTCGCTTGGACGTATTCTTTTCCTCTTGCTTCGTGCCTGTCGCGCTTGGTGTATCGCTGTAAGAAATCCTCTACGCTGTTCGCTTCAACCTCATATTTTCTAAATGCCTGTTTAATATCCTTCATAATTTCCATCCCTTCCTCTCTGTAGAACTAACGATTTGATTTAGTCCGGTTTTATGGGTTAACCGGAAACCCTTGTGAGATTTATTTGAAATTCATCTGAAATATTAATTCTGAAATATCCTTTATCATAGCAGTGTTCAGATCGTGAGTGGTTGCAACGCTTACAATATACATTCCATCATCATCCTTATATCTTTCAGCCAATCCTCGAAGCTTTGCTTGCATTCCGCTTCTGTCGAAGTCATATCCATATTTCATGAGCGAAGGAATATCTCTAATTACGATTGAGCGACTTCCGTTATAGTTATCATAATAGATGTTTTCGTTTTCTGGGTCGTCTGCCTCTTTTACTATGATGTAAAGAGTATTTAAGCAATTGTATCTGATGGAGCCTAAATTTTTATCAAATTCAACTTCCATCTTATCTTTAAGTGTTTGAGCCAACCAACTGCTATCTTCAAGTTTTCTTGGTTTATTTGATATTTTCATTTTTGCCATGTTCACGACCTCCGTTTGATTTATTATGTGTTCCTTATGTATATATTGTAATGTATAACTTGTCATATGTCAAGCATTAATTGACATTAATTATTTTACCTATGACACATTCTATTTATCATATGTAAAGTATTAATATGCACATATCATGTATCTATTGCATTTGTACTTCCAACATGTTACAATATATATAGATAATACTGTCAAGGAGGTGTGACAATGCAGATTAGATTCGCGGAACAAGTTAGGATTATGCTTGACCGCAAAAACATTTCGATAAGCCAATTAGCCGAAATGACCGGAACAACCAGGCAAAACATGAGCCAAAAATTGAAAGACAATAACTTTGATATAGCATGGATGCAGAAAATTGCTGCAGCACTGGGGACAAAAGTTAGGATTGAATTAGAAGCTTTAAATGAAGATATTACAGATCAGAAAGAAGGTGATGCTCAATGAGAATGGTGTATGACAAGCTATTCAAAAAACTAAGCGATAACAATCTACGATACGAAGATTTATATGATAAAGCCGGTATTACTCTTCCTGCATCATTGGCTATTGCGCAAGGCCAAAACATATCCAAGTCCAACATTGATAAGATATGTGCGTTTCTGGATTGCTGTCAAGGGGATATCGTAGAGATTACAGACGACCCACCAGTTAAGACAATTAGGTCTAAATTATCTACACAAGCATCTCCGGTATTTAAGTGCGACCCAAGGGGAAATCACCTTAAAAAATACAAAAGTGGATATCGCGCAGCTGAAATACTTGGCAAGCCTCCAGGTCCGATTTACGATTGTTTAAATAGTAAAAGAAAGACAGCTTATGGATTTAGATGGAAATTTGTTGATAAAACATAGATTCAAGGAGAATAAAATAATGGGATGGTATTACAATAAGACAGATGCAAAGAGAATTTGGAAAAGCCTAATACTTAAATGCGAACCAGATGAACAAGGCAACTCGCAAATGGAGATTTGCGAAGAATGGAAGAATTATTATAATTTTGAACGATGGTTCCTTGAAAATGTATATGCTACAAAGCAATATCATTTAGGTATATGCTCTGATCTGCTTATATGGGATGCTAAAATTTATAGTCCGGAGACGTGTTGCTTATTACCGCTTAGCTTTATTAATTTAGTATATTCATGTAAAAGCAGAAATCAATTTCTTCCGGGTGTATCAATAGCAAAAGCCGGAACGTTTCATACCAAGCTTGCAAAAGGATCCGGTGTACTTGCAAAAACTTTCAAAACCGAAAAGGAAGCTTTTTATTTTTACAAAGAGTACAAAGAACAGCTCATTAAAAATAAAGCCACTGCTTCAAAACCGCTGTTTCCAGAGCATATTTATAAAGCACTCATGAGTCTGGAAGTCAAGCCAATACGGGGAACATATAACAATTTATTCGGGATGCAATCAGAAGTTCTTTATTCTAATCAAAGCGAGGTGTAACCAGATTTTTAGGGGGTGTAACCAAACGGCTTGGTTGCACTCAAGCTCCCTATCCACAAGGGTTTCAACCATTTTTTTGTATGCACCCAATATTCTGACAATAAGACCTCTTGTTTAGTGAGAAAAAATGCAAGTGTTATACTATTATTCTTCACACACGAGATATTGAAATCTTGGTTACATTGGGTGTATATAACAATTTAATATAAAAAATATAGAATTTATATAGGTTTGAGGTGTAACCAAGTGTGTCACCAAACATAAAAATCACTTGGGTGTATTGGGTGTATTTTGGTGACAGTAGAGACTAATTTTGGTATTTTAGTTAATAACGATACTATTTTTTACGTTGTATAAATATTGGAGGATCAATAATGAAAGATAGCGGATTGAAGTACCCTGATGGTAATCCAATTTACAATGGAGATATGCTTCAATTTACAAACGGAGATATTGGATTTGTATGGTATGACGAAGAAATATCTCAATGGTCTGTAAAATATCACAGTTCAGAGAGTGGTAAGAATTGTGTTATGAGTTTAAAAACAGCTCATGAATATATTGCAAGGTATTTGATATAGTAACAAAGAGCACTGTCAAAGATGCTGTATCCTTGACGGCAGGTAACTATAAATTTAGAATAATAATAAATCGAAAGCCATTGAGCTTCATAGTGATAATGAGGAGTGATATTATGGCGAATAGAGATTTAGCAAGCCCGATTAAGGCTACGCCGGCAGAGTTATCTGCTAAGATGAAGAAATTAAAGGTTGTATATGATTGGCCAAAGATAAACATAGACAGTGATCGAGAAGTTGAGGATAGAATAAATCTATATTTTGACTATTCTATGCAGAATGGATTAAAGCCTGTGATTGAGGGCTTAGCACTTGCCTTAGGCATATCCAGAAGCACGCTGTGGGATTGGGAAACTGGTAGAAGCAGGGCTGAACTCGGTAGTTCGCGCTCCGACATAATAAAAAAAGCGAAAGAATATATCGCATTTTTAATGTCCGACGGAGTCATGTCCGGTCAGATCAATCCTGTCACATGGATATTCTATGCTAAGAACTATTTCGGCATGAAGGACAGCCAAGATATCAACATTATTCCAAATAACCCGAATGATGCAACTGTACCAATTGATGATATTAGAAAACTCATTCAAGATCAGCATGATAAGTCATATGTGGTGGATACAGATGCAAAGGATATTAGTGATTAATTGTAAATATAGAGTATACTTTATTTATACAATACATAATAAGCTTGTTTTGCGTAAAATATAAGTTGTAAATCGTATTATTTTACATATTGTAAATTATATCATTGACTTATATTTTACATTATGCTATCATTAAGATAATCAATAAATCATATGAAAGGGGTTATCTTATGAACATAGCATATGTGAGAGTATCAACAGTAGAGCAGAATGAAGCAAGGCAGCTGGAAGGACTTAAGAAATATAACATCGATAAATGGTTTACAGAGAAGATCAGCGCAAAGAATACAGATAGACCACAATTAAAGGCAATGTTAGAGTTTGCCCGTGAAGGTGATACAATATACATTCACGATTTTAGCAGATTAGCTAGAAGCACAAAGGATTTACTCGATATCGTTGATAAGCTTAACAATAAGGGTATTCACCTTGTCAGCAATAAAGAGAACCTTGACAGCTCTACACCTACAGGAAAGCTAATGCTAACAATGATAGGTGCGATCAGTGAATTTGAACGTGCCAATCTATTGGAACGTCAGCATGAAGGCATCGCTATTGCTGTCAATGAAGGTAAGTATAAAGGTCGTAAAGAGGTTAGTATACCAGACTTTGGTAAGCATTATGACAGATATATGAAGCGTGAAATAAGTAAACCTAGGCTAGCACAAGAGCTAGGCATAACGAGACCTACGCTTGATAAATTGATTAGGGAATACGAAAGCAAGTAATTAACCCGTCGCTCTCCTGCTCCTGCCTCTGATCTGGTGGGGGCGGGGGTCTGTGGGCGAAGCCGCCAGGGTCCTCCTCAGTCCTCTAATTTCTGAAAAAACAAAAAAGACCCCTCTCCTACTCGGTTTCAAAAATTCCAAAAAATAAAAAAGGATGTGGTTGCTTTGACAGCAAAAGAATTTTCAATCGCACAACCAATGTTAAATTCAGAAAGTCTAAATAAACGATACGGTAAGGCGTTAACCGAATTTGAAAAACAGTTTGTTAGATTTCGCTATACGATAATGATGAGTGTAAATAATTGGCGAAAGTGTCATGGACTTCCAATACGTAGAAAGGTTAGGTGAATAAATGACACTACTCCAATTCGCAGAAAAAACAACTACAACCCCATTGACATCATTCCAACGTGAATTATTAATTGGTTATGAGAATGCGGTCAAGAATGGTAAAGAGTTGATTGTTTGTTTTGGACGATATAACGGTCGAACTATGCTTAAGGATATTATTAATAGATTTAATCAATATCAGAAAGTTGGTGCTTAGATGTCGTGGAGTTATACACTATTTGTAATTGGTATGATTTTTAAGATATCGCTCATAATTATCGCAATCGCACTATCGTTAGTTGTTATTGCTTGTATCGTTTTAAAATTGCTCCATTTTATGGCTGAATGCATAGCCGACTTAGATTAATAAATTACATCGAACACCCCAGAGTGTCTTTCGAAAGGAGGACACTCTTTTTATGTCCGAATACATTAAAATGTTGCATGAATTAAAGCAATGCGATTTATCTAATTTTACAAATTTGAATTATCTTCTTGAATTGTGCAAATATGTACTGCTGGAAGATGAAAAACTTGCGGTAAGAACCTGTAAATTAGTAAAGGATATAGCATTAAAACAATCTTTGGAAGTTCATAAATTTTATGATTTATATAGCCGTGCACTTTTATTCCTTGCGCCACATGACTTTGACAGTTATCTTCTGTATCTCGAGAAAAACCGTGACCCTAAAGACAAGTTTTATCTTCCTAAACGCGCCCAATTAAACAAATTTGAATTAATTCAAACGCTTCAGGACCTAGAAGATGATGTATTGGATATCGCAAGTATATCAATGCCACCAGGTACGCAGAAAACTACCCTTGAAAAATTCTTTGCATCATGGGTAATTGGCAGACATCCCGATGATTATAGTTTGTTCTTCTCTCACAGTGGAGAGATCACGAGGATGTTCTATGATGGGGTTCTTGATATCACAACAAACCATGATGAATATACTTGGCATGAAATTTTCCCTCATGTAAAATTGCTTGGAACCGATGCAAAAAGAGAAACTATAAATTTTAGCAAATACAAACCATTTGCAAATTTACAGTGTACCTCTGTAGGTTCTAAAAATGCCGGTAAAGTTAGATGCAATAGATATCTATATTGTGACGACTTAATAGGCGGTATCGAGGAAGCAATGAATAAAGACCGGCTTGATAAGTTATGGTCTATTTATAGCGTTGATGCGAAGCAGAGAAAGCTTGACGGCTGTAAAGAATTGCATATCGCGACCAGATGGTCAGTGAATGACGTGATAGGCAGAATACAACTATTGTATGATGGTGGCAAAAGAGTAAAATTCATTAAAGTTCCTGATATAGACGAAAAAACCGGTAAATCAAATTTTGACTATGATTACAATGGTTTCTCTGTAGAATTCTTTAACGATCAGGCTCTGTCCATGGATGAAGTATCATATAGATGTTTATATAAAAACGAGCCTATTGAACGCGAAGGCATACTATATCATCCAGATGAACTACGGAGATATTTCGAACTTCCATCCGATGAACCCGATGCTGTTATTGGGATATGCGATACGAAAGACACTGGTGCGGATTACGAATTTTTACCGGTGGCGTATATGTATGGGTCAGATGTTTATATTGATGATTGTATTTGTGATAATGCTAAGACAGAAATATTAGATGATCGTTGTGCTGATATCTTAGTTAAACACAAGGTTAAAGCCTGTCGATTTGAAAGCAATAATGCCGGAGGAAGAACCGCCGATGTTGTTAATGAAAAGGTAAAGTCAAAAGGTGGAATTACTCATATTACCAAAAGATTTACTACATCCAATAAAGAAACTAAGATTATTGTAAATTCACCATACGTGAAAGAGCATTTTCTTTTTAAGGACAAGTCGCTTATCAAACCAAATACCGATTATTCTCGCATGATGAACTTCCTTTTGTCATATTCTCAGGCCGGAAAGAATAAACACGATGATGTTCCGGATGGTATGGCTCAGCTTGTCATACTGATTCAATCCTTGACAGCAGGACAAGTAAAAGCTGTCAAGCGTCCATGCTAATTATTACAAAATTGTTAATTCTCCTGTTATATAGCTACTATATCCAGGATGTATCCTTTACAACAGCACTATAACTTGTTACGATTAATAATAAAAAGAATTATTTTACAGCAAAGTAGGTGTTTTTATGGGATTTGTGAACGTTGATACTACGCAAAATGTCGTATATCCAAACGCCCTCAATTTAATAGATGGAAAATTCGGTCGCAAAACCATATACACAAACATTCTCGATATTAATGAGAAAAATGTAGTCGAGGTTTTGAATAAGGCCATTGCGACACATTACTACAACGAGGCAAGTATTAATTACCTTGAGAATTATTACACCGGTAATCAACCGATATTGAATAAAATAAAGGACGTTAGACCTGAAATCAATAATAAAATTGTTGAGAATCACGCTTATGAATTTGTTGAATTTGCGGTTGGCCAAGAATGTGGTGAACCCATTCAATATGTTAGGCGAGGAACTGACGAAAGCAAGTCAGACGAAGTACAGAAACTTAACAATTACATGGCTTACGAGAATAAAAGCTATTGGGATTCGGAGCTGTCAAGATGGAAACATATTTGCGGTACATCTTATAAAATTTGTTACCCGGACAGAACAGCTGATATCGAAAATGATGAATGTCCTTTCGGGATCGATGTTCCAAGGCCACAAGATGCATTTGTTGTATATTATTCTGGATTAGGCAAGAAGCCGGTTATGGGTGTGTATCGGACGGTTGATTCAAATAATCAGTACATATACCACTGTTATACCAAGACAATGTACTTCAGGATTAAAGACGGCAAAGTTCAAAGCCGAGCAATTAACGGGGTAGGCGAAATACTTATTATTGAATATCCAAATAATTCAAGGCGAATCAGCACGATTGAAATTGTTGAAAGCATTATGAATGCCATTAATTCAACTCAGTCGAACCGCCTTGACGGTATAGAACAATTTATTCAGGCATTTATGAAATTCGTAAATTGTCAGGTAGACGAAGAAACCTTTCTTTCAATGTGTAAGCTTGGAGCAATTGAAGTCAAGGGCGAACAAGGACTTCCTGCAGATGTTGATATGATATCAAAGGAATTAAACCAAGAGCAAACACAAATCACCAAGGATGATTTATATAAAGCAGCATTGATTATACTTGGAATGCCATCAAGAGAACAGAATACCGGTGGTGATACTGGTTCTGCTGTATATCTTCGCAATGGTTGGGATTTTGCTGAAAAGCGAGCCGAGAATAATGAGAAGCCAATCGAAAAAGCTGAGAAAGAATTTTTGAAGATCGCTTTGAAAATTCTCAATACAAACGAGTTAATAAATCTTAAACTCAGTGATATAGATATTAAATTCACTCGAAGCAAATCAGATAATATGATCGTTAAAACGCAGGCTCTTCAAGGTCAGTTATCTGCAGGGGTTGACCCTCAAATCGCATTGAAAACATGCGAGTTGTATTCAGACCCAGAAGATGTTTATCTTAAATCCAAGGATGTTATGGACGCAAAATTTGGTATTACATCGATAACCAAGGGTAATATTCAACCGCAGAAAGAGGTGGTTTGATTGGTTGAAGGACGCTGTATAAAATGTAACAAGAAATTAGGTATGTTTATTGGTCAGGCTGAAATCAAATGCCCCAGATGCGGAACTATAGTCCGAATTAATACACAACCAAATATAAAACAGAGTGCCATGAGCGCCACAAAGTAAATTCTTTTTAGAGTTTGCAATGTGGCGTTTTTATTTAACAATTTGCAGCCATGCGTAAAATGGCAAATCCATGCGGAGCGAACCGCGTTAACAAAGTGTGGATTAGGAGGATTTATATGAGTAGAGATCAAGCAAAACAAATGCTTATCACTTTTGGAATAGAGAACCCGACCGATGAACAGATAACCAACTATCTTAATTCGGTGAATGGAGAAGTCCAAAAGGAAAAATCTAAGACTGATGCTAATAAGGCAGAACTCGAAAGATTAAAGAAAATTGAACAGGAATTTGAAGAAAACAAGAACGCTTCATTAACAGCAGAACAGAAACTGCAAGCAGCATTAGAGGCAGCTGAGGCAACAAAGAAAGAATTTTCAAAGAGAACTAATAAGCTTGAGGTTGAAAAGTTATTAATCGGTGCTGGATTAACTTCCGAAGATTATGCAGATTACATTGACTTGCTTATTAGTGAAGATTCCGAGACTTCAACCAAGTTAGCCAATGGATTGGTGGCGACGCTTAAAAAGCAAAAAGAAGCCACTGAAAAAGCTGTCAAGGCCGATTTACTGAAAAACACTCCCACCCCGGACGGAGGTTCCGAAGGTGGAGAAACAAAGACCGAAGACATTAAACTAGCAGAAACGCTAGTCGCTTCAATGACCGGTACAAGTAAAGAGTCACAAGACGCATTAAACTTTTATACCCAGAATGGAGGTAACAAATAATGAAATTTAAAACCAGAGAGTACGGACAACCTATCGAAATCTTAAAGTATCCGGAGTATAAAGGCGCTCCATGCATGGTATCTGATGATGGAATTACAGCAGATGCCAATGGATTAAAGATCGTAAAGGCAGGAACGCCGCTGAATGCAAACGGAGCTAAAGAAACAACCACATACGCATTGACAGCAGATACTGCAATTTCAGTAACAAAGACGTATTACACAAAGACAGACAATGTATATACGGTTGTTGCAGAACCAGCCGTTGAAGATATTGCAGCTTATTATGAACAGGTCGGCTCTAATGTAAAAGGTATTCTACTTCATGATGTAGATGTAACAAACGGCGATGCACCGGGAACATTGATCTTTGAAGGTTCTGTAAATGTCGCAAAGTTAACCACAAACGGAATTACAATTAGTGATGCTGTCAAGGCCGCATTGCCAAGAGTAACGTTTTTCGCTTAATAAAGGAGGTATATAGACTATGGCATTATTACCATTATCAAAAGCTTTTACCGCTCCGGCAATCGGAGTGTTTTGGAACAACTACAAACAGACTACTGGAGAAGCGCCTTATTTAGGAGCAGGATTTTTCCCTAAGCTTAAAAGAGCAACCATGGATTTAAAATGGTTTAAGGGCTCCAAGGGCTTACCGGTTTCTCTTACTCCTTCAAACTATGACGCTCTCGCAACAGTAAGAGATCGCATCGGATTTAAGGAAATGGAAACTGAAATGCCTTTCTTCCGCGAGTCTTATATCGTGAAAGAAAAAGATGCACAGGAATATGAGAACTTCATGAACGCAGTTGACCCTTCTGTTGGAATGCAGATATTAAATCAGATTATGCTCGGTCCTACTGATTTAATCATGGGTGCGAATGTCGTTCCCGAGAGAATGATTTGGCAGTTATTAGCTCCCACTGATGGTGCTCCGAAAATTGCTATCGAAGCAAATGGAGTTAAGTATGACTACAACTATGATGTTGATGGTTCATACAAAACCAACAATTTCCTTGAACTTGCAGACGCAACCGACAAGTGGACTGATACCACTAATTCCAATCCTTACGAGGATTTAAGAACGGCTCAAAAAACCATGCAGAAGAAACGTGGAACTAAGCCATCTGTTGCAGTTATGAACGATACAACCTTCCAGTTGATTGTAAAGAATGAGAAAATTCATGGTTATCTGTTGGCACAGAACCCTACTGCTAACATCATGGTTGACGATGCATATGTTAAAGCTTTTCTTCAGAGACAGCTTGGCTTGACAATTGTGATCTACGATAAGATGTACAAGAAGGAAGATGGCACAGAGGCAACCTTTATTCCAGACAATATGGTTACTCTCCTTCCAGGCATGATGTCATTAGGTAATACCTATTACGGCAAGACTCCCGAGGAAAGAACCGGAGTGATGGCTCCCGGAAATCTATCTATTGTTGAAACTGGTGTATCTGTTTACAGATATGCAACCCCTCACCCGATCAATGAGATTTGCATTGTATCTGAAATCGTTCTTCCTTCTTATGAGCGTATGGATGATACATACGTAATCAAAGTTGCGTAGGAGGCAGTCAAATGAAATACAATCATACAGTCAAATATAAAGGTGTTTACTATCCTACCGGTGCTGATGTGCCGGTAGGGGCTGAAACCAAATCGAATGAAGTTGTTAATGAATCGGTTGATGAAACTATTAATGAAACTGTAGATACATCAAACAAGACATCTCAAAAACGATCAATAAAGAAATAAAGGATGGTGAAAAAGAGTGGAAGGTTTACTCGCTAAGTTAAAAATTCTATTACCGGAAGAAACTAACGATAATCTTCTGCTCTTATTTCTTGAAATAGCAGGGCAAAAGATACTAGAAAGACTTTACCCATTTGACAGCACAAAAACCGAAATCCCTGCTAGATATCAATCTAAGCAAATCGAAATTGCTTTATTCCTTTATAATAAGCAAGGTGCTGAGGGAGAAACCTCACATAATGAAAACGGCATTGATAGAACCTATGAAAATGCAGACATACCGGATAGTCTCATGAAGGGAATTGTTCATTTTGTTGGGAGTCCGATTAAAATAAATTGAAAGTTGGTGGCACATGAATACGATACCCATGGAGGTTAAACAACGATGTGTTGAACTGACTAAGCAGGGTTTAACCGCAAGAGAAGTATTTGTTCAATACTATAGTAAACATTGCGATACGAATTATGATTCGTTTCGAACTCTTCTCAAAAGATGGAAGAAAAATACAACCTACAAAGAACAGGTATCAAATCCGAAAATGGATTTAAGTATAATTGATATTCTTAAAACAGGAATACAGCTATCTGAATTAGCAGATAGATTAAATATATCACTTAAGACTTGCGAAGGTGTAATTGATGATATTAAGAGTCAAGGATATAATATTCAGACACTTGGCGATACCGTCAAAATATCTAATATTGTTGTTCCGGCTGATAACCGCATTGACAGCAAATGGAACGGAGAAAAGATAATCAGATTTGCTCTTATGGGTGATACACAAATTAATTCAAAATATACTCAGATAACTCATTTACATAAATTCTATGAAATTTGCAAATCCGAAGGTATCAATACAGTCTATCACACCGGAGATATTGACGAGGGTGAACAAATGCGACCTGGGCATCAGTACGAATGCTACGAGCAAGGCGCAGATGACCATGTCAAAGAAATCGTAAGGGTTTATCCACAGATTGACGGAATTAAAACTTATTTTATCACCGGCAACCACGATGCATCAATTATTAAGCGGTGCGGCTATGACATTGGCTATCCAATAGCTAACCAAAGAAAAGATATGATTTATCTTGGACAATCTAGCGCAGTAGTAAATCTTACTCCGGAATGCACACTGGAATTGAGACATCCTCTTGACGGTACAGCTTATGCATTATCTTATAAATTACAAAAGATGGTTGAAGCTATGAGCGGCGGAGAAAAGCCGAATATCTTGGCTGTAGGCCATTATCATAAGGCTGAATATTTTCTATATAGAAATGTTCATTGCTTCCAAACAGCGTCATTTCAA
The DNA here is from genome assembly GCA_023421505.1 of Bacillota bacterium. Taxonomy (GTDB): domain Bacteria; phylum Bacillota; class Clostridia; order Lachnospirales; family Lachnospiraceae; genus Mobilitalea. The sequence continues at coordinate 153,719 of JAEZTJ010000008.1, forward strand.
GCACAGACCCCATGGATGAAAGGAAAAGGGATTTCTGCTTTTATCGGTGGATGGATTGTTGAGGTTCATGTTGACGAAATCGGAATTATCAAAAAGATTAAACAAGAATACGTTCCGTTCTATAGAGCGATTAATGATGATTGGAAAAATTGGAGGTAGAGCGTAAATGATTAAAGATAGCGGCGAGCGCCGGAGCTTTGAAAGCGGAGCAGTTAGAGATATTGCAGAGGGAAAAGGCAGATGCGATTTACTTCCACTAACTGTAATTTCTCATATGTATAGTGACAAACAAGCAAAAATATTCAGATATATCGACAGGTATATAAATACTGGCAGTACAGATAATTTGCTTGAAGCAATATGGTTATTTATTGATATTGCATTTAAAGGAAATCAAGAAACAGCACTATTGGAAGTATCTAAACAATACGAGGAAGGCTGCAAAAAGTACGGTGATCGTAATTGGGAAAAAGGAATTCCAGTACATTGCTACATTGACAGCGGTGTTCGTCATTACTTAAAGGTGCTTAGGGGAGATATGGACGAGCCACACAATAGAGCATTTATCTGGAATATGCTTGGTGCGATATGGACACATACAAACAAGCCGGAATTGATTGATTTACCTTTCATGGAAAATAAGTCTCAATTTGAACTTGGTATTCACGTACATTCTTCAGTCGCACCAGTAAATCACGGAGAAAGCGAAACATGATGATATACATATCACATCCATATGGAGGCAAGGAAGAAAATAAACTCAAAGTCGAAGCAATCATCAAGGAATTAGCTGTAAATCATCCAGATAATACTTACATATCTCCTATCCATACATTCGGATTTATGTACGATTCAGTCGATTATGAAACTGGTTTGCAGATGTGCTTAAACCTCTTAGAAACTTGCGACAAGATGTTAGTATTTGGAGATTGGAAGCAAAGTCGAGGATGCACAGCTGAGGTATTATATGCAGAAATGCATTTTATTCCGTTTGATATATTAAGTTAATTCATGGGTTCTGGGCAAGTAAAAGATGTGTAGGTAATCGACCAAGCCGACAGACGCATGTCTCCTATGAAATAAATAGTCGGAGAAGTATAGTGGGTTAATCAAACATTAAATCAGAGTGGCGGGGCTGAGTTTGAAAAGAGGGATTTTATGAGGTCATTAGAACGTAACAAACAAACAATTTATTATGCTAAACAAGCGGTCTCAACTCCTATCATGGACGAGTTTGGGAATGATACAGGGGAAATGATTACTGTCAATGGAAACCCTGTTAAATATCGAATTAGAGTGTCTCCATCAAGGGGTGAAACTGAGGAAAAGGCATTCGGTAAATCATTGGATTATGATAGGGTGTTATATACGGCAGATAAGAAGTTCCCGATTGACGAATTTAGTCGGCTATGGATTGATGTTGTTCCAATAATCAAGGAAGACGGCTCAACCGATACTCCTCATGATTATAAGGTTGTGGGGGTGTCGAAAGATTTGAATGAGTGGTTGTTTGCGGTGAAGAAAGTTATATAGGAGGATACGAAGATGAAATACAGGAAGAAACCAGTTGTAGTTGAGGCAATACAATTTACTAACGAAAATGAAAAAAGGGTTTATACGTGGGCTTCAAGTCTGCAAATGAATATTGAGCCGTCTTTCCGCGATGGAAAGCCAGTTCTGATTATTCCAACACTTGAAGGTGAAATGATTGCCAATATTGGAGATTACATAATTTGTGGCGTTCAAGGTGAGTTTTATCCGTGTAAACCCGATATTTTCGAAGCTACATATGAGAAGGTGGAGTAATTGCCTAAAATATCATTCGGTCTATCCACTAAAGAAATACAATCCGCTATCCGTCAAGTCGAACAATATAAACTTGACCTTAAGCGAAAATGTCAACTACTCATTGAAGCTTTGACAGTAAAAGGCGTTGAAATTGCAAAGGTAAATGTTCAGAAGCTCGGTGCATTTTACACTGGAGAATTAGAAAACTCCATTGACGGTTACTACTCTCCTAGTCTTGGGATTGGCATTATATATGCAGGTTCATGGTATGCGATGTATGTTGAATTTGGTACCGGAATTCGAGGTATGGAAGCACAACACGCGAAAGCCGGAGAAGTAGGTTGGGTATATGATGTAAATAACCATGGTGAGGATGGATGGGTGTACTTCAATGATCGTGATGGTCAATATCACTGGACAGACGGTATGCCGTCAAGGCCTTTTATGTACGATACTGTTAAGGAATTAGATATGATATGTGAGAAAGTTGCAAAACAAATTTTTAAATAAATGGAGGTATTTACATATGAATTTTAAACAAGCTTACGAAGCCTTAAAACAAGGCGCCGACATCAAAAGACCGTCTTGGAAAGGGTTTTGGAGGAAAGAAAGCGGAACTATCATGATGTATTGTAAGGATGGTTCAAAAGTTCCTTTTCTTGAAACTGAATGTATTTTTGTGGATTTAGACCATGTTGCTGCAGACGATTGGGAAATAATAAATGGCTCAATAGTAATTGGTGATTTGAATGTTAACACCTTTACATTTGGAGAAGCGATCTCAAGACTCAAAAGAGGTCAAAAAGTTGCAAGAAAAGGCTGGAATGGCAAAAGCCAATACATAGAACTTGCGGAAAATATCAGCTACAAAAATTCTAAAGATGAACTTGTAAATGCGGAACATGATGCCATCGGGAATAAAGCAATTGCATTTGTTGGAACTTCAGGTGTTCAGCTTGGGTGGCTCGCTTCACAGGCGGACATGTTGGCTGAGGATTGGACGATTGTAGAATAGGTGGTGTTTAAATGATTAGTATAAAAAACTATCAATTTACCAGGGTGAAAACCGGAATATCTTCCATTTGCGCAAATTGCGGAACACTATCAGAAAACGAAGCTCCCACTGCCCTACCCTATTTATCATTCACGCAAAAAGATAATCCAACTTACCGCCAAACCAGAGATAGTGGCTCAAACGAAAATCATGTTCAGCCAATGGTTCAGATTGAGGTTTATACCTCAAAAACCAACAGCACAATGTATCAATGTGAGCAAATATTTAATAAAGCAGATGAAATCATGATAAATGATGGATGGACAAGAATAACCGGCCCGATACCGTCAAGCAAGACCCACCATTCCTTGACAGCAAGGTATCAGGCTGTTGTCGGTCAAAATGCACCGAATGATTTCACAGTCTACAATCTGTAAAATATCCGGGAATTCCCGGTTAAATAAATAAACCATTAACAACGAGAGCCTCCGAGTTCCAATTTTAAAGGAGGCTATTTCTATGAATACAAGCAAAACCTATTTATTCTACAAGGCTACAACGGAGGCTACGGCTTACGAAAAGCTCTGCGATATTACATCTTATCCAGACGTATGGGCTGCACCGTCCAGATTGGACAAAACTACTCTTTCAGATACTCAGCATGTTTACGAAAAAGACATCGCAGATGTTCCAGAGATGCAGTTCGGTTGTAACTATGCCAAGGCTGATATGACGAAAATTAAGGCACTTGAAGGTCAGCAGTTGCCATATCAATTACAGTTTGGTGAATCCGGTGCTGATGGAATGTTTAACTGGACTGGTGATATCTTCTTTACTCCTACTGGCGGTTCTGTTGGTGCAGTAAGAGCTGGACAGATCACTTGCTACCCTAGCACGCAGATCACTGTTGCTACGACATAAGAACCTGTTAATCAATTAAAATCACTTGGAGGATTGAGAATATGATAATCAACGGAAAGAATTACGGAATTCCGGAGTTAGGATTTGATACAGTTTGTCGCTTAGAGGGATACGGGATATCGTTATTTGATGTTCAAAATAATCCCGGAAAAAAGATGATGTCAATCATTAGAGCCTTTACTTGCATCACCTTAAATATTGAGCCTGAGCAGGCAAGTTTTATAATCGAGCAGCATTTACTTGGAGGCGGTTCCTTTGATGGGTGGCTTCAAGAAATTAACGAGGCAGTTGAAAAAAGCGGTTTTTTTCAAGCGATGCTGAGGAAGAACGAGAAGAAATCGCCAACTCAGAAGAAACTGCAGACTGCTCCAACCCAAGACCAGTAAAAAAATACGAATACATGAGGGAGTGCATAGAAGAGGTATGGCTCCCTCAGTGTTTAGAAATGGAAATTGACTATAATACGTTTTGGAGATTAAATCCAAAGCTTGTAAAAATACATGCAAAAGTATTCAAAAATAAACAAGAAGAAAAAAGAGCAACCATAAATTTCAATGCGTGGCTTCACGGCATTTATATGCGCGACGCAATAGCTTCTTGCTTATCGAAAAGTGCTACATATCCAGACAAACCCATCGAGCTGACAGCAAAGAAATTATCAGCTAAAGAAAACGCTGAATTATTTAGTGACTTTGCATCAGCATGGAATACAAAGTTTATTAAAGAACATAAAGAGGGTCAATGAACTCCACTGTGAAAGAGTGGTGAGTAACAATGGAAATTGATCGTCTCGAGGTGCTAGTGGAGGCTGAGGCCAAAAAGGCTAATGCCGAGCTAGATAAGTTAATTGGAAAGCTAAACCAAGTTTCATCTGCAATGAGCAAGGCTTCTGGTTTGAATTTGGGCGGAGGTAAAACATCTGCATCAAGCATCAAGTCTGCTACATCCTCGCTTTCAAGTTATGCAAAATCTACATCCACGGCCATTATTGGAACACGCTCATTGACAGCGCAATTAACTAGACTTGCGGCTACTTTCTATACTGTTTCTCGTGCAGTTGATTTCATGGGTAATTCAATCAAAAAATCCATGGACTACGTTGAAACCGTCAACCTATTCCAGACATCTTTCAAGAAAATAGGAATGGAAACTGCTCAGGAATTAGGAATGGATTGGGGCTCCGTATCTGCCGATGCATTCGCCAAGAGTTTTATTAAAGAGGCTGAGAATTTCAATAATCTAATTGTTGACCGCTTATCTCTTGACCCAGAAATGATGAAGAAATATCAAGCGGTGTTTGCTCAAATGACAAATTCTATGGGATTATCTGCTAAAAGTTCCATGGCTATCTCTGAGAGTTTTACAATGTTTGGCAATGATATTGCATCATTGTTTAATGTTGATACTGATGTTGCAATGAAGAAGTTACAAAGCGGACTTGCCGGGCAGATCAGGCCGTTAAGAGAATTAGGTATCGATATATCGCAAACTAGCCTTGAAATGACGGCTCTTAATTACGGTATTGAAGATAATATTAAGGACATGTCTCAGGCCGCTAAAATCCAATTAAGATGGTTGTCTGTTATGGACCAGGCCGAGGTTGCGTTTGGCGATATGGCAAAAACCATCGAGAGTCCGGCTAACCAAATGAGGGTGTTGTCTCAACAGTGGGCTAATCTTAGTAGATCAATTGGTAATGTCTTCCTTCCAATTATTTCAACTACCCTGCCATATATTAATGGCTTTGTTATTGCACTCAGGGGTGTTGTTGACACATTAGCAATGGCTACTGGATATGAAATACCAGATTATTCTGATAGCAACATCTATAAAGATATAACCGGTGATATCGAAGGAATAGAGGATGCAGCTGACGGAGCAACCGAAGCAAATGATAAGCTAAAAAAATCTATTATGGGCTTCGATGAATTAAATATCCTATCAAGTAATATGTCTAAAGCCCTAAGTGGATTAGGCCCAGGTAAGGGATATAAGGAATTAGACGATGCGATAAACCAAAAGACTGTTTCTTATATGGAAAAATGGAATGAAGAAATGGCCAAAATGAGTAACAAGGCCAAAGAAATCGCAGAGGTTATTCAGCCTAAAATTGAGGATATCATTGGTGTGCTAGATGCTATTAGTCCATTATTAGAAGGAATTGCAGTTGCTTTTGCAACTTATAAGATTATCCAGTTATTTTCAAGCCTCGGAACTAAATTAAGTATATTAGCAAATACTCCCGGATTGCCTATTGCACTTGCCATTGGAGGAATTGCAGCAATCTATTTTGCGATCAAGGAATACAATGAAAAACTCGTAAAAGAGGACTTGGCAAGCAGATTTGGCGATATTGTTCTTTCGTTGGAAGATATCAAGAAAGTTGCTGGCGAGCTTACAACCTCAAAATATACCGCAAAAATTGATGTATTCGTATCTGAAAAGGACAAACTGTCTGAATTGCAGAAAAATATCAAGTCTGATATCGATACTCTTAACAAGCTTAACTGGAAAGTGTCTGTAGGGCTTGGATTAACCCCTGAGGAAATCAGTACATATAAATCAACCATTGAATCGTTTATCACTAACACTGAGGCATACATACAACAACAGCAGTATGTTGTCGACCTTGCTATTGATGCAGTTGTGCAGGATGATAGTAATTTCAATGCAGAGATGAAATCTCTAGTCGATGAATATTTTACTGGTTCAAAGGCCGAAATGGAGCGGCTTGGCAAGGATTTAAGGGCCGAAATGGACAAGGCTCTTGCTGACGGTATCATTGACAGCACTGAGCAAAAAACCATTAAGAATCTCATAAAAGAAATCAATGAAATAACTAGCCAGATATCAGATGCGGAATTTAAAGCCAAGCTTCAGATGATAACCGTTGACGGTGAATTGACCGCGGACAGTTTTAAGGATTTGACCAAGGAAATTCAATCAGCAATAGATGATAAACTTGGCAAGGAAGAAGAAGCTTATTACACTGCTCTCACATATGTAAATGTTGCTTATCAGGCTAAATTAGATGAAGCAACAAGCAAATCAGAAAAAGCCAAGCTTCAAAAAGAATGGGATGCCGATATTGCGGAGTTAGCAAAGAATTTCTCAAAAACGAAAGCCACGATAACCCTTGACGGACTTACATTTTCTCTTGATACCCTGTTATCCAATTATAAAACCGAACTAGATAAAGTCGTACCGAAGTTTGCATCAAATACCAAAGAAACTCTTGACCCTGCTGTATCTGGCGAAATCGAAAATATGGATACGGTTGAAGCAATGGGAACATTAGTATCTAGCATGGTTACTAATTATCAAGGCGCAATTGCGAATAGTGGAATTAGTGGTGTATCCAAAAAAGGTCTGAAAGAAATGTTGGATGCGCTAGCACCTTCAAAAGACCAACTCAAAAAGATTTATGATGATTCCCTTGAAGCAGGAACACAAGTACCAGATGGAGTTTCTGCAGCACTTACTGATTTAGCCAATTTAGGAGCAATATCCGGTAACATGGATGATATAGCCTTTTTGATTGGCCAAAAACTTTCGACAGATCAAACATTTCTGGATTTGCTAGCAACCTGTGACGATGCCGGAAAAATGCTTGATGATAATCTCATCGCTGGTTTAAAAAGCGGGATACCTGATTTAAAGACGCAAGGTAAGGATTTGGTATTTGACATTGATAAAGCGATAAAAAAAGCCTCTAAAGAATCCGGTGAAGACAATATGCCTGGATATGCCAATAAAATTATTGACGGCTACGGTGATACGTTCGATAAAGATACAACCGCCACAGGTTCAGTAAAATCATGGCTGCAGAGCATAAACGACACTATTAACAATTGGAAAATTCCACAAATATCTATTCCCTTGCCGTCTTATGATGAAATTAATGAACAATTCAAGCAAGACATAATGAATGGTATTAAAATCCCAAGCAGCCCTCCTATCAGGAAAATGGCAACAGGTGGCGTACCTAATTTTGGGGAAATGTTTATTGCTCGTGAAGCAGGGCCCGAGTTAGTCGGAACAATAGGAAGAAATAGTGCGGTTGTTAATAATGACCAGATTGTTTCGTCTGTTTCCCAAGGCGTAGCCGGTGCGGTTGCTAACGTACTTGTTCCGATTATGGCAAGTAACCGGAATTCATCTAGTGGAGAAATCGTAATAATAGTAGATGATAGAGAACTCGCAAGAGCTGTTAATAGAGGTCAATTAAAAATAAGCGGTCGCTTTAATCCAAGCATACAAGGAGGATGATTTTAAGTGATTTATGAGGTTAATGATAATTCATTAGATATGCCATCTGCTTGTACATGGAGCCTGTACTTTGTGTCAAGTGATGAAAGCGGCCGAGACAACATAACCGGATTAATGAATATTGATGATATAGCGCAAAAGCGTAAATTAAGTGGTGTCACATGGGCTTATCCTGATAAAGAACAGGCGACTAGGGTTTTACAATTATTCATGCAAAAGCGTTTCATGACTATTAAATACGATGATTTACTTAGCGGAAATATCGAGACGCGAACCTTCTATATGAGCGACCCGTCAGCGCCTGTATATCGATGGAATGACGGAATGAAAATATATACTTCGTTAGGCTTTGATTTAATCGAACGGTAGGTGAAAAACATTGATAAATACATCAAGTGAATATAAAGCGGTTATTTGCGGTCAAGATAGGCGGTTTTATGGTGAAGCAAATATAATACTGACAAATGGAATAACAATCTCCTTTAACGGTGATAAAATAAAGGCTTTGAAAATTGAAGATGCCTCAAGTCAGAGCGGTAAATTTACTCTTGGTTCTGCTATTGTTAATGAATTAATCCTATCTCTCAATAACATGGATGATGCATATTCAGATTACGACTTCACAGGTGCAATCATTCGACCGTCAGTAGGCCTTAAGCTCTCTTCTACCATCGAAACACTTCAAAAGGGAGTATTTACCGCTGATGACCCAAAGGTGCGCAGCTCAATCATTACCTTGACAGCACTTGATAATATGCATAAGTTTGATAAACCATTCAAGGATGTTGTTCAGATTTTCCCTTGCACGAATTATACATTGCTATCCGCTGTTTGTATGCATTGCGGAGTAGATTTGGCTACTCACAGTTTTTTGAATGGTGATTATGTGATACAATCTCGACCTGTTGATGATGCTATCAATTGTAGGGAAATAATTTCATGGATAGCCACAATGGCTGGATGCTTTGCTAGGTGTAATACATCTGGGGAATTGGATATGAAATGGTATGATATGTCGGTATTGGATGCGGACAGTATTGATGGTGGATACTTTGACAGCAGTAATCCCTATTCCTCTGGCGATAACGTGGATGGTGGTAGCTTATCAGATTATTCCTCCGGTGATAACATTGATGGCGGATTGTTCACGGATACCGACAAATACCACAACTTCTATTCTATCACCAATAATAATATCTCAACCGATGATGTTGTGATTACTGGAATAAAAGTCGCAGATAGCTCTGAAACCCCCAATACCGTATTATTTGGTCAAGAAGGTTATGTAATAAGCATTGAAGGAAATAAACTCATCCAGAGCCAATCTGACGCGCAGGCAATAGCTAATTCAGTCGGTGCTAAATTAGTCGGAATGAGATTTAGGCCCCTTTCAATCACAACCAGGAGCGACCCATCAGTTGAGGCTGGGGATGTTGCGTATGTATCTGTTAGAAAAGGTATTTCGTATCAAACTGTAATTACCAATGTATCATATTCGATTTATCAATCTATGAGAATTACATGTGATGCGGATAGTCCTGCAAGAAATTCTGCAACGAGGTATTCTGAGGCGGCTAAAGCTGTTGTAGAGGCTAGAAAGAATACGGAGCTGCAATTATCTACTTATGACTTAGCAGTGCAACGAATGAATAGGCTTGCAGCTAATACAATGGGATATTATTATACCGAGGTTAAGCAGGAAGACGGTGCCATTATAGCTTATAGGCATGATAAACCAAACCTCGAAGATAGTACTATTATCTACAAGGAGGGAATTGACGGTTTTTGGCTGTCAACAGATGGCGGTCAGACTTATTCGTATGGTAGAGATTCACAGGGCAATGCTGTTCTTAATATCCTCGATGCAATAGGTATTAGGCTTGAATGGTTAAAAGCTGGCAAACTGTACTCTAAAGATGGTTCAACTTTAATCGATATGGATTATGGCGTTGCAAATTCTGATAATATTTCATTTGTTGACAATGTAGCAGACGGATACCCTCTTAGAATGCCATTTAATATTGATGATGCTGTAAGTAAAATCACAAGTTTAAAATTGAAATATACTATTGATAAATTCAGGACGTATTCGACCACTACTGAAAGTGCAGGACATACATATACAAGCACAGCCTCATCATCAAGAGGCACAGGCGAATATACATCTTCTACGTCTTCAATGGATATAACAACAGGCGGAGGAACAGATGAAGTAGGGCATACCCATTCAGTCTATATCCCCGGGCACGATCATGTATATTATTTGCATATACATTCGCATGATTTCGAGATACCATCACATGCACATGATTTAAATTATGGCATAATGGAAAATGTATCAATTGATAACAATGCAGCTGTATTCGTAGATGGAACACAGCGAGCAACTATTTCAGAGGCTCAGGGAATCATTGACTTGACAGCGTTCGTTACTACTGTCGGATGGCACAACATTGAAATCCGAAGCACCACATTAAAACGAGTCTCAGCACAAATTAATATTAAATCTTACATTAAAAGTTAAATTAATCATGAGCATCCTGAATGCCTATTTTATCCATACAATAGAGCGGAGGGATATATCATGGCAATTAGAAATAGAAGGGGCGTTGAAGCTGATCTTGACAGAAATAAATTACTTGCCGGAGAATTTGCGATTACAACTAGTGGTAAGTTAATTTTTTGCTATGATGCCGGACAGACAAAAGAGGTAGCGACGACTGATGATTTAAGAAGTATTTTGAATTCATCTGCTAGTGCTTATGCAGCATTACAGCAATTGATTAGCGATTTAGGTTCAGAAACCGTATTAACAAGTCTTTTGAACACTCAATTAGATGTTAATAATGCTAAGAGAGGCGAGGACACATTAACCGATAAGGTGATAAAATTTGATTCGGAGTTGGCAGCAAAAGTGAATCAAGTGGATTTTAATTTACAGAAAGCAAGAACAGATGAAATCACCGCTACAGTTAATAATTATTATGTTAAATGCCTTAGTACTGATCCGGGAGCCCTATTGGTTGTGTCTTCCGGAGCAACCACTGGGCAGATTAATATTGCCGAAGTTAAGCATATATCGGACTACACACCGATAGTAGGGGATTATGTAACGCAGGCAACTAATACTCTATTAGCCGGATTAGACGATATAAAAATCGGGGCTAAAGGGGAAACCTATTTAACCCCGGCCGAAGCGGTTAGAGGACAAATTAGTGACTTAAAAAAAGATTTAATAAATATAAGTAATTTTAATATATGGAATTTGGGAGATGTCACTTGTAATTATACTTCCGGTGCAACTTATGTATCTAAGTATTATGATATTCCTTTAATTAAAGGCAAAGAATATACTATTTCTATAGGTGCGATAAGTGGGAGCAGTAATGATAGCCGTATTAAAATATATAATTATCAGAGTGATAGTGATGTGCTATATTCATTATTAGGTACTAAATTAACATTTACTAGTCCAGTCAATGGTATTCGAATATACTTTTTTGCTACTTACAACCAAGCTCCTTCAATAAGTGGTACAGCCATATGGAGTGATATCAAGTTAGTAGAAAGCCGCTATTCAAACAATGAAGATATATTATCTATAAAAAAAGCTTTTGATATATCCCTTAATATATGGAATTTGGGAGATGTCACTTGTAATTATACTTCCGGTGCAACTTATGTATCTAAGTATTATGATATTCCTTTAATTAAAGGCAAAGAACACGTATTACAAGTAAATTCTGTTGTAGGTACTAATGATGGTTATATTCAAGTTTATCCGTATGGCACAGATAAAAATCCATTAACATCTTTATTTATGCCAAGTACTAAATTTACATTTACTAGTCCAGTCAATGGTATTCGAATATACTTTTTTGCTACTTACAACCAAGCTCCTTCAATAAGTGGTACAGCCATATGGAGTGATATCAAGTTAGTAGAAGGTACTGAAATATATGAAAATATAAAAATAAACAAGTTAAAAGTAAATAACGATTCATTGCCAAATTACATACATAAAAACTTTAAACTCCCAAATACATATACAGTAAAAAAAAGTATGTTTACAGATGGTGAAGCATTATCAATAAGTACATCTAACACAAAACAAAACAATATAATAGGATTTACATGTACTGTGTCTTATATAGGAACTGTCACAATATATTGTGAAAATGCTATTACAGGTTACGGAGATTCGAAGATTGAGATAACGAGTGATAATATACTGATTTATAAAAATTCAGGTACTTATGTATTAGATAGAACAATTTTACATGGATTAACAATTTCGGATTACTTATCTGTTATGATAAGAGTTAATAATAATAAGACAGCGGTTCTTAGAATTTCTACTTCATCAGGTCAATATTCATCAAATATTAATTGGCTATGCGGAAAAAATTATGTTGGAGTTAGGAATAATCAGAGTTTGTTTATGAATTGCCTATTAACATTCTATGTAGAAGATTATCGCAAAAAAGTTTGGGCGTTTGGGGATTCATATTTTGAAACTTGGCCTTGGATTGCTAATAATTATGGATGCAATAATTTTATGATTGATGGATATTCTGGAAGAACATCGATTAGTGCAATTAAATCATTGAAATTATGTTTAGATAATGGGGTTCCTGCTATTATTTTATGGTGTATGGGTATGAATGACGCTGATTCAACAAACGAAATAAACTCAAGTTGGCTTGCTGCAATAACAGAATTAAAAATAATTTGTTCAGAAAACAACATAATATTGATACCATGTACTATACCAAATGTACCGTCACGAAGTCACGTTCATAAAAACACATACATTAAGAATAATTTTAATAGATATGTAGATGTTAATAATGCAGTTGGTGCTGAAAATAATATAGATTGGTATACTGGTTTATTGTCTTTAGACAAAATTCATCCAACAGAAATGGGTGCAAATGTCATATCATCTAAAATAATGGCTGAAGTACCAGAAATTATATAATTATTTAATAATTGGAATAGATTGCGAACTAACTTAACACATATATCCTTTAATTCCAAATCTATCCATGTTATAATCAAGTCAAATAGATCAATCAAAACAGAGAGCCAAGAGCCCCGCGCTTAAGGCTCTTTTTATTTTATCAAAATTTAAACAGGAAGAAGGTAATTATCATGACTGCATGGATAACCAAATATTGGATTGAAGTACTTTTTGGCCTAATTGTAACCGCCTTGACTGCAACAGTAAAGCATTTATGGTCTCAAAACAAAAGGCGATGCACCGAACAAGAGGCTGTCAAGATGGGTATACAGGCACTTTTACGTGACCGAATTATCGAACAATACAATAAGTATATGGATAAGGATTATATACCTATTTACGCAATGGACAATGTTAAGGCCATGTATAAAGAATATCATGCACTTGGCGGAAATGGAACTATTACAAAATTGTACGAGGAACTATTAGAATTACCACATAGAAAGGAAGATGTAAAATGAGAGAAAAACTAGCAAAATTAATCAATGTAAAATCAATCGTAACCATAGCCTTGACAGCATCGTTTGTCTGCTTGTCGGTTGTCGGAAAAATAACCCCCGAAATGTTTATGACGGTGTTTGTGTCGGTAATTGGTTTTTACTTTGGCACACAGCATGAAAAGAAAGCCGGTGAATAGATGATTACAGAAAAGAAAGTATGTAAGCATTTTGAAAAGCTATTTTACGGTAATGCAATTTATCTTTGGGGTGCTAATTGTCAAGTAATTACGAAGGAATTAACAGATAGGCTTTACCTCACTTTTAAGTCAAGTACATATGATAAGGATTATTATAACGGCAAATTTATTGATGGTAAAGGCAAGATTGGAGCAGATTGTTCCGGGTCATTTTATGCCGTATCCGGATATGATACTACAGCCGCAGGATATTATTCAAAATGCGCCGTCAAAGGTGATATCAAAGATATTCCTCGTTATCTTCCATGCCAAGTATTTAAGACTAATTCGTCCGGCTCCATTAATCACATAGGTTGGTACATGGGTGACGGTACAGTAATCGAGATGAAATCCTCGAATTCAAACTGTGTCCGCAGACAGCTTGACGGCAATGGATGGGATTTATTTGGTATTCCGGCATGGGTTACATATTCCTATAAAAGGCCGTTAGTAGCAATAAATCGCTTAAGTTCATATCAAGATGTTGCATGGCTACAAACCAAGATTAATAATGCTCTAAAATCGATTTCTAGCTTTATTCCATTGAAAGTGGACGGAGATTACAAAAATAAAACCCAAGCAGCTGTAATCAAATTCTACGAGCTGCAAGGATGGAAAACAGATGGATTAAAGGTTGGCATAATTGCCATTGGAAGATTAGCTAAATATTAAAAATATAGCCCTCATTGTCAATGACTTTGAGGGCCTTGTTTTATTTTTGTTAATTAATTACTTACTACTCTTGGGTTGCTGGCCTTGGTACTTTTCCAGACTTACCTACTTTTTCATGAGCATCATAACTAATGTAATCGAGTAAATAGCAGTAAGACTCATAATCAAAATACCATGATAATATAAATAACTTAATAAGTCCATCCTTATCCAAGTCTGCAGCATTATCATTTGTAGTATTTGTATTTTTATTTGTGTCAGCAAATGCTGTTAATGCCGGAGCAGATACCAATGAAATCATAATTAACATTATTGCACATATCTTTTTTATCTTTTTCATGCGAAACACTCTCCTTTTGAAATTATTATATATCAATTATTTCCAGTTGTAAATACAAATATTCATATTATGTAAAAATAAGCATATATTGATATCTTAATTAAAAATGCCCCATGTATAACCTCTCCAAGTTATACACAGGGCAAATTTGAATTACAGTGATATTGTAACATAGGTGGTTTGGAATGTAAATTGGTGGGAATGACGAAAAATAATGCATCTAATATACACAACAGATAAATTTTAATTTAAAAGTAATGCTCTTCTTTTACTTTTAATAAAAGTAACATTAAAATAGTAATCCTCCAAATTAATGTACTTTCCATTATTTTTTGCAAAATTTTTAAGTTCTCCATGACAAACACTATCCCAAGAATAAACTTCAAAATTCCAACCCTTTAACGCTGCTCTCTTCGCATCAGCTAAAAAGCCTTGGCCGGAATTAATTCCGGATCCGTCACCTGTCAGTAATGCTATAGTATTTGGTTCAGGGCTATCAAATATTAGTCTTAAAAGCGCTAATTGTAAAACATGATCTGTTGTATCGGCTTCACCGTCCGTTAAGCTTCTTGGTAATAATGCAGGAGTAATTCCTAGTTTTCTAATCTCATTCCAGACAGCATCTTCCTTAGGAGGTACGCTTCCAGCAAACGATATATTTTCAACCGGTCTGCCCTGTGTAACTAAGTTTAATAGGCCTGCAAAATATGTTCTATATAATTCTTTCTTTTCTCCTGGTTCTTTTTGTGGAAACACTTGATTTAATCCAACATAATGTATGTTAGAATTATCCCAAAATATGTACATACTATACCTCCATTTTTCTCTTTATAATTCCATATAATACCACCATTTTTCAAACTAATCAATCATTTAATATAAAAAGGCGCACCGTGAAGATGCGCCTTATCTTGTTGGGTATTTTATCACCACACATGAGTTCCATGTCCATTATCATCGTAAGTATCCGTCCTATGGTTTATAAAGTCCTTGAAGGCAATCACACGATTGCTTCCTTCAATAAAGTCTTTATGTAGTGCAATTCCTGTATCTACTACAGCAACACCGATTCCTCTGCCAAAAAAGCCATGCTCATGAGCCCATCGGCATTCGATAACATCACTTACTCGATTCATCTGAGCTGTAATATGAGTGTCTATCTCCATAGCCAAAAGGCCTTCCACAGATTTTATATATTCTAACAGGTCTTCTTCCACCTCAAGCACAAAAGAGTTGATCATAGGCAGTTTATATTTTATAAAACCTAAATTCTCAATAACCTGCAGTCTATTCTCATAATCATTACAGTGTATAATTACCTGAACCTTATGTTTCTCATTCATCACAAAGCTCCACTGTCTTTTTTATTATCCTATTCTGACAGCTTTACCAATATACACTGATTTAAATTGATTAACCTCTAATTTTCATATGTAACATGCTTATGCATGCGCCTGTACTCAGATGGAGTACAACTTAAACCTTTTTTAAAAACCTTACTAAAATAACTGATGTCATTGAAGCCTGTCCTCTCACATATGACATCAACAGGAAGCTCTGTATCACGTAATAGCGTAGAAGCCATCATTAGTCTCAATTCTATCAGATATTGATTAATAGATTTACCTGAATATTTTTTAAATTCATTCATTAAGGTTGTACGATTGGTATGAAAAATATCTGCTAGCTTTTCCACTTTAATTTTCTGATTATAGCAGGATTGTAGATAATAGATAATATCCAAAGCCAACTTTGAGCATCCGTCATGAATCAAAACATTTTTAACCGTATCCTCATCTTCCTGTCTTGCAAGGCTGAAAAGGATCTCAAATAAATACGCTCTGCTTCTGCATGGCCAAGTATCTATATTCTGTCTTGATAACAATTCTTTTATAACCAGAAATTTATGTTCTATTCCAGACGCATCAATCGTATTCAAAGAAATTATTTTTAACGCTTCCTTTGCTTCTCCTGCAAATTGCCGCAAATAAAATAAATCCTGGTAATCAATTGCATTAAATTTCTTATCTGAAGAATTCATTAATTCAAATGTAAACTTAATATTAATTAGACTAGGCCGAAACCATATAATTCTTATCTCTTCTTCTACTGCTTTATAAAAAGTAATCGTATCCTTTTCATTCAAACAGATAGCCCAGGCACCGGTAAGTAAATATTCTTTGCCATTTAACTCAAAATGATTAGGCCCTGTCTTTAAAAAAACTATCTTATAATAATCCTTTGCTTCATCACCTGTCAGCTCCTTCAATCCCTCTGACACTGACAAATAAAAAAGATATCCAACATAATAATTAAAACCCAGTGTATATAACATAAGTCGCACCTGCAATCCTTATAATATATCAAATATTATAATTGATTACAGGTGCCTTGTAAATGACTTATAAATCATTCATAAATATGATTATTTAATATCCGATAAACATTCAGACTATCTTCCGGTAAATCCTCTTTTGAAATTTCTAATATATTATCGTATTCGGTAATATCTCCGTATTTTTCCTTTAGCTTTGCATCACAATCATCATTACTATGGGTAGGAATGATGATTGTGGGATTAAGTTGTTCAATTAAGTTAAACCCTTTCATATTTTCCACTGACATACTGGAATAGGAATTATCAAATTGCATAAATGCAATATCTATCTCTCCTAAATCCTTTAACTGCTCTTCGGTCAGTGTTGTTTGTCCGATATCACCCATATGAACGATTCGTAATCCATCCACTTCAAATACTGTCATAAAATTACTGTCATCTATTTTATCGCTATAATGTGATGATGAAATATTATAGATATGGAAATCCTTCGTATCTATTTCACCTTTTTTAAATAACAACTTTGGAACATCATAAGTGGCGTTATAGGAATTATTAACATGGTCAGGATGTGAATGAGTGCTAATAATCGCTGCCGGATTAATATCAACTATTTCTTTTTTCGGCATCTCTGTAGGATCAACTACAACGCTTTCTCCATTAATTGAAGTGATAATATAAGAATTATATTTGTATACGCTGTTCTTAGAAACTGTCTGAATGAGAACCTTGCCCGAATTATTTACTGTGGTCGGAAGAACTAATTCCTTCTTTGGCACAGGACTGGCTGTTGCTTTAACGGCTTCTGTTACTTTGGCTGCTTCTGTGGCTTCTGGAGTCTCAGTAACATCCTTTCCGGCAGAATTATCCGTATTAACCGGACTGTCCTCTTTAGCAGAACATCCTTGAAAAATAAAAATAATTGTTACAATAAATAGAACTAAACTTTTTTTCATATCAAAATACTCCTCCCATATATCGTTTATAGCTTGTATTTTAGCACTAGTCGGTTTTATATCCTATGTATAATCAACAAATTTATTTGTAATATTGTCATATTTTAGCCGAGTATATTACAGGAATAATTTGTTATCTATAGGATATTGATTATTTATCTTAAAAACAATAAATTACTTAAAATTTTAGGAAATCAGTCAAGCTAAACCTCATATGATACATTGTAATTAATATTAGGAGGAACATACAATGAGTGATTTACAAGCAACACATTGCGACACAGGAAGAGATAATGATTGTAGCTGCATTATAATCCTCATACTTTTATTATGCTGCTGTGGTGGCAGTAATGGCTTCGGTGGCGGTGGATTTATGGGTGGAGGAGATGGTGGCTGTGGCTGTATCTTAATCATCATTCTTCTTCTCTGCTGCTGTGGTGGATCAAACGGCTTCTTCTAAAAGCTAATCCACTAAAAGATCACTGTTATTAACAAAGAAAAGCTGCGGTTTCGCAGCTTTTCTTTGTTATCTTTACATCTCCGTCAGGGCAACGCAACTATATGCAAGGGTATATTCGATATATTTCACCATTTGATTTGTAATACTTTTCAAACCTATCGCTTTTTCTGCTTCTTAAGTCTTTCATAACATTCCCGGTCTATCTCATACACTGTATTTTCCTCAATGATTAAATCATCATCTTTGCCTTTACGATTCTTATTTATGTCGTTTGGATTAGTTTTACTTTGACTTGTATTATTTCTATTATCATATAAATTTCCGTTGGGTTTTGCGGAATGCGGTAACTGCTCTCCCATTTCATGCCTCAGAATTATGTTATCATTTTAATATATGATAAAAATATACGAATGACCTTAAAATGATTGAAACTATTAAATATTTCCTTTATACTATTTTTAATTCATACAAAATACTTTTATACCAGCCGCAGTGCTGCGAAATGGAGGCACAATGTCAGGATCCGTATATGGAACAATATTTAAAATTTCTACCTGGGGTGAATCTCACGGTAAAGGAATCGGTGCAATAGTGGATGGCTGCCCAGCAGGGCTTCCCATAGACGAGCAATTTATACAGACCTTTCTTAATAGAAGGAAACCAGGACAGACCAAATATTCCACTCCAAGGAAAGAAGAGGATAAAGTCAATATTTTATCCGGTGTCTTTGAAGGGCGTACTACAGGAACTCCTATTACACTTATTGTATATAATGAAAATCAAAAATCAGGAGATTATTCTAACATAGCATCTGCTTATCGCCCCGGCCATGCTGATTATACCTTTGATGAAAAATATGGCTTCAGAGATTACAGAGGCGGTGGCCGCTCCTCAGGAAGAGAAACAATAGGAAGAGTTGCTGCTGGTGCTATTGCCTGTGCAATATTAAAGGAAATAGGTATATCAGTGCAGGCTTATACGAAAGCAATTGGCCCAATCACAATTAATCCAGAAAAAGCAGATTTAAATCTAATGCATTTGAGTCCTCTTTACATGCCTGATCTTGATGCTTCCGAAAAAGCCGAAGGATTTTTATTACAGCAAATGGAAGCTCATAATTCAGCTGGTGGTATTATTGAATGTATTGTAACCGGTATGCCTCCCGGTATTGGTGAACCCGTATTTGATAAGCTTGATGCTTCTCTTGCAAAGGCTGTGATGTCTATCGGAGCAGTTAAGGGGGTAGAAATCGGAGCCGGCTTTGGTGCTTCTTCTTTAACCGGAGAAGAAAACAATGATTCTTTTAATTGTAATAATGCTAATCATATCACAAAGGCCAGTAATCATGCCGGTGGTATCTTGGGGGGAATCAGTGATGGTTCTGATATTATTCTTAGAGCTGCTGTAAAGCCTACACCTTCCATTTTTAAGCCGCAGAAAACCATTAACCAAAGCCATGAGAATATTGAGCTTCAAATTCACGGAAGGCATGACCCTGTTATTGTTCCAAGAGCTGTCGTTGTAGTTGAGTCTATGGTTGCTGTCACATTAGTAGATCAGCTCTTTCTGGGTATGACTTCTCAAATGAACCGAATAAAGGATTTTTATCAAACTAAGAGATAAAATCTTAGCTTAAACTCATCACCGAGATTTATAGCACAAATTTCTCATCTATAGCATATACTATGTAATATGTTTAGTTAAACCACCTGAGGCGGGATGGTATTTATGGATGAATGTGAACTTGTTGTTTTCGTTTCTACTATTGCATGTGCTATCTCAAAGAACTGTTGTGACGATGATTTATCTGTGCTAGCTTCTGTCTTTAATCAGCTTGGAGATACTATCTCCACAATATTAGCTAGAAGAGAAGCAAATAATAAGTGCGCCGGAGATACTAATTTAAGCGGTAAGACAGATCAGGATAGCAATGCAGCTTCAGGTAATACTCCCAGTGATAATGACAACAATAATAACAAAAATAATTATAACAGTAATAATGCAGATACATGCGATACCTCTGGATAAGGGGTATTTTTATTTTATCCCTTTCTATCAGTTTAATATTGTATGTCTCCCCTTTGAATTAGTTTGAAAATTAAATAGATTTTCCTTACTTCCTCTTACTTTTTATCGTTTTTTAAATTTCCTGCAACTTTTTTCAAAAGTTATTGACAAGATGGAATATCTTAGTATAATTTATATAGTTGCTGTTTAGCCTAACTAAACTTAAAGTTTATTCTATGTAAGAATTCGAAAGGAAGCACATCATGCATATCGGATCGAAAATAAAGGAATTACGAATCCAAAAGAGTCTGACTCAGGAAGAGCTTGCAGATCGGGCTGAACTATCTAAAGGCTTTATATCCCAGCTTGAACGGGATTTAACCTCTCCTTCGATTGCTACATTAATGGACATCCTGCAATGTCTAGGAACGAATCTTGAGGAATTTTTCAGTGGTACAACCGCAGAGCAGGTAGTATTTAAGAAATCTGACTATTTTGAAAAATATGATACAGAGCTTAAAAATGAAGTAAAATGGATTATACCGAATGCACAGAAAAACATGATGGAACCGATTCTTCTTAATCTTGATGCAGGAGGCTCAACCTATCCGGATAATCCTCATGAAGGAGAAGAGTTTGGATATATATTAAATGGAAGTATCTCTCTTCATATCGGTAATCGTACTCATAAAGTAAGAAAGGGTGAATCCTTTTACTTTACGGCGAATAAACAGCATTATATTACTGCATCGGAAAAAACCGGTGCTACGCTTTTATGGATATCTACACCCCCCAGTTTTTAAAGTTAAGGAGGAGCATATGACAGATAACAAGCTAATTAATCTTATAAATATATCAAAATCCTTCGGTGAGACTGTCGTTTTAGACGACTTAAATTTATATATACGGGAAAATGAATTCGTAACACTTTTAGGTCCCTCTGGCTGTGGTAAAACTACTACACTACGAATTATTGGAGGCTTTGAGACACCCAACCAAGGCCAGGTTATCTTTGAAGGGAAAGATATTACAAAGCTGCCTCCTAACGAGCGGCAGTTAAATACCGTATTTCAGAAATATGCCCTCTTTACCCATATGACGATTGCCGAGAATATCGCCTTTGGTCTTAAGATCAAAAAGAAAAGTAAAGCTTACATAGATGATAAAATTAAATACGCTCTAAAGCTGGTGAATTTGGACGGCTTTGAAAACCGTATGCCGGATTCATTAAGCGGGGGTCAGCAGCAGCGTATCGCTATTGCGAGAGCTATCGTAAACGAACCAAAGGTTCTACTTTTGGATGAGCCTCTTGGAGCTCTTGATTTAAAGCTTCGGCAAGATATGCAGTATGAACTGATTCGACTTAAGAATGAACTGGGTATTACCTTTGTCTATGTCACTCATGATCAGGAGGAAGCCCTTACCATGTCAGACACCATCGTGGTCATGAACCAGGGATATATCCAACAAATCGGTACTCCCGAGCATATTTATAATGAGCCGGAGAATGCCTTTGTCGCCGACTTTATCGGTGACAGTAATATCATTGCATCAACTATGGTGGAGGACAAGTTAGTGAATATCCTTGGAGCCAACTTCTCCTGTGTTGATATAGGCTTCGGCAAGAATAAACCCGTAGATGTGGTTATCCGTCCGGAAGATATTGATCTCGTTAAGCCGGAAGCCGGAACGATCAAGGGTACCGTAACCTCTCTTTTGTTTAAGGGTGTCCATTACGAAATGGAGGTTATGGCAAATGGTCGTGAATGGCTGGTTCATTCCACTGATTTATTTCCGGTTGGTACTGAAGTTGGTATCCATGTAGATCCCTATGATATTCAAATTATGAATAAGCCGGTATCTGAGGATGAGCAGGCTGCAGAAATAGCGGAATAATAATATCGAATTTAATCACTGCTTATTACAATACCTGTTATAAAGCTTCTTATAATACTACGAATAGGAGTTGAATTCCTATGAATTCAAATGACAAAGGAAAACACCTTACAGAGAAATTATCTATAAATCGATTACATATGCCACGCTTAAAAAGCATAAAATGGCTTTCTTTTCCTTATCTTTTTTGGATGGCCGGCTTTATCATCATTCCTTTAATATTAATTGTATTTTACGGTCTGACAGCCAAGGAAGGCGGTCTTAGCTTTGAGAATATTGCTTTAATCCTTAATCAGATTAATCGTAAGGCACTCCTTCTCTCTCTGGAGCTTTCTATCATCAGTACAGTTATTTGTCTTCTACTCGCTTATCCACTGGCTATGATATTAAGTAATGCCAAGATGAAAAGCAATAGCTTTATTGTACTAATCATCATATTACCTATGTGGATGAACTTTCTTCTAAGAACAATTGCATGGCAGAACATATTGGAAAAAACAGGTATCCTTAATACATTTCTTAAATTTCTGCATCTACCTGCCGTCAATATAATAAATACTCCTGCTGCTATCATCCTAGGTATGGTTTATAATTTTTTGCCTTTTATGGTATTACCAATCTATAATGTATTAGCTAAAATCGATAAAAATGTTATCAATGCTGCACGAGATCTTGGTGCTAATGGCAGACAAACCTTTGTGAAAATAATTTTTCCTTTGACCTTTCCCGGAGTAGTGAGCGGTATAACGATGGTCTTTGTACCTTCTCTTACCACCTTCGTAATTTCTTCCATCCTTGGAGGAAGTAAGATTGTACTCATCGGTAATGTAATCGAACAGCAGTTTCGATTAGATAATTGGAATGCCGGTTCCGGCTTATCACTGGTATTAATGATATTCATTCTATTTAGTATGGCTATCTTATCAAAATATGATAAAGGAAATGACGGTGGCGGCTTATGGTAAAAAAATTATTCAGCAGGTTTTATGTAGGTTTAATCTTAATTTTTTTATATGCTCCTATACTGATTTTGATAGTATTATCCTTTAACCGTTCAAAATCCAGAGCAAAATGGGGCGGCTTTACCCTTCACTGGTATCAGGAGCTGTTCCATAACGATGACATTATGAATGCTCTCTCAACAACACTTTTGATTGCGTTTTTGTCAGCGTTTATAGCAACTGTGATTGGTACTACGGCTTCCATAGCGATAAATAATATGAAAAAGACACCGAGAGCAATCATGATGAGTATCACGAATATCCCAATGCTGAATGCAGATATTGTAACAGGTATATCACTTATGCTTATTTTTGTGGCCATTCATTTTACCTTAGGCTTTACCAGTGTCCTGCTTTCACATATCACCTTTAACGTTCCTTACGTTATCTTAAGTGTTATGCCTAAGCTTAGGCAGTTAAATCCTCATACCTTTGAGGCTGCGCTGGATCTTGGCGCTTCACCTGTATATGCATTTTTCAAGGTAATCCTTCCAGATATTTTTTCTGGCGTGATATCTGGTTTCTTTTTGGCTTTTACCATGTCACTAGATGATTTTGTTATCACTTACTTTACGAAAGGGCCTGAAATCAATACACTATCTACTATTATTTATACGGAAGTAAAAAAAGGAATAAAACCTGAGATTTATGCTTTATCTACTCTTATGTTTATCACCGTATTATTACTGCTGATATTTATTAACCGCAAAAATGCGGGTAAGAACGCACCCATGAGAAATCTATAAGAAAGAAAAGGAGTACAATTAATGAAAAAGTTAATCGTTTTATTATCCATCATTGTAATGTCTGCCAGCTTCCTAATCGGCTGCGGAAAGGACAACGGCGAAAAAGTATATGTCTATAATTGGGGAGAATATATCGATCCGGAGGTTTATGACAGCTTTGAAGAGAAGACAGGAATTGAAGTAATACATGAAGAATTTGAATCTAATGAGGATATGTATGCAAAGATAAAAGCCGGTGCTGTAAAGTTCGACGTGGTATGTCCCTCTGATTATATGATTCAGAAAATGCAGCAGGAAGGTTTACTTGCAGAAATTAATAAAAGTAATATTCCAAATATAGAAAATATCGATCCAACCTATATAGAGGCTTCCAAGAATTTTGATCCGGAAAATAAATATAGCGTACCTTATTGCTGGGGAACCTTAGGTATTCTTTATAATAAGACTATGGTAGATGAACCGATTGACAGCTGGAATGCTATTTTTGACGAAAAGTACTCTGGTAACATCTTAATGATTGACAGTGTTCGTGATGCTTTTGCAATTGGTTTGTCCTATCTTGGATATGATATTAATTCTACAGACGAAGGACAGATTGATGAAGCAAAGAAGCTCCTTCAATCGCAATACCCTCTGGTGCAGGCTTATGTTGTGGATCAGGTAAGAGATAAAATGATTGGAGGAGAAGCTGCTTTAGGAGTTATCTATTCCGGCGAAGCAATCTATACTAAGAGAGAGAATAAAGATCTTGAATATGTAGTTCCAAAGGAAGGCTCCAATGTCTGGATCGATGGCTGGGTAATTCCAAAAAACTGCAGAAACAAAGAAAATGCAGAAGCATTTATCAATTATGTATGCGATGGAGATATTGCACTGAAGAATTTTGAATATATTACGTATTCCACACCAAATAAAATAGCAAGGGAAAAAATAACAGACTCTGATATAAAAAATAGTCCGGTTGCATTTCCTGATCAAACCATATTAGATAGATGTAAAACCTTTCAGTATCTTGGTGACGATCTCGAAACTCTTTACATTGATAAATGGAATGAAGTTAAATCAGGATTAAACGAGTAAAAGCTTCAATAACGAAGGTTAATTAACCACTCTATTATATAAAAGGCTGATACCATAATTTACACTTAAGTATCTACTAGTAAATTATGGTATCAGCCTTTAAACAATTGAAGTTATATAAATGAAGAATAAAGCAGAGTGGCACTATCCTGCCACCCTGCTACCACTACAATATCAGCTTATATTATAATTTTATCTGACTCTTTCGGGTAAACCTACTTTTTTTTGTACCTTACGCAAGGTCTTTGTCGCATAATAATTTGCTTTCTCCGCATTATTCTTAATAATCTGATCAATATAATCTTTGTCTTTTGAGTATTCTGCAAACCTATCCTGTATGGGTTTTAACAGGCTTACTACTGACTCGCCTACCGCTAATTTAAATTCACCGTAGCCTGATGCTGCAAATTCCTTCTCAATCTCCTCTACAGTTTTACCATTAGCAACTGCATAGATATCAATAAGATTTCTGATACCCGGTTTATCCTCAGAATAACGGATTTGATTATCTGAATCGGTAACTGCTCTTTTAAATTTTCTAATTATAGTATCTGGGTCATCCATCAAATAAATACTAGCATTGACATTCTCATCTGACTTAGACATCTTCTTTTCGGGTTCCTGAAGGCTCATAATCCTTGCACCCTGTTTACCGATCAGAGGTTCTGGTATTGTAAAAACCTCACCATAAATTGAATTAAAGCGTTCGGCAATATCTCTTGTTATCTCAAGATGCTGCTTTTGATCAGATCCAACTGGAACAACGTCTGATTGGAACAGTAGAATATCTGCTGCCATAAGCACAGGATAGGTATATAAACCTGCATTAATATTATCTGCATGCTTTGCTGCTTTATCCTTAAATTGGGTCATACGGTTTAGTTCACCCATATAGGTAAAGCAATTTAATATCCAGCTTAACTCCGCATGTGCCGACACATGGGATTGATAATAGATACAATTCTTCTCAGGATTAAGTCCTGCAGCAATATATAAGGTTAGCAATGCCCTAGCTCTTTTACGCAGCTCCGCGGGATCTTGTCGAATTGTTATGGAATGCAAATCTACCACTCCATAAAAGCATTCATATTCTTCCTCAAGCTCAACCCAATTTTTTAAAGCGCCCAAATAATTTCCTAAGGTCAGAGTACCCGTAGCCTGCATTCCGCTAAATAATGATTTTTTTCCGTTCAGCATATATTCACACATCCTATAAGTTAGTCAAGGGATTCCCCTGCATTCATCTATAATCACTATATAAAGAAAGCTAAGAATTGTCAATGTTTAATCTTTGTTATATCGACATTAGCTTATTATGCAGCTCACTAAGCGAGTGAATAACAGCATTATATTCCTTCACCCTACCAAAACCATATCCAGCAAAGATAAAAGGAATTCCAGCCTCTTTTGCTGCATCTGCATCCCCTTGGGTATCACCAACATACACGGGGTTACTTAATTTATTACGTTCTATCACGATTTTTATATTATCTGCCTTAAACTTTCCAGAATGACCGGGATATTCATAATCAATAAAATATTTTTCTAAATGTGAATATGCCCGAAAGAAACACTGAATATAGCCCTCCTGACAATTACTCACAATGAAAAGCTTATACTGATAAGATAGTGCCTTAAGTGTCTCTTCCAGCCCTTCATATAGACTAGCTCCATGCTGACCCAAATAATCACACTCGTATTCACAGCATTCACCCATTACCGATATAGCATGCTCTTGTGAAACACTTTGAAATAATCTTACAGCAATGACATCGAGCGGTAACCCGAATAAGCTTTGAAGCTTATTTGCTGTAACCTCATCTTTTACTTCAGGATGTTTTTCTTTTAGCACCTTATTAAAGGCAAAGGCAACCTCAGGTGTTGAGTCCCATAAAGTACCATCCATATCAAAAATTATACTGTCTACCATATTTTAGTTCCTTAGTATTCGTTATTCGTATCCGACTTATTTAAAATACGTTAATTAATATAATGCCTCTTTCTTACCTTCTTGTCAACCCACAAAAAATCTGCAAAGCAGCATATAAAAGCTAGTTTGCAGATGATAATACTTCATTATATTATTTTACGATTCTCTACGATCATTCCTTCCTGAAGCCTAACAATATGATCAGCAAAAATACTTACCTCTGGATCATTAGTTACCATAACTAAAGTTTTATGATAAAGATATACCATATTAAGAAGAAGGTCCAAAATCACCTTATCCAGCTTATAATTATCTGAGGGTTCATCCACTAATATGATATCTGGATTGTTGATCAAGGCTCGTGCATAGGTAACGCATTCAAGCTGCGAGAACGATAATTGCCTGGGATAGAGAGAAAGAATATCGTTTATTCCTAATCGACCAATAATCTCTTCATAGTATTCCTTAATATACTTTTTATGAGCTAAAACAGAAGGCATAATGATGTTTTCGTGTACGGTCAGTTCTGAGATTAGACTGTTATTTTGAAATAAGAAACCGATCTCATTTCTTCTCATAATTGCCAGTTCATCATCGCTTAACGCTGTAATATTATGCTTGTTAATATATACCTCACCATTCGTTGGACGTTCTAGGCCACCTAATATTCTAAGTAAGGTTGACTTTCCTGAGGCCCTGTCCCCATTAATAACAGTAAATTCTCCTTTATTTATCTCCATATTGCAGTTAACAATAGCTTGTATATAATTGTGTTCACCGGTGTAGGTTTTATTTAAATCCCTTATTTCACATACTGCCATATTTTTATCCTTCCTTTAAAGTGATAGACCAGTCAGATAAAATACAGGATAGTGGCATTTTTCTAATCCCTCTTTCGAGGTATATACCGAGCGAAATGATAAAACAACAAAAGGCAACTGCAGTAAGGCAAAAGGTTGTAGATGATACAATCCAATCTATTTTATAATATTTTACAGTAAAATCTTCTATAAAGCGCAAGATTAATCCTGTGATATAATAACCACCTGACAAGCCAATCGGAATTGATATAATTAACAGAAAAAACATTTGAAGCAAAATCAAAATACGTATCGTATTCTTTGTTGCTCCGAGGCCTCTTAATATACAGTATTCTCTGACACTGGATTTCATAATATTATAATACTGATAGATAATAAAGGTTATTCCTGCCATAAAGAATATGGTGCGAATACTGATAAATATGTTATGAAGATTTGAATATACCGGCTCTGTACTTAATATCAATACATTGTCCATATAAACTATCGTAAAAGCCAGTAATACATAAGTTAAAATGATAGAAAATATAATCCGTAAATAACTTAAATAATTTTTGTATAACACTAATTTTGAAAATTTACTAAGTAAAAACATAGGATTCCTTTCTGCAAAACCACTAGGCACAGAATGCCTGGAATTGATATTCTCAATCCAAGCATTCTATGTAGTGCAACAAAAAAACGTTAAAGTATTTATTCCCCAATAGATACTTTTAATGTAATCAATCAGCCACCAAATAATTTTTTAATTAAATCAAGGATATCGTCTACCATAATCAAATCTCCTATAAAATATAAAAACCTTGGCTACAAGCTGTTTATAGCATATAGCCAAGGCTTATACAATATACTGAGACATGAACGTCGATTATTGCTGCATGAACGTCAAATTTATATTGTGTACAATCTATTTTTCATAAAAATTGTTACTTCAAATTCATCATTATGCATTTTAAAATTATAAGTCCCCTGATACTTTTCTACTCTGTCTATGACATTCTTTACCCCAAAACCATGAAGACTTTTATCCTTTTTTGAAGTTTGAAGCGTACCATTGTACACTTCAACATCCTTTATGATTGGATTTTTCACATCAATATATAAATCATCCTTATAGTTTTTTATACTAACGTCAATATAATAAATGGAGTTGTTTTTGGGTTCTATTTTCTGTATTGCTTCTACAGCATTAATAATAATATTGGCAAAAATAACGCATAAATCCATGGGCGCTATATAAAGTGGCTCGGGAAAACCTCCCTCCAGGCGGATTAATATATTGTCGGAGCGGTATCTGCTTTGTACATCATTTAGGATAGCATTTACAATATCATTACCGGTGTCAAATAAATCGGCCGGCGTATTAGAGGTTTCAATTAACTGTTTTAGATAAGCTTCCATATCATTTAATTTATTCGACTGATATAGTCCATGTATGCATGCCAGATGATTTTTCATTTCATGCCGTATGCTATGTATCTCCTTTTGCTTTTCATTTACCAGCGTATAATACTTCTGTTGGGATTCAATGACACTTTGACTAATCAAGGATAAGGCTTTATAATTATCTCTGGATTCAGTAATCAGCATCATCATAAAACAGGTCAGACAATAGGTTATAACAATGATTATCGTAATCACTATAAGTAGCTTTCTACCATTATCTGAAATTTTACTATTTAAACTGACAAGAAGTGCCGAGATAAAAAATATTCCCGTACCCGCACCAATAAATAAGAATGCGAATATACTTTTCGATAATCTAACCTTACTATAGCTTTTCCTCTTCTTTTTTATTAGTATTAATAATAAAGGAACAAATATAATTGTTTTATAGATAAACCGTAATAAGATATGATAAAGACTATCTGCTTCCGGGTATATATTTAGAGCTGACGCTATCCCTATTACACAGGTTTCCAAGAATAAAATTAATATATAAGTTAATAACGAATAGATAAATTTCTTTAAGAATCTTCCTTCAAAAAGAAAACAAATTGATAAAAGCAACATACAGACATTAAAAATAGTTACTGCATCCACGCTATACCTTCGTAATATTCCTGCTGTTATAAGTAAAATGCATTGGACAGAACCGGCTACGATATAAACTTTCTTTTTCCTCTGCGGAGTATAATTAAGCAACCCCATAAATATGATCCACATCTTAACAAAATCCACTAAATATCCATAAAAAAGATGTATTATATCATTCATAAATCAGACTCCTTATCTCGCACTTCTTCTTCGGTATTCTTTACAAGCCTTTTTTAATCTCCCTATCTGACGTATAGCAACCTCTACCTTTTCTCCGTTATCCAATAATATATCTTTACCTATCTCATGTATAAATGCCATATTCACGATATATGATTTATGTACACGAAAAAAATCGCCGTTATTTAATATACTCTCCCACTCATTCATGGTTGTAACACTTTCGAAGATACCCTTAGGGGTTCTTACAACCGTATAACGGTTAATATATTCAATATATATAATATCAAACAATTTTACAAATAGAGTTTCTCCGTCCTTACCAACAACCGCTTTGCAGTTTTTTGTTATATCATGAATTGCTTCCGATAAAGCATTCTTACAATCCTGTTCATTAACAGGCTTTAATAGATATCGAAATGCCCTTACCCTATAACCTGCCTGCATAAACCCCCTGTATCCGGTCAAAAAGATAATAACCATACTTTCATCGAATTCACGAATTTTCTCAGCAGTCCTTAAACCATTGATTCCATTCATCTGAATATCTAAGAATAATATATCGATTGGTTTATTGCTATTAAGCAGCTCCTCCCCTGAAGAAAAATTAATTATTTCTATATCAGATAAATAAGTACTTTTATAATTATTACATATTCGAATAATATCATTCCGAATAATTTCCTCATCATCACAAATCCCTATCAGCACGAAGATCCCCCTCTTCCCATTGATCGCCAAGCTTTTATTATATCATAGCAACCGTATAATATTTCGTCAAGATATTACAGCAAAACACATTAATAATTAATTAGATTATTTAAATCATGAAGACCATGTTCCATGTTCACATACCGTGAAATCAAGGTATAAATATATTTATACTCAATGCGGAAAGGCAAGGTATAAAATAGAATCTCTTGCATAGCGTGACAAATTATATTACAATAATTCCAACCACTTCTTCATTCAGGAAAGGAAAGTAACAATGAAACAAATAGCAAGCTTTACCATTGATCATATGAAATTACTTAGAGGGGTCTATGTATCCCGCAAGGACAAAATTGGTAGCGAAACCATCACAACCTTTGATATTAGAATGACTCGTCCGAATTTTGATCCTGTAATGTTAACCGGCGAAGTCCATACTATAGAACATCTAGCAGCAACCTATCTGCGTAATCATAAAGATTTCGCTGATAGAACCGTTTATTTTGGACCGATGGGATGCAGAACCGGGTTCTATCTCTTACTTGGCGGTGATTATACTTCTAAGGATATTGTTCCCCTGTTAACCGAAATGTTTGAATTCATTCGTGACTTTGAAGGTGATATACCTGGTGCAACTGCAGTTAATTGCGGAAATTATACTGATATGAACTTATCACAGGCAAAGTATTATGCAAAGAAATTTCTTGATGAAGTTCTATATGCTATTGATGACGAACATCTTATCTATCCCGAATAATCTAATCTAGTTAGAACGTGCGCCCGCCGGGCGCACCTCGATAAAAATATACCTCCTGTATTTATCCTACAGGAGGTATATTTTTTATTTCATTTCAATAGATTTTAGATAATATGTAATCAGGTACACTGATGTATTACCCAAAAATAGGAAAAATCGTAGAAGCTTTATGCATATACTATTAGGGTTCATTTTTAATTCTTGCTTGAATATAATGTAATAAGTATGAATAATGGGAGAAGCTATGGCAGACCAAGACTTAAATCACACAGCAGAGCTTATAAAAGCCGCCATACCCTTTGTAGATAGTAAGTCCAGAGGCATGGCCGAAATATTCGCTAAGCTATTGGATTTTTTAGGCAGCTTCAAATCAGTAGGTAAGTCCGATACACTGGCTGCCAATGGCTTACAAAGTACTAAATTTGATTTTGAAGGACTTTTAAAGGGAATACGGCCAATATGTAATAAAAAGGAACGAGAATATGTAGATAAGATTCTCAATATTTTTAATATGAAAAGAATATTCGAAACTTATAATAATATGATGTCAACGATGAATGCAATGCAGGAGTTTGGCGGATTTTCCTTTGGAGACTCAGAAGCAGAAAATGATGCCGATAATGTTACAGGTAATTTCTCAAGTTCTAATTTTGAATCTATATTCCGTAATTTTAGCTCCAACTTTTCTCAAGAAGAAGCGAAAGCTGCTTCTGTTATGCAAGAAGCAGATGAAGCTAACAACGAGCAGCTAAACAATAACACTGATTCTAATGCAAAAGACTCAGGAGAAGATAATCCGCCTAATTCAAATAACCAAAATCCCGGTATGAATAATAAGATGTTTGATATGTTAAAGGCAATGGTCCCTCCCGAACAAATGAGTACCTTTGAAAACCTTAGCATGCTTTTAAATACTATGTCATATGATAATAGTAGTAAACCAGATGAGAGTAAGGAGTAGAACCATGGCTGATACCTCTTGGACCAATCATCCAAAGCTAAAAAATATTGATCCCCGTAAGCTTGCAATTTTATTAGATTTAATGAAGGAAGCTGAGGGAAAACAGATGGATAAATTAATGCCTCTGTTAGTAAGTACCAACAAAAAACTACAACAACAAAAATTATCCTTCACGAAGGACGAAAGTGAAGTCATGCTTGAAATCTTGACTAAGAACTTATCTCCAAAGGAGAAAGCCCAGTTTGAGATGATGAAAAAAATGATGTCCACCATGAAGTAATTACATAATCAAAAAGGGACTGCATCACAGCGAGGGCACTGAAAAACTACCGTTTTTTCAGTGCCCTCGCTGTGATGCAGTCATTTTCTTTTACAACTAAGTCTTACGTTACTTACAAATTGACAATAAGCTCTATATTACACTATATACTATATTACACTAGATACTATTTTAGAGAGTGTTTATTTCTGTTTTTACCAATAATTTTATATTATTATTTGTATAGGTCATAATGTTTTTTACTGATTAACACTAATCAATTCCATATTTCTCCTGCATATTCTCTTATTGATCTGTCACTGGAGAATTTACCCGCATTAGCGGTATTCATGAAGCACTTTCTTCGGAAGAAATTCATATCACTATAATCCTTGTTCGCCTTAAACTTTGCATCACAATATGGGATGAAATCTAACAGCAAATAATAATGATCCGGTTTATGCCAGCTTGCACCCTCTAATATTGCATGATACAGCTCTTTGAACATACCTGTATTATCATCCTCTAAGGTGCCGTCAATCAGTGTATCGACCACCCTCTTAATTCTTGGATTTTGGTTATAGATTACCTTTGGATCATAGGTACTGCTGATACTTCTTAGTTCCTCCACTCTTGCCCCGAAGATATAATTATTCTCTTCTCCTGCCTGCTCTACGATTTCAACATTAGCTCCGTCATAGGTTCCAAGCGTTACTGCCCCATTTAGCATAAACTTCATATTTCCTGTACCTGAAGCCTCTGTACCAGCAGTTGATATCTGCTCTGATATATCTGCTGCCGGCGTGAGTTTCTCTGCATAGGATACATTATAGTTATGAACGAATATCACCTGCAGCTTATCCTTAACCTCTTCATCTAAATCAATTAACTTTGCCACCTCATTAATAAACTTAATAATTCCCTTTGCCCGAAAATAACCCGGAGCTGACTTGGCTCCAAATATAAACACGGTTGGATTAAAATCCTGTATTCGGCCCTCCTTTATTCCAAAATAGATGTAAAGAATAGAAAAGGCATTCAGTAGCTGTCGTTTATATTCATGTAGGCGCTTTACCTGTATATCAAAAATAAACTCAGGATTTATTCTGATACCCTCCTGCTTATATATATACTCTGACAGCTGTCTCTTCTTAATTTGCTTTATATCATTGAAACGCTTTATCACGATCTTATCCTCGACATATTTCTCCAAATCCTTTAATCGTTCCAAATCGGTAATCCAGGAATTTCCTATCAAATCAGTAATAAAGCCGGACAGCTCCATATTGGCTATTGCAAGCCATCTACGTTGTGTAATACCATTCGTCATATTAAAAAAACGCTCCGGATATAATTCATACCATTCCTTTAATACCTCTTTTTTAAGTATATCTGTATGAAGTGCTGCAACACCGTTCGTTGAATGACTTGCATACACAGCAAGTCTCGCCATATGAATTGTATTATTATCTATAATCCGATAAGGCAATAGTGCTTCCGGAGTACTCTTACCAAAATGAAGTAATTCTTTCAAAAGTGTCTTTTGTATCATAACAATATACTTATACACTTTTGGTATTACAGCCTTAAATAAACTTAAATTCCATTTCTCAAGAGCCTCTGACATTACTGTGTGATTGGTATACGAAAAGATCTCCTTCGCTACTTTCAGGGCCTTTGCGAAGGTTATCTTCTGCTCCTCCATTAAAATCCGGATCAATTCCGGTATTGCTACTACCGGATGGGTATCATTTAGCTGGATTGCATATTCGGAGGAAAAATGATTAAAATCCTCACCGAATTTTTTCTTATAGCTTCTCACGATATCCTGAAGCGTTGCTGCTGCGAAGAAGTATTCCTGCTTCAATCTTAATTTTTTACCTTCATCCGTACTGTCATTCGGATAAAGAAGGCTGCTGATTGCCTCTGCTTCATTCTTATTTTTAAAGGCTTTATCATACTTCTGCTGATTAAATAATTCAAAATTGAAGCTCTCAAGCGGTTCCGCCTGCCACAGCCGCAACGTATTTATCTTTTTGCCCCCATAGCCAATGATTGGCATATCATATGGAACCGCATAAACAGACTGCCCTTTAAAATCAACTCTTACCTTCTCCTCTTCCCTGCGTATCGACCAGGGATCTCCAAAACGCTGCCAGTCATCCGGAGCTTCAATCTGAAAACCATTTTCTATATATTGCTTAAATAATCCGTATTTATATCGAATACCATAGCCGTTCATTGTAATACCCAAAGTAGCAGCGGAATCTAAAAAACAGGCTGCCAGGCGCCCTAAACCGCCATTCCCTAGTGCAGCATCTTCAATATCCTCTAATAAACGGATATCCAAGTTATTTTCATTCATAAGCTCACTAAACTGGCTTAATAACCCCATATTATATAAATTGCTGTAGATCAGCCTTCCAACTAAAAATTCAGCGGAGACATAGCATACCTTCTTTCCGGGTGAATTTAAGCCCCATTCTCTCCCGAGATTTTTCATCGCTGCTTTAGTAACCGCATGATATAACTGAACGGTATTCACTTCTTTGATTGTTTTTTGAAATTCTAGATCAAGTATTTCCATTACATTGGTTTTGAAATTTTTCTCCATCTAATCCTCCTAATTGCGTAGATCAATCGATGCTCTTTCTTTTTTGGCTTATTACTTATTACTCTTAGTACTATGTATGATTACTATTTTCGTAAATTTTCGTAGATATATCCAAAGAATAGCATTTTTATCTTACTATGTCAACATTAATTGAGACAAAATAGTATTAGCCACGTGAGTATGGAATTATCCATCGTAAAATAGCAGTGATGATAATAGTTCATTTTTAATTTTAGCTTAATAATCAGAAAGTAAAATAATTTCCTTAAATTCTTAGTTTAATTTTATTTGAAAAGCAGAGTTTTTATGATATACGCAAGCGTATCGAATAGCTCCAGCAAATGATATTGATGATTGAAAATGTAATAATTAAGGATTATACTTGGATCATTGAGGCTAAGAAGTGATAGGAGAATAATCATGGCAACGATAAAGGATATTGCTGACAAGCTAGGAATTGCAGTAAGTACTGTCTCAAAGGGTCTAAACGGTGCAAACGACATCAGCGAAGAGATGCGGCAGCTTGTACTTGAAACAGCTGTTGAGATGGGATATGCCACTAAAAAAATGAAAACCTTAATTAAACGTAAGGTTTGCATTTTTATTGAAAATATGGATTATGAAAATATCGAGCAGTTTGGTTATGACATTATAACAGGCTTTAGGCTAGCCGCAGCAAAAAATCATATTGAGGTTAACGTTATTCCTACGAACTTAAATATGCAAACTACTGAAAAATATGATACTTATATGTTAAAGAATGGTTACAGCGGAGCTTTTCTCTTGGGATTTACCCTTCATGATGACTGGGTAAAACAACTAACTAAAACTTCTGTACCAACCGTTCTACTGGATAACTATATAGAAAAAAACAATCACATCGGTTATGTGGGAACGGACAATGAGGAAGGGATAGACTTAGCAGTCGAACATCTTTATCAGCTTGGTCATAAAAAAATAGCGTTCTTAAATGGTTCAAAAAATTCTATGGTTTCACAACAAAGACAGCAGGCCTTCTTAAACAGCATGCTAAGGCATGGCTTAACTCCTGAGGATAGTCTTATTGCTTATGGCTATTATGTTCCTGATTGTGCAAAGGATCATGTACCAGAATTTATTAATAATGGAGCAACTGCTATCATGTGTGCAAGCGATTTAATCGCTTCGGGGGTAATCCTTGAAGTACAGAAGCAAGGCTTAAAGGTTCCAGGTGATATCAGTGTGATAGGCTTTGACGATCTTCCGATTGCAGAAGCAATGAAGCCCACCTTAACAACTATCCGTCAGGACCGCACTGATTTAGGTAAGAGTGCCTTTTTGCTGTTAGATGGGCTTATTCATAATGTAACGATAAGCAAATTATTATTAAGGCCTAAATTTATCAGAAGAAACAGCTCTGCTTTTTGTAAGCTTTAACCTTTAAGCATTTTTCTTTTTTAGCCCATGATAAAGCTTCGTATATTCTTTCACATATAGCAAGAAGGATAATAATAAAAACGCTCCGCATAAAAGCATTAATATATTAACCGCTAAAGCATCTAAAGTTGGGATAGACACTAGTACAAGCATAACCGCATAAAATACGGTTGTGGAAATCTTCCCAAACCATTTTGCACCATTTAGCTTTGTTCCCTTCTTAAGCATCACAATTCCAGCCACCAGTAAAAATAGCTGCATAATTACAAATAGTATCAAAAGTAAAAACATCCATTTGATTTTTACTACTAAAACAAATATGAGAGCCGCCTGTGTAAGCTTATCAGCTAGTGGATCAATCAACTTACCAAACTCCGTGATCATATCAAATCTACGCGCGATAAAGCCGTCCATAAAATCTGTAATACCTGAAATGAGTACAACAACAGCTGCACGCATATATTCTCTGGGATAGGATGCTTTCATATATAGGAATACGAAAACCGGGATTAATAAAAATCTTATATAGCATAAAACATTCGGTATTTTAATTAAATCCTTTTTTGAAAATTTTGATATTAGTTTCATTGATTTCTCCCTTATTGCCCAAGGTTATGAATTGATATTCATGAAGCGCTTATATATTTATATTATGCACATAAACCATTTTGAATAATGCCCACGAAATACCAGTTTTATAATAATATTACCATAATTAATTTAAATTTGGTAGAAAAATTTATGAAACCTTATTATCTTATATTTTATCTTTTATCTTGCGAATCTTGGTATGATTCTTCTAATAAATTATACGGTAAATTGAGCAATTAGAATAAGTTTATATAAATACCCACATATAAAACTTTTAAGCTTAAGCAGTATAAGTAAGAGGATATCCCATAGCTTAAGTAAGGCTGATTGTCCAATAATATCCAGAATATGAATACTCATAAAGCTTACTGTATATTATTTGAATCAGAACTAAACTTTTCGGATATCCTCTTTCCCAATTAGTAATACTTAATTAACTATTTGCTTAAAATCTTTTAATATCAAATCGCTCTACAGCCTTTGAAGACTATTATTTAACTACAATATTGACAATCTTTCCGGGGACATATATTTCCTTCACAATTGTTCCAGTAAGCTTATCTTCCATAGCAGTCTTTGCTGCGGCAATCATGTCATCCTTCGGTGCATCTGCAGCTACTTTAATTGTCGTCTTCGTCTTACCATTAATCTGAACGGCAATTTCTATCTCACTGTCCTTCATCTTTTCTTCATCATGGATCGGCCAGGTATTTCTAAATACAGAAGAGCTATGGCCTAACTG
The DNA here is from genome assembly GCA_023421505.1 of Bacillota bacterium. GTDB lineage: Bacteria > Bacillota > Clostridia > Lachnospirales > Lachnospiraceae > Mobilitalea. The sequence continues at coordinate 191,905 of JAEZTJ010000008.1, forward strand.
CTCCCATAATTCCTCACTCACATGCGGGATGAACGGAGCCAGTAAAACAACTGCTGTCTCCAGTGTCTCCCTATCAATTGCCCCAGTCTTCTTAACCATATCAATCATTTTATTGTTATATTCCATAAAACCACTGACCACCGTATTCAGACTGAAGGTCTCTAAGCGATTCGTGATATCGTATATCATTCGATGACGTAATTTCACCATTTCGTCGGTAGGTGCTACATTACTGTCCTTATTCTCCATAACCAGATTATAGAAACGGTTAATAAAACGGTAAACACCATCAATTCCTCTGTCATCCCATTCTGAATCAAGCTCCGGCGGACCAACAAACAATTCATACATTCTTAAAGAGTCGCAGCCGTAATCATTGACGAGCGCATCCGGTGATACGACATTACCCTTGGACTTACTCATCTTCGCACCGTTCTTGCCAATCATACCCTGATTGAACAGCTTGGTAAAGGGTTCATCAAAGTCAACTACTCCGATGTCATATAAAAATTTAGTATAAAATCTGGAATAAAGTAAATGCAGTACTGCATGCTCCACGCCACCGATATACATATCTACCGGTAGATATTCATGAGCCTTCTCCTTGGATACCAGCTCCTTGTCATTCTTATTATCCACATAACGTAAGAAATACCAGGAAGAGCCTGCCCATTGAGGCATCGTATTGGTTTCTCTCTTAGCCGGAGCACCACAGACAGGGCAGGTAGTATTTACCCATTCATGGATATCGGCAAGAGGAGATTCACCGGTTCCTGTCGGCTGATACTTCTCAACCTCTGGTAATAATAAAGGAAGCTGCTCCTCAGGAATAGGAACTGCACCACAATGTTCACAGTGAACAATCGGAATAGGCTCACCCCAGTAACGCTGTCTGGAAAATACCCAGTCACGAAGCTTGTAATTAACTGTCTTCTTACCGATACCCAGCTTATCTAGCATATCGGGGACTTCCTTTTTTGCCTTATTTGAATCCATTCCGGTCCATTCCCCGGAGTTTATCATAATACCTGCTTCGGTATAAGGGTGAGTAAAATCCGGGTTTTCTTTTCCATCCGGAGAGATCACCTGAATGATCGGTATATTGAATTTCGTAGCAAAATCAAAGTCTCTTTCGTCATGAGCCGGAACACACATAATAGCACCGGTACCGTAATCAGCAAGTACATAATCTGATAACCAGATCGGGATCGTTTTCCCCGTGATAGGATTTAATGCATAGCTTCCTGTAAATACGCCGGTTTTCTCCTTATCCTGCATACGATCTACAGAGGATCTCATGGAGGATTTGAAGATATAATCCTCAACTGCTGATCTTGTTTCGTCTGTTGCAAGTTCCTTCGCCATTGCATGCTCTGGAGCTAATACCATAAAGGTTGCACCATATAAAGTATCCGGTCTTGTTGTATAGACACGGATTGACTTATTCATACCATCAACTGCAAAGTCTACTTCGGCTCCATAGCTTTTACCAATCCAATCTGACTGCATCTTTTTAACCTTTTCCGGCCAGTCTAGCTTATTTAAATCCTCTAAAAGACGATCTGCATATTCGGTTATCTTAAGCATCCATTGCTTTAAATTTTTCTTTGTGACCGGAGAGCCACAGCGTTCGCACTCACCGTTTACAACCTCTTCATTCGCAAGGCCTGTCTTACAGGAAGGACACCAGTTAATCGGCATTTCCTTCTCGTATGCTAATCCTGCCTTAAACATTTTTACAAAGATCCATTGGGTCCATTTATAAAAATCAGGATCTGTTGTGTTTACCTCCATATCCCAATCATAAATTGCTGCAATCTCATTGATCTGTCTTTTAATATTCGCTACATTCTCTGCCGTGGATTTACTTGGATGAACCCCCATCTTAATTGCATAATTCTCAGCAGGCAGACCAAATGCATCCCAACCCATCGGATGAATGATGTAATGTCCCTTTAATATCTTATATCTACTCCAAACATCACTGATTACATACCCTCTCCAATGTCCAACATGAAGTCCGCTGCCCGATGGATATGGGAACATATCAAGGCAATAATACTTTGGTTTTTTACCGTCCTTCACATTAACTGGATTGGCCTCCCAGATTTTATGCCATTTCTTTTCAACTTCCTTATGATTATAAGGTGCTGCCATAAAAACTCCTCCTATAAAGTTTATGATAATTCAAAATGAATAAGTATGAATTTATATTCACTTCTTATTATAAAAGTACAAGAGCAATAAGCCTGTAGTGTCTTATTGCATAAAAAAACCTTCCGCCTCATATTAAGAGACGAAAGGTCAACTTCCGTGGTACCACTCATTTTCGTATACTTACAGCTTATTTTTATATAGTAAGCTTAATAATATATACGCACTTTTATTCTTTAACGGGAATACCGCTCCTGCCTACTATCATTCAACCGGAGAGCTCAAAGGCGAGTTGGGAGACTGCTGCTGCTGCCTTTCACCTTCCGGCAGCTCTCTGAAAGCTCAATTTCTCTTAATACTCCTTATCCATGCTTTTACATTATAACTTCTTTCATATTCTTTTAATATAATCAGAGCTTATATATTTGTCAAGGTTTTTATGATAATTCCAACGAGAAGACAACTTTTTGTGTGATTATCTTACATTTTCAGTAAACCTTCCAATTCAACAATCATTTCATTTAAAATATCAACTTGCTGAACCATAACCATAATTTCATTTGTATTTTCTTGAACCATTTTTGTTATATCCGTAAATTGATGGTTTTCGTCATTAATACTTTTTGAAATGTCTTCATTTATATTAACTGTTAAGTTAATTGCATTCACTTGCTTTTTCTGAATGATATCTGCTTCTTTTATTGCCTCAGTTGACTTTTTTAACAGATTAATCATATTACGAATGCTGGTAACTGTTTCAACTAAAACCTTATTTTGCTCTACTAATTGCATGCTGTTTTCATTCATGAATTTAGCTACTTCAAGTGTGCCATTTTGTATTTTTTCTACGATACTGTTAACATCATTTAAAGAATTTTTTGTATGATTAGCAAGCTTTCCAACTTCCTGTGCAACAACAGTAAATCCTTTTCCTGCTTCTCCGGCTCTTGCTGCTTCTATGGATGCATTCAGGGCAAGTAAATTCGTTGAGGTTGCAATTGAGTTGATAATATCTAAGGTATTCCCTATCTCCCCTACATTCTCAGTCAATTTATCTATAACATTCTTTGTATCCTTCGTTGAATTTTCAACCTTCTCGCTGATCTCCATCAAATTCATTAATGCGACTTCATTTGAAGAAGAAATGTTAACCAGATCGTTCGAGATCACATTTACTGCTTGCATTTTTTCAGACATTTCCTTACTGCTTTGTTCTAGTTCATTTAAATTATCCATACTTTGTACAGATTTATTCAACATGACCCCATTATTTTCTAATAAATTTTCACTGATTGCAGAAAGTTCCTCTGTTGAGGCACTTTCATTCTGTGATGTTGCAAGCAATAAGGAGCTTGATCCAACCAACTTATCTGTTAGCTCAGATACTTTATTTAGAACCTCTTTTACTTTATTATTATTACGATCCAGTTCATCCTTTTTTGCATTAACTAAAAAGATACCACCTAAATACGTTAACAGAAAACAGATTGACATCGTTAGAATTATACAGATAATACGCAAGCACATCTCCGGGATAAACATCTTATCCCTTACAGGTAATAATTTATCTCCATTTATAATCCAGGATAACGCTATTGATACAATAAGCCCAAATATTGTTGCACCCACCATTTTGCAGTCAAAAAACAAAATAGCAAACAATAAAAAGAAGAAAGCATATCCCCAAAACTCTCTGGAGGGTATTAAATAAGATATGTAATTCCACTGAACTATGATTATAAAAATAAAATAAATTTTTCCGTATTTAAGATATTGTAACTTCAATTTACCAGCTTCATAACTATTCTTAATTATGAAAAGTCCAATTATAATATAAATCACATCTACTACCATAAAGCTGATTAACCCTAACCAGGATACTAAGGGATAATATCCCATAATCTTTAGTATTGCAAATACCGCTGACGCACAAAAGCAACCAAAAGTCATAGTAAACATTGTTATTCGAAAGACTTTAGCATAATACTCTTCAATAACTGATAAATCCTTCATATAAGTACACCCTCCCCGTTTTAACGTATATCCTTTGTATTTATGTAGAATATAGTTGTATTATACCATATTTTATCTTTTATTGCAATTTATCCCAACAATTAATTTTAATTATAAAATACCAAGAGTTGTAAATCAGTATACATCTTGCTATTCAGGATTTAACTATTTGACTATGCTTTAAAATTTTTGGTTCATTTTGATTAATCCTTAGAATATATTGAAATAATTAATCATTAACAGGAGTCAGTATGAATTCTATTCTAGCTATTATGAAGGAATATGGTCTATTAGCCGTATTTATAATAATATTACTTGAATATGCTTGCTTTCCAGTATCCAGTGAAATTGTCCTACCCTTCTCCGGTGCAATCGCTTCGATTAATCATACAAATTTTCTAGCCATTCTCTCATTAAGTGTCCTTGCCGGTCTAATCGGTACCGGAATTTGTTATACCCTGGGATGGTTTGGAGGCGGCGTACTTCTAACTGCAATCACACATAAATTTCCTAAAGCCCAAAAAGGAATAGATGCGGCCTATCGAAAATTTCAGAACAATGGTGCTGCTACTGTATGTATTGGCAGGGTTATACCCTTAATACGTACCTATATCGGTTTCATAGCAGGTGCTGCTAAGCTTAATCCCATTACATATTTTTTTGCCTCTGCCATTGGTATTACCATCTGGAATACCCTGCTAATTGGTCTTGGCTACACACTTCGTGAGAATTATCGTAAAGTAGGTGAATATTACATCCGATATAAACACAATCTTATTCCTGTAGCGATCTTATTTGCAATCATGCTTATTATTAAATTAATATATCATCGAAAGAAAAGGAAAGAAATCCATCATCCATGCTCTTAATTCTATATGTATATGAGATTAATTTATTATAAGGATTAGGGAATCAAATCATTACAAAACGGCTGCGTATTAACACCTACGCAGCCGTTTATTTGAATATGTTATATTCATAATATCCATAACTATTATGCTAAATCTCATTGAAATACATTGTGATTTACGAATGAGCTACAATATTCATTCCTTTGTCATAATCAGGCAGTTCTATGGATAATTGATTTTGACATCCATTTTCCAGATAAAACTCTGCCTATACCTACTAAAGCTGTGACAAACCAGTTGATTGCAGTTGCCCACCATATACCATATACCCCGATAAATTGAGGTAAAATTAATACCAATGCCACTCTGCAGATCACCTCTGAAATACCCATAATCAATGGAATATTGATGTCTCCTACACCGCTCAAAAAATTACGCGATACGAATATCATCCCAACTGCCGAGTAGAAGAAGCAGGTAATATGTAAAGCATGGACTCCTATATTAACAACCTGTATAGCCTCTTTCTTCGTAAATAACCTCATGATAAATTCGCCGCCAAAAAAGATGGCAGGAAGCATAAGCAGACTAAAAAAGAGCATGATGAAGGAAGCTGAATGAAATCCTTTTTTGGCCCGGTCAAACCGACCTGCACCAACATTTTGCCCTGCAAAAGCAGATACTGCTGCACCTACTGACATTCCCGGCTGTAGTACAAGCTGTTCAATGCGTGCATATGCCGTATTAGCAGCAATTACTACCTTACCATAATCATTGATGACAGCCTGTAAAGCAATCATGGAGACTGAAATTAAAGCATTCTGTAAAGCAACAGGGATACCCAGACGCAGACATTTCTTAAATATCATCTTGTCCGGTTTAAATTCTTTAAGCGGCATTCGAAGTATCTTCACCTTTGCCAAAGCATATAGAATACAACAGATGGCTGATACTATCTGAGAAATTATTGTCGCTAACGCAACTCCCGGTACACCCCAATGAAAAACAATTACAAACAAAAGATCTAGACCCACATTGATCAGACTTGCCAGAGCCAAAAAAATAAGCGGTGTAAGTGAATCACCTAAAGCTCTGAGTACCGCAGCTATTCCGTTATAACAGGTAACTCCAAGAATACCCGCAAAGGTAATCTTCATATATAGATTAGATTGATCTATAATTGCTTCCGGCGTGTTCAAAAGCTTAAGTAGGGGACGGCTTGAAACAAAGCCGATCGTTCCCATAATTAATGATGCACCTAATACAGTGTAGGTAGCCGTAGCAAAAGCTTTTTTTACATTTTTATAATCCTTCGCTCCGAAATACTGAGAAATTACAATAGAAATTCCTGCCGATAATCCAAAAGCCAATCCGATAATCAGAAACACCAGTGATCCGGTAGCGCCAACAGCCGCCAGTGCATCCTCTCCAACAAATTTACCAACAACGATTGAATCGACCATATTATACAGTTGTTGAAACAGATTACCAATCAGCATCGGTATAGAAAATTTTAGTATTAACTTTGTGGGTGAACCATCTGTCATATCTCTAGTAATTGATTTTCCCATTTTAACGCCCACCCTTCCTTATTCTTTCACATAAAGCAGTCGCTATACAGGCTCCCAACAGTGAACTAGTCTTAGCGTAATGCAAGTATTATACTCCGTACTCATAAAGATTAAAATGTTTTATTTTATATTCTGCATGTAGATAAGCTTAATCTGCTTATCCTCTTTTACCTTGATACAATCCATTCATATTCCGATACAGTCCTCATATAATTAAAAGAAGATTTACCAAACCGGGAGTGAACATATCTATGCATTGGCACAGTTTATCCATAGAAGAGACCTTACGTAAACTAGAGGTTTCGAAGGATCAGGGATTAACTTTAGCGGAAGCATCCTTAAGACAACAGAAATACGGCAAAAATATCCTAACTGTAAAAAAAGGCAAAAGCCTTATTATAAAATTTTTTGAACAGTTTGCCGATTTCATGATTATCATTCTTATTTTTGCGGCAGCTATATCTCTCTTCGTATCCTATCTGGATGGAGATCCTGACTTTGTTGATCCTGTAATTATTCTAGTTATTATTATCGTGAATGCAACCCTGGGGGTGTTGCAGGAAGCTAAGGCAGAGAAGGCTTTAGAGGCACTAAAGAAAATGTCCGCACCAACCGCTCATGTACTTCGTGAAGGAAAGGTATCCTTGATTGATTCTGCCGAGTTAGTTCCGGGGGATATTATACTGTTAGAAACTGGTGGGTTTGTACCTGCAGATGCAAGACTCATTACAGCTATTAATCTAAAAGCTGAGGAAGCCTCACTAACGGGAGAATCAAACCCGGTAGATAAAATAGCAGAGGCTAGACTCAGTCCTGAAACGAATTTGAGCGATCGAACAAATCTCGTTCTTGCTACAAGTACTGTCACTTACGGGCGAGGCATTGCTGTTGTAACCGAAACAGGTATGAATACTCAGGTAGGGCATATTGCCACTCTGATTATGGATGATGAAACACCGATGACTCCCCTGCAAAAACGGCTTGCAAAAACGGGAAAGGTACTCGGCATCGCTGCTCTATCCATCTGTATGCTGATCTTTATCATAGGCATGTTAAAAAAGCTTCCTATTTTTGATATGTTTATGACCTCTGTCAGCCTTGCTGTTGCAGCTATTCCGGAAGGACTCCCCGCCATAGTTACGATAATGCTTTCTCTGGGAGTACAGCGTATGGCGAAAAAAAATGCTGTAATCCGCAAGCTTCCTGCTGTTGAAACCTTGGGAAGTGCTACTGTTATCTGCTCTGATAAAACCGGCACCTTAACACAGAATGTCATGACAGTGACACAAATCAGTTCGATTAACGGCGAGGAAACTATGCAGGGTGAGTTTGGTTCCTTCTTATTATCCCATGCAGCGCTATGTAATGATGCAATTCTTCAGACAGATAAGAAAGAGGTCAGTGTATCGGGTGAGCCTACCGAGAAAGCACTTGTTCTGGCTGCCTTTTATGCAGGCTCCAACAAAAAGGAGCTTGATGCAAGCTATCAAAGAGTTCATGAGATTCCCTTTGATTCAGGCAGGAAGCTGATGACAACCGTTCATAAAACCTCAGATAGTATTTACCGAAGTATAACCAAAGGAGCTTTTGATTTTCTGATTAACCGATGTACACAGTATTATCAAAGTGGTAAGCAGTATCCACTTACCAATAAGGAAAGAAACAGATTGAATAGCATAAATAATTCGATGACTGATAAGGCTTTAAGAGTTATCGCAGTCGCTTATAAACCCCTTAATAAAGCAGATATACATAATGACACTGCCTTTCTTGAAAATGACCTAACCTTTATTGGCCTGATTGGTATGATTGACCCTCCCCGTGAGGAGGTAAAGGAGGCTGTCTCGTTATGCCGGCAGGCAGGGATTAAACCCGTTATGATTACCGGAGATCATATATTAACAGCCAAAGCGATAGCAAAAGACTTAGGAATCCTAAGTGATAAGGACGATGCGGTTACGGGAGATGCGTTAAACCGGATGAGTAATGAGGAGCTAGCTAAAAACATTGATCGTTATAGTGTATTTGCTAGAGTATCCCCAGAGCATAAAGTGAGAATTGTAAAAGCATTTCAAAGTAATGGTGAAGTTGTTGCAATGACCGGAGACGGAGTGAATGATGCACCGGCCTTAAATGCGGCAGATATCGGTTGTGCTATGGGGATAACCGGAACCGATGTTGCAAAAAATGCTGCTGACATGATACTTACCGATGATAATTTTGCAACCATTGTCTCAGCAGTAAAGGAAGGTCGCGGAATTTATGACAATGTAAAGAAGGCAGTTCATTTCCTATTATCCAGTAACATCGGTGAAATCCTTACCATATTTGTAGCAATTTTACTAGGTTTACCCACACCATTAGTAGCCGTACAGCTTCTATGGGTTAATTTGGTTACGGATTCCCTTCCGGCAATTTCTCTTGGTGTTGAACCTACAGCGAAGGATATTATGAAGAAAAAACCTAACTCGCCGAGTAAGGGTATGTTTGCAGATGGTTTGGCTGCAAAAATCGTATTTGAAGGTATAATGATCGGCTCTTTAGCTTTACTTGCCTTCGTTATAGGGATTCATTATTATGATAATCCGGCTCTATTAAATGCACTGAAAGGTCAAAGCGGCAACAACAGCTTACCTTCAACCTATATTCCCTGGGTAGGAAGAACTATGGCCTTTGCTGTATTAAGTCTTTCCCAGCTGTTTCATTCCTTTAATATGCGAAGCGAGTATTCCTTATCAGAGATCGGTTTATTTAGTAATAAAAAGCTTGTATATTCTTTTGTTATTTGCTCTCTGCTCCAGATTTCAGTGATTACGCTGCCTCCACTGGCAAAAGTTTTTCAGGTCGTTCCTTTAACAACAAGGCAATGGGCCATTACCCTGTTTCTTTCCTTTGTACCTATCCTTGTCGTAGAATTGCAAAAAAAGCTTAATTTATATCAAAGGAAATCAAGTTAACGGTACATTTCATATAAACCTTTAGCATTTTATTATGAACATGTTAAAAATCATGAAATTGTATAAGATGATAGGGTTGTACTTGAAAATTGGAGCAATTAGTTATATATTTATTATAACAAATTAATTTGTGAGGTGTTAGCATGGATACCAATAGCAAGCCAGAACATGTAGCGGTAAGTCCATATGACGATTCCATGTGGGACCATAATTCAATGTACGATAAGATGCCCTATATCTGGGATCCGGATTTGAATATCGAGAAAAAATTTGCTAAGATCACAGGTAATATCATCAAGTCAAGTCGCTGTCAAATCAAAGAACCCTATGAAGTAAAACACCAATGATAAACTTAAGTTTTTCAGCTGTGCCAAAAGGGCACAGCTTTTTTATTAAGTAAGATTTATTCGTTATTCATAGCAATAATCTACACGAATTCTATTTTCACAAAATTTTCAAAATAATATCTTTTACAATTGTAATAGAAACATGTTATAATCTACCATAATAACTAAATAGAAATACTAATTATATAATATTACCCTATGAAAAAGTTTTAATTTACTTTTCCCTATTTAATTTAATCCTATGAGGTGAAACAATTGAACATAATTCATTTAACCTATAAATCAGCAAATTGTTACCTAGTACCGTCAAAGGACGGATGGGTTATGATAGATACCGGATTACCGGATACTTTCTCCCAACTTTTACAACTATTAAATCAGAATAATATATCTGTATATGAAATAAATTACTTGATTATTACTCATTTTCATCCGTCACACGCCGGACTTACTCAAAATTTTAAGGATTTAGGTACAAATCTGTTATTACATGAAAGCCAGGTTAATTATTTTACAAAATTGAATCTTTTTTATAAGAAAAACCCGAAAGCTAATTTTAAAGATATTACAGCAAGCAATCATATTATATTGACTGATTATGATAGCAGAAATTTCTTATTATCAATTGGAATTGAGGGTGAGCTACTATCCACACCCGGACATAGCGATGATAGTATCTCTCTAATTATAGATAACGACTGCGCTTTTACCGGTGATCTTCCCACCTATTCTGCGCTGGAGGTATATGATGATATCGTCATAGAAGACAGCTGGGATTTGATCAAACAATACCATGTTAAAACGATTTTTCCCGGACATGGTGATTCTTATGTTATATAAAAATTTTGTGGTATCACTACCAAAGGTTATTATGTAGCAAATCACTCATTACGATGGCTTGTGGCGTGAAATAGATAGAAAAGGGGTATCAGAATTATTGTAAGCTACCATACCGGTTAGTTTAAAGTAATTCTGAACCCCTTTCATTTTACCATATTGCTCAGCATACACTAAAATCGAATAAAGTATTTATCCTCACTTACAATACTCTAAAGGCTTCTCTTCCAAGATATCTTGCCGAGCTTTTAAGCTCCTGTTCAATACGTAATAGCTGATTGTATTTGGCGACACGGTCTGTTCTTGAAGGTGCTCCCGTCTTTATCTGTCCGGCATTGGTTGCTACCGCGATATCTGCCAGAGTGACATCCTCTGTTTCGCCGGAACGATGCGATACTACCGCAGTCCAGCGATTATTCTTCGTCATTTCAATTGCATCCAAAGTTTCAGTTAAGGATCCTATCTGATTCAATTTTATTAATACGGAATTGGATATATTCTGTTTAATACCTTCTCTGATGCGGCTGGTATTTGTTACAAATAAATCATCACCCACTAATTGTATTTTACTGCCAATGCGTTCAGTTAACAGCTTCCAACCCTTCCAGTCTTCCTCAGCCAGACCGTCCTCTAAGGAAATTACCGGATATTTATTACATACCTGATCCCAGAAATCAACCATTTCTTCTACGGTCTTATATTCTCCTGCCTTCCAGAAAAGATAATCACCTTCTCGGCCGGCCTTTTTTGCTTCATCATACATCTCAGTAGCAGCTGCATCGATTGCGATAAAGAAATCCTCTCCCGGTCTGTAGCCTGCAGTTTCAATTGCTTTTACGATATAATCAAGTGCCTGCGTATCACTGGTGAATTTAGGCGCAAAGCCTCCCTCATCTCCTACTGCTGTAACATAACCATCCGTCTTTAACAGCTTTTTCAAGGTGTGAAATACAGTTGCACTATGCTCCAGTGCTTGTGAAAAGCTGCTTGCTCCAACCGGCATAATCATAAATTCCTGAATATTTAAGCTGGAATCTGCATGCTTTCCTCCATTAATTATATTCATCATCGGTACGGGTAAAGTTTTTGCATTCACTCCGCCAAGGTAACGGTATAGTGGCAGCTTTAAAGAGGCTGCAGCTGCTTTTGCTACAGCAAGAGATACGCTAAGGATTGCATTCGCACCAAGCTTTCCCTTATTCTCTGTTCCATCTAAGTCAATCATACTGGCATCAATCTGAGTCTGCTCACAGGCACACATGCCCTTAATCCGATCTGCAATTAGTTTATTGACGTTATCTACTGCTTTTGTTACACCTGTTCCAAGATATCTGTTCTTGTCACCGTCACGAAGCTCCACTGCTTCAAAAGCACCTGTTGACGCACCTGACGGAACTGCAGCTCTGCCAACACTGCCATCTGCTAAAGTAACCTCTGCTTCTACGGTAGGATTTCCTCTGGAATCTAATATTTCTCTTCCGATAACCTTCTCAATTAACATATTCTTCATATGACTTCAACCCTTTCTTATTATGTTAAATCAGCATCTTCTCATGCTTTTAGTGCATAAATTGTGAAGAATAACGTCTTTTGCCACTCTTCGTAAGCCTCATAAACAAGACTTTGAGCCCGCATGTCTTTTGCGAGACAATTGACACTACTTCTCTATTATTTGCTGTAATATGGAAATTATACGGTGAAATTTATTTCATACCTTTTTCATTCTGACTCTGTGATAAATACTCCCTTTTAAAGCAATATTAAATACGATACAATGCATACCTGATTATTTCGTTTGTATATGTTATAAGAATTAAATATAAATTTATTTGTCATATGAAAAGAATAATACAGAATATACCAATAGGCAAGAAGCAATTCATCTAATTTGTACTCATATAACAAGCCTGCCTAAGAATTAGTTTGCTCAAAGGAATACGCAGGCACAAACTTCCAAGTGTGAATATTTCAACAATTCACACCAATGCCCATGCTTTTTGGGCATAAATCCTGAAAAATAGCATTTTTCAAGACTAATTAATCTATTTGTTCTGGAATATTACTCTAAAATTATGGTACTTATTGGATTGCTATGTAATATAAAAATTGATATACTAATTAAAATAAACTCAAATTCATATAGGTAATTGCGAAACGATATAGTATTACTAATTGTATACACAGCATATACTATTCCTCCGCTTCAACGCTCTTATGAGTTTAACTTCCGCTCCGGAATAGTATATGCTGTGTATACAATACTTACAATTAATGAGTTTCGCAATTACCTATCAAATTCATAATGTAAAAGGAGGTTTATATGAATAAGACTTTTGAAAAGCTACAGCCTTATCTGGATAAATCCATGGCTTTGCAGACAGCTAGAAATCTCTTTGAGTGGGATGATCAGACAACTGCACCCTTTGAAGCTGCTGAATATACTTCTAAGGTGATTGGTATTATATCCGACGAATATATGAAAAGCTTGATTAATGATGATGTCCGTAAGCTTTTGAAAAAACTTCAGGACAAAAAGGAGCAGGAGGATTTATCCGATACTGAAAAAGCAATTGTGAAGGAGCTTAATAAAACCTATGAACAATTAGAAAGCATTCCACCCGAAGAATATCGTGCTTTTAATGAACTGACTTCGGTTGCTAACCGTAAGTGGGCAAAAGCCAGAAAGGATAATCGTTATGAGGATTTTGCTCCGTACTTAAAAAAAATTATTGAATTCAAAAAGAAATTCGCGAGCTATCGGGTGAAGGGTGATAAAGAACCCTATGAAGTATTACTCAGTGATTATGACGAATGCTTCATGATCAAGGAACTTGATACCTTCTTTGACCAAGTGAAGAAAGAAATCATACCTCTGCTTAAGGAAGTAGCCAAGAAAGCTGAGACCATAGATAAAAGCTATAATTATCTAAAATACGATATCGATAAGCAAAGGGCCTTCTGTAAGTATCTAAGCGGTTATATAGGCTTTGATTTCAATCGTGGTATCATTGCAGAAAGCGCCCATCCCTTTACCTTACAGCTTCATAATCACGATGTGCGTATCACAAGCCGCTATATGGAGGATAACCTCGAAAGTGCCATGTTTTCTGCTATTCATGAAAGCGGTCATGCCATTTATGAAATGAATATTGCTGATGATATCACGCAGACCTTAGTCGGCGGTGGCGCCTCAATGGGCATGCATGAATCCCAATCTCGTTTCTATGAGAATGTAATCGGACGCAGTACGGAATTCTGGGAACCGATTTATGGCAAGCTCGTAGATACTTATCCCGAAAACTTAAAAGAAATCAGCCTTGACCATTTTATTAAAGGGATTAATAAAGCCGCACCTAACTTAATCCGTACGGAAGCAGATGAATTATCTTATTGTATTCACATCATCATCCGTTATGAAATTGAGAAAATGATTTTTTCTGAAAAGATTAATGTAGATGATCTTCCAACAATATGGAACCAAAAATATCAGGAATATATGGGTATCTCACCCTCTACCGATTCAGAAGGCATCCTTCAGGATACACACTGGTCGGCCGGAGAATTTGGATACTTTCCATCTTACGCTGTTGGAACTGCTATTGCTTCACAGATCTACGCTTGCATGCAGGATAAAATGCCTGTAAGTAAGTATTTGAAGGAGGGGAACTTAACCCCAATCCGTGACTTTTTAAGAGATTATATCCACAAGTATGGTGCAGTAAAGAATACAAACGAGCTTCTTAAGGATGTCTGTGGAGAAGAATTTAGGTCGGATTATTATATTAAATATCTAAAGGATAAATATACTATGCTTTATAACCTTTAACCCAAGGACTTGACCTTATATGCACAGGTCCGTAAAACTGGCATCCGCCGTTTTTGGACCTGTGCTGCTACCAGCTATGTTGAAAATGTTAACATTGTCAATAAAAGAATTCCAGCCGGATTACCATATCCTTGGAGGATGCTTTTGTATATAAGCCCAGACGGTACACCTGTTCCATCTGGTGCGTATGATTGGATATTTTTTCACTTTCAACCTTAAAGCCCAGTACTTTCGGATCAAATGCAACAGATAATAATCCTTTGCAGCCCCTCCATTCAATCAGTCCTTCCTTTGAAAGCTCCGGCTTAATTTTGCTGACAAGACCCTCCTCTATCATAATCCCCTCTGCCGCCCTGAAATGATCCTCTATAAGCACTTTATGTTTCTTCAAATCCGTGACTATTGTCCGCCTGAAGGTTTGCAGCGCCGGAACCTGATATAGCATGGATAGTTCCATACTTACGCCTATTTTTTCCTTCGTGTATTCCAATATATTAAAATCACACGAATGCTTTGTTTGTATCTGCTCCTTCTGCTGAACAATTGGAATATTATGCCAGTAACTTCTTGTATGCAGATATTGGTATCTTTGTGCTCCAAAATAATCCTTCGTATAAGGACCTGCACCCAGATCTACAAGATATAGCTCTCCTTCCAGGGCTAAAACAAAGCTTCCGACATCATTATGGTTATGCTCCTCCTGATTATTTCCGCCCTTTATAGCGAAGAAGCAGCCATCCTTTCTCTGAAGCAGCCATTGCTTCTCTTCAAAAAACCTCACCATATCCGTTAAAGGAAATCGATAAATACTCCCATCCGTCCACCATAGATTTCTGCTGATATGAGCAAAACGGTAACAGGCTTCAAAATCAAACGGTGTTATTTTTGTGCAGAACGGAGGTGTCACACCAAATACATAATAAAGATAGGATAGTAGGCCTGTCGGAATAATCGTATCAGGAATAGCATCCGAAAAAGAGATAAATCGGTCTTCACCTATCTGCAGTGCGGCGGGAAATTCAGCAATTTTCTTTATGGTATCAATCATGTTATCCTGCAGCTTAAATTTTTCATCCCACTCCAGTCTCATGGCTGTATAATATATGAAATATCCAAATCCATAGGCCCAGTATCCGATTCCCTCCTCAGAGGCACCATCCGTCCCAAAGCTTTCAATATAAAACTCCAGGGCTCTGTCCACCTTATCAAGTATCTGCTTTCTTTTCTCGTTTTCTAAAAGCAGGGCAGTTATTCCGATAGAGCCAGCACATACAGCACACCAATTATTCCTGCTTGTTTCCCAGCTCCAGTGACGATCAAGGAATGGGTCAAGTACCCTTTTCTTAACCTGTTTACGGATATGGGCTTGTATAAACGGATCAATCATATCCGTATGCAGAACCAGTAATTCACTTAATGTCTCTGCGGTTTCCGCCGCAAATAAATCAATCTGTTTCTGCGCATCCTCCTTAAGATAATTACCGCAATAAGGAAGATGGGCAGCAAGGCACCAACTGAACTCATTAGATACCGACCACAAGAGTTCATTAAAATAATCTGTTTCTTCCCTGGAAGGCTTCGTCCATTGCAAATACAGTCCAAGCGCTGTTAACTGCTTTCTTACAAGAAAGTATGACGCTTCAGACTCCTTCCTGCTTCCGGAATGAATAAATTCACGATATCCGCAAAAGGAGATCCGGGGAAGCTCCTTATTCACAAATTCCTTTACATAGTCACTGATCTGATTTCGTAACGCTTCATTTTCCGCCGCTGTTTTCCAGCCTGATATATCCATGTTTAGCCCGCCTTATTGTTTATCCTTTTCCGTTTTCTTTTTCTGCCTTTTATGATAAGATATCCGCAGCTTAAACCGCATCAAAGCCGTATACCTCCATTTGTGTCAGGGCCGGGTAGGGTGATTCCTCCTCTGACTTGATAAGATCACCGATTTCCACCCAGTTTATTTTTTTACGTTCAAAGGTAAATTCATGGGGGAGCCGTTTTTTTTCCATTTCCACCTTAAGGGTGCTTCCGTCTGAGAACACAAAGGTTGCCATCTTCCACCAGTTATCATGAGGAAAGTCTGCCCTGGTATAAAGAACAATCCGATCTGCTGCAACCGATCTGCCAAAATCAATTCTCAGCACCGCATCCTGCTGCCTGTTAATCCCCCACGACTGATAGGGCCATTCTCCATGGCTTTCATTCGCAGTAATTCCATCAATAGCATTTTTTGCCGCAAATACTGTTTCACTACGGGTTTGTGCATTCGCAGTTGCATGAGGATAACAGGTTATGGCTTCCTGCTGGTCATATACGTTCAAAGCAAGATTTCTATATGCCTTTATCTCATATTCCCTCGCTGCTCTGGCATATAAAAGATGCTTTGAGCCGCAGAACGCTTTTGAAGACAGATTCAGCCTTTTCTCCCCAAAGGGAATCTGGTATGCAACCGGTCCCGTGATAAATACCAGGGACCTTCCTAATGCATCATCAAACTGCAGCCACAAATACGTATTTTTTTCGGTAGTTTCAAGTAATATGAAATCGCCTTCCTGATACTCATCCGTAAACAGCAGATTGACCTCTTCCATTCCGGATTTTTCGGCAATAATCTGATGTTTGCCGGACATCACCTTGATACTTAATTCCATTATAGTCCGCCTCATTTCTTCTGATTTTCCATGTGTCTTTTTTACCGGAATACCCTGCTATTTCGGCTGTTTTCCAATATAAGCCAGAATACCTCCGTCCACATACAGAATATGTCCATTTACAAAATCCGAAGCAGCCGAAGCTAAAAATATCGCCGGTCCCATAAGATCCTCCGGGGTTCCCCAGCGTGCTGCCGGAGTTTTGGCAATAATAAACTGATCGAAGGGATGCTTTGAGCCATCCGGCTGAATTTCCCTTAGCAAAGCTGTCTGCGGCGTTGCGATATAGCCGGGACCTATGCCGTTGCATTGGATATTAAACTCCCCATATTCCGATGCAATATTCTTTGTCAGCATCTTAAGTCCTCCCTTTGCTGCCGCATAGGCTGATACTGTCTCCCTTCCCAGCTCGCTCATCATAGAGCAGATATTAATGATCTTACCGTGTCCCTTTTTTATCATACCGGGGATTACCGCCTTTGATACAATAAAAGGAGCATTCAAATCAACATCTACCACCTGTCTGAATTCGGCTGCCGTCATTTCACACATGGGAATCCGTTTAATAATTCCTGCATTATTCACCAGTATATCTATAATTCCCACTTCTTGCTCAATTGCTGCAACCATCTCCTTAACCTGCTCTTCGTCCGTAACATCGCAGACATATCCCCTTACATCAATCCCTGCCTCTTTATATGCGGCGTTTCCCCTCTCAACAGCCTCCGGCTTAATATCATTAAAAACGATCTTTGCTCCTGCTAAAGCAAAGGCTCTAGCAATAGCAAAGCCTATTCCGTAAGACGCACCTGTAACCAGTGCAATTTTTCCTGTTAATGAAAAGCTTTCTAATCTATCCATATCATTATCCTCCCCTTCCAAATGCAGCTTTTTCCCAGACTAGTATTTCCTGTTTCCTAATCAGATGGTTACATAAGCTTTTCCATTGAGACCTGGTCCATGTCACCAAACGCCTGATTTTCTCCAACCATACCCCATATGAAGGTATAGGCTTTTGTCCCGCAGCCGGAATGGACGGACCAGCTCGGCGATATTACCGCCTCCTCATTTCTTACCACGAGATGTCTGGTCTGCGAAGGCTCGCCCATATAATGCATTACGATTGCATCCTCCGGCATATCAAAATACAAATACACCTCCATACGTCTGTCATGGGTATGGCAGGGCATGGTATTCCAAACGCTTCCAGGCTCAAGCCTTGTCATACCCATGACCAGCTGACAGCTTTCCACCTGTCCGGGCAGGATATATTTGCAGATGGTTCTATGGTTTGCCTCCTCCAGGCTCCCCATTTCCACCTTGTTTTCCTCCTTGATGATTACAGTTCCTTCCTCCGGTTCTCCCTGCGGCTTTATAAGCACCGTCGGACAGGTTCTGTGCGCCGGTGCGCTGTTAAAATAGAATTTCGCCGGACAGGCGGCACCCTTACTTTTAAACTCTATCTTCCTCACTCCCCTGCCAATATATAGCCCATCCTTATATGCCAGCGGATATTCCCTGTCATCTGCAATAATGCTTCCTTCCCCTCCGATGTTGATAATTCCCATTTCTCTCCGTTCAAGAAAATATTCCGCGCGGATTTCCTCTCCCGCTGTCAAGGAAACCGGCTTAAGCGGCATGACTGCCCCGGTAATAATCCGGTCAATATGGCTGTATACTGTCTTGATCCCGCCGGGTCTGAATAAATCCTGTATCAGAAATTCCTCCCTTAAGCGCTCAGTCGTGTAGAATTTAACATCCTTTGGTGATGCTGCATTTCTAAGTTCCATTTCTTATCCATCCTTTCTTCTATTTATTCTTCTTCCATTTAGGGTCTTATACCGCAACCACGTTATTTTTGTATCATAACATAATAAATAATCGTTTTCTTGGCAAACATTATTTAAAATCTTGCAAATATTGAACAAAATTGCTATAATGATAATTGAAAAAGCTGGAAACAGCAAGATAACGCTGAATTGGAATCCGAGGTTCCTGTTTGCAAATTTAACTTCCGGTTCAGCATATCCCTTGCAAGACTAAATTCCGGAGAACTAAACTGTTCTTAAAATTCTGGAAGTAAGTATTGCAAAAGTCTAT
>JAEZTJ010000038.1 GCA_023421505.1 Bacillota bacterium
CTCGTATGCCGCCCAATCAGTCACATCAGTAAATGCATAGATTTCTAAAGGAATACCATTTTCAGTAGGTGGAAGTTGGCGAACCATAATCGGCATATCCTTAAGAAGCCTAGGGAAATTCATTAAATAAGTTTGAATATAGACACGAAAAGTTCCTATATTAGTAAGATTTCTTCCATTTATTTTAAGTTCACTATTAATATTTTGTTGATTATTATATGCCAATATTTCCTTTTCCTTCTCAATGATATAATCCCTTATATAATGAATTCTTTTAAATTTTTCAAGCATTATAGGTGAGCAAAAACAAATACTATTTACATCCAGATAAATGGAACGTTTGATACGCCTACCGCCAAATTCCGTCATACCTCTCCAATTCTTAAAGGCATCAGAAACCAAAGCATATGCTGGCAGGGTAACTATTGTTTTATCAAAATTCTGTACCTTTACAGTATTTAAGGTAATATCTATGACATCACCATCAGCACCGTATTTACTCATTTCAATCCAATCCCCTATCCGCAGCATATCATTAGAGGTTAGCTGAATTCCAGCGATAAAGCCTAAGATGGAGTCCTTAAACACAAAGGAAAATACAGCCGCAAAAGCACCAATTCCTCCTAACATTAGTAAAGGATTTTGATCCATCAAGGTTCCAATAATCACAATACCAATTACAATATAAAAAACAATTTTTACAACCTGTAACAGCCCCTTAATTGGTCTTACTTTGGAGATTGGATAGGTTCTGTAAATTGCATCGATTGAATCAAGCAAAGAATTAGTTACAAAAAATATAACAATCAGTATATATATGACTGCTCCCCGGTGAACCAAGGTCTGTACCTGTGACGTATTAAAGGTCGGCGCAAAGATATACACAATAATACCAGGAATAATATTGGCCAGTCTTGTAAAAACCTTACGCTCTAATAAAATATCATCCCATTGATATTTATTCTTCTTTATAATACGGGAAAATATCTTTAAAATAACCTTCTTTGTGATTAAATTAGCTATTAAAGAAATTAATATAATACCAGCAACCAATATCAGATAAGATAAATACCAGGCAATATCCTCTTTGATGTTAGCATTCATCAGTAAATTGTGTATATAGTTCATATTATTACCGGACCTTTCTTTACTTCTTGATTCCTAATTTTACTATTGAAAAAAATATGTGTCAAATAAAAACTGATTTAATCCAGAGTTCTTTCTATATTTATAATAATTTCCTAACTATAGCGAAAAGAAAAGGTGCCCTATGCCCGTTAACATATAAAAGTAATTGGGCATTGGCACCTTTTTTATATAATATATTTACTTTAAAAATCAGCTTTCCAAAGTCCATGTAAGTTACAGTACTCATAAACTGACCCTGTCTCAACCTCAGGAAAGACTGCAATTGGCTCCATACCCGGTTTAAGATAGGATATCCAAACCTTATCCTCAGTTGCAAGGGCAATCCACTTTATATAATGTTCAGGTAAGGAGGGATGCAATACTGATCCGACCTTTACCGTCAGTACTCCATCTTCTTTTATTACTTCAGGTACATGCTTCTCTTTAGAAGCGTCTGTTGTATTTGCATGTAATTTTGTCATCTCCTGTCCGCAGCAAGAAAGAGTTCCACCTCCATTTTCAATCACTGTTATCATATTTCCGCATTTCTCACAATAATAAAAATCTACTTTTGACATATTCATTTCTCCTTTATCATAAAATTTGATTTACCAATATGATTCCGCTTTCTGAAAATTTCATTTTTGTATTCTTGTAATTTATAGCTTTTTTATTTCTACAAATATAACTATACGATATACGATATACGATATACGATATATTTTAAAAATTATTATTACTTACCTTATATAATAATAACAATTACTGTTATTATTATAATATACTTCATTATAAAAATCAATACTAAATATCATATTTATCAGATAATTATATGAAAAAATAAACAAAATATTATTGATGTCACGATTTAATATTATCGTATGAGATATAATATAAATGAAATGATATATAAAAATATTATATCTGTAACCATTATCGTTCTATTTCTTAGCATATTCTAATGATAATATTTCCAGTGTATGATATACTTTTTTTAATGTCTATTATATCTATGTGAATTAGCTATGATTAAGGCATAAAGTATGGCCAATAAGGAACCATAAGGTAATGAAGAATTTTGGGTATTTACGAAAATGATCTCGTTATTAATTACGCAGTAGATACATATTCCTTCGTTCCAACGCTCCTGTGGGCCTTTCGCTTCGGAATAGTTTTACTGTGACATACGTAAATCAGCTTCGTAATTATCAAAGTACAATGTAAAGAAAGAGGTGTTATACTATGTGGTTTTCAAAATCACAGAAAGATGTATTGAATGAACTGGGTGTTAATCCGGCAACTGGTCTTTCTGAGGATGAAGTGAAGAAGCGTCTGGAGCAATTCGGCTTGAATAAGTTAAAAGGTAAGCCAAAGAAAAGTATTCTTACTCTATTTCTGTCTCAATTAAAGGATATGCTGATTTATGTTCTGCTTGCATCGGCTGTAATCACATTTATTATTCATGAGTATGCTGATTCTATTATTATTTTGCTGGTAATAGTACTCAATGCAGTGATTGGTGTAATTCAGGAATTTAAAGCAGAAAAAGCAGTAGAAGCACTCCAAAAAATGACTACCCCAAAATCCTTGGTAAGACGAGGCGGTAAAGCAATTGAGATTAATTCAGAAGAAGTTGTTCCCGGTGATATTGTTATTCTGGATGCCGGTAGATATGTGCCGGCTGATATGAGATTAATTGAAAGTGCTAATCTTCAGATTGAAGAATCGGCCTTAACCGGTGAATCAGTGCCTACTAATAAGAATGCCGATAAAATATTTTCTGATCCCAAGACTCCAGTAGGTGATAAAGCCAATATGGCTTTTTTATCCACCTTGGTAACCTATGGCAGAGGAGAGGGTATTGTAGTTGCAACTGCAATGGATACCGAAATCGGTAAAATTGCAAAAATTCTTGAAGCAGATAATGAGGAAATGACTCCTCTACAGAAAAGACTGGATGAACTCGGCAAAATACTTGGATTTTTGGCAATCGGTATCTGTTTGCTGATTTTTGTAATTGCACTAATTCAGGGGCGTGATTTATTTGAAATGTTTTTAACTGCGATCAGCCTTGCTGTGGCTGCAATTCCGGAAGGTTTAGCTGCAATTGTAGCAATTGTGCTGGCCCTCGGCGTTACAAGAATGTCTAAAATAAATGCAATTGTAAAAAAACTTCCTGCGGTTGAAACCTTAGGCTCCGTCAATATAATCTGCTCCGATAAAACCGGTACCTTAACACAGAATAAAATGACTGTAGTAAAGCAATATACCCTGAATAATTTATCCGATGTAGAAATTACAGCGAAGAATCTTACTGCTTCGCCGGACTCTGCTGAGCTTATTAAATCCCTAGTACTCTGTTCTGATGCAACTTATGAAAACGGCCAGGGAACAGGCGATCCAACTGAAATTGCACTGATAATTCTTGGAGATAAATTCAACTTAACTAAAAATCAACTTAATATGAAACATAAGCGGGTATCTGAAAATCCATTTGATTCAGACCGTAAGTTAATGTCTACACTGAATGTGGAAGGTAATGGATATCGGGTTCATACAAAGGGTGCTATTGATAATATACTAAAATTATCCACTACTACTCTGGTTAATGGAAAGGCTGTTCCCTTAACAGATGAGCTTAAAGCAGATTATCTTCGAATTGCTGAGACAATGTCTGATTCAGCTTTGCGAGTACTTGGAGTTGCCTATAAGGACACTTCTTCTATCATTCCTCCTGAGGATATGGAGAGGGACCTTACTGTAATCGGTCTTGTCGGAATGATAGATCCGCCCCGCCTTGAGGTAAAGGACTCTATACGAGAAGCTAAGATGGCAGGTATTCGCCCTATCATGATAACTGGTGATCACAAGAACACAGCGGTTGCAATTGCGAAAGAATTAGGAATTGCAGAAGCAATCGAACAGAGTATTACAGGTTCAGAGATAGATGAGTTATCTGACGAACAATTTGCCTCACAAATTAATAATTATAGAGTTTTCGCTAGGGTATCACCCGAACACAAGGTTAAAATAGTAAGAGCCTTTAAAGCACAGGGAAATATTGTTTCCATGACCGGTGATGGTGTGAATGATGCTCCATCTTTAAAATTTGCTGATATCGGTGTAGCTATGGGTATAACCGGCACAGATGTGGCCAAAGGTGCCAGCGATATGATACTGACAGATGATAATTTTACAACTATCGTACATGCAATTGAAGAAGGAAGAAATATCTATAATAATATCAAGAAATCTGTTATTTTCCTTTTATCCTGCAATTTAGGTGAAGTTATAACCATATTTCTATCCATATTATTAAATTGGCCTATCCCTCTTCTTGCTACCCAGATATTATGGATTAACTTAATTACTGACTCTCTTCCGGCAATCGCTCTTGGAATAGATCCCGGTGATCGTGATGTTATGAAGCAAAAGCCAAGAAATCCCAAGGAAAGCTTCTTTGCACAGGGCTCAGGAGTCAGAGCTGTGGTCGGCGGCGTCTTAATTGGTATTTTTACCTTAATTGCTTTTTATTACGGTCTTTGGGAGCATGGATACCAGCTTGGATCAGGCATGTTGTCAAAAGAAAAATTAGAAGAAGCAATTCCCTATGCGAGAACTATGGCCTTTGTTGTATTAGCAGCTTCGCAGCTCTTCTACTCCTTATCTATGAGAAATGCTAAAAAATCAATCTTTAAAATAGGACTGTTTTCAAATATATTTCTAATTGGTGCTATCGTTATCGGTATACTATTACAGCTATTAGTAATATCCATCCCTGTACTGGCAACTGCCTTCGGCGTTCATAGCATAAGCTTATTAGATTGGTGTATTGTATTAGGTTTTGCTTTAATTCCGTTAATCGTAAATGAAATAATTAAGGTGTTGAATAGAAAATAGCTACAACTACCAACCACTATGTAGTAAAGAACCTATAGATCCAGCTTTATAATTATCTGTATCTATAGGTTCAATTTATTTTTTCACACTCATTATTAATGCATAGGACTATGTCAGTTTATACTGAGGATTCCTTTATCAGATAATTATGTATTTCTTGACAATAACAGTTAGTATCAGTGTATTCTTATTTAAAAGCTATTAAAGAACATATTTACTCTCTATCCTTTATTCATTATTTTATCTAGGTAAATGTGAAACATTTCAACTATAGGTATTGTATATACAGTGATACTATTCAGGAGCGGAAGTTAAGATAACGGAGCGTTGGAGCGGAGGAATAGTATCTACTGTGTATACAATTAAATAGCTAAATAGTTTCTCGATTATCTAATTATTTTTTCTATTTAACTTATCTTATTTTTCGAAGGAATCTATGATAGAGAATGCTAATCCATAGAAAGGATATTAATATTCCGGCTATGAGAGAAAGTATATCCTGTTTCATAACAAACTTCGCTGTCCAAAAGGAAGGGAGAAAGGATAATGCATATTGTTCTGTACCTTTCAGAAAAAAAGGTGCCGGTAGGCCCAGAAAAATCAGTCCAGTAAGCTTTGATACTGCCATCCCTTCTACTTTATTCCCAGACAGTGCAGCTACGATCAAGGCCATTAGTATACCCAGCAGTGAACCAATAAAGGAAATAGCTAAGTTGTCCAGTAATGAAATTTTTGTTAATCGGAATATGCTAAGTTCAGCAATTGATATTACAAAAGCGATAATGGTAGGGATAACTAGTCTGGAAAATAAATATCCATTTTTTCCGATCGGTGTGACCGCAAGATATTTCGAGGTGCCATCATCAATTTCTCCAAGAATTACATATGCTGCTGCAAAGCAATAAAGGACCGGTGTCAGAGAGCCCAATAATAAATCAAACAATAAATAATATGGTGGTAAGAGTCCGGGTAAATCGAGATATTTCGTTAATAATTCCTGAATAAAAGGTATTCCGTATCGAAAAAATAAACCGCATAGAATTGGAGCAAAGCAAAGAACCGCTAACATAGCGTCCTTGAATAACAACTTTATATATTGTATAAATGCTCTATATAATGCTTTTTTACTGCATATCATAGCTTCACACCTCCTACACTCTGAAACATCTTTTTCACTATCACATACGTTATTTGATAGATAAGCAATATCCACCCTATTAATATAAGAAAAGGTAATAATTCGAAACCTTTTTCATCAGTTAATAATCGGATAACCACACAACCAGGATGGAGCAGCATATAGGGCTTTTGATATCCGAACAGATAGAATAATGGTGGAAGAAATAATATAATTTCAAATGGCACCGTCACTATCATAAATTGATTAAGGCTATTGATTTTTGCAGCTACACTTAGTCCTATCAGGGAAAAGATAACGGAACCCATAAATACGCCGCAAATCACCTGAAAAATATTACTGCTTCCAGAAAATAGTGATAATATCACTCCGACAAGAGTTCCAATCAACCCAAGTGAAATCACCTTTGATAGGATATACTCTGATACCTTTAGCGGTGATACAGCTATAGAGTTTAGTACTCTCTGGCTCTTTTCCAGTAAAACAATTGCTCCCATAAAGAATAATCCCATTGCTGCCGGATCAGTATAAATCATAATAATAGCTGCTTTCTCCTTCACAACCTCAGGTAACGCAAATAGTAACAGGATATAAAGAAAAGTCATGATTGTGTATACAAAGTAGAAGCCGTATTTTACCTGGAAGGCCACGTCGCCCTTAATTATATTTTTTATTCTCATTGCAACCCTCTCCCCGTTACTTCAATAAAAATATCATTCAAATTAGGTTCACTGCTATGAATAGAAGTAATCCGGTTGCTCTTAAGCAGTTCCAGTAGCTTCGTATCCTCTCCGGCTTGATTAAGTATACATTCCTTTTTGATTTCTTTTCCTTCGTTATATGTATAAGTGAGCTTTGACGCCCCTTTTGACATCACCAAATTATGAGGGGTATCCAGTGCTTTTATTTTACCTTCTACAATAAATGCAACTCTGTCACATAATTCAGCTGCATCCATCATATTGTGCGTTGTTAAGATAATTGTCTTTCCATTCGCTTTTTCCTCTAATATAACATCCTTCATATCCCTGCTATTAGAGGGATCAAGTCCGCTGGTTGGTTCATCCAGAAATAGGATATCCGGATTATGCAGTAAAGCTTTAATAAAATTTAGACGTGATTTCATTCCTTTTGAATATTCGGATACCTTTTTATCTGCATCCTGAAGCAGGCCTACTTTTTGAAGCAGCTCATCTGCACTCCTTAGCTTTTTTGAATAGAGGGAACCAAAAAAGGAAAGATTTTGTCTGGCCGTTAGCTTCTCATATAAACTCGGAAATTCAAAATCCACACCAATGTTTTCATAAAAGTTGTCTTTATGCTCCTTACTCTCAACTCTACTTATTATTGCTGATCCTTTGTAGTTTGTTATAAGACCGGTAAGAATCTTCTGCAAGGTACTCTTACCTGCTCCGGAAGGCCCTAAGAAGCCAAATATCTCACCTTTTCCAACTTCAAAATTAATATTCTCCAAAAAAGGTTGCTTTGTGTAACTAAAGTACAAGTTTTTTACCTGTATCATATCATTCATCCTCCAGAATCTGAATTATCAAACCTCTTATCATTAGTCTTAAAGCCTTCTCGAATATTTCCTCACCAATCTCCCTCTTATTAAGTAAAGTCATAAAAATCCCCCGGAAAGCTCCGCTGAAAGCTGCTAAATCCTTCCCTTCCTTAAGTGGAAGTGTTTCAAACAGCTTCTCCATGCTTAGATCATCCTTTGTTAAATGTTCCTTCACCTTATCTTCCGGAAGCTTTCTGATCAGTAAATCCAAATCCTTATCAATCATGATCGAAAGAATATCATTTACCTCTTCAAATATATTAACAAAAAAATCTGTCAGCTTCTCCACGGTAAGATCATCCGATAGCTTTGTCAGCTCAGTTAATAACGTGTTCTGAACCTCATCATGCATATCATTAATTGCATCAAACAAAAGAAGCTCCTTCGATTCATAAAATAGATAAAAAGTACCCTTGGGAATATTCACCCGTTTTATTAATTCATCAACCGTAGTCTTCTTTATCCCAAAGGTAAGCATGCATTTCCTTGCTTCCTCCTTTAGCCTTCTTGTGATATATTCTTTCTCCTTGTCTGTGAGCCTTTTCGGCAAATCCTTCACCTTCTTTCTGTACATTTGACTATTTATGCTTATTTAGTCATTATAATTCATAAAATTTTTCTTGTCAATCTATATTGTATCATTCTAAACTGATTTTTAATAAATCCGAGCATGTAATAGTTATACTATTAAGATTACAAAATCACCTCAGGATAATATCCTACATGGATCGAATTAAAAGAGTAAATTTAGATTTTTTACTAATCTATTATGAATGAACTAAAAAAAGCCTGCAGGTTATTTACCCCGACAGACCTTTAGGTGATATAGTAGTTTTGTAAATAGACATACACTCCTGCTTATCTGATAATTTTATCGTAATCTTTGAGCAGAATATATGGACTTATTTCCATTAAAGATATAAGCGAAAGCACATACTATAAAAAAGTAAGGCAGATATTCATAACCAAATACCTCTGCCCCAATAAAAATGGGAGCCAATAATGTATTGGTAGCACTTCCGAATACAGCCGCGTAGCCAAGTGCGGCTGTCATTGTAACCGGTAATCCAAACATACTTCCAAGTGCGGCTCCTAAGCCCGCTCCAATCGAAAATAAAGGGGTAACCTCTCCACCCTGAAAGCCCGCCGTTAATGTGATTATTGTAAATATCAACTTAAGCAGCCAATCATACCAATAGAATTCCTTAGCATTCATGCTTTCTTGTATGATGTTTGTCCCAAGGCCTGCATATCTTCCCTGATGTAATACAAGGAGCAGAACACTAAGTATTATTCCAATTATAAAAATTCTAAGTATATTATTTTTAATTATCTTATTTATATTCAGTTTACAATGCATCAATATATGAGCGAACAAACCACCAGTTATTCCAAACAATATACTGATAATAACTATTTTAACTGCCAACAATACAGATAAGTCATAGACCTCTGTAATAGTAACCCGAAATTTTTCTAGCCCCAGTGTGTGTGAGGTAAAGCTCGCTGTAAAGGAGGCAATTATGCTAGGGAATAAAGCACTGTATTCCAAGGAACCTACTGTAAGAACCTCTAAGGCAAAGAATATCGCAGCAAAAGGTGTCTGAAAAAGACCTGCAAAGCCCGCAGCCATACCGGTGATGATGAATACCTTAGCGTACTCATGTAAATGCAATTTTCTTCCTATAGCATGTGAAACTGTTCCACCTATTTGTACAGCCACTCCTTCTCGTCCGGCACTTCCACCAAATAAATGAGTCATCCATGTAGATACGATAATAAGAGGAATTAAACGCTTAGGAATAGTCTTCTCCTCCTCAAAACCTGCAGCAAATATGAGTGACATACCTTTTAAACTATTTTTGCCTAGCCTTTGGTAAGCATAGACAATCAGTACTCCCGCAATTGGTAGAAAGGGAAGTAACTGAAAAGTATGTTCTGACCTATAATCCGTGATTATTAGCAGAATCCTGCCAAATAATGCATCAATTGCTCCGACCAGTAAACCAATCATTACGGAAATACAACCGAGTAACAATAGATGCCTATAATCCTTTATTATTTTATTTATGATGCTTTCTCTAATCATCCTTTGCTCTCCAAAAAAATAATGCTAATGATTTCATAATATAAAATCATTAGCATTATAACAGTTTCATCAAGCTTTATCAAACAGAATGAATTATTTAATAGAATTTCTTCTCAGTATTCCTATTAAACTTATTCCAGATTTCCTGTATAGACCAAAATAGCATCTCTTAAAAAGGCCGCCATACCGGGCTGTTTTTTATCGTAGAATGCTGTAAAACGTTCATCCTCAACATACATTTGCGCTAGACCCGCATGAGCCTCCTTGTTATAGCCTTTCCAGGTATAGCATAACCATTTCCGATGAAGCTCAGCTGTCTTTTGCCCAAGCTCTCCTGCGGGATCACCGGTTGCGAAAGCTGCGGCTAAAGTATCCAGTACCTCCTGTCCGAGTTTTTCAAATTCCTCATACTGTTCCTTAGTCATATTTAGTAGCTTTTGATTTGACTGATTTACTTGTTCCTCACCGTATTTTTCTCTGATTTCTTTGCCATATTTCTCCTCATTTTCACTTACCAATTTTTGTTTAAAGCCTTCAAATTTCTCTTTATCATTCATTTTTACATTACCCTTTCTATATTCGATGGTTTTTTCTACATTTGCAATCAATCGATTGAGCTGTTCTCTTTGTTTCAGAAGATGATTAAGGTGCTCCTTAAGTGCAGCAGCTTCATCAAAGGATGTTTTGGTTACAATCTCCTTAATCATATCCAAATTCACACCTAATTCTCGATATAGCATAATTTGTTGCAGCCGATTTACCTCCTTCTCACCATAGATACGATATCCTGATGAATTAATTCTTGCCGGCTTAAGAATTCCTATTTCATCATAATACCGCAGGGCCCTGGTACTTATTCCTGCCAACCGCGCTAACTTAAGTACTGTATATTCCATATGTCATCCTCCTTACAAGCACAGTGTATACCTTTACGTTACGTTAATGTCAATAGGTAAAATAAATACTTTAGTAAAAAGAATAGGTAAATTCTTGATTGTAAATCATGAGTTTACCTTTATACACAACAAAATGAATTTATTAATATTATTTACTGTGTTTATAATTTGATGATGAGTTTCATAATTACCTAATTAATCAAAACGAAAAGGAGGCCCAGGCCTCCTAATGATTTTCTGATATAGGAAAACATAAAGCACTACTTATTACACCCTAATCAGTTTATTCTGCTTTTTATCCCGTTTCATCTTGGCAGGCTTCTACAAAAAGATTTCCGGATTTTTGATTTCACTTTCACAGGTTATTCTGCTTAACGCCTCATGCCCCAGTATATTGCCATCTCTTAAGGATATGATGGGTTGAAAAACAGTCTTAATCATTCTGTTATTGATTATATATTCTATAGCGTCTTTTCTGGTATCACTCATCCGATAACCTCTTTCGTAATTTATTTTCATTTTTATTTTAACAAGGTTATCAGTGAGTTTCCTGCATTAATATGTTATTCTTTTGTAAAAAGTAATCAAAATTCAATTAGGAACAGTTGGAGCTCCTTCAATATAATTATTATAAGCTTTGAAAATATGTCAATATCTTCTCCATAATAAAAGGAGGCCGAAGCCTCCCATGATATTGTATATTATTATAGATTAACTTCTTCCTTAGGACTGAAATTCTTTTCCATCGTCCACGTTACTGCAACTCCATGCTTTAGGCGAAAGACCGCAATCGCCTCATAAAAATTCTCGAAAACACCCTTCTCTTTCCATACCTTTAAAAAACCTCGGGACGGGTGATTAACGATTTCCTCCTTCAATACCATATCCTCAACCTTCTCTAATTTACCGCTGATTCGTATCTGTGTTCCATTACAATAAAAACATAGCTCTGCCTTACTGTTATCACAGATTTGTTGGTAAACCTCCTTAACTACCGCTGTATGAAAAATTATTCCATCTTCATCAGCACGGTAAAGTAACATGCCTCTTACTCTTGGCTGATCCCCCTGCACTGTTGCAAGATAAAATACGGGATTTTGTGAAATAGCCTCAAAAATTTCGTTCTTTGTCATATCTATATCCTCCTTATACTATGAAACATCTAGATGAATGCGAAACTTTAAAGTTTATTGTATACACATAAGATACCTATTCCTACGTTCCTATAGGCATAATCTCCACTTCGGTATAGTATTTAATGTGCATACAATTTTATAATTTAGTTTCGCAAATGCTTACTATGAAATTTCTCTCATCTATTCTATTTTATAATAGAAAGCTATACTATGATCAAATACGAATCTTTAGTGGCAAATCACGCAATGCCTCTTGTTATACGATCACGGTATTCACCGGGGGTTAACCCCACCCACTTCTTGAAAGCTTTTCGAAATACACTTGCATCAGAAAAGCCAAGCAAGTAAGTAATGTCATCTATTGAATAATTCTCCATTAAGTATTTTCTTGCAAGCTGTTCTCTGGTATCCCGTAATAATATACTAAATTCCGTACCTTCCTTATGTAAATAAATCTGAAGTGTTCTTTCACTTAGATTTAAAATTTTTGCTATCGTGCCAATTGATAAGCTCTCCGAATCAATTAAGGATAGAATAAGCTTCTTTGTTTTCAAGGTATAGTATTTTGACCTGTCAATTTCCGCAAGAAATTGCTGTGCATAGTTCTCAAAATATTCTGCAAGCTTCTTATTCGGAAGCAAAGCCGGGATATAAGCGGTTTTATTATCAAGTATCATATAATTTCCAAGATCAGTAAATTTCACACTTTCTCCGAAGGTTTTTTTATATTCCTCAATAAATTCTCTTTTCAAAGATTTTAATCCCACCTCAAGCGGACTGACATAGACACCAGTGATATTACGAGCAATATTGATTAGACTAGATAGAAAGCCCTCATAGCAATGCTCTGAAATCTTTGGTGCATCTAGGGGCTCAGTTAATTGGATTCTGATCTGATTTGATTCGATGCTAATCTCACCTTTTATTAAATTACCGATGATAGCGGAATATCTTGAAGCCTTATTAAAAGCTTCTATGATATTATCACAATTTAACATCATATATCCCAGAATAGACCAATTACCTGCTTCTGCATACTGCCCCATATGCAGTCCGAAACAGGGATCTCCTAATTTCTTTGCCGCCATATCCTCCAGCATAATATATTTTTCAACTGGTATTCGTTCGTCGGGATTTTTTACCACTTCGGAAGCTATCCCAATAGAATTCAGAAGCTGTTCACTATCCACATTCCATTGTGACAGATATCTGACAATCTGTGTAACAACACCTGCAGAAATAGTATATCTATATATCTCTTTTGTTTTAATCCTTGAAGCCATGATTAGACTCTCCTGTCGTATTTACTCGTCTCAATCATTATATATCCTTTTTGCGACTTATCATAGAGCTTCAAGTAAAATTTAAAGATTTTTATAAGCATGGGAGGCTTCTATGAATTCATTTAGCTTATCCTGGGCTAAGCCGCTATCGATGATTTCCTTCGCAAGCTTTATCCCCTCTTTTAAGGAATCCACTTTGTCTCCAACCATTAGCGCACCCGCGGCATTTAAAAGTACTGCCTGTCTTCGCGGTCCTTTATTCTTACCCGAGAATACGTCTTTAATCATAATCGCATTCGCCTCCGGTGTTCCGGTTGCGATATCATTAAGCTTACATCTTGTTAACCCCAGATCTTCCGGTGTAATGCTATAGTTAGTAATTACACCATTCTTTAACTCATTAATCCTAGTTCTTCCAAGAAGAGATATTTCATCCATCCCATCCTCCCCATGAACGAATAAGGCTCTGGTATAGCCTAATGACTCAGCAACTCCGGTTACGATATCTAAAAGCTCCGGCTTATAGACACCCATAACATGTCTGGTTGCATGTGCAGGATTAATCAGTGGACCAATTATTGTATAAAAAATTGTCTTAATGCCCAGATCCTTTTCCGGATGAATCATCTTTCTCATGACAGGGTGAAACAGCGGAGCATAAAGGAAAGCCATCCCTACCTCTTCAATCAGCTTCTCAACGCCCTTCGGACTCTGATGGATTTCAATGCCTAAAGCCTCCAATACTTCAGCACTTCCTGACAGGGTGGTACTGGATTTACTTCCGGTTTTGGCTACTTTAATCCCCGCAGCCGCTGCTATAAACGCTACAGCTGTAGAAATATTAAAGGTATTCATTCCGCCACCTGTACCACAGGTGTCCATCAAATCTTCTGACAGCTTCGGCTTGATCTGGATACAATAATCCCTCATGGCATGTGCTATTGCAGCTATTTCATCAAGCGTCGGCCCTTTCATCAGTAACGCCACCTGAAAGCTCATAATCTGAATATCTGTCAACTGGTTATTATGAATAGCAAGAATTATACTATATGCTTCTTCTCCAGTCAAATTTTCTCCTGCATTTAGCTTTTGCAATATACGATTGATATGCTCCGCCATTTATAAAGCTCCCTTCATGCTTCTAACATAATTCTCCACATGAGGGATGCAATCTTTGCCATACTCCGCAACTATTTTTACTATCGCACTGCCCACGATTACACCATCGGAGTAAGAAGCCATTACAGCAGCCTGCTCCGGTGTTGATATACCAAAACCTATGGCACAGGGAATATCCTTAACCTCCTTCACCGTTTTAATCATATCCGCAACTTCTGATCCTAATTTCTTGCGAACTCCGGTAACACCCATTGAGGATACACAATAAATAAAGCCTTCTGCATCCTTTGCGATCATTTTAATTCTATCCTTAGAGGTTGGTGCAATCATGGATATTAAAGTAATACCGTTACTTTCACAAACAGGCCTCAATTCCTCTCTTTCCTCATAGGGAACATCTGGAACGATAATTGCATCCACTTCTGCCTTTTTACAGGCTTCCATAAATTTTTGTGTTCCAAATGTATAAATTGGATTTACATAGGTCATGAAAGCGATCGGTATTTTACTAACCTTACGTATCCTTGTTACCATGTCAAATATCTTATCCGTAGTAGTACCGGCGGACAAAGCTCTATCATCCGCCTCCTGAATAACCGGTCCTTCTGCTACAGGATCGGAAAAAGGGATACCAAGTTCAATTAAGTCCGCACCGGCCTGTGCCATACGAAGCACTAATTGTTCTGTTACTGAAAGACTCGGATCACCTGCTGTGATAAATGGAATAAAAGCTTTTTTATCTTTAAATACTTCACTAATTCTACTCATAGATCTGCACCCCCCTATAGCGCGCAATAGCCGCAACATCTTTATCTCCTCTGCCGGACAGATTGATTACAAGAATCTGATCCTTACCCATCGTAGGTGCCAGCTTTCTGGCATAAGCAACCGCATGTGCACTTTCAATAGCCGGTATAATCCCTTCCATACGGGACAAATATTCAAAGGCATCAACCGCCTCTTGATCGGTAACCGGAATATACTCTGCCCTTTTGCTGTCATGCAGATAGGCATGCTCCGGCCCAATACCCGGATAATCCAGTCCGGCTGATATGGAATGCACTGGTGCTATCTGCCCGTATTCATCCTGACAGAAATAAGACTTCATACCGTGAAAGATACCTGATGATCCTGTAGCTATTGTTGCCGCTGTTTTATCGGTATCAGCACCAAGACCTGCTGCTTCACAGCCGATTAGGCGGACACTGCTATCCGGAATGAAATCGTAGAATATTCCCATTGCATTACTTCCACCTCCAACACAGGCAAGTACGGCGTCTGGAAGTCTGCCTTCCTTCTCCATAAGCTGTGCCTTTACCTCACGTCCGATGATACTCTGAAAATCACGAACTAAAGTGGGAAAGGGATGAGGTCCCATTACGGAACCAAACACAAAATGTGTATCCTCTACACGTGTAGTCCATTCCCTCATTGCTGCATTTACTGCGTCTTTTAGCGTTTGTGTCCCTGAGGTTACCTCATGTACTTTAGCACCAAGAAGCTCCATTCGAAAAACATTCAGCGCCTGACGCTCCGTATCCTCCTTTCCCATGAAAATCTCACATTCCATATCCATCAGTGCCGCAGCCGTCGCTGTAGCAACTCCGTGCTGTCCAGCTCCTGTCTCCGCTATGACTCTGGTTTTACCCATCTTCTTCGCTAACAGAACCTGACCGAGAACATTATTAATTTTATGAGATCCGGTATGGTTTAGATCCTCTCTTTTAATATAAATCTTAGCGCCCCCAAGATCCTTCGTCATCTTTTTAGCAAAATATAAGATAGAGGGTCTTCCTGTATAATTTTTAAATAACTCCTCTAGTTCCTGATTAAACTCGGGATCATTTTTATAATGATTATAAGCAATTTCCAACTCATTTACCGCATTCATTAAGGTTTCCGGTATATATTGTCCTCCGTGGACACCAAATCTTCCCTTTGACATTTATCTCACGCTCCTGACTTTTAATATAATATCTTTAATTTTACTACTATCCTTTAACCCGTCTGTCTCTACTCCACTGCTGATATCTATCCCGTAAGGCCTTATCTGCTCTATAGCCCTCACTACATTTTCTGTATTAATTCCACCTGCTAGAAAATATGGCTTTTTTATATCGCCAATGAGTGACCAGTCAAAGGCATCACCGCTACCGCCATACTTTCCTTCCTTATACGCATCCAGAAGAAGATAATCACAGTTTAGCTTCATCGCTTTCATAATATCCTGATACTCTTTTACTCTAACAGCCTTTATAATGGGATTATTTAGCTTTTCTCTCAGCTTATATAAATATTCCTCGTCCTCATCCCCATGCAGCTGAACAATATCTATGATATTCTTTTTACATAGTCTGATAACTTTATCAGGATCCTCATTTACAAAGACACCAACAGCCTGAATTTCAGGACGCAGCCTATCTTTTAGTTTTTCAGCCTGTAATTCATCCACCTGTCTTTTACTTTTTGCAAATACAAAGCCAATATAATCCGGCAAAGCCTCATTAACAAAGTTAATGTCCACAAGACGTGATAACCCGCATATCTTTATTTTTGTCATATAAGCTCACTTCCATTTAACAGCTTAAGCTGTTCCCTCTTATTCGGACTTCTCATCAGGGTTTCTCCGATTAATACGCCGTTAACACCTGCTACCTTCAGAGTAGCCACATCCTGTGCTGTCTTAATACCGCTTTCTGCAACAAACAGGATCTCCTTCGGTACCAGTCTTCTTAAGCTTACACTATTACTTAAATCCACTTCAAAGGTCTTAAGATTTCGGTTATTTACTCCGATTATTCTTGCTCCGGCCTTCATAGCAGACTGCAGTTCCTCCTCAGTATGAGCCTCCACCAAAGCAGAAAGGCCAAGCTCATCACATATCGCCAGATATCTTCGCAGGGTCGCAGTATCTAGTAGGGCACAGATTAATAAGACAGCATCTGCGCCGATTATCTTTGCTTCGTAAATCTGATATTCATCGACTGTAAAATCCTTGCGAAGTACCGGGATGTGAACCTCTTTACTGATTTCACTTAAATACTGATCAGAGCCTTTAAAAAAATCCGGTTCCGTTAATACAGAGATTGCATCTGCTCCTGCAGACTCATACTCTTTTGCTATCTCAAGGTAAGGGAAATCTTCTGCAATGATGCCTTTTGACGGGGAAGCCCTTTTCACCTCACAAATAAAGGATATTGCCTGCTTCTCTCCCTGTCGGGCTTCCTTCCTTAGTGCCCGCTCAAATGCAAATGCAGTACGGTTATTGAAGCTTCTAACTCCTGCTCCGTTATATATGATTTCTTTCAATTCCTTTAACGGTTGTTCCGCCTTTAATTTTTCTATCCTATTTTTTGTAGCTTCAGCAATACGATCAAGTATCATTGAGGTATTTCCCTTTCCTTAAAATTTTACTCATTAGATAATTGGATGAATTTATTTAGCTGCGCCATTGCCTTACCACTATCAATCGTTTCGGCTGCAAGCTTAACACATTCTCTTAAGGTAATATTATTATAGGTCATATATAGACAGATTGCTGAGTTAAGTAGAACAATATCTCTCTTAGGGCCTTTTTCACCGCTTAAAATTTTAAGTGCAATGTCTGCATTGGTTGTCGGATCTCCGCCAAGTAAATCCTCCGGTTTACAATATGCAAAGCCAAACTGTATTGGATCTAAGAAAAAGCTGTTGATCTTACCCTCATTTACCTCACATATCGTACTTTTAGTAGTAAGTGATACCTCATCCAGTCCATCATGACCATGAACCACCATTGCACGCTTCACGCCGAGATTAGCAAGCACCCGCGCCATTGGCTCTACTAAGTTCTCATCATAAACACCAAGCAGTTGAAGGTTTGCATTAGCCGGGCTGGATAGAGGCCCCAATATATTGAAGATAGTTCTCACACCCAGCTCTCTTCTTACCGGAGCTGCATATTTCATTGAGGAATGATAAACCGGTGCAAATAAGAAACATATCCCTATTTTCTTTAGTATCTCTTCACTTTTTTCTACCGGGATATCAATCTTTACGCCAAGAGCTTCTAATACATCGGCACTGCCGCATTTACTGGAAACACTTCTATTCCCATGCTTCGCAACGGGTATACCGGCAGCTGATATCACCAGCGAAGAAACGGTTGATATATTAAAGGTATAGGCCTCATCTCCTCCGGTACCTACAATATCAAGTACATCACCCTCGTGCTTTAATTTAAGTCCTATTCCTCTCATACTCATCGCACATGCGGTTATTTCATCAATCGTTTCCCCCTTCATACGGATTGCTGTAATAAAGGCTGCAATTTGGGCATTTGTAGCATTACCGTTCATAATCTCATCCATAACCTCTCTGGTTACTTCCAAGGATAGATCTTCTTTATTTAAAACATTACGAATAGCCTGCTGTATCATATTATCCTCCATTCTGCCGCTGAAAGCGGCTTAAGTAAACAAATGTTATAATTCAGCGTGTCTAAATTCAACTTTCAATGAAAACAATAAATATGTGTGCCTCCTGAACAGTTCTTCAAAATGATAGGGACTGACTATATTACATACTTCTTATTTTCAGGAAATTCTTCATGATGGTTTCCCCCATTGGAGTAAGAATTGATTCCGGATGGAATTGTAACCCATATACCGGATAAATCCTATGCTGTACAGCCATAACCTCACCATCATCATCCTCTGCGATCACAAGTAGCTCATCCGGTAAGGTATCCTTCTTTGCAATCAGTGAATGGTATCTGGCAGCCTTGATGACAGGTGCTAATCCGTTGAAGATAAGGCTTCCGTTGGCTACATGGATATTACTCTGCTTTCCGTGCATTAAACGCTTTGCTAATGTAACCTTTGCACCAAAGGTTTCACATATTCCCTGATGTCCGAGACAAACACCAAGAATAGGTATCTCCGACTTTAATTCCATTACAACCTGTTCACAGATACCGGCATCCTTAGGATATCCCGGTCCCGGCGATAGAATAATATGAGAAGGCTTCAGTGCCCTGATCTCTTCTACCGTCATTTCATCGTTACGAATTACCTTAATATCTGGATTTATGCTGCCAGCCAATTGTACTAAATTGTAAGAAAAGCTGTCATAATTATCAATTAATAATATCATTAATCATTCACCTCGCTTGCCTTTAGGATGGCTTCAATCACTGCCTTTGCTTTATTTTCAGACTCCTCATATTCTTTTTCCGGTATGCTGTCTGCGACAATACCGCCGCCGGCCTGAACATATACCTTATTATTCTTCTTTACCGCCATTCGGATTGCGATACAGGTATCCATATTACCGGTAAAGTCAATGTATCCGATTGCTCCGCCGTAAATGCCGCGGGGAGCCTTTTCCTGTTCTTCAATAATTTCACAGGCTCTGATTTTCGGTGCGCCGGATAAGGTTCCTGCCGGAAGGATTGCTTCAATTGCATGCAGGGCATCCCTATCCCTTCTGATATCACCCTCGACCTCAGAAGTAATATGCATAATACGTGAATATCGTTGTATTCTCTTATAATCGGTTACACGGACTCCTGCGAATTCAGATATTTTCCCTATATCATTTCTTCCTAAGTCAACTAACATATTATGCTCGGAAAGCTCCTTTTCGTCTGCCAGCAGTTCCTTTTCTAAAGCTATATCCTCCTCTTTATCCCTGCCTCTGGGTCTGGAGCCTGCAATCGGAAAGGTAGTAAGCTTTCCATCCTTTAATCTAACCAGGGTCTCCGGGGAAGTACTGATGAGCTGAACATCATCATTTTGCATAAATACCATATAAGGAGAAGGATTCGTTGTTCTGAGAACACGATAAGCATTTAGAAGGTTATCCTTATACTCCGTTGTAAAGCGTCTTGATATAACCGCCTGGAAGATATCACCGTTAACGATATATTCCTTTGTTTTTTCGACCATTTTGCTATATTCCTCTTTTGTTACATTACAGGTAAAGGAGGGCTTGCTAGTTATATTTTGCTTTGTAAATGGTACCACTTCTGTAATAAATCGTGACAGATTTTCCAGATCGGATATCGCTTTTCCGTAATTTTCTAATATCCTATCTGTTTTCATATTTACCACAATCGTGATTTTCTGTTTAAGATGATCATAAGCAATTACCTTATCAAAAAGCATTAAATCGAAATCATTAAATTCACTGCTTTTTAGTTTCAATACCGGTTCTGCATATCCAATCATCTCATAAGAGAAATATCCAACCAATCCGCCGGTAAAAGGTGGCATTCCGTCAAGCTTTGGTGCCTTATACTGTGCTAGCAGCTGTCTTAATACCTCATAAGGATGCTCTGTATGAACTGTTTTTGTTTCTTCCGCTTCCACAGTTACCACCTTATCTTTACAGGTTACATGAACGATCGGATTATAACCTAGAAAGGAATATCTCGCCCATTTCTCACCGCCTTCAATACTTTCAAGAAGATAATATCTTTGGCTTATTTCTGATATTTTACGAAGAAGCGTAATAGGAGTAATAATATCAGCATAGATTTCCTTACAAATCGGGATAATACTGTACTCCTTTGCCAGAGCCTCAATTTCATTACTGCTTGGTGTTATCATACTTTCACCTGTTTTTTCATTGATGGATGAAAAATTCCTTTCTTTCAAATTTTTTGGGCTGTATCACAATATTTTCAAGTCAAAAGGTTGTTATTTATAGGATTATTTTAAAAATAAGGCAATAAAAAAAGCTCTTATCCCTGCTATTTACAGGGACAAAAGCTTATGCTTCTGCGGTACCACCCAGTTTGATGTATAGAATACATCCACTCATTTTGCATACCATCATATGCACCCTACTGATAACGGACAGGGTTCCCGTAAGCGCCTACTCTTAATAAATTTCGGGCTTCCCTCACAAGTCCATTCAGAATTACCTTTGTAACCGCATTCCCACCACCAGCGGCTCTCTGTATACAAAAAGTCAATCTTACTTCTCTTGCTCAACGGTTTATTATTTAAAATGAATTATACCAACGGACAATATGATCTGTCAAGTAATATTTTTGGAATATTGTACTAAATTTTTATGCTTCGCTATTAAATATTGGCATATTGTTCCTTACAAAAATTTATGATATAATATAGATAATTAGCACTATAATAGTTAAAATTTTTCAAGTTATATAATATAAATAATTATAAAGGCAGGCTCTTATACAAATGAAAATAAATGAGATACCCTTGAATACTATTGTTGAACTGCAATTTGATTATTTGGATGAACAATATTCGATCAGTGCCGGTGTACTCTATCTCTATATGGATACTGTCTATGTTTCCGCCGTTAAGAATTCAGGAGTCACAATTCCAGCAAAAAAGCTAAAAAATATCAAACTTATTTATAGAGCTGAAGCTTGCACTTATTTATTTGATTATTTAACTATACGTTCTACTTCTTATTATGGTCAGAATTTGTATGCAATTAAGTCAATGCAGGATGCCCAGATCTTAATCAGCGGAACCTCCTTTCGATTATTTATCGGATCACCGGTATGTGCCAAACTATTAAGAGGCGATAGCATTAAGCAATCAGAATGTATATTAAAAAGTATTAGCATGACCAGCATGGAAATTATTTGTAATAAGAAGCTGGATGAGGTAACTAAAATACAAATATCCTTCCGGGTTAATGATTATTCCAATGAAATTCTAGTCGGCAATATTGTACAAATTCAAAAATTTAAAAATAACGATTGTTTTTTATATACTTGTGAATTTGAAGAACCGAATATTATTATTGGCAGTTACGTTGCAAGACGCCAAGCAGAATTAAACTTAAAACAGGAAGAAATGAATTGATATTCAGCCATGTACGTATATGAATAAGTCAGTTGGAATTTAATTTTTCACATTTTTTTGAAAGCAATAACCGCTTAGCAATACACCTGCCCCACCAAACACTGATAAAATAGTACCAACAATTTGATAGTTTAGGGTTGTTAAACGTATGGTTCTTTCATATTGATTGGTATCAATTATACCACCATGACTTTGCATTAATGCTGAACCGGCATTTTCTCCCATTGCTATTGATATGAATATCAATACTATTCCGGTAAGAAATAATAGAACCATTATTACAAGAGCTCCAAGAATAAAATCTTTCTTCATCAATTTTAACTCCTCTCACAAATTTAATTTGCCTCTGCTAAACTTTGCTGTTTCTGTCTATATTATATATCACTTTATTCATATTGCCAATAATATGCCTTTAATAATTAAGGGTTAGTATGCTTGCGACATCAATTCATGTTTGAAAATAATACCAATATTTTTATTTATTTCATTATTGACATAATAATTCAAATAAGATAAAATTATGGCGGAAGACGACACAAATTAACGCAAAGCATTAAACTGGCTATATGTTAAGTTGTAAGTAAGCCGATATCTTATGAGGAATCTATAGGTATCGGTATTTTTATATCAAGTGTTAAATTTTTCTATAATTTTTTATTAATCTTTAATTTTTAACTCATAATAAACAATAGAAGCAATCTATTATTATAAGATGTAATACGAATGATGGAAAGCTGCAAATTGCAGCGGAATGGAGACAATTATGTGTAAAAAAGTAGCTATTATCATGGGAAGTGACAGTGATCTACCTGTTCTAAAGGGTGCAATTCAGACGCTAAAGAGCTTTGAAATTGAATTTGAGGTACATGTAATGAGTGCTCATCGTACTCCTAAGCAGGCATGTGAATTTTCTTCAACAGCAAAAGAGAACGGTTTTGGTGTAATCATTTGTGCAGCTGGTAAAGCCGCTCATCTTGCAGGAGTTATTGCAGCACATACTACTTTACCAGTGATCGGAGTTCCAATTAAAGCATCTACCCTAGATGGACTTGATGCTCTCCTATCCACTGTTCAGATGCCAAAGGGCATTCCTGTTGCCACAGTAGCAATTGACGGAGCTGATAATGCAGCTATTTTAGCAGCACAGATACTGGGTGTATATGATGGTAATCTCAGTGGAAAGCTGGAGAAAATGAAGCTTGATATGGCAGAGGAAGTAATTGCTAAAGATACGAAGCTTCAGGCAGAGACTTGGTAATGTTTGTATTTCTTACTGGTAATTGTTTATCCTCTTAGAAAGCTTCTTATTGACAACAAATCATAAATACGATATATTAAGACTACTTTGAGGTGATGGTATGACGAAGGGTCAATTAGAAGCAAAGCTGAGTGAAGCAGTCAGCAAATTTGAGATGGAATATATGGGCCGAGGTCCAAAATTAATCAGAACCTATATCCTGAATGATTTAATCATTATACGATTAACTGGAGTGTTAAGTCCCTCCGAACAGAAATTAACTGATAATCAACAAGGGATAGAATTATTAAAAAAAGTACGGTCTTCGCTTTTTGAAGGAGGGCGCGGATATTTGGAAACATTAATCACAGATATCATCGATGTAGCCATAATCAGCACTCATTCCGATCTTAGTACAAGAACCGGAGAAAAAATTATTGTAATTACCGCAGATAGAAATATCGAAGAAATGATAGCAACTAAATAGTCTCGGAAGACAATACAAAATAACCTGCTTAAATAAGTTAAGTTGTAAGTAAGCCGATATCTTAGAAATATTACTAGGGTATCGGCTTATTTTTTATTTATTTTCTTATTCATGATTATCTTCAACTAATGCATGAATTAACTTAAAAAATCAATACTATAGAGAAAAGGAGAAATAAAATGGAGACAAATGTTAGCGATTACCTTAGAAAATTTGATTTAACAAATGATGTCAAGAACATATTAATTGAAAGCAATAAGCTAATCTTTCCAAAAACCAGAGCACAATTAATAGAGCTTTGCTTTGCTGACAAAGATGCTAATACGTATGAAGTAACTTACGATGTAGCCGGAAAGGGAATTGTTCCTGAAGTTATTGTCACACGCTGTAAGAATGGAGTAGCTGTAAATTATACAGAAGACTATATGCGCAGACGTGATCCAGATAGCTTAGTGATTGGTGATAACCTTGACACGGACAAGCCTAGATTTAAAGATATTTATAAAACGGATTTTGAACCGCTTCGTAAGGATACCTTTCACTGGCTGAAAAATCAGGAGCTGATTATCCTTCCCTTTATGGCCGGCGGTAATCAATATGGATATCCTGCTCTTCTGATTGCTCCAAAAAATGCGGCAATCTTTACCTGTGCACTGGCAGATTTACAGGGCTTCTTAAGCATTGATGAGGTTCCTGAGCATTTTAATCCAAAAGCAATTGTATATCTTGCACCACCCTTCCGCCACACACATTTTAATGGCAAGCAGATTGTTGTTCATAACAGACTGGAAGAGGTACATGAAGTATTTTCATATAACCTGTATCCGGGACCCAGTGCGAAAAAAGGAATTTATGGCGTTTTACTTAATATAGGTGAGCGTGAGGGCTGGGTAACTGCACATGCTTCTACTGTAAAAGTGATTACACCCTATGATAATGAAATAGTAATCATGCATGAAGGTGCTTCCGGGGGCGGCAAGAGTGAAATGATCGAACCTGCTCACAGAGCAGAGGATGGCAGACTGATCTTAGGCGAAAATCTGTTAACGGGTGAAAAATATTATCTTGATTTGACTGAATCTTGTGAACTTCGTCCGGTAACGGATGATATGGCACTCTGTCATCCAAAGATGCAAAATGACAGTAAAAAGCTTGTTGTTCAAGATGCGGAAAGCGGCTGGTTCCTACGACTTGATCACGTTAAAGAATATGGTACATCACCGCAATATGAGAAGATTTTTACTCAGCCTAAGGAGCCTTTAGTTTTCCTAAATATTCAGGGTGTTCCCAAAGCTACCTGTCTGGTTTGGGAGCATACGCTTGACTCAGATGGTACACC
This sequence comes from Bacillota bacterium, assembly GCA_023421505.1. Taxonomy (GTDB): domain Bacteria; phylum Bacillota; class Clostridia; order Lachnospirales; family Lachnospiraceae; genus Mobilitalea. Next base: position 25,149 of record JAEZTJ010000038.1, read on the forward strand.
CTGCCCTAACCCAAGAGCAATTCTTCCCAGAAGACTCGTTCCCGACATTGTATCCGATCCCGTAGAGGTGGACGTTCGAAGCTTTGGCGTAAGAACTCCACCCTGTACGAAAGATAATCCTTCCTATGGAATTCTTGGTATGCTGCACATCCTTCCTCCTGCTCTTGCTTGGCTTTGGAGACTGGTAGCACCGCGCGGTTATAATAATCCAAGTATCGTAGGCGGAAAAGGTATGATCAGTGAAGGTGTCGGCTCTTACTGGCCTTTTGCAACAGGTAAGATGGTGAAACAGGCAAATTTACTACTCGATCAGATTATTCTTTCCTCCAGCACAAGATATGTACTAATCCCGAATCAGCATATAGGAGTATACAAGGTAAGCTTTAACCCTCAATGGGTTGCCAGAGAATACATTGCAAGAAGAGGAAGCGCAAAATTCAGATTAGAGCACTTAAAAGAAGCTCGCTGTACCCTATTAGGATATGGCCTTGATTCCTTAAAAGTAGACGGTCAATATATTAGGAAAGCCTTCCTGCAACCAGAAAGGCAGCAGGAGGTTGGTATTGACGGGTATGACGCTGGAGCTGCTATCCTGGTAAATTTCTTTAAGAAGGAAGCCACTAAATTTATTACAGATGACTTAAATCCTCTAGGCAAACAAATAATCGAATGCTTATTAAAAGATGCACCTTTGCAGGATTATATTGATTTAATTCCAATGAGATTTTAAGCATTCGTTTATGTGACTAAAAACAGAGTAATCGTGAAGATATAAAAGTGGGAGTATTATTATTCCCTCAGAGATATTTTGAATAAAGCATGTAATGCTTGTAACACACTCTTATATTGCACCCTATTGTATATGCAATCAGTTGTCCGCCAAACATCTCTTGCCACAATAAGACATGTAGAGTCACGCCAAAATTTCTCAAGGGAATAATAATGCTCCCACTTTTATTATAATATAACTGTTTATACTAATAATTTATGCTATGGATAGATCAAATTAATAGAGGATTGACTTATACTTCTTCAAATCCTTAGTATAATAATTCTAATGAGGTAAAATACGCTAATATGTCAAAAAATAAATTTCTTCAAAAATTTATGTTAATAGATACAATACCTGCAATCTCCGGGTTAATTGGAAAAACAGCACTGGTTACCTCTTTTGCAGTTATTTGGGCTGCTGAAATAAAAATCACTAATCCAGATTTTGTATTTGAAAATGTCCGTATAGAGATCATAATCGGAAGTATTATTACGTTAATCGCTGCTCTAATATGGAGAGATGTTGCCCCTTCGGGCACTCTGGCACCTTTTGTAACAATGATTCCCACTATGGCAGCTTTTGGCGTACATCCTTTTATTTTAAGTATTGGTATCGGTATTACTGGTATCCTCGCAGTTCAGACCAAGCTTTTTTCTAAGCTACTTGCTTTATCCGGCCCTATTACCAAAGTAAGCCTTACTATAACCTTTGGAGCTTCCGGCGTAATTATGTCTATACGCAAATTATACGTTTTTTTTTACAAAACTCCTATAGCGTTGTATCTTATACTCCTGTTGATTTTCACTTTCTATCTCCTATTACTGAAATGGCATAAATTGTGGCTGATCATACCAACCGCAGCAATTACTGCTATTCTGATTTCACTCACTTTTGGTTTTCAACTAATCCAAACTATGGAGATGAATATATCCCTTCCATCTTTTTATCCTGTACATTGGTGGAGGGATATGTGGGGAATTGGTTTTGGATTAAATCTCTATACGATAATCAAAACACTTCCCTTTGCACTATTTGTACTATTACTTTGGGCAATTGATACAGTTTCTATAACAACTATGCTTGATGCAAATTACGGACCCGAAGAAAAGAAGGAAGAAATTAATTTAAATCGCTCCTTTTTAATAACCTCACTTCGTAATATGCTTGGCGGAACCTTTGGTGGCGCACAGACCGGTGCCCTATGGAGAAGTTTTTTAATTCCATTATTTACAATAAAAAGGCCGCTGCAGCCTGCATCCATCCTTCTTGGTATATTTGGTATTATTGCTGGTATTACTGCTATTCCATTAAGAATTTTATCCTTTCCGCCTTTAATCTGGTCCGTATTATTATTTGGTATATTTTTACCCTTACTATCAGCTGGTATTAAAAACTTAGCAATAATACATAAGAGCTCCAGTAAATTAATAGCGATTGTTACCGTATTATTCGGCATCAGCACAAGTCCAATAATAACTTGGATATGCACTGTTTTATATGAAAAAGTTATTTCTTATAAAAAAAGAAGGCACCAAATTAAAGTATGAATAATTTACTGCAATACATAACCTAGATGTATGGTATCAATGCATTGAATTAATATTTAACTTTAACCATGGTGCCTTCTCTTTAGTTAGAATTTAATATAATATAGTAAATAAATAGTCCACATCTTCTCCGGTATACCCGGTAGGAACAGATATAAATATGATATATTCACCCGGATATAATGTTTCCTGATAGATATATTCCATCATTTTATCGGTATTTACATCACATCCGCTGACAATATCCCCATCATAATAATATAAATCAAAATATGTATTATTTAAGTCTGTTAAATTTTCTGATTTTAGAATTGCTAGAAACTCAGTGGGCTCTGTCACTTCAAAGTAATAACAGTCTCCATTTTCTGTTTTCGTAACACTTCCTGCAATTCCGCTACCTGATGGGATCTCCTGACATTTACTTGGATCCTGACTTCTAGTTGTGTCTTCTTTAATAATATTTTTATTAAACCAATCCTCTAGCTCCTTCTCATATCTCTGGTAATAACCGGATACCGAGATTGGTTGATTGGTATTTATCTTCTGCAGCTCCTTAACATTAATTGCAAAATTTAAGTTTTGTCCGTCTACATAATATAAGGTATTAATTCCGATTACCTCACCGTAAGCATTCACGAGAGGTCCACCACTGTTTCCGGGGGATATTGGAGCGTCAATTTGTATAAATTCTGCTTCTTCTCCATCAATTTTACGAGAAGCAGTTGACACCATCCCCTTAGACATTGTTCCTGTTAATCCAAGAGGACTTCCAAAGGTATATACCTCCTCTCCTCCTTCTACTTCATCCTGACTTAAAGTAAGACTATCATAGTCTTCATCTAACTGTAGGATTGCTAAATCCAAATCCTCATCATACCCAAGAATAGTCGTTACCTCATATTTCTTTTTATCATAGGTTTTAATGAAAATCTTTTTAGCACCTTCAATAACATGATAATTGGTAACCACCTTACCATCACCGGTAAAGAAACCTGAACCAAGCGCTTCATCATAATCATCAGAAGCTACGATCTCTACAGTAGAAGGTTTGCATAATGTATACATATCCTTCGAAGAAAGCTCCTTCTTGACCGGTTTATCAATAACCGTTACATGTAAAATCACTTGGTCATTCGTTGTATCCGAGGTAATGGTAATTGTATCAGTGCCTTTCTTATTAGGCTTAATCATTAGCGGTATGCGCTCTCCCGACCATTTTCCCCAGCTACAGTCAATGATACCGTTCTCAGTATCATAGGTTAATGCTTCATCCTCTATATCCTTTGAGGTAGTGATCCAAATTGTCGTATCACCATAACAGGTTATATCCTTAGAATAGACACCCAATAAATTCGATCCGATTACGATTTCTTTTGTAACTGTTTTATCACCTGCCTTCGCATATACTGTAACCTTTCCGCTTACTAGAGCTAAAAGTTTGCCGCTGTCGTTTATCTTTGCAAGCTTTGTATCAGATACACTCCATTCTATCTCCTCATCCATACCCTCTGCTTTTGCCTTAAATTGATAGGACTCGCCAATATTTAAGTAACCCGTTGATTGAGTAAGACTGATACTAGGTTTTAGTACTGTGATAACCGCTTTTAGGTTATAGGTTTTATTATTCTGTTTCACAGCTACTGTGATAGTTGCCGAACCGGCCGAAATCGGTTTAACAAGCCCTTTAGAGGTAACAGAAGCAACTTTAGTATTACTGCTTTTGTAGGAAACTATTGCTTTATTTGATAGTTTATTAAGTAATATTGTATAGGTATCATATCCTGCATATAGCGTTTTCTTCGATTCCTTTAAGGACGGTTCTGCGATTGCTGCCTCGGCTACTGCAATATCTGATGTAATATATGCTACCGATAAAAAACTAAAAGTAAGAATTATAGCTAGTAATCCCTTTATAACGCCTTTCTTTATACCGTACAAAATCTTTCCCCCTTTTAATTATTATTGGGTAATTGCGAAACTCATAAGCTTTATATTCTATAAGCAATAAAACCATTCCGGAGCGGAGGAATATGTATTTATTATGTATACAAAGAAGAATTCTCTAGCATTTCACATTTACCTATAATGTAATTATATACCATTAATTATAGTGAAAATAATTCGTTTTGCAAGCAGTACTTGTGCATTTCATAATATCTTCACATTTTCACATTTTGCGTTCAAAAATTTTTATATTCAAATTAGACGAACTATGCATTCCGTGATATAATCACTTTATCAAAAAACTGAAAGGTGGTTTATTATGCTCATCCCCAGTCAAGGCACTATCAATGATTTTATTAACTTTACCTTTTCTTGCAGCTGTGGAAAGGAACATCTTGCACCCATTAAATTTATCAATATTGGTGAAAATTCGCTTCAATTTCTTCCTGATTTATTAAAAGAGTATGATTATCATAAATCATATTTTATTTTTGATAAAACCACTTTTTCGAAAGCTGGCGATAAAGTCTGTTCTATCATGGATAAAGCTGCACTCAACTATTCCAGCTATATTCTTGATCATGAAAAGCTCGTACCTGACGAGAAAGCGATTGGTGAAATTCTTCTTCATTTTGATGATGAATGTGACCATATCATAGCTGTGGGCAGCGGTACTTTGAATGATCTTAGCCGCTTTATCAGCTATAGACTGAAGCTTCCCTATATGATTATTGCAACAGCTCCTTCTATGGATGGCTTTGCATCCACGGTTGCTCCGCTGATTGTAAATCACATGAAGACTACCTATGAAGCTCATTCTCCCTTTGCAATAATAGGAGATATTAATATATTAAAGGATGCGCCTATGGAAATGCTGGCAGCTGGAATAGGTGATATCCTGGGAAAATATATAAGCCTTTGTGAATGGCAGATCTCACATATCATTACCGGAGAATACTACTGCTGCGAGATAGAAAAGCTTGTAAGGCATTCTATTGAAGTAGTCGTAGATAATATTACTCTAGCAAAGCTTCGAGATCCGATTGCTATAAAAAATATTATGGAGGCTTTGGTGCTTTCAGGTATCGCAATGAGCTTTGTTAAGAATTCAAGACCTGCTTCCGGCAGTGAACATCATCTTGCTCATTATTGGGAAATGATGTCCTTATTAGAAGGAAAAGCTTCGCACCTTCACGGTACCGAGGTAGGAATCGGTACAATAGCAGTACTAAAAGCATATGAATTATTAATGAATAAGAGTATCGATTTTTCCTGCGCTAAGGATAAAGCTTTCGCTTTTTCTAAAGAGAAATGGGATGCAATGATTAAAATAACTTATCAAAAAGCCTCGGATGCTGTGATAGATTTGGAAAATAATATTGGTAAGAATGACCCTGCTAGGGTTTTGCCTCGTATCGATATACTGCAGGCCAACTGGCAGAGCTTAAAGACGCTTACAGCTAATTTACCTTCAGCAGATGAAGTACGGTCCTATTTATCCTTACTGGGTGCACCAAATAATCCTACTTCAATTGGCATTGATAAAACTACCTTCTTGAATAGTTTTAAGGTTGCTAAGGATCTACGAAACAGATTTGGACTTTTACAGATTTTGTTTGACTTAGGATTAACCAGTGAGATTGCAGAAGAGGTATGGGAGTACTTCCAATCCTAAAATCACTTAGCCTTCTAATCTAAGATTAAAAACTCTTTATAACGAATAAAAACATCCTATCTCAGCTCAAAAACAGACAGGATGTTTTATTTTATTCATAATGTTTTATATCATTTCTGATGATTACTATGAAACAAAACCTTTCGGGTAGCCAAAAAGGGCAGACTATCCCTATATCATTTTTTAGTGTTTTATAAACTAAGCAGGTTCAGCTTCCATGGCAGTAGATCCTTGCCAACCTAGTGA